>CAKUMO010000006.1 GCA_934667815.1 uncultured Oscillospiraceae bacterium
ATAAGCGGGATCGAACCGCTGACCTCTTGAATGCCATTCAAGCGCTCTCCCAGCTGAGCTATACCCCCATATTCGCGCGCTCTCTCAAGCGCAGAACTATTGTATCAGATTTTCACCAAAAATGCAACACCTTTTTTTGTTTTTACGAGATTTTTTTGTAAATGCGCTCCGCGCTTGACAAGCTGCGGGCGGCTGCGCTATGATATAAGCAGCTTTGAAGCACATTCGGGGAGGAAAACAACATGGTAACACCCTATTTATTCGGCAATGATCTGGCCTTCTGCATTCAGTCGGGCGATGTGGAGCTGCGCGTGTGCGAGTTGGGCGCGGCACTCGTCTCCATGAAATTCGCGGGGCAGGAGTGTGTCCTCGGTTACGACAGCCCAAAGGGCTATGAGCAGACCACGTCCTGCATCGGACTGATCGTCGGGCGCTATGCCAACCGTATTGCGCGCGGTGAGGTAGTGATCGGCGGCGAGACTTACCGGCTTGACTGCAACGACGGCCGCAACCATCTGCATGGCGGCAATCCCGGTTTCCATCGCCGGCGCTGGAAGGGCGAGAAGGCGGGCGAGAACGCCGTTCGCTTCACGTTGTATTCTCCGGCGGGCGAGGGCGGTTATCCCGGCAACGTCGAAGCGTCGGTCACATACGCCGTCGAAAACGGCCGCGTGCGACTCTCGCTCGAGGGTATGACGGATGCAGAGACGCTCTTTGCACCCACGACGCATGCGTATTTCAATTTCACGGGCGAACGCCCCGCACTCGGCTCTGAGCTGGCCATTCTGGCGGACTATCATCTGCCCGTGGACGGCGAGCTGATTCCCACGGGGGAGCTTGCGCCGGTTGAGGGCAGCCGCTATGATTTCAGAACGCTGCGCCCGGTCGCGGGCTACTATGACGACGCCTTTGTGCTGCGCGGCGAACACGCCTGCACCATGCGCGCAAACGGCATGGAGATGGAGATCTGGACGGATTATCCCGCGCTCCAGATCTACTCCGGGGAAGGGCTGACGGAGCCGTTCGTCGCAGGCGGCGGCATTGCGCTCGAGCCGGAGGTCTATCCCGACAGCCCGCATCATGCCGACTGGCCGCAGGCGACGCTGCGCGCAGGGGAGAAGTTTCAAAAGTACATCGAGTACCGCTTCCACAAGGTTTAAAGAAGCTGCCTCCGATTTTCGGAGGCAGCCCAAACTGTCAAAAAAGTCCGTAACCGTCAAAATCGGTTCACAATTCAATGGATTTTTGCTCTCTGGATTTCATTTACAAAAGTCGGAGATTTCAAACTTTACAGTCTGAAAACCAGCTTGCTACGCAGGGATTTTGACTTACTGCGCAACTCACGCCCTACCGTACCTATGTACGCCGACGGGCGTGAGTTGC
Organism: uncultured Oscillospiraceae bacterium; assembly: GCA_934667815.1. Taxonomy (GTDB): domain Bacteria; phylum Bacillota; class Clostridia; order Oscillospirales; family Oscillospiraceae; genus JAZOXB01. Next base: position 1,384 of record CAKUMO010000006.1, read on the forward strand.
TTGTCTTCCGAACTATTTCGCAGTCTGTCAGCGTGCCGAAAAGAGTTTTTCGACACGCTGAGCTGCCTCCGATTTTCGGAGGCAGCCTTATTTCAGATATTCAGCTCTCTGTTGGAAGAAGCGGGAAGGTCAGCTCGGCCTTGAACAGGTCGCCGTCGATGTGCAGCGCAAATTGACCGCCTTGCAGCTCCGTCAGGCTGCGTGCGATGGAGAGACCGAGGCCGCTGCCCTCGGCGCTGCGCGATGCGTCTCCGCGCACAAAGCGCTCCATCAGCTCCTCGGCGGGAACGTTGAGCGCGTCCCGTGAGATGTTTTTAAAGGTCACGCTCAGAAGCCCTCCGCACGCCTCCGTCTGGATATACACGCGCGTGTGCTCCAGAGAATACTTGCAGATGTTGTTCAGAAGATTATCCAGCACGCGCCACAGAAGCCTGCCGTCCGCCCAGATATAAGCCTCGGGCAGCTTGAATTCCAGCACTGGCTCCAAAGCGTGCTCGCGCAGACGTTCTTCATATTCGCCTGCTGCCTGTGCGAGCAGGACGTTCACATTCGTCCGTTCTGCGTGAACGGCGATGTTGCCCGTGGAGGCTTTGGACGCTTCGACCAGATCCTCCGTCAGCTTTTTCAGGCGTGCGGACTGGCGGTCGAGCACCTCAAGATATTCCGGAGCGTGCTCGGAATTCAGCCCTGCCGTCTTGAGCAGATCGACGTAGTTGACGATGCTCGTCAGGGGCGTTTTGATGTCGTGGGAGACGTTCGTAATCAGCTCGGCCTTCATGCGCTCGCTGCGCATCTGCACCTCAACGGCCTTTTGCATGCCGAGGCTGATGCTGTTGAGATTTTCTGCATGGCGGCGGAAGTCCGGCAGCATCGCCCGCGTGCTCACGCGGTAGTCCATATCGCCCTCGGCAAGGGCCTCGCCGCCCTTTTGCAGCGCGCGCAGATTGACCGCGGCAAGAAGCACCAGCGGAACGAGCAGCAGCTTCTCAATCAGCCAGAGCACCACGACGTCGCCTTCAGCGAACAGGAGAAGCGCAATCAATTCCAGAACGCTGACCGCAAGGCAGACAAGCGCCGTTTTCCACACGAGCGGAAGGTGACGGCAGAGGTAAGCAATACCGCGCCCGATCTTCCGCAGCGTGCGCCAGATAAAGCGCAGCACATAGAAGATCAAGGTGTTTCGCCACCATTTGCCCGCTTTTGCACGCGAAGCGAAGCTGAGCACGGGCGAAAGCCCCAGAAACAGCCATACGGCGATGAGCGCGCCTGTGGCAATCTGCTGCCACGTATGGTACGGCCCCCAGCCTGCCACCAGCTCGACGCTTCCGACGAAGACGAGAACCAGCGCGGCGAGATAAAGATCAAATGGGATTTTGTCCACCCAGTTGAGGTGGATGCCCTCCACGCCTGCCTTGTGCCCGGCTGCACACAGAAGGAAAATAAACATGGCCAGCGCAATGCACAGCGCAAGAATCGCAACCGGCACGAGAAAATCGCGCAGGCCAATGAGCTTGTCGGCAAAGGCGACGGCACGCAGACAGGCATCGTCTGCCTGCATTGTTTGCAGGACGGCGACGCGCAGCCAGACAACGGCCTCCGTGGTTTTGCAGACAGTGTAGGTCGCCGTGACCTTGCCGGTCGCCGGATCCTCGTCGTAATTATAGCTGAAAATGGGATCGGGGGAGTAGTCGAAGGTTTGGTACATCTCCTCTGCGCTGGCGAAGGTGCGCGTGTACCGCGTGTAGGTCTCGCCGGTCTTGACGTTCCAGCTCAGCGCATATTCCGTCTCGGGGATGAAATCCGCATATTCACGGTTCTGGAACAGCGTTTTGCCGTCCTCGTCCGTGATGCGGATGCAGAGATTTGACGCCGCTGCATCGTATTCCTGCTCGTAATAAGACACAATGGTATCATAGCCGATCCACTGCGTGTCGTTTTGCCCCAGCATATCCATCAGCGGCTCCAGATCACGTGCGGCCTGATAGACCACGGTGGACAGCAGCGACTGGCGGAGGCTTTTTCCGTTGTCGAGATAGCCGTTGTCACCGACCAGAACGACCGTTCCGACCACCGAGGCCGTCGCAACGAGCAGCATGACGACCAGAAGAATCATAGCCACGGCCTTTGCGGCCAGACTGGAAAGCAGTTTTTTCATCGCAAATCACGCTCCATTTTATAGCCCTGTCCCCAGACTACCTTGAGATAGTGTGGGTCGGCCGGATTGATTTCGAGTTTTTCGCGCAGATGCCGGATGTGCACCGCGACGGCGTTCTCAGCACCGTAAGGCTCGCCGCCCCAGACGCGGCGGTAGATCTCCTTGGGAGAAAAGACCGTCCCGGCGTTCTGCATGAGCAGCTTCAGAATGTCATATTCCCGCGGTGTCAGCGAGACCGGTTCGCCGTCGAGTGTGACGGCCTTGGCATCGTCGTCCAGAGCAATCGCACCGATGCAGGTCTGCGAGGGCCTTGTCTGGCCGCCGCCGAGCTGCAAATACCGGCGCAGCTGGGAACGCACGCGCGCCAGAAGCTCCACGGGGTTGAAGGGCTTGGTTACATAATCGTCCGCGCCGACGTTCAGACCGAGAATCTTGTCCGTGTCCTCGGATTTTGCGGTGAGAAGAATGACGGGAACGTTGTTTTCCTGCCGGATGCGTGCCAGCGCGGTCAGACCGTCCATCTGCGGCATCATAACGTCGAGCAGCACGAGCTGAATGTCCTCACGGGCGAGAATTTCCAGCGCCTGTGCGCCGGTATAGGCCTCATGAACCTGATAGCCGTCGGAGGTCAGATAGATGCGCAGCGCGGAGACAATGTCCTTTTCGTCGTCGCAGACCAGAATGTGATACATAGCCGTTTCTCCTCTATTGAATCAGATTTACCTGCTTTGCCGTGACGCTGTGGGTGATGGGCTTCCATTCGACCTTGGCAAAGAGCGCCGCGATGGAAATGGGAATGTAGGTGAACATGAACACCGGGAAGGTGAAGGCATAAAGCACCTTTTTCCACGCGGTCGTGTGGAGCTTTTTCCACTGCGTCGCCGTGGTGATTGCGCCGATGACAAAGAGCGTCAGGTACATCGAGCCGAGCATTTGCAGGATGGCAAGCGTGGCCTCCGCCGCGCCTGCGCCGTTTGCAATCTGCAGCGTCAGCAGCGACAGATTCGACACCGTGCTCAAAACGCTGAGCACAAAGGCCGGCAGGATGTTCATGGACATATCATAGCACGAAAAGCTGCCTTTGAAAATACCGGCGAGAAGTTTTCCGCCGTATTGCCGCAAAACCTGAAGATACCCCTTCGACCAGCGCATGCGCTGCCGCCACGATTGCCGGAAGGTTACGGGCTGCTCGTCGAACAGCTCGGCCTCCGGGCAGAGGGCGATTTTATAGCCGTCCAGAATGTGCGAGACGGAGAATTCGATGTCCTCGATCAGAAGATGAAACGGCCAGCCGCCGCCCTGCTCCTCGAGCACCCTGCGGCTGAACAGGAAGCCCGTGCCGGAGACTGCGCAGCTTGTGCCAAGCAGCGTGCGCGCATGGTTGAGATATTTCGATTCGCGCAGGAACCACAGGCCGTAGCCGGCGGAGATCCAGTTATCGCCGTAGTTTTTGGAGTTGCGATAGCTAGTGATGATGTCGTTGCCGTCGGAAAATGTCTCGTTCATGCGCTCAACGTAGTCCGGGCGCAGCAGATTGTCCGCGTCAAATACAAAGTAGCCGTCGAAGCCCTTCGGCTCGTCGTGTGCAATGTTTCTCAGCAGTGCATCGAGGGCATAGCCCTTGCCGACGTGCGCGGTGTCGAAACGCTCGTAGACCGTTGCGCCCGCGCCGCGCGCAACGCAGGCCGTGGCGTCGGTGCAGTTGTCGGCCATGACGAAGATCTTCAGCTTGTCCTGCGGATAGGTCTGGGCGTGCAGACTGTCGATCAAATCGCAGATAACGGTCTGCTCGTTTCTGGCACAGATCAGCACGGCGTAGCGGTGCAGCGTGGACTTTTTGTGCGGCTTGGCACGCAGCAGATGCGCCAGCGGGATGTAGGCGAACTGATACGCGTAGCACAGCAGAAACGCGAGCATCAGCACAATGTTCAGGGTTTCAAAGAATTTCATGAAGCTCCCACCTTTCTCTTTGTGCCTATACTATACCGCAGCGGCGGCTTAAGAAACAATCGGGCAATTCCTTAAGATTTGTTTAAGGAAGGCTGGAAAAGCGGTGCGCCGTGTGATATGATTAAAAAAACAAAGGAGAGTTACCATGCAGGAACCGTGGCTTCATTGGGCGATCGAGCTGCAAAGCCTTGCACAGGCCGGCCTGACCTATGGCAGAGACGTTTACGACCGCGAGCGTTATACGCGTGTGCGCGAGATCGCTGCCGAGATGCTGTCCTACCAGACCGAGCTGCCGTTTGGAAAAGTTCAGACGCTGTTCTGTAATGAGACCGGCTATCAAACGCCCAAGGTGGACACACGCGCAGCCGTGTTCGACACGGAGGGACGGCTGCTGCTGGTACGCGAAAATAACGGCACATGGGCACTTCCCGGCGGCTGGTGCGATGTCGATCAATCTCCCGCGGACAACACGGTCAAGGAGACGCTTGAGGAGGCCGGACTTCGTGTGCGCGCCGAGCGCCTGATCGCCGTGCAGGACAGAAACCGCCACAATCCGCCGCCCTATCCCTACGGCGTGGTGAAGCTCTTTTTCCTCTGCACGCCGCTCGGCGGAGAATTTGCTGCAAATTCCGAAACGACGGAGCGGGCGTATTTTTCCCAGGAAGCGCTGCCCGCGCCCTTGGCCGAGGAAAAGGTCACGCGCGAGCAGCTTCTGCTCTGCTTTGCGGCGCACGCCGATCCTGATTGGGTCACGCAGTTCGATTAAATCAGAAGTATAATTACATAACACAAGCCCGACCGGAAACGGTCGGGCTTGTGTTATGTTGGGGGGGTCACAGCGGTGCGAAATATGCTTGCACAGAATCTGTGCTTTTGCTTGAAGCTCAGACCTCAAACATCAGGTCGCCGTAGGTCGGCACCGGCCAGATGGCCTTATCCACGATCAGCTCGAGCCGGTCGATGGGCGTGCGCAGCGCACGCATTGCCGGAACGATCTCGTCACGGCAGAAGGTCGCCATCTCACGCACGCATTCGATGTCGTTCATCTGCTGCACGGCCTCGTTCAGGTGCTTTTCGGCGGCGCTGGCCTGCGCAAGCAGGGAACTGGTCGTTTTGAGCAGCTCCTCCTGTGTGGAGGTGTCGGCCTCCGGGCAGGCGGTGCGTACCTTGCAGATGGAGTCGGCAAGACGCGCAGTGTAGCGCACGACAGCGGGGATGTAGTGCTTGCCGGCCATATGCAGCATGGTTCTGGCCTCGATCGCGGTGGTCTTAGCGTAGGTCTCATAGAGAACTTCACTGCGCGATTCCAGCTCGGCTTTCGTGAAAACGCCGAACTTTTCAAACATTTCAACGGTTTTCTCCGTCGTGAGCGCGGGGATAGCCGCGACCATGTTCGGCAGATTCGGCAGGCCGCGGCGCGCGGCCTCGCGCTTCCATTCCTCACTGTAACCGTTGCCGTTAAAGAGCACGCGGCGGTGGTTGCGCATATTTTCCGCGATCAGGCGGTTGACATCGCACTCAAAGTCCTTGCTGTTTTCCAGCGCATCGGCCGCTTCACAGAAAGCCTCCGCCACGATGGTGCTGATGACGGTGTTGGAATTGGCGATGCTCTCAGAGGAGCCGACCATGCGGAACTCGAACTTGTTGCCCGTGAAGGCAAAGGGCGAGGTGCGGTTGCGGTCGGTCGCGTCCTTGTCGATGACGGGCAGGGTAGAGACACCCGTGTCGAGCCGTCCGCCTGCGATGCAGCCTGCGGCGGTGCCCTTTTCCACGATCTGATCGACCACGTCGCTGAGCTGTGCACCGAGGAAGATGGAAATAATCGCCGGGGGCGCTTCGTCCGCGCCGAGACGCTGGTCGTTGCCGGGGCAGGCCGTGGACATGCGCAGAAGATCGGCGTGGATGTCTACCGCCTTGATGACGCAGGACAGCACCAGAAGGAACTGCAGATTGTCATTCGGCGTGGTGCCGGGGTCGAGCAGGTTTTCACCCGTGTCGCTGCTGAGCGACCAGTTGTTGTGCTTACCGGAGCCGTTCACGCCTGCAAAGGGCTTCTCGTGCAGCAGGCAGACCAAACCGTGCCGCGTTGCGACGCGCTTCATGGTCTCCATGGTGAGTTGGTTCTGATCGACGGCGACGTTGCAGGTGCTGTAAATGGGGGCGCTCTCGTGCTGTGCGGGCGCGACCTCATTGTGCTGCGTGGTGGCGGTGATGCCCATTTTCCACAGCTCGGTGTTGAGATCCGCCATAAATTCGCCTACGCGCTCACGGATAACGCCAAAGTATTGATCCTCCAGCTCCTGCCCCTTGGGCGCAGGTGCGCCGAACAGTGTTCGGCCGGTGTAAATGAGGTCACGGCGGTTGAGATAACGCTCGCGGTCAACGATGAAATATTCCTGCTCTGCGCCGACGGAAATCAGAACCTTTTCGGACTTCGTGTCTCCGAACAGCCGCAGAATGCGCACGGCCTGCTGCGAAAGCGCCTGCATGGAGCGCAGCAGCGGGGTCTTGTTATCCAGCGCCTCGCCGTTGTAGGAGACGAAAACGGTCGGGATGCACAGGATCGTGCCGCAGGCCATCTCCTTGACAAAGGCCGGCGAGGTCATGTCCCACGCCGTGTAACCGCGGGCATAGTGCGTGGCGCGCAGACCGCCGGAAGGGAAGCTCGAAGCGTCCGGTTCGCCCATGATGAGCTGCTTGCCGGTCAGGTTCAGGATGGCTTTGCCCATCTTATCCGGTGCGGTCAGGAAGGAGTCGTGCTTCTCCGCCGTGACGCCGGTAAGCGGCTGGAACCAGTGAGTGTAGTGCGTTGCGCCCTTTTCGACCGCCCACTCCATCATGGTTTTGGCCACGATGTCGGCCGACTGCATGGAAATCTGGCCTCCGCATGCGATCACATGCTGCACCTCTTTGTACACCTCGGACGGCAGACGCTCACGCATCACCGCATTGCTGAAAACATTGGAACCGAAGTAGTCGGAAACCTTCATCGCATTTACTCCTTTCCCCTCAGGGGCTCATTTTTGATTGTTTCAGTTTACAGGAAATAACGCCAAAATGCAAGCATTTTTGCGGCCGAAAACGAATTTCAGTAGCACCGCCAAAGCACGGGCGGCACACGCCCTTTTGTTTATACAAATTAACGACAAGTTTATCAAATCATATGATTCCGATGACACGATCCGGCGGCATAGTTTGCGCATAACTGCAAACACTAGCGCGGGAGGGAAATCCATGCTGATCTCATTTCTGCGCACATTACTATTATATATCGTTCTTGTGCTGACGGTGCGCCTGATGGGCAAACGCCAGATCGGGGAGATGGAGCCGTCGGAGTTTGTCGTGACCATGCTCATTGCCAATCTGGCTGCGATTCCCATGCAGGACACGGCGATCCCGCTTCTCAGCGGACTGGTGCCCATTCTGGTCATCCTCGGCGTGGAGCTGATCCTTGCGGTGCTGTCGCTGCGGTGCATTCGGATACGCAGCTTTTTCTGCGGGAAACCCATAGTTCTGATGGAAAACGGGAAGATCATAGAGAAAAACCTGCAAAAAACGCGCGTCAATCTCGATGAGCTGACCATGCATCTGCGGGAAAAAGATATTTTTGACCTGACGGAGGTCAAATATGCAATTTTGGAGACGAACGGCCAGCTTTCCACGCTGCTCTATGCGAAGGATCGACCGGCGAGCGCCAAGGATGCGGCTATCCGCGCGACGGAAACGGAGCTGCCGGTGACGCTGATCTCCGGCGGCAAGGTGCTCGACGAGAATCTCGCAATTGCAAAGAAAGACCGCGCGTGGCTGGAGGCGGAGCTGAAAAAACGCGCCTGCACGGTGCGCAGCACGCTGCTTTTAACGGTGGACGCGGCGGGCAAAGTCTATCTTGTGCGCAGGGAGGATGTCAGATGAAGTATTTTTACACCGGCCTTGCGGTACTGGCCGTTTTGCTGGCGGCGAGCCTTTGGTGCAACACGCTGATTGCCGGGAGCACGGAGCATGCACTGGCCGCGCTGGATGATGCGCTTGCGGCCTTCGACGCAGGCGACGCCGAGACCGCCGCCGCAGATGCTGCCCTTGCGCAGGCTCACTGGCAGGAAAAAAGCAAATTTTTAAGCGCGGTTCTGAGTCACGAGGAGCTGGACGAGATCGAAAATGCCTTTACCGCGCTGGATTCCTATACTAAAACGCAGTCGGATGAAGAATTTCGCCGAAGCTGTGCCGAGCTGCTGTTCCGCCTGCGGCACATCACGCAGCGCGATGTGCCGTTCTACTACAATTTCTTCACACGCGTCATTGGGGCTTGACCCCCTTGCGGCAATCGGATATAATAGCAGCAGCAGTCTCCCTGTCTTGCCGCAGGGACTACATATGGAGGCATTCTCATGACCACACAACAGCTAGACCGGCAATATGTCGCGCACACCTACAACCGCTTCCCGCTGGAAATTGCCGGCGGCAAAGGCTCGACGGTTCTGGGCGCGGACGGTCGGGAATACATCGATCTCGGCAGCGGCATCGCCGTGAATATCTTCGGCCTGTGCGACGAGCCGTGGCAGCAGGCCGTCACACAGCAGCTTGGGAAATTCCAGCACACATCCAATCTTTACTACTCCGCGCCTGTGGCGCAGCTTGCGCAGATGCTCTGCCAGCGCACCGGAATGTCGAAGGTGTTTTTCTCCAATTCCGGTCTGGAGGCCAACGAGTGCGCGGTCAAGGCCGCACGCAAATGGGGCTGCACGCGCAAGGGTGCGGACTATTATAACATTATCACGTTGAAAAAGAGCTTCCACGGCCGCAGCATTGCCATGCTGGCCGCGACCGGGCAGGAGCACTATCACGAGCAGTTTCAGCCGCTCCCCGGCGGGTTCCTCTATGCTGACACGGGGGATGCCGAGGGGCTGGAGCGCCTGATCTCAGAGAATCCCTGCGCGGCGATTATGATCGAGGTTGTGCAGGGGGAGGGCGGCGTGACGCCCATCGGGCAGAAATTTGCCTCGCAGATCGCCGCGCTGGCGGAAAAGTACGATCTGCTGCTCATTGCCGACGAGGTGCAGATCGGCAACGGCCGCAGCGGCAAGCTCTACGGCTACATGCAGTACGGCCTCAAGCCCGATCTGGTGACCACGGCCAAGGGGCTGGGCGGCGGTCTGCCCATCGGTGCGACGCTCTTTTCCGAACGCGTGCAGGACGTTTTCTCCCCCGGCGACCACGGTTCGACCTTCGGCGGCAATGCAGCCTGCTGCGCAGGTGCGGTGAATATTCTCAGCCGCATCGATGCGCCGCTGCTGTCCGGCGTGGACGAGCGCTCGGCGTACATCCTTTCTGAATTGACCGGCGCAAAGGGCATCAAGGACGTGCGCGGTATGGGCCTGATGCTCGGCTTCGAGCCGGAGCAGCCTGCCCGTGCCTTTGCCGAAACGCTTCTGAAAAACGGCGTGCTCGTCACAACCGCCAAGCAGATGATCCGTCTGCTGCCTGCGCTGAATATACCCATGGAACAATTAAAAACCGCCGTGCAGATCATCAAACGCTGCGCGGCTGAATGAGGAGGACAACTATGAATCTCAAAGGACGCAGCTTTCTGACCCTGTTGGACTTTACGCCGGAGGAGATCACCGGCCTGATCGACCTTGCAGCCGATCTGAAAATGCAGAAAAAGGCCGGCATCCCGCATGACACGCTCAAGGGCAAATCCATCGCACTGATTTTTGAAAAAACCTCCACGCGTACGCGCTGTTCCTTCGAGGTTGCGGCCTATGACCTTGGGATGCACGTCACCTATCTTGACCCGACCGGCTCGCAGATCGGCAAGAAAGAGTCTATCGCGGATACTGCGCGTGTCCTCGGCCGTCTGTACGACGGGATTGAGTACCGCGGCTTCGGCCAGAGCATCGTAGAGGAGCTGGCAAAGTACGCGGGCGTTCCCGTCTGGAACGGCCTGACCAATGAATTCCACCCGACGCAGATCCTGGCCGACATGCTGACCATCCGTGAGCATCTCGGCACGCTCAAGGGTAAAAAATTCGTGTTCATGGGCGACTGCCGCTATAACATGGCAAATTCCCTCATGGTTGGCTGTGCAAAGCTCGGCCTGCACTTCACGGCCTGCGGCCCGGAGGGCTATTTCCCCGATCCCGCGTTGATCGCTCGCTGCGAAGCCGTTGCCGCCGAGACCGGCGCGACGCTCTCCTTCGAGACCGACCCCGTCAAGGCGACCGCCGGCGCCGATGTGATCTACACGGACGTGTGGGTCTCCATGGGTGAGCCGATGGAGGCGTGGAAAGAACGTCTGGAGGTCATGCTGCCTTATCAGGTCAATGCCGCACTTATGAAGAACGCCGGGCAGCAGGCTGTGTTCATGCACTGTCTGCCCGCCTTCCACGATCTGAACACCGGCATCGGCCGCCAGATCGGCCAGCAGTTCCATCTTGACGCGTTGGAGGTCACGGACGAAGTCTTTGAAGGCCCCCAGTCCATCGTTTTCGACGAGGCCGAAAACCGTATGCACACCATCAAGGCGGTGCTGAAGGCCACACTCTGATTTCGCCATTGCGGAACCGAGAGGGTTGTTTTTTTAAAAGAGCTACGCTATAATTATTAAAAATTGTGTTTCCGAGTCTGCGGCGCTAAAGAGCTGCTCCACGCGCCGCAGACCTGCGCATTGTGCGCAAAGGGTTTTGCCGGAAACGGCAGAGCCTTCCGTGCTTGAGAAGGAAGCAAATGAGAGGCCTTGGAACAGGTTTCTTTTGTGCGCCGTTTTCTCAAGAGAACGGCGCATTTTGTTTATCTGAAGGGAGGAGAACGGTATGAAAAAAGAGTCCGCGCGCGCGAACCGCACACTGCTGGTGCTTGCGGTTTTCCTGCTTGCGCTGTTTCTTGTCTCCTTCTGGTTCGGGCGCTACGGCGTGGACATCCCGACAACCTGCCGCATCCTGCTCTCGCGCATTTTTCCGCTGGAGAAAAACTGGGACCCCAATCTCGAGACCGCCGTCGTCAACATTCGTCTGCCGCGCATCCTGCTTGCCTGCCTCGTCGGCTGCTGCCTGTCCACGGCAGGCGCGGCCTATCAGGGTGTGTTCCAGAACCCCATGGCCTCGCCGGACATTCTCGGCGCGTCTGCGGGCGCGGCCTTCGGTGCGGCGCTGGCGATTTTGCTGGGCGCGGACAACGTCGGCATTACAATCTCAGCCTTCTCCTTTTCCCTCGGAACGGTCGCGCTCGTGTATCTTATAAGCCAGCGTGCGCAGGGTAAACGCATTTTGAACCTTGTGCTGGCTGGTATGGTCGTCAGCTCACTCTTTAATGCCGGAACGTCCTATCTCAAGCTGGTCGCGGATCCGAGCAATCAGCTTCCGGCCATTACATACTGGCTCATGGGCAGCCTCAGCGGCGTTACGATGAAAAAAGTCCTGGCGATCCTGCCGGTTATGGCGCTCGGCCTGGTACCGCTGTTCCTGCTGCGCTGGAAGATCAATCTGCTCACATTGGGCGACGAGGAGGCACAGGCTATGGGCGTGCATCCGACGCGTCTGCGCTTTGTGATCGTCATCTGTGCGACGCTCGTGACCTCGGCCTCCATCTCCGTGGCCGGTACCATCGGCTGGGTCGGCCTTGTCATCCCGCATCTTTGCCGCAAGCTCACGGGCAGCAATTTTAAAAAGCTCCTGCCTGCGGCGATGCTCGCCGGTGCGGCGTTTTTGCTGCTGGTAGACGATCTTTCGCGCAATCTTTTGGCAACGGAGATCCCCATCGGCATTCTCACAGCGTTCATCGGCGCACCCTTTTTCCTGTATATGCTGCTGCGCAAGGAGGGGGTACACTGATGCTCGAGGTTCAGAATCTTCGCTTTTCCTTTGGCGCGCGCGAGGTCTTGAAGGGCGTTTCCTTTGCGGCCACGGAGAACGAGCTGATCTTTTTGCTCGGCGCGAACGGCGCGGGCAAGACCACGCTGTTTCGCTGCATGCTCGGCCTGCTTCACGGCTATCACGGCAAGATCCTGCTGAACGGGCAGAATGTCGAGTCGCTTCCCGCCAAGGAGCTGGCGCGGCGTGTGGCCTACATTCCGCAGTTTCACAACCCCGTCTTTGCCTATACCGCGCTGGACATGGTGCTCATGGGCACGAATCACCGTCTGTCTACCTTTGCTTCGCCCGGCCGCCGCGAACGCGAGACGGCCATGCAGGCTATGGTGCAGCTCGGCATCGAGGAATTTGCCGGGCGCAATTTTCAGGAGCTTTCCGGCGGAGAACAGCAGCTCGTGCTGGTGGCGCGCGGTCTGGCGCAGGAGGCGAAGATTCTTCTGATGGACGAGCCGACCTCGGCGCTGGACTACGGCAATCAGCTCCGTGTGCTGGAAAAGGTCTCCGCGCTGAGTGCGCAGGGATATACGATCCTGCTCTCCTGCCACAATCCGCAGCTTGCCATGCTCTACGCCCGCCGCGTCATCGCCCTGCACGACGGCGGAATCGCCGCAGACGGCCCGCCCGAGACGGCGCTCGACCCGCAGCTCATTCGGCTGCTCTACGGCGTTGAGGCGAATTTTCTGCAAACGCCGGACGGCGTCCTGATCGCTCCGGCACATAAGAACCCGTAAACCTCGGAGGTTCTCCGAAAAAATATTAAAAGAGGTATGATTATGAAAAAACTGCTGTCCCTCCTGCTTGCGCTCGCGCTGGTGTTTTCCTTGGCGGCCTGCGCGGCAAACGAGCCTGCGCCGTCGTCAACGCCTACGATTTCCGACCCGGCGAGCGAGGCACCCGAATCCAGCAGCGAAACACCCGAACCGGAGACAAAACGCTTCACCGACTCCCTCGGCCGCGAGGTCGAGCTGCCATACCATGTGACCAAGGTCGCCGTTTCCGGCCCTCTGGCGCAGATCGTGCTCTTTGCCCTCTGCCCGGACAAGCTGGTCGGTATTGCCAGCCAGTGGGATAAAAGCGCGGAAGCCTATCTTGCAACCGAGTATTATAACCTGCCTGTTCTCGGCCAGCTTTACGGCGGCAAGGGCGAGCTGAATCCGGAGGAACTGCTGGCCTCCGGTGCGGAGGTCGTCATCGACGTCGGCGAACCGAAAAAGACCGCCAAAGAAGATCTGGACGCGCTTCAGGAGCAGACCGGCATTCCCTTTGTGCACATCACTGCGATGACCGACAGCACCGGCAATGCGTATCGGATGCTGGGCGAGCTTTTGGACATGCCCGAGGAGGCCGAAGCGCTGGCTGTCTACTGCGACGAGCATTATAAAACGATCACCGAGATCGCGGGCAAGGTTGAGAAGGTCAAGCTCCTGTACCTGCTTGGCGATACCGGCCTGAACGTCATCGCCAAGGGTTCTTACCATGCCGAGATCATCGACTTGCTGGCCGATAATCTGGCCGTCGTCGAGTCTCCGTCCTCCAAGGGCAGCGGCAATGAGATCGATATGGAGCAGCTACTTGCGTGGAATCCTGACGTCATTCTCTTTGCGCCGGGCAGCATCTACGCCACCGTCGGTGAGGATGCCGCATGGCAGCAGCTCACCGCCATTCAGAACGGCGCGTATTACGAAGTCCCGATGGGGCCGTACAACTGGATGGGCTTCCCTCCGTCCGTGCAGCGCTATCTGGGAATGCTCTGGATGGCTTCGCTTCTCTATCCGGATGCGGTCAATTATGACCTCAAGGCTGAGGTGCAGGAATATTTCCGCCTGTTCTACCACAGCGAGCTGACCGACGAGCAGTACACCGAGCTGGTTGCAAACTCCATCGGAAAGTAAGCGTTATTAAGAGTGCAAGCACGCCACGAAAGCGGCGCGCTTGCATGAATGTCAAAAAGCCTATCCGACCGAAAGTTACGGAGGGAAGGATAGCGTGAAAGGGAACCGTCAGGGTTCCCTTTCGCGTTCAATAACCCGCCGCAGCGGCCAAAATTGCAAAATAAAACTACAAATTTATATTTTGCAATTTTGCAGTCAGCTTGTCAAAAAAGTCCCGATGGACTTTTTTGACAAGCTGGTGCAAGCACGCCACGAAAGCGGCGCGCTTGCATTTTAACGGGAATTTCGCTATAATCGTCCCGATGGGGGGCGGGATTATGAAAGACTTGAAACAGCTTGCGGCAGCCTGCGAGGAAGATCTGCGGTCCGTTGGCATTCGTCCCGGCGCGGTCGTCTGCTGGAGGGTCAATACCCGCGCCAAAAGCCGCTGGGGACAGTGCCGTGAGCTTTCGCCCGGGCGATTTGAGATCAGCATCGCCGCGCAGCTTTTGCAGGACGATGTTTCCGATCAGGCGGCCAAGGACACCGTCCTGCATGAGCTGCTGCATACCGTTCGCGGCTGCGGCGGGCATACCGGCAAATGGGCGGAGCTTGCCGCGGCGGTCAATCGGCTTCTGCCGCAGTACACGATCAAGCGCACCGCCAGTCCGGAGGAAAAGGGACTTCCGGCAGCGCCGCGCCCACGCACCGACCGCTACATGGTGCGCTGCGTCCGCTGCGGTCGTGAGTTTTGCCGCGAGAAGCAGAGCAGGCTCATTCAGCATCCTGAATGTTACCGTTGCACCTGCGGCGGCAAGATCGAACGGGTGAGATAAATAAACAGTGCCCAGCGGGATCAAAAATTCCTGCGGGGCACTGCTTTTTATAATATTCCTTCCAAAGATTCAATTGCGCCGGCGACCGCGCCCTCGCCGCAGGGCGCGGCGAAGCGATAGGGCCGCGTGCGCAGCGCGGGATCGCAGTCGCCCGGGCAAAAGGCGAAGTCCGCCTCGTCCAGAAGCGGGAGATCGTTCGGGGCGTCTCCGATGCCCACGAGCGTTTTGCAGCCGAGCATTGCGGCCAGCCGGCGGGCGCTTGCGCCCTTGTCGCAGTCAATCGGCCAGCATTCGACGATGCGCCCCATGGAGCGCGCAACGTTGGCGCGCCCCTTGCAGAGTGTGCGCATTTGCGTTTCAATGCGGTCGAACTGCGCAAGGTCCTCCAAGCTCAGAGAATCGGCCGCGTCGTATTCCACCGCGCGGAACTTTCCATAGACGACGAGCTTGACCCACGGCTGCGGGGCGGGGCCGTGGACGCAGGGCGCACCGCAGCGGCGCAGATATTCGTCGCGCAGCAGGTCTGCGGTGTAAGCGTAGCAGGTGTCCTTTGTCTGCACCTCGATGCGCACGTCGGAAAGCTGTGCCAGAAGCGCATCGAGAATCTCCTGCGCGTCGGCCGGGAGCGTGTAGGAAAACAGCAGCCGCGCCGAACGAAAATCGTAGCACACTGCGCCGTTGTACAGAAGGCACGGCGCGTTGATCGGCAGAAGCGGCACCCGGCTGCGAAACAGCGGAATGCTGCGCCCGGACACGACGGAGAACGTCCCGCCCTCGCGGATGAAATACCGCAGCGCTTCGACGTTTCGGGCGGGGATGCTCCCGTCCATCGCGGAAATAGTGTGGTCGTAGTCGGACGCCAGAAGCACGCCCGTGAATTTTCCCATGGTATTCTCCTTACGGCTTGCAGCTTCCGCAGGGCGTGTAGCCATCGGCGATCAGTTCGTCGCGCGAGCCGGTGTAATCTTTGCGATTTTCGTCCTTGATACTCGAAACGCTCGAGCATTCGGGCAGATGGAACTTGTGTGAGCCGGTGTTGAGCACATAATGCTGCTCACCGGAGGTGCTTGCAGAGGTCTGCACGGTGCGGCTTTCGCCCGTGCGGTAGTCGATTTCGATGCCGGGTTGGTTGTTGTAGGCGTAGACGCAGAAATGCACGTCGTCGTCCTCCATGGACAGCGCTTCCATGAGAACACCGCGTGCGACCAACTCGTCGCCCTCGAAAATGGGCGTTATCCGGTAGAGCACATGGTGCTCGGTCTCCTTGACGTAGTCGGCGACCATGTTTTCAAAGGGCAGCATGCCCTGCACATTCAGATAGCGTGTGCCGGTGATAAGGTTTTTCTCGTTTGCGTTTTCGCCCGTGAGCTGATAGCCGATCAAATGACAGCGGTTGTAGAGATAGTTCCCGTCCACGTTGTCGTATTTGGCCGTCTGCCAGCCCGAGGGCTTGACCTGGCCGATGCTGCCGCGTTTTTCCGTGGGCATGAGATCCGTACCGACGCAGGCGTAGGCCACGCCGCAGCGGCCGAGCGCGTCCAATTCACTGTATCGCTCAAAGGAGACGGTCGTGTAGTCGGTCTCGGAGAAATAGGGGTCGTTGCCGTTGACGGCGATGTAGGGCGTGCCGGAGAACTCCGGCAGCGCGTCGAGGGAGAAAACGTCGCGCTCGGAGGACACGGACTGCGTCGGCGTGGCGGTCGGCTCCGGCGGAACGAGCGTGCAGGCCGAAAGCAGCAGCGCACACAAGAGCAGTGCGGAAATCAGGCGGTTCACTTGGCGTAGACCTCCTTGAAAATGCGCTCGTGCGAGTAGCCGGTCAATTCTTCAACCGAGACGAGCGTCCAGCGGCTCAGATCATAGGGGAGAAATGCGTCAGCGGGATAGTCCCTGTCCCAGCGGTAGAGCGTCAGCGCCTCGGGCGCTTCGGGCAGCGGCAGAAGCTCCGCAAAGCACCATTCGCCCGGCTTTGCGGCGGTGAGGAAGTCCTCGCTCACCATGACGGCACCCGGATAATCTGCGAAAAGCGAGGCAGAGGCGGGCGCAATGCGCACGGGCGCGCAGCGGGCGATGTCCTGCGTCACAACGCGGTCGCGGCTTTGCCGCCGGTGGTTGAAGGACAGACCGTTATTTTTGTCCACGCAGACGATGAGCTTCATGTCTGTCCCTCCCTTATATTAAGCCGGTCACAAGCGTGACGGCCATACCTATCAGCACGCTCAGAAGATACAGCGCGGCGGTGATGACGAGATTTTCCTTCAGATTCTTATTTGTGCGGAACAGCACCAGAAGGCCGATGCCCGCATTGGACAGCAGCCCCGCAAACAGTCCGCCCGCGCCGATGACACCGGAGAGATAGGACTCCGTAACGACCACGGAGACGGAACAGTTGGGAATCAGACCGAACAGTGCCAACAGCGCCTCACCGATCACGGGTTTGGAGAGCACCGTGCCGGAGAGCTTTTCCACGCCGATGACGGAAAACAGCACGTTCAATACGACGTTCACGGCTACGAGCATCAGGCCGATCTTGAGCGTGTGCTTGAGCGCGGCGAAAAAGACGTTGCCCTCCTCCTCGTCGCAGGCACAGTGCTCACGCTCGCAGAAGCTGTGGATGTCCTTCTGGCTGCGCAGCCATTTGCAGAGCAGCAGGTCTGCCAGATAGCCCAGCGCGATGCCCAGCGCTGCCTTGACCAGCACGATCAGGACGATGTCCTTCACACCGATGGAGCCGCGCTCGGTCAGACTCGAGAGCATAATGGGCAGCATCTCGTCCGAGGTGGCGAAAAACACGGCCAGCATCGTGCCGACGGTAATCGAGCCGGTGGAAAACAGACTGGCCGCCGCGCCGGAAATGCCGCACTGCGGGACGATGCCCAAAAGACCGCCCAGCGCGGGACCTGCTCTGCGGGAATAGCCGCGCAGGAGCTTTTCATTGAATTTTTCGCTGCGCTCGAGCAGCTCCATCAGAAGATAGGCCAGAAACAGAACGGGAAGGCTCAACAGACCGTCCCACAGGCCGTCCTTCAGCGCGTCCAGCAAAAGCGCACCGATGTCGGCGTGGGCGCCGTGGGTCATGTGCAGAAATGTCAAGAAAAACGCTCCTTTTGTGCGTAATAGTTGATGAGGCAGCCGGCGAGAATGATGTCGCGCTCCTCACGGCTGAGATTTTTCAGCCACAGCGTGACGGGCACGGAGGCTTCGCCCTGCAGGAGCGTGGCTTCTACATGGTCGGCCTCGCCCTCGAGTGCAGCGCGGATGCCGGGAATCCAGAGACGGTCGCCGGGCTGCATGTGGTAATCCGCAATGTGCTCCACCGTGAATGGCAGCATGCCCCAGTTGACGACGTTGCTGCGGTAGCGCTTGGTTGCGTAGTCCTCGCAGACGTTGGCGACGCCGCCGAGCACGCGCTGGCAGGATGCGGCCTGTTCGCGCGCGGAGCCGTCGCCCGGGCGGATGGACATGACGACGCTGCCGAGACCGGTCGTGTGCGCGTCAAACCCGGCAAGCGCGACGGAATCCGGATCGGCACGGCGCTGCATCTCCTGCGCCTGCACCGCCTTGGCGCGGCCGACATAGGCCGGATCCTTGCGGCTCAGGGCAAATTCACTGAGCTTCAGGGGGTTGCTGCGGTAGCTCGAGGTCTCTCCGGAGGGAATCAGCTCGTCCGTTGTGGTGACGGGGTCATAGATGGCCGAGGCAACGGTCAGCAGCAGGTCCTCCGGCAGCGCGATCTGCGCGGGCCAGTCGGCGATGTTCGGCCCGAACGCGAGCGGCTGCGCGGGATCGGGCTTTCCTACACCGTGGTATACGCGCGAATAGGGCGAGGGGTCGAAATGGTATTCCAGATAGGACGGATCCTCCGTCAGATTTTCAAGCTCCGTGGCGGGCGTGATCGCGCCGCCGCAGAGCGCGGAGGCCGCAATGGAGCGTGCGTCCATCAGTGCAACATAGGCCACTTGCCCCTGACCGGGCTTGGAGCCTTCGCGGTTGGGGAAATTGCGCGTGGAGTGGCGGATGGAGAAAGCGCCGTTGGCCGGGACGTCGCCCGCGCCGAAGCACGGCCCGCAGAACGCGCTGCGGATGCTTGCGCCGCAGGACATGAGCGCCTCCAGCGCACCCGTGCGCAGCAGCTCCAAAAAGACCGGCTGGCTTGCGGGGTAGCACGACAGCCAGAACCGGCCGTCGCCCAGAGTCGAGCCCTTGAGAATTTCTGCGGCTTTGACGAGATTCTGGTACGTTCCGCCGGAGCAGCCCGCAATGACACCCTGATCGGCATAGAATTTGCCGTTCCTGATTTTCTCACGAAGTGAGGCGGGCGCTTTTTTCAGGCTCAGTGCGCGGACGGTCTCCGCATCCACCGCATGCAGAAGATCATCAAGATTCTCATTGAATACGCGGATGGGCATGGCGTTGGAGGGGTGGAAGGGCAGGGCGATCATCGGATCGATCTTGGAAAGATCGATCTCGATGGCTGCATCGTACGCCGCGCCGTCCTCGGGCGCGAGCGCCTGATAGGCATCGGGGCGGCCATGGACGGACAGCGCACAGCGAACGGTTTCGTCCGTCTGCCACACGGAGGACAGACAGCTTGTCTCCGTGGTCATTACATCGATGCCATTGCGGTAGTCCATGCTGAGGTTGGCAATGCCGTCGCCGAAGAATTCCAGCACGCTGTTTTTGACCAGCCCCTGTGGGAAGGTCGCGGCGATAAGTGCAAGCGCGACGTCCTGCGGGCCGACGCCCGGACGCGGCTTGCCCGTCAGGCAGACGCCCACGACGCGCGGGTAGCGAATGTCGTAGGTGCGGCAGAGTAGCTGCTTGACCAGCTCCGGCCCGCCCTCACCAATGGCCAGCGTGCCGTAAGCGCCGTAGCGTGTGTGCGAGTCCGAGCCGAGAATCATCCGGCCCGCGCCTGCGTACATCTCGCGCATATAGCTGTGAATGACGGCCTGATGCGCCGGGACGAACTCGCCGCCGTAGCGCTTGGCCGCGGACAGACCGAACACATGGTCGTCCTCGTTGATCGTTCCGCCCACGGCGCACAGGGAATTGTGGCAGTTGGTCAGGACGTAGGGCAGCGGGAATTCCTTCATGCCCGAGGCCCGTGCGGTCTGGATGATGCCGACGTAGGTGATGTCGTGCGAGGCCATGGCATCGAATTTCAGCTTCAGCTCCTGCATGGAACCGGAGGTGTTGTGCGCCTTTAAAATGCGGTAGGTCATCGTTTTTTCGCGGCCCTCGGCGCTCTGCGCGGGCAGAAGGCGGCCGCCTTGGTATATGGTTGCTTCGTTGCGAATATTTATCATTTGTATCCCTCCGGTTTCTTTCCCATAAATATACACAAAATCGAGGGAAATTGCAAGCAAAAACGAGAAATTACAACGCAATAAAGTCGCTGCGCACCCAGCCGATCAGCCCATCATAATTTACGCTCAGCCAGCCGTTGTACGAGCCGAGGACGGACACCGCCGCACCGTTCGGAATGCTGGCCAGCACGCTGCCCGAGATTGACGGTGCGCCGCGCAGGTTCAGACTGCCGCTCTCGAGCCGTACGGTGCCCTCCCGCGCAGGACGCGGGGACAGCAGCGGCAGACCGAAATACTCCGTCACGGACAAGGAGAGACTCCTTGCAATTGCGGTGAGATTGTTTGTGATCCACTGCGCGTCCTCAAGATTGTCGTGGTAGCCAAGCTCGGCCAGCACGGCGGGTGCGCGCGTCCGCCGCACCTCGACGATGGCGGTCGTGGGCACGGCGCGCACACGGCCGGGCAGGGGATAGATCTCCTTGAGATTATCGACAATGATGTTTGCCATGCGCAGGCCATTCAGACTGCGGGTGTAATAATAAATGTCGATCCCGCGAAGCTGGCCGGAGAGCGACTCGGGCGCGGCGTTGGAGTGCAGTGCAAGGTGGAAGTCGTAATTTCCAGCATTGGACGCGCGGATGGATGCACCGACGGTGCCGTCGGGGTCGTTGCGTGTGACGTTGATGCCCGAGGCCTGCAGATAGGGCACCATGCGGTCGGCCAGTTGGTTCATCCAGTATTCCTCGCTGCCGCCCGTGATATAGGGATTATACTCCTGCGTGGACGGACTTAAAAACAAAAACGGCATAAGCATTCCTCCTGTTTTTGCCATTCTATGCAGCTCAGACCAAAAATGTTGCAGTTTTTCGGTTGCAGGCATCGAAAAACTGTGATATGATTAAAGGAAGAGAATTCACAGGAGAGAACGCCATGCAGTTTATCGTGTTGGACATGGAATGGAATCAGCCGTGGCCGGGTTCCTATGCCGCAAAGAAAGTCCTTCCCGTGGAGATCCACGGAGAGATCATCCAGATCGGCGCAGTGCGGCTTTTGGAGGACGGAACGGTGGCGGACGAATTTCAGGTGCTCGTCTGCCCGAAGTATTATAAAAAGCTCAACAGCCGCGTTTCCAAGCTCACCGGTCTGCGCGACGCGCAGCTGCGCGAGGAAGGTCTGCCCTTTCCGGAGGCACTTGAGCGTTTCCGCGCATGGATCGGCGGAGAGTGCATTTTCCTGACGTGGGGTTTTGACGACATCCGCGTGCTCGAGGACAACATCCTACTGCACGACGGAGAGCCGGACTGGATCAAGGCATGGTACAACGCGCAGATGATCTTCAACGCGCAGACCGGCACCGGCTCTGCGCAGAAGGCGCTGTCTACGGCAATGGAGCTGATCGGCATCGAGCCGAGCCGCCCCGCGCACGACGCGCTGGGCGATGCGTACCACACCGCGCTGATTTGCAGCCGTTTGGACATGAAACGCGGCATTGCCGAATATACCCATGCGATGCGTGCGCACGCCGACGGTTTCCACGGCAATCCGCCCGAGGGGTGCATCAGCCGCACCGTCATCCACGGATATGAGGACAAAGACGTCGCGATGAACGAAGTGAAAAAGCAGGAGACGCATTGTCCGCAGTGCGGCGTGAAGATGAAAAACGGCCGCTGGATCTCGCAGGAGCGGCAGCGTTATATGACCATGGCAGAGTGCCCGCAGCACGGACGCTATCTTATCCGCGTCCGTCTGAATAAAGAAACCGACGGCACGCTGCGCGTGAGCAGACTGGTCTACCTCGGCGCGTCCGAGGCTGCACAGCGCTTTGATGAGCTGGCTGCGCAGAAGCAGAAAACCGCCCGCCGCCGCAGAAGGCGGCCGCACAGAGAGCAGAAAAAGCAGAATGACGCTTGATTATCTTCCCGAGCGGCTGCTCGGCTGGTTCGAGACCCACCAGCGCGAGCTGCCCTGGCGGCGCGACCGTGCGCCGTATCACGTCTGGCTGTCGGAAATCATGCTCCAGCAGACGCGCGTGGAGGCGGTAAAGAATTACTATGAACGCTTCCTTGCTGCGCTGCCGACGGTGCAGGCGCTGGCCGATTGCCCGGAGGACAAGCTATTGAAGCTCTGGGAAGGCTTGGGCTATTACAGCCGTGCGCGGAACCTGCAAAAGGCTGCGCGGGTGATCGTGAGCGAATACGGCGGGGAATTTCCTCGCGAATATGATGCCGTGCGCGCGCTTCCGGGCGTGGGTGCTTATACTGCGGGCGCGGTGCTGTCCATTTGCTTTGAGCGGCCTGAGCCTGCCGTGGACGGGAACGTCCTGCGCGTGGTCACGCGCCTTTTGTGCATGGATGCGCCCGTCACGGACGAAAAGACCAAGCGCGAGATCGCCGCTTTGCTAAAAAGTATTTATCCCGCCGGGCACTGCGGCGACTTCACGCAGGCACTCATGGAACTTGGGGCGACGGTCTGCGTGCCGAACGGTGCGCCGAAATGTGAATGCTGCCCGGTGGCTGACCGCTGCATGGCAAACGCTGCGGGAAAGCAGACAAGCTATCCGGTCAAGGCCGAAAAAAAGCCGCGCCGCCATGAGGTGCGCACGGTGTTCATATTGCGCTGCGGGGAGCGGCTCGCGGTGTGCAAACGGCCGGAAAAGGGCCTTCTGGCGGGGCTTTGGCAGCTTCCGGATGTTTGTGGGACGCTTACGGTGCAGGAGGCGCTCGGACAGGCGCAGGCGTGGGGCGTTCGCCCGACAGGTATTGAGAAAACGGTCTGCCGGACGCATATTTTCACCCATGTGCAGTGGGAAATGATTGGCTTTTATTTCGACTGTGCGGAGCCGGACGGACGGTTTTTCTGGGCCGATGCGCAGACGCTTGCGCAGGAGCTGGGACTTCCCACGGCTTACCGACAGTTTTTGCCATAAACGCACTTGAAAGTTTTTGCGAAAACCGCTATACTGAACATATCAACAAACGGGAGGTCTGACTTTTATGGAAGACAAGCGTGCACAGTACGGCGAGGACGAGATCCTTGCTCTGGAATTTGACGACGGTACCAGCTTTGAATGCGGCATCATGGGCGTGTTCGATCTGGACGACAAGCAGTATATCGCCCTCGAGGCGCTCGATGACTCCGACGATGTCTATCTCTACGGCTATGTTCCCACGGACGATGATTTCGACCTGCTGGACATCCCCGAGGAGGAATTCGACCGCGTCGCGGCGGAGTTCGACCGCCTGATGGACGAGCCGGTATAAAACAGTCTCGGTTTTATATTTTGCAATATTTTGCAGCCAGACTGTCAAAAAAGTCCATTGGACTTTTTTGACAAGCGAACAAGCGGGCATTGCAGCGCAATGCCCGCTTGCTTTATCCGTTTACCGCTTCGGCGGTGATGACAGAGACCTCGTAGGCCGTGCGCTGCTCGCTTTCGCTGCCGAGGAGCTTCAGATAATCGCGGCTCTGCAGCCGTCCGGTCAGCGTCAGCGTGGTGCCGACGGGGAACGCGGCGGCCTCCTGCGCCGTCCGACCCCAAAGAATGCAGGGAATGTAGTCCGCGCGGCGGTAGGGACGGTTGACCGCCAGCATCACGTCGCAGATCTCCCGGCCGAGCGGCGTGCGCCGGTAGACCGGCTCCTTGCAGATCACGCCCGTCAGGACGGCCAAATTGTCGTGCGGCTCGCCGCAGACGCTCATTTGCTCGGCCAGCACGGAGATGATAAGCCGGTGCCGCCCGGGTGTGCGGCTGTTGAAGGAACGAATCTGCCCCGTAATATGCAGCGCATCGCCTTCCTGCGCCGCCGTTGTGCGCAGAAGCTGCTCCGAGGCCAGCACGGGCAGACGATCGATCGTTCCGGACAAGCGTTCGACCTCCAGAAAAAACGAAAAAAAGCGCCTTCCGTGGTTGTCGTGCGAAAACTGCGGCGCGGACGCAAGGCTGCCGATCAAGTCGATATGATTTGCGATATGTTCCATTCTCCCACCTCGTTGAGTTCATATGTCAGAGTATATTCGGCGTGGACGGCAGATATGTGTGCCACTTTCTGTGTCAAAATTTGGGGAAAGTCATACGATAGAAGTGGGAGGGATCACTTCTATGTATGAGTATTTTTTTACCTTTCGCTCGGTCACGGCCGCGCAGAGCGCGGCAAAGCGACTGGAGCAGGCGGGCATTGCCGCCGCCATGCTCCGCACGCCTCGCGGACTGCAAAAGCAGGGCTGCGGTTACAGCCTGCGCGTGCGTGCCGGTCAATTTTCAGAAGCGCGTACGCTTCTGACGCAGTTTTCCGCGCCATTTCAGAGGATCTACGGCAAAGCGCCCGGAGGACGCTGGGAGGAGGTGCGGCCTTGATCTACTTTGACAGCGCCGCGACGACGCTGCAAAAGCCGCCGGAGGTCGCGCTGACGCTTTCCCGTGCGGTCACGCGTCTGAGCAGCGTCGGGCGCGGCGGGCATCCGGCGGCTATGGCCGCAGCCGACGCGGTGTTCCGCTGCCGCACGCTGGCAGGCCGACTTTTTGCGGCCGAGCCGGAGCAGGTCGTCTTTACCATGAACGCGACGCACGGCTTAAACATCGCCATCCGCTCGCTTGTGCGCACGGGCGACCGCGTGGTCATCTCGGGCTTTGAGCACAACGCCGTGGTACGGCCGCTGCACGCGCTGGGCGCGCAGGCTGCGATCGCCGGACGCAGGCTCTTTGACCCGGCAGACACGCTGGAGGATTTTGCACGGCTGCTTACGCCGGACACACGCGCGGCGGTATGCACCTACGTTTCCAATGTTTTCGGCTATATTCTGCCGGTGCGCGAAATCGCGGCCCTCTGTAAAGAGCGCGGCGTCCCCCTGATTCTGGATGCGTCGCAGGCGGCGGGGACGCTGGATGTGGCGCTCGCAGGGAGCGGTGCGCGTTTCATCGCCATGCCGGGGCACAAGGGACTCTACGGCCCGCAGGGCACGGGAATCCTGCTCTGCGCGGACGGCGGCGAGCCTCTGATGCAGGGCGGGACGGGCAGCAACTCCGCCGACCCGGAGATGCCCGACTTTCTGCCCGACCGCCTCGAGGCGGGCACACACAACGTCTGCGGCATCGCGGCGCTGGCAGAGGGAATTTCCTTCGTGCTGCGCAAAACGCCGCAGCGCATTCTGGCACATGAGCAGCGCCTGACCGCGCAGGCACGCGACGCGCTGGGGCGCATGCCAGAGGTGCGCGTCTTTGTGGGCGCGCCGCAGGCGGGCGTGCTGTCCTTCACGGTCGAAGGCTTGGACTGTGAGGAGGCTGCACGGCTTCTGGCCGACGCGGGCGTGGCGGTACGCGCCGGGCTGCACTGTGCGCCAGTGGCGCACGAGAACGCGGGCACGCTGGAGCGCGGAACGGTGCGTCTGAGCTTCTCGGCCTTCAATACCGAGGCCGAGTTGCGCCGATTTGCGGGGATTTGCGGAAAGGTTTTTTCGCAGCGGACACAAAAAACGCGGATTCCTACTTGCTATTGCGGCGGAAATCGGATATAATCTAAAAGATAAAGTAGGGGCGTTTTGCCGTAATGCCGGGAAATCGGCTCCAAACGCTGTGAGCGGAGTTTTGCTATGGAAGCTATCATCAATTTCTTCAAGGAATTTGCCGCACTGCTGCCCACCATCCAGATTATGGACGTTGTGGACATTCTGGTCGTGGCCTTTGTAATCTATAAAATTATCCTGATGCTTCAGACGACCAGCTCGTCTCGCATTGCAAAGAGCATTATCATCATCCTGATCCTGACGGCGGCGACGAGCCTGCTGCACATGTATCTGATGAATTATCTGCTCGATAAAATTCTCGAGATCGGCCTGCTGGCGTTGGTCATCATGTTCCAGCCGGAGCTGCGCCGTATGCTCGAAAAGCTCGGCAGCAAATCCTTCCGCGAAATCCTTTCGACCAAGCAGGAGCAGCGAAACATCGACCATGTCATCAGCGAGACCGTTAAGGCCTGCGAGATCATGTCCCGCGAGCGCACGGGCGTTCTGATCGTCTTTGAGCGAACCACTTCGCTGGAGGAATATCAGAAAACCGGAACGATCGTCGATGCACAGGTGTCCTCGGAGCTTCTGAGAAACATCTTCTTTACAAAGGCCTCGCTGCACGACGGCGCGGTCATCATCCGCAACGAGCGCATTGCCGCAGCCGGCTGCGTGCTGCCCCTGACGGAAAACCGCAACATCAGCAGCGACCTCGGCACCCGTCACCGCGCGGGCATCGGCATGAGCGAGGTGTCCGACGCGGTGGTCGTGATCGTCTCGGAGGAGACAGGCACCATCTCCGTGGCCATCTCCGGCATGCTTAAGCGCCACCTTGCGCCGCAGACACTGGAAAAGCTCCTGCTCAACGAGCTTGCTCCCAAGGAGGAGGTCAAAACGCGCAACCCCCTGACGAAGCTGCTGCGCAGACAGAAGAAGGAAAAGGATGATTCGGATGCAGAAACATAAGATACTGGCCTTTCTTTTGGCTCTGGTCGTGTCGATCTGCCTGTGGTTTTACGCCGTGACGGTGGTCAATCCGGACGATTCGACGACAATCAACGGCATCGCCGTGCAGTTTGAGGGCATCGACGCCCTGACCAGCCGCGGCTTGATGCTCACGGGCGGCGACGACGCGCGTGTAAGCGTCCAGATGCGCGCCCGCCGCTCCGATCTGAAAGAGCTGAACAACGATACCCTGACGGCAGTTGCGGATGTCTCGCGTATTACGAGCAGCGGCGAATTTCAGCTCACATGGACGCTCATTCTGCCGGACACGGTGGCTTCGGGCGATGTCAGCGAGATCAGCAGCATTCCCTCCCGCATTTCCGTTCAGGTCAGCGAGGTCATGAAAAATGCCGACGTTCCCGTGAAGGTTGAATACACGGGTGAGCTTGCCGAGGGCCTGACCTATCAGGAGAACACGGCTACCCTCACGCCGGATGCGCTGACGGTCATCGGCCCGTCCGACGAGGTCGCCAAGATCGACCATGCGCTTGTCAGCGTCGATCTGACCGACGCGACCACGCTCATCGACGCGGAATATCCCTACACGCTGTTTGACAGCGACGGCAACGAGCTGACGCTGAGCAAATACACTACCGTTTCCAGCGACAAGATCTATGTACGCCTGCCCATCCTGACCTACAAGGATGTAAAGCTCAAGATCGATGTGACGCCGGGCGGCGGCGCGACGGCGGACGACCTGCAATGGTCCATCGAGCCGAAGGCCATCCGCGTGACCGGCAACGATGCCGATCTTGCGGAAATGCCGGACGAATTCTCCGTTACGACGGTCGATCTGGCCGAAATGCGCGTGTATTCGCAGAACATCTCCGCAAAGCTGAACCTGCCCAGCGGCATCCTGCTGCTCGGCACGGACGACACCGTGGAGATCACGCTCCGGCTCGAGGGTCTGACGACCAAGGAGCTGACCGTTCCCGTTTCACAGATCGAGCGGAAGAACGAGACGCAGACGGTCTCCTTTGGCACACAGACCGTCAAGATCCAGCTTCGCGGCAAGGCCGCGGCGCTGGAAGATCTCACGGCTGCCGATCT
This sequence comes from uncultured Oscillospiraceae bacterium, assembly GCA_934667815.1. Classification (GTDB taxonomy): domain Bacteria; phylum Bacillota; class Clostridia; order Oscillospirales; family Oscillospiraceae; genus JAZOXB01. The sequence continues at coordinate 28,924 of CAKUMO010000006.1, forward strand.
GCGCATCGTCGCGGATATGACTTCGGGCTACGACGATAAGACCAAGAATGTCACGCTGGAGATCACGCTTGTGACGCCCAGAACGGACGCGGGCGTGATCGGCGGGCCTTACACCGTGCCGGTCATTCTCGACGGAGAGATGGAATCCTGATGCGCAGCAAGGCAACGGTTAAGCGCCTGCTGCCGCACGGAAGGGCCGAGGTCAGCGTTGTGCGCGAGAGCGCATGCAGCGGCGACTGCCACCACTGCACCGGCTGCGGTGCGGTGCGGCAGACGCTCACTGTGCAGGCCGAGAACCCGATCTCCGCGCGGCCGGGCAGCCTTGTCTATGTGGAATCGAGAGGAAAGACCGTGCTGCGTGCTGCGGCGCTGGTGTATGTGCTTCCGCTGGCATTGTTCCTTGCGGGGTATCTGACGGCGGACGCACTGCTGCACAGGGACGCGTTCTGGTGCGGCGCAGCGGGCTTTGTGCTCGGGCTGCTGCCGGCGTTCTGGTATGACCGCCGCGTACGCCGCCGCCCGCCCGTATATCGCATCGTGGAGCTTGCAGAATAGATGTTTGGTTATGTGCTTCCCCGAAAGGACAAGCTGACACCGGAGGACTTCCGGCGTTACCGCGCGGCCTACTGCGGTTTGTGCCGCAGCCTGAAAAAGCGCTATGGCTTCCGTGCACGCTTCCTTGTCAATTACGATATGACCTTCCTGTCCTTCCTCCTGGAGGATGGTGCGCCGCAGACGGAGCGCTGCTTCTGTCCGGCACGCCCGTGGTGCAGGAAGGAATGCCTCGCGCATTCCGATGCTATGGACTACTGCGCGGACATGAGCGTGCTGCTGTCATACTGGAAGCTGCGCGACGCAGAGCGCGACGGCAAACGCCTTTCCCGAGTGGCTGCGCGGCTGGCGCTGCGGTTTTACCGCAGAAGCTCTGAAAAGGCCGCGGCGCGGCATCCGCAGGAAAACGCACTCTTTGAAGAAAAGCTGGCGCTGCTGCACCGGCTGGAGGATGAACGCTGTCCCAGTCTCGACCGCACAGCCGATGCCTTTGCGGGCCTGCTCAAAGGCTGCGCGGCGGAGCTTCCTGAGGGCGGCGAGCGGCGAGCGGCGGAGTTGCTTTTATACCATGTCGGGCGGTTTTTGTATCTGGCCGACGCGCTGGATGATCTGGAAAAGGACGTGAAGTCCGATTCCTACAATCCGCTGCGCTATCGATTCACGCTTCAGGACGGAAAGCTCAGCCCGGAGGACAAGGCGGCGCTTCTGGAGACGATCGATGCGTCGATCGGCCTTGCGGCCTCCGCTCTGGAGCTGCTTTCCCCGCGTGCCGACGGCGCGATTCTGACGAACATTATTTACTATGGCTTGCCCGCAGTGCTGCACAGCGTTGCACAGGGCGCCTTTCGCAAAAGGAGCAGACAATGAAAGATCCCTACGAGGTTTTGGGCGTGCCGCACGGCGCGTCGGACGAGCAGATCAAAAAAGCCTATCGTGAGCTTGCCCGCAAGTATCATCCGGACAACTATGCCGATAACCCCCTTGCCGATCTCGCGCAGGAAAAAATGAAAGAGATCAACGAGGCCTATGACACCCTGACCAAGGGCGGCGGTGCGTCCTCGCAGTCGGGCGGGTATCAATCCGGTGGCTATCAGTCCGGCAGCTCGGCAAACGGTGCGACACCGCTTGCACGCGTGCGCCGGCTCATCCAGCTCGGTTCGCTCGATCAGGCAGAGGCAGAGCTGAACGCCATCTCCCAGCACACCGCCGAGTGGTATTTTCTCTCCGGCGCAATCGCGCAGCGGCGCGGCTGGTTGGACGATGCGGCGCAGAATTACCGCATCGCCGTGCAGATGGATCCCGGAAATCTGGAATATCGCACCGCCCTGAACAACCTTCACGGCGGCGGAAATACCTACCGGCAGACGCAGTATTCCGATGCGAGCGACGACCTGTGCGGTTGCTGCAGCTCGCTGCTGTGCCTGAACTGCCTGTGCAATGGGTGCCGGTGAGAAAAAGGAGAGGATCATTTTGATTCAAAGCATGACCGGCTACGGCCGCGCGGTGCAGACTCTGAACGGCCGCGAAATCACCGTGGAGCTTCGCTCCGTCAACAACCGCTTTCTCGATTGCAGCGTGCGCCTGCCCCGCGCTTTTTCCTATGCAGAGGACGCGCTGAAGCAGTGCGTCAAGGAGCACGTCAGCCGCGGCAAGGTCGATCTGTTCGTGACGGTCAACGTCACCGCAGACGAGAATGTCCGCATTTCCCTCAACCGGCCGGTGCTTGAGGGCTATCTTGAAGCGCTGCGTACCATCGCAAAGGACTATCAGGTGTGCGACGACATCACTGCGACGGCGCTGACGCGCTTTCCCGATGTGTTCGTCGTGGAAAAGCAGGAGGAGGACGAGAAGGCTGTCATTGCCGACCTCGTTGCCGTCGCGCAGCAGGCGCTCGAGGCATTCAACCGTATGCGCCGTACCGAGGGCAAGGCGCTGGCCGCCGATCTGCGCAGCCGTGCCGCGACCATTCTTTCCTACATTGCACGCGTGGAGGCACGCAGCCCTGTAACCGTGCAGGAATACCGCACGCGTCTGGAGAATAAAATGCGCGAGGTGCTCGAGAGCAAGACCATTGACGAAAGCCGCATCCTCACCGAGGCGGCGATCTTTGCCGATAAGATCGCGGTGGATGAGGAGACCGTCCGCCTACGCAGCCATCTGGCACAGATGGAAAAGCTGCTCGACGACGGCGGCAGCGTCGGCCGCAAGCTCGATTTCCTGCTGCAGGAGATGAACCGCGAGGCCAACACCATCGGCTCGAAGGGGAACGATCTGGAGCAGGCACGCAGCGTCGTGGAGATCAAGGCGGAGCTGGAAAAGATCCGTGAGCAGATCCAGAACATCGAATAAGCCATGAAGCTCATCAACATCGGATTCGGGAATATGGTCTCGTCCGACCGGCTTCTGACCATCGTCGGGCCGGATTCGCTGCCCGTCAAGCGGCTGGTGCAGGAGGCAAAGGATCGCGCGATGCTCATCGACGCCAGCTACGGCCGCAAGACGCGCGCCGTGCTCGTCATGGACACCGACCATGTGATCCTTTCGGCCATCCCGCCTGAGACCATTGCCAGACGCTTCGCCGGAGAACCGGACGAGGCAGGCTTGCAGGAGGAAGAAACATCATGAAGCAGGGAAGAATCATCATTCTCTCCGGCCCGTCCGGAGTCGGAAAGGGCACGGTTCTGAAGCAGGTCATGCAATCGGACGACAGCCTGCGCTTTTCCGTCTCGGCTACGACGCGCCCCATTCGCCCAAATGAGGTTGACGGCGTGCATTATTTCTTTATGGATAAGGCGCACTTTGAAGGTATGATCGAGCGCGGCGAGCTGCTGGAGCACGCCAGCTATGCCGGAAATTACTACGGAACGCCCGAAAAGGCCGCCAATGACGCGCTGGCGCAGGGCGTGAGCGTGGTGCTCGAAATCGAGGTGCAGGGAGCCTTGCAGGTCATGCGCAGAAGACCGGATGCAATTTCGATCTTTGTCGCGCCGCCGTCCTTTGCCGAGCTGCGCCACAGACTGCTCACCCGCGGCGATACCGCGCCGGAGATCGCCGAGCGCCGCCTTGCCATTGCACGCGAGGAATGCCTTGCCGCCGAGCAATATCAATACATCGTCGTCAACGACACGGTGGAGCACGCCGCCGCGCAGATCCGCGCGATTCTTGCGGCGGAGGACTGCCGTTCGCAATATCGTTTCCAATCACTCAAGGAGGAACTTTAATATGCTGTATCCTGCAATGTCCGAGCTGCTCAAGCACATCGACAGCCGCTATCTCATGGTCAACGTCGTCGCACGCCGTGCACGTCAGATCTCCATCGAGTCCGAGACCTTCCACATTCCGCTCGAGGACAAGCCCGTCACGCTGGCCATCCGCGAGGTCGCCGAGGGCAAGCTGTCCGCAAAGGTGCGCGAGTAAGGCGTGATTGCGCAAATTGCCGTTTCTGCGGCGGTTTTTGCCATTGATAAGCCCTATGACTACCGCATTCCGGAGGGAATGACGCTTGTGCCGGGACTGCGCGTGCGCGTGCCCTTCGGCAGGGCGAACAAGCCCACGGAGGGTGTCGTGCTGGCACTGGCAGAGGGCAGCGAGGAAAAGCTCAAGCCGGTGGCCGAGATGTTGGACGATGCGCCCGTGCTCTCGGAGCGTGAGCTGCATCTGGCCGCATTTCTGCGCGAGCGCTATTTCTGCACGTTTTATGACGCGATTAAGGCAATTTTGCCTGCGGGCGTGTGGTTTCGCGAAAAATGCCGGTATACGGTCGCTCCGGGGACGGACTGGCGCCATGCCGCCGCACGCCGGCCGGATGCGCTGGCCGTAATGCAGACACTCGAATCGCTGGGCGGCAGCGCAGAGCTGGAAACACTGCGCAAGCAGTTTTCTCCGGACGCGCTGGACGACGCGCTGCGCTATCTATTGAAGAAAAAGCTCGTTTCCTGCGACACGAATCACGCCCGCCGCGTGCACGATAAGACCGAGCGCATTGTCGGCCTCGGCGTTTCCGCAGAGGAGGCGCTGGCCTATGCGCAGACGAAGCGCCGCAGCGCGGCCATGCAGTGCGCCGTGCTGGAAATGCTCGCCGCGCTGGGCGAGTGTGCGGCCAAGGAGCTGTGCTATTTTACCGGCGCGACGAATGCGACGCTGAACCGTCTGGAACAGCTTGGCTATCTGGTCTCGCGAGAGCAGGAGGAGCTGCGCTGCAAAATTGCCGCACCCGACCGGCCTGCCGCGCCCATTGTGCTCAACGAGGAGCAGCAGGCGGCCTTCGACGGCCTTTCGGCGCAGTATGCGCAGGGAAAGCCCGGTGTGGCGCTGCTCTACGGTGTGACCGGCAGCGGCAAGACCTCGGTCTATCTGCGCCTCATTTCGCGCTGCCTCACGGACGGCCGGTCAGCCGTTGTGCTGGTGCCGGAGATCGCGCTCACGCCGCAGCTTCTGTCGCTGTTTGCCGCGCACTTTGGGGAAAGAGTCGCCGTACTGCACAGCAGCCTGTCGATCGTCGAGCGCTACGACGCGTGGAAGCGCATCAGAAGCGGCGACGCCCGCGTGATTTTAGGCACGCGCTCTGCCGTCTTTGCACCTGCGCAGAACCTCGGCCTGCTCATCGTGGACGAGGAGCAGGAGCACACCTATAAATCCGAAAATTCTCCGCGGTATCATGCGCGCGAGGTCGCGATCTATCGCGGCGTGCAGGAGGGGGCGCTGGTGGTGCTCGGCTCTGCGACGCCCAGCGTTGAGACCATGTATCGCGCGAAGAAAGATATTTACCGCCTTTATACCATGCACCGCCGCTACAACCGGCAGGCGCTCCCGTCGGTGGAGCTGGCCGATATGAAGCAGGAGCTGAAGTCCGGCAATCCGACGGCCATCAGCGAACCGCTGCTGCTTGCCCTGCGCGAGAACGTGAAAAACGGACAGCAGTCCATCCTTTTTCTCAACCGGCGCGGCACCAGCCGCATGATCGCCTGCGTGGACTGCGGGTATGTGCCCGTGTGCCCGGCGTGCAGCGTGAATCTGACCTATCACCATGCGAATAACCGGCTGATGTGCCATTACTGCGGCCGTTCCGAGCCGCTGCCCGTGCGCTGCCCGGTTTGCGGCGGCCACCTCAAGCAGATCGGCTTCGGTACGCAGAAGGTGCAGGAGCAGTTGGAGGCACTTTTGCCCGGCGTGCGGGTGCTGCGCATGGATGCGGACACGGTTTCCGCGACCAATACGCATGAAAAGCTCCTGCGCGAGTTTCAGGAGCAGCAGATTCCCATTCTGCTTGGCACGCAGATGGTGACCAAGGGACTGAATTTTGAAAACGTGACGCTCGTGGGCGTGCTCGATGCGGATATGTCGCTCTATGTCGGCTCTTACAAGGCCACGGAGACGACCTTCAGCATGATTACGCAGGTCGTAGGCCGCGCGGGACGCGGGGCACTCGGCGGACGGGCGCTCATTCAGACCATGACGCCGAGAAATCAGGTGCTGGAGCTGGCTGCGCAGCAGAATTACGACGCATTTTTCGAAAACGAGTTGCCGCTGCGCCGTGCACGCGGCTGCCCGCCATATCGTGACCTTTTGACCGTGACCTTTCACGGGCTGGATGAGCAGGAGGTCTGGCGCGGTGCGCAGGACTTCCGCCGAATGCTGCAAGCGCAGCTTGCTTCGCCGTTTTACAAGACAGAACAGGTCAGCCTGCTTGGCCCCGCGCCTGCGGCGGTCGCACGGGTCAACTACCGCTATCGCTGTCGGTTGACCCTGAGCTGCGTCAATACGCGCACGCTGCGCAGGCTCGTGGCCTATTGCATGCAGGAATTTGCAAAGAATCGAAAATACCGCGCCGTCGGCGTGTTTGCCGACGTGAACAGCGACGAATGAAGGGATTTACCATGGCACTTAGAAGAATTCTCACCGCCGAGGACCCGGCACTGCACAAGGTCTGCCGCCCTGTGACCAAATTTGACGACAAGCTAGGCACGCTGCTCGACGATATGGCCGAGACGGTGGTCGATGCCAACGGCGTCGGCCTTGCCGCGCCGCAGATCGGCATTCTGCGCCGGATCGTCGTGATCGATCTGGGCGAGGAGATCGTGGAGCTGGTCAATCCGGAGATCGTCGAGACCTCCGGCGAGCAGGACGGCATGGAGGGCTGCCTGAGCGTTCCGGGCGAGTACTGGATGGTCAAGCGGCCGAATTATGCCAAGGTGCGCGCACAGGATCGTAACGGCGAGTGGTTCGAGTTGGAGGGTGAGGAGCTGATCGCGCGCTGCATCTGCCACGAATGCGACCACCTCGACGGCCATCTTTACACCGAAATTGCCTATCACAAGCTCACCGACGAGGAGATCGAGGCTATGCACGGCGGTGCGGAGGATGAGGAAGCATGAGAGTCGTCTTTATGGGAACGCCCGACATCTCCGCGACCTGCTTAAAGCGCCTGATTGCGGAGCACTTTGATGTGGTCGGCGTTTATACCAAGCCGGATATGCCGAAGAACCGCGGCATGAAGCTCGTCATGTCCGATACGAAGCTCTGCGCACTTGAGGCGGGACTGACGGTTTATCAGCCGGCGACCTTCCGCGACGATGCCGTTGTGGAGGAGCTGCGGGCGCTGAAGCCGGACGTCATCGCCGTGGTCGCCTATGGGAAGATCCTGCCGCAGCGCGTGCTGGACATTCCGCGCCTCGGCTGCATCAACATCCATGCAAGCGTCCTGCCGGAGCTGCGCGGCTCGGGGCCGGTGCAGTGGGCGATTTTGAACGGGATGGACGAGACCGGCGTGACCGCAATGTATATGTCCGCCGGGATGGACGAGGGCGACATCATCGAGATTCGCAAAACGCCCATCGAGCCTTATGAAAATGCGCAGAGCCTGCTCGACCGTCTGGCCGAGATCGGTGGGGAGCTGTTGTGCGACACGCTGCGCGCCGTGCAGGCAGGGACGGTTACGCGCACACCGCAGGACAACGAAAAAGCGACCTATGCGCCCATGCTGACCAAGGCGCTGTGCCCCATCGACTGGACGAGGTCCATGCGCCAGATCGTCGATCAGGTACGCGGCCTTGACCCGTGGCCGGTGGCGACGGCGGAGCTGGGCGGCACGCATTTTAAGATCTACTCCGTCCGACCGACGGACAAGCCGACGGATAAACAGCCCGGAACGCCCGTGGCGCTGACGAAGCGTGCACTGGAGGTCGCCTGCGGCAACGGCGTTCTTGAAATACTGGAATTGCAGGCCGACGGCGGCAAGCGCATGCGCGCCCCGGACTATTTCCGCGGCCATCCCATCGTCCTATGACGGGCAGAGACGCTGCGCTGCGTGCGCTTCTAGCCTGCCGGAAAAGCGGCGCGTGGTCGGACGGCGCACTCAAGGAGCTGCTGCGCGGCATGGAGCGGAGAGAGGCTGCGCTGGCCAGCAGGCTTTGCTACGGCGTGCTGCAAAACCGCATGCTGCTGGACTGGCAGCTTGCGCGGTTTACAAGGCTCGAGAAATTGCAGCCCGCGGTGCATGAAATTCTGCGTCTTGCGCTATATCAACTGACACTGGCAGATAAAATTCCGGCCTCTGCTGCCGTGAACGAGGCTGTGGAGCAGACCAAGCGCTTTGCCAATCCGCAGGCAGCACGGCTGGTCAACGCCGTGCTGCGCAATGCGCTGCGTGCGCAGCCGCTTCCGCAGCCGGAGAGCCTGAGCGTGAAATACAGCCACCCGCAGGAATTGACCGAACTTTTTCTTGAGCAATTTGGCCCGGAAACCACGGAAACGCTCTTAAAAAGTCACAACGAAGCGCCGCAGACCGTATTGCAGATCAACCTCCTGCGCACTACGACACAGGAGGTTATGAAAGCACTGCTTGGAGCCAACGTGGAATGCAGCGTCCATCCGTGGCTGCCGGACTGCCTGACCGTGCGCGGTACGGGCAGCTTGGAGCAGCTTGCGGCGTTTGAACAGGGACTACTCTATGTGCAGGACGCGGCGGCGCGGCTGGCGGTCGAGGCTGCCGGGTTAGAGCCGGATATGCGCGTGCTGGACTGCTGTGCCGCACCGGGCGGAAAGAGCTTTGCCGCGGCGATCGCGATGCAGAATCGCGGGAGTATCACTTCGTGTGATATTCACCCGCATAAATTGCAGCTTATCGAGCGCGGCGCCGCGCGGCTGGGTATCTCAATTTTACAGACACGTTTGCAGGATGCCTCCAAGCCCGTGCCTGAATGGGAAAACGTCATGGATGCGGTGCTGGCCGATGTGCCGTGCTCCGGCCTCGGCGTTATCCGCAAGAAGCCGGACATTCGCTATAAAAACCTCGCGCAGACCGAGCGCCTGCCGGAGATCCAGCTTGCGATCCTGCGGCAGCAGGCACACTACGTCAAACCCGGCGGCGTGCTGCTTTACAGCACCTGCACGATTCTGAAACGTGAAAACGAGGAGGTTGTGCAGGCATTCTTGCGGGATGATCCGCAGTTTTCTGCGGAAACCGTTCATTTTCCGCAAAACTCCGGCATTCCGGACGGAGCGATGACCACGCTCTTGCCATGTACGCACGGAACGGACGGATTTTTCATCTGTAAACTCAGGAGGAAGCCTTGAAAGACATCAAATCCATGACCCTTGAGGAGCTGACGCAGGAGCTTGCCGCGCTCGGCGAGCCGGCCTTCCGCGCCGGCCAGGTCTATCAGTGGATGCACCGCGGCGCGCGCAGCTTCGACGAAATGACGAATCTTTCCAAGCCGCTGCGCGAGCGCCTGAAGGCCGAATATGCGCTCACACCGCCGGAGGTCGCACGAAAGCTCGTTTCGGCCAAGGACGGCACGATCAAGTATCTCTGGCGCCTGTCTGACGGCAACTGCGTCGAGAGCGTCCTCATGCGTTACCACCACGGCAACACCGTGTGTATCTCCTCGGAGGTCGGCTGCGCGATGGGCTGCGCCTTCTGCGCGTCCACAAAGGGCGGCCTTGTGCGCAGGCTCACGCCTGCGGAAATGCTCGATCAGGTGCTGTTCACGCAGCTCGATTCCGGCCTTCCGGTGTCGAACATCGTGCTCATGGGCATCGGAGAGCCGCTGGATAATTATGATACCGTAGTGCGCTTTCTGACGCTTGTGAACTCGGAAAAGGGCATGAATATCGGCATGCGACACATCAGCCTGTCCACCTGCGGTCTGGTCGACCGGATCGAGCGGCTCGCGGAGGAGGACTTGCAGCTCACGCTGTCGGTCTCCCTGCACGCACCGTGCAACGAGATCCGCAGCACCATCATGCCGATCAACCGGCGCTATCCCGTCGAGGCGCTGCTGACGGCGTGCCGGCATTATTTTGAAAAAACAGGAAGAAGAATTTCCTTTGAATATGCGATGATCCGGGATGTCAACGACTCTGCCGAGATGGCCGAGCTGCTTGCAAAGCGGCTGCGTGGCATTGCGGCGCATGTGAATCTCATCCCGCTGAATAACATCGAAGAAAGCCCGCTCAAGCCGAGCCTGCCTGCGACCGTTCTGGCCTTTCAGAAGGCGCTCGAGGCGCACGGCATCCCCGCGACGGTGCGCCGGACGCTGGGCAGCGACATCAACGCTTCGTGCGGGCAGCTAAGAAGAAAATACGAACTTGGCGGAAAGGGGTGCTGAGATGGAGGCATGGGGACTGTCGGACACCGGCAATGTCCGCAAGCAAAATCAGGATTACTACCGAATCGAGCAGTTCACGGGCGGTGCGCTTCTGGCCGTGGTCTGCGACGGCATGGGCGGTGCCAAGGCGGGCAATGTTGCAAGCAAGCTCGCCTGCGAGGTGTTCGCAGGAGAGGTCAAACGCTCCTTCCGGCCGGAAAAATCGCCCAAGGAACAGGAGAGCATGCTGCGCGAGGCGGCTGCGCTGGCCAATCGCTCGGTGTTTGAGCATTCGCAGCTCAGCGAGGAATTTTCCGGCATGGGCACGACGCTCGTCGCGGTGCTGATCCTCAAGAGCCTGAGCGCGTTGGTTCTCAACATCGGAGACAGCCGCGCGTATCTGCTCAATTCCGACGGCGTTCGCTGCGTCACGGTCGATCATTCTCTTGTGGAGCTGATGGTGCAGCGAGGCGAGATCACGCCCGAGCAGGCGAAAAATCATCCCGGCAAAAACCTCATCACGCGCGCCGTCGGCACCGAGCCGCAGGTGAGTGCGGATGTGTTCCCGCTCCAGCTCGGAAAAAACGACTGCATTCTCCTGTGTTCGGACGGCCTTTCCAACCAGATGGCCGATCAGGAGATCCTGTTTGAGGTCATCCACGGTGCGCATAAGTCCGACTGCTGCCAGCGGCTCTTGCAGATCGCAAAGGAGCGCGGCGCACCGGACAATGTGACCTCGGTATTGATCGCAGTTTAATTGAAAGCAGCGTCGCTTATTTGCGGCAGGTTATTTCGGTCTTCGTTCACCGACGAGAACGAACAGCGGATAGGAGTTAGTATGGATAACTACATAGGCAGACTTCTGGATAATCGCTATGAGATCCTTGAAGTGATCGGCACCGGCGGCATGGCCGTCGTCTATAAGGCACTGTGCCACCGCCTGAACCGGTTGGTCGCCATCAAGATCCTCAAGGACGAGTTTTCCCGCGATCAGGAGTTTCGCAGACGCTTCCATGCGGAATCGCAGGCGGTTGCGATGCTGTCGCACCCGAACATCGTGAGCGTTTATGACGTTTCGCGTTCCGGCGATGTGGATTATATTGTCATGGAGCTGATCGAGGGCATCACGCTCAAGCAGTATCTGGAGAAAAAAGGCCGCCTGAACTGGCGCGAGACCCTGCATTTCTCCATGCAGATTGCCAAGGCGCTCGAGCACGCGCACAGCCGCGGCATCGTGCACCGCGACATCAAGCCGCATAACATCATGATCCTCAAGGACGGCAGCATCAAAGTCGCGGACTTCGGCATTGCCCGCATCGGCTCTGCGCAGAATACGCTCACGCGTGAAGCGCTCGGTTCCGTGCACTATATCTCGCCGGAGCAGGCCAAGGGCGGCCATGTGGACAGCCGCAGCGACCTGTATTCTCTCGGTGTCGTGATGTACGAGATGCTCACGGGACGCACCCCCTATGACGGCGAGACGCCTGTCTCTGTGGCCATTCAGCACATCAACGGCGGCGCGACGCCTCCGGGTGAGCTGGTTGACGGCATTCCGCGCGGCATCGAGCAGATCACCATGCACGCCATGGAGGTCAATCCCGACGCGCGCTACGCCTCCGCGACCGAAATGCTCCATGACATGGAGGAATTCCGCAAGAATCCGGGCATTACTTTCCTGTATTTCGGCGGGAATGCGCCCGAAATGGCGCCGCCGGTGCGCACACCGCGTCCCGCTGCACCGCGCAGCGAAGCAGAGCGCTATGCCGCTGCCCGCAGAACCGCCGACCGCAGCCCCGACGAACGCCGCGCAGAGCGTGAGCGCCGCGAAGCCGAACAGGCTGCGGAAAAGAAGCGCCGCCTGAAGCTCATCGGGATCCTCTCCGGTGCGGGTGTGGCTGTGATTCTGCTCATTGTGCTGCTCATCAGCCTGCTCGGCGGAAGTAAGGATCCGACGAACACTGTCGATACCGTTTCCGTGCCGAATTTCGTCGGCATGCAGATCGATGCCATCAACCCGGACGACTATCCCGAGCTGAACATCGACATCGCGGGCGCGACTTATGAATACAATGAAAACTATCCCAAGGGGCAGGTCTACGACCAGTCCCCTAAGGCCAACGATCAGGTCAAGGGCGGCAAAACCCGCACCGTCACCCTGAAGGTTAGCCTCGGTGAGGAAACCAACAAGATGCCGGATTTTGTCAATCAGACGGAAACCAGCGCTCTTGCGCAGCTTAACGCGATGAACCTCGGCCTGAAGATCACGACCAAGGAAGAATCCAGCGACACGATCGTTGCGGGTTATGTCATCCGCACCGAGCCGACGGCCAATACCGAGCTGACCAAGGAGCAGGCTGTCACGATCTACATCAGCCTCGGCTCGACCAAGATGCCCGAGCTGAAGCTGCAGACGAAGGCAAATGCTGAGGCGCTTCTGAAGGCGATGGGGCTGAACCTCAAGACGACCTTCCTCGAGGAGGAGAGCGACGATGTTGCCGAGGGCAGCGTCACGCGCACCGAGCCTGCCTCCGGCAGTGAGCTGAGCAAGGGTCAGGTCGTTACGGTCTATATCAGCAAGGGCAACGGCAAGCTCAAGGTCCCGTCCGTCGAGGGACTGGATGTCATGGATGCCATCAAGCTCCTGCGTGAGGCCGGGCTGACTTATGACATCAAGCGCGTGTTCAGCGAGACCGAGGAAAAGGATCGTGTCATCCGACAGAGTGAAAAGGCCAACACGCAGGTCGCCAAGGATACTGTCGTGACGCTCGAGGTCTCCGACGGTCCCGCGCCGACCAATCCGCCGACGGAGCCGACGCAGCCTACCACGGAGCCAACGCAGCCTACCACGCCGGAGGAACCGGTCGGCTGATGGACTTTGGCGGGAGAATCGTAAAAGCGCTCAGCGGCTTTTACTATGTGCGCACGCCGGACGGACAGATCGTCGAGTGCCGTGCACGCGGAAAATTCCGAAAAGAACACCTCTCGCCGCTTGTGGGCGACGAGGTCGAATGCAGCCGCGAGGGCGGCCGCGGAATGATCGAACGCGTCTTGCCGCGCCGCAACGCCTTTGTGCGTCCGGCGGTGAGCAATCTCGACGCGCTGGTCATCTTCGCCAGCGAGACCAATCCCGTGACCGATCCCTTTTTGATCGACCGTGTCAGTGCCATCGCGGGCAATCAGGGCGTGCCGGTGCTGCTGTGCATCAACAAGATCGACCTGAGCGACTGCGGCCGGCTGTATGAGATCTACACGGGCGCGGGCTTTGAGGTGTTCCGCACCAGTGCCGTCAGCGGCGAGGGAATAGAGGCGCTTGCCGCGCGGATTCGCGGAAAGACCGTCGCCTTCACGGGTAATTCCGGCGTGGGCAAGAGCAGCGTGCTCAACCGCATCGCGCCGGACTTCGCAGCTAAAACCGGTGAGGTCTCGGAGAAGCTCGGCCGCGGCCGTCACACGACGCGCCACGTCGAGCTGTGCAGTCTGGCCGACGGCACCGGCCTGATCGATACACCGGGCTTTTCCTCCTTCGATACCGACCAGATGGAGGTCATTTTGAAGGAGAATCTGCAATACGCTTTTCCGGACTTCGCGCCATATCTGGGTAAATGCCGCTACCACGACTGCGCTCATCTGTGCGAGCCGGGCTGCGCGGTGCTAGAGGCCCTGAAGGACGGAAAGCTCCGGCCCACACGCCACGCCAGCTACGTCCGCCTCTATGAAGCGGCCAAGGACGTCAAGCCGTGGGAGCTGAAATAGAGAAATTGGTATAATACCGCTCTCTGCGCATAAACATGGCGCAGGGGGCGGTTTTTATGTGCAGAAAAAGTGAACTCTTGGGGACGGCGATCATGGCATTGGGAGCGGGGCTGCTGGTATCGCTGCTGTTTTCCTCGGATTTTGTGTTGGCAATCGTCGGGCTTGCACTGCTGCTGATCGGCCTGTGCTGCACGCGCAGATGCAAATAAAGTGTACTAAACTTGTACTTGCCTGCATATACAATAGCAGAACGAACAAGGGGTGAACGATATGGAGCTTGTCTTTCAGGAAAAAGAGTTGAATTATCTCAGCCGCATCCTCTGCGAAACGGTCACGCAGGAGCAGACGGCGGAGCTGATCGTGCCGGACAGCTATCCTGATGCCGATCGTGTGGTGGACGCCTTCGCCACGGCGCTGATCCGCTCGGAGGAATGCAGCGCGGGCGCAGCGGGTGCGACTGGGAACGTGCAGGCGGGCGTGCTGTTCGTGACGGAGGGCGGCGAGGTCGAGCGTCTGGAAACGCAGATCCCCTTCTCCGTGCGCAAGGAATTTGACGCGGCTTACGACGACTGCACACTGCAATGCACCTGCGCCGTCACGGGCGTGGATGCGCGGATGCTTAATTCGCGTAAGGTGCTCGTTCGCGTGGGCGTGCGCTGTACGCTGAGCGTTTATGCACGTCAGAGCCGGACGCTTTATGACATTTCCGCGCCTGCGCCCACGCTGCAGCTTCGCAGGACGCGCCTGCCCATCAAGCTGCCTCTGGCGTTAGGGGAAAAGAGCTTTGTGCTCAACGAGGAGGCGGAGATCCCCGGCAGCAAGCCCGCCGTTGAACGGCTGCTGAAATGCGTCTATCGCACAACGGTCGAGGAACAGAAGCTCGTGGGCAGCAAGGCGGTCTTTAAGGGCAATCTGACCGTTCATGCACTTTATGAGTGCGCCGAGGGGAAGCTGCACAGCTTCGAGACCGATCTGCCGTTTTCACAGTATGTGGATATGGACGAGGAGCTTGACGAGCGCGAGCTGCGCACGGTTCTGACCATGACCTCGGCCGAGACGGAGCCGGACGGGCAGATGGACTGCCGCAGACTGTTGGTGAGCGTGAATCTGCTTGCGCAGTGCACGGCCTACGGCGAGCAGGAGATCGAGCTGATCGAGGATGCCTTCTGTACGGACGCAGAGCTGGTGCCGAAATGGTCGGAATGGAATGTAACGGGAATCCTCGACCGCCAGAGCTTCCGCGAGACGGCGACTGCGCAGTCTGATGCGCCTGCGGGCGGCGTAGTGGACGCATGGCTCTACACCGACGAGGCCAACCGCCGCCGCGAGGGCGAACGGATGCTCGTGGAGCTGCCCATGGCGGTGAATGTTTTGTATGTGGACAGCGAGGGGAAATTGCAGGGGCGCACAATGCGCCCGACGGTCGAGCTTTCCACGGCGCTCTCCGAGGAGGGCAGCTGCGGCGTGTGCGTGACGGGAAGCGGTGAAATTTTCTGCGCGGCGGGCGCGGGCGGTATGGAGCTGCGCTGCCCCATAAGCGTGGAGCTTGAGAGCTTTGCCGAGCATCGGCTGCGCTGCGTTGCGGGCGGCGAGATTGCGCAGACAGAAGCGACGAGCGAACGCAGACCGGCGGTGGTCCTGCGGCGCACGGAGACGGAGCAGGACGTCTGGGACATTGCCAAGACCTACCGCACGGCTACGGCCTCGGTGATGCAGGCAAACGATCTGCAAAACCCGCTGATCCCGGCTGACACGCTGTTGCTGATTCCAATGTGAAATAAAAAACAGGCAAGGGGATTCCCTTGCCTGTTTCGCGCTGCGGCTGTATTTGCGACGCATAGGCTCATCCGGGTGATGCTCGCATTAACTCAGTTTACCTGTTCCATGGCAGTGCGGACAAGCTTTCAGCACATCATAGTCCCAGTAATAACCGGTACCGTTGCACCAAGCACACTCTGGACGGGTTGCATTCGGGCCTGCGGAATTATCTGAGGCAGATGTGGAGTAACATATTAAGGCCAAGACTAATCCCGCAGCCACGATGCCAATTGCAATCCATAAATTCTTCATTGTACAATTCTCCTTTCGTTTCTTTCTTCGCCCGTTACTGTAGTGTTGTGTTCTGCTATCTGCAAAAACTAAATGCAATACTATTAAATATTATAATGCTGACGCTATGTGTTTGTCAAGGGTGCTTTTAGGTAAAATAATAGCAAGGATGGTGGTATATATGCGTGAGAAGAAAGAAATCAACGTTCAGATCGGAGAACAAATTAAGGCAGCAAGAGAACGGGTGGGAATGACACAGGAAAAACTTGCTGAGCGCATAGAAGTATCACCGCAATATCTTTCGGATTTGGAGCGGGGCGTCGTCGGTGTTTCTATTTCCACATTGAAGAAAATTTGCTTTGCGTTGGGTGTGTCCAGCGATCAGATTATTTTTGGAAAAACGAATGGTTGTGATTTTGCACCTGCATTAGAGAAATGCAGAAGCTTATCAAAGGAGCAGTTTGCGATACTTTGTGAGATAATTGAAAAGTATGTGATGGCAGTAACGCAAACATAATCGTATAGGCTTGAAGTGTTTTAGTAATTTTGCAGAATAACAGAGCAGGACTGGTGCAGCGGATACTGCGACAATCCTGCTCTGTTGAATATTACTCAGCTTCTGCGGCTGCGGGGCGGTGCGACACTGTCCGTTCCTGTACCGGAAGAGGTAGTCATACCGTCTTCGACGTCCTCCAGATCGTCCATTCCGTCCTCGATGTTGCCGATGAGACCGCCGGAGCTGGCCGTGCTGTCGGTCGGTCTTGTGGACGCGGTCGTTCCGGCGGTCGAGGAGGTGTTGTTCGTGCCGTCCACGGTGCCGTCGTCGGTGTCGGAGACGTTGCCCTTGCCCTTGCAGCCTGTGAGCAGCGTGAGCACCAGAGCAAGCAGGAGCGTCAATACCAGAATTCGTTTCATAGAGAGTTCCTCCAGTCGTCATTTCTTTGCCTGCATAGGTTTCCCCGCAATCCAAAAAAATATTTATCGGTCAAAAAAGTGAAAAAAGGTTGATTCCTGAAAGTTTGCCCTGTATAATATTCGAAGATAAAAAGAAAAAACAAAAGGGGAAACCGATATGAAGAAACTGACCGTAAAGAAAGGTTCGCAGTGCATGGCCTGCCTGGAGTGCGTGCGTGCCTGCTCCAACGCCTTTTATAAGGAATTCCACCCGGACAAGTCCTGCGTGCAGATTGTTGAGCGCGCGGGCAGGGTTCGCCCGATGACCTGTGTGCAGTGCGGCAAGTGTGCTGCGGCCTGTGAGCACGGCGCGATTACGCAGAACCCCAAAACGGGCGTTTACATGATCAACAAGAAGCTCTGCGTCGGCTGCGGCAAGTGTAAGGAAGCCTGCCCCTTTGGCGTGATCGTTTTTGAGCCGGAGATGACCAACGCCTCCAAGTGCATCGCCTGTGGCATCTGCGTCAAGGCCTGCCCGATGGAAGTGCTCGAGATCACGGAGAGCTGAATGCTGCATTCCTAAAACCGCTGTTTATGCAGCGGTTTTTTAGTAAGTTATCATTGAGAAATGGAAACGGTTGTGCTAAAATAAGAAAAAACGCATGGAGGTAAAAACATGGCTGAAACAAAACGTATTCCGGAACGCTCTGAAATCGCAGAGCAGGACAAGTGGGCGATCCACGATATTTATGCCACGGACGAGCTGTGGGAGGCCGATCTTCAGAAGGCCAAGGAGCTGATCCCCACGGTTTCCGCCTTCGCCGGAACGCTGGGCCAGAGTGCGCAGGCGCTTCTGGACTATATGAAGCTGACGGAGGAGATCTCCGTGCTGGCGGACGCTCTGGGCAACTATGCCATGCGCCGCTCGGACGAGGACGCGCGGGTGTCGAAGTATCAGGCGATGGTCGGTCGGCTTATGAGCACCTATGTCGCGCTGAACGCCGCGTCCAGCTTCTCCACGCCGGAGATCATGGCGATTTCCGAAGAGACGATGGAAAAATTCTATGCCGAGCAGCCTGCGCTGGAGCGCTATCGCTGGTATCTGCACAACATTCGCCGCCGCCGTGCGCATGTGCTCACGCCCGCGGAGGAAAAGCTTCTCGCCGCCGCCGGTGAAATGGCCAACGCGCCCGATACGATCTATGGCATGTTCAGCGATGCCGACGTGACCTTCCCGGATGCCATTGACTCCGAGGGGAATCACCATCCGCTGTCGCAGGGAACCTATATTTCCTATATGGAAAGCCCCGACCGTGTGCTGCGCAAGAGCGCCTTTGAGAATCTCTACCGCACCTATGGCAGCTATAAGAACACCATTTCCGCGATTTTGGCAGCACAGGTCAAGCAGCTCCAGTTCTTCGCGGACGCGAGAAAGTATTCCTCCGCGATGGAAGCCTCTCTGGATGTGACCAATGTTCCGACGGAGGTCTACACGAACCTGATCGAGGCCGTCCACAAGAACATGGACAAGATGTACCGCTACGTCGCCCTGCGCAAGAAGCTGCTGGGCGTGGACGAGCTGCATATGTACGACATCTACACGCCGCTGGTCGAGGATGTAGCCAAGAAGGCCACGATCGACGAGGCCAAGCAGACGGTCTACGATGCGCTGGCACCTCTGGGCGAGAACTACCGCAAGGTGCTCAAGCAGGGCTTTGACAACCGCTGGATCGACGTCTATGAGAACGCCGGTAAGCGCTCCGGTGCGT
Source organism: uncultured Oscillospiraceae bacterium (assembly GCA_934667815.1). Taxonomy (GTDB): domain Bacteria; phylum Bacillota; class Clostridia; order Oscillospirales; family Oscillospiraceae; genus JAZOXB01. Next base: position 47,528 of record CAKUMO010000006.1, read on the forward strand.
ACTCCGCAGGCGCGGCAGTGCATCCCTTCGTTCTGTTGAACTACACCGGCACGCTCGACAGCCAGTTCACTCTCGCGCATGAGATGGGGCATGCGATGCACTCCTATCTCTCCACCAAGCATCAGACGCCGTTGGACGCGGACTATGTGATCTTCGTGGCCGAGGTCGCTTCGACCTGCAACGAGGCTCTGCTGATGGAATATCTCCTCGGCAAGACCACGGACAAGAAGGAGCGCGCCTATCTCATCAACCACTTCCTTGAGCAGTTCCGTACGACGCTGTACCGCCAGACCATGTTCGCGGAGTTCGAGCTGAACATTGGCAAGATGGCGCAGGAGGGCACCAGTCTGACGCCCGACGTGCTGAACGCCGAGTATCGCCGCCTGAACCGCCTGTACTTCGGCGACGGCGTTGTTCTGGATGACGAGATCGACATGGAGTGGATGCGCATCCCGCATTTCTACTACAATTACTATGTGTTCCAGTATGCCACCGGCTATGCCGCAGCCATTGCGCTGTCCCGCCGCATCCTGCGCGAGGGCGAGAGCGCAGTGAAGGACTACCTCGGCTTCCTGTCCGGCGGCTGCAGCAAGAGCCCGATCGACCTGCTGCGCGGCGCAGGTGTGGACATGAGCACCACCGCGCCCGTGGAGGAAGCGCTGAAGCTGTTCGACGAGCTGATCGGCGAGATGGAACAGCTCATGCAGGAATAAGGCATGGCGGAAATTTTCATTCCGACACTGCACACCTTCGCCAACGAGAACGTGTTCACCGGAAGCTGCGGCGCACTGCGCTTCCGCATTGCGCCGACGGTGGTGAAGGAAACGAAGCATGAGGTGGACATGGAGGAAAGCTTCATGCACTGCGAGTTCTGGCACGGGCCGCTGTGCTACGAGCTGAGCCAGATGGAGGCCGAGCGTACCTTCCCCATGAGCGAGGAAGGCCGCGCAGAGATGAAACGCTGGCTGGAGGAAAACGTGTAAAGCAAAACGTCCCGAACTTTCGAAGTTCGGGACGTTTTGCTGTAAAATAGCCGATTTGGCACATATAATCTGAAAATTTTCATCGGGCCGAGTGGGCCTCGTCTCCTACACAGCGTGGCGTTTTTTGTACTGCCGCAATCAATTCAGAGTTTTTTGCATATTTCTCCGCAAATCACTTGACAGCGTAACAATGTTATGCTAGAATATGACCGTAACAATGTTACGGAAGGAGCGAAACCAATGGAACAGGACCTCATCTCCAAGCGTGAGCTGCTGGAAAGGTACGGCATTTCCTATGGCGCACTGTACCGCTGGAAGCGCATGGGACTAATCCCCGAGGACTGGTTTCTGCGGCGTTCGACCTCGACGGGGCAGGAGACCTTTTTCTATCGGGAGCAGGTCTGCCCGCGGATCGAACTGATCCTGTCGCGGCCGGACTCGCTGGACAGTCTGGCGAAGGAATTTAATCCCGTGCGTGAGCCGCATCCGGTGCGGCGGCTGGTCGTCGAGGATCGTTACAGTGCCCGCAGCTTCCGCGTGGAGGAATTGCGCCATGTGCGCGTGACGGAGGGCGAAAAGGAAATTGACCTATTGGAGTATCTGAAAGGAGTAGAATTATGAAACAGAATTATCATTGCTCAAGTTCCGGCGAGATTGCCGGCGGCGAATACGGCGAGATTCGCGTCTCGGGCGGCGCGAAAATGACGGGGGACGTTGTCTGCGACACCCTGCACGTTTCCGGCGGCGTAAAAGCGGCGAAGGACCTGACCTGCGGTGAGCTGCGTGCCTCCGGCAGCCTAAAGGTCGAGGGGACTCTCACAGCCGCGGCGGCGAAAATTTCCGGCGGCGTAAAGGTGCAGGGAACCGTGAAAATCACGGAGCAGCTCTCGCTCTCCGGCGGCCTGAAAACCGAGGGCGACGTGCAGCTTGCCAACGCGGGAATTTCCGGCGGTCTGACCTGCGAGGGAAAGCTCGAGGCGGGCGAGATCGCAATCTCCGGCGGCCTGAAAATCGGCGGCGATGTCTCGGCGGAGCGTTTTTCCTGCTCCGGCAAGGTCGAAATCCCGGGCCTTTTGAACGCGGAGACGATCGAGCTTTCCATTGGCAGCCGCTGCGAGGTCGAGAATATCGGCTGCACAACGCTGAAGGTAAAAAAGGACTTTACCGGCTTCAGCATCGGCGCAAAGCCCTGCCTGAAAACGGAGAGCATCGAGGGCGACGCCATCGAGCTGGAATACACCGAGGCCGAGGTTGTGCGCGGCAAAAACGTGACCATCGGCAAAAAGTGCAAGATCGGCAGAGTGGAGTATTCAGAATCGCTGGACATCCGCGACGGCGGTGAGGTCGAGGAACAGGTAAAAGTATAAAACACTGCGGCGTGCTTCATCCGAAGCACGCCGCGTTGAATATGAAGCTCACACCATCCGGCAGGATTCGCAGCTTTCGCAGTCCGGGAACTTGGAATGGTCATAGGCGATGCCGTTGCGGTCGTAATAATCCTTGACCGCAGACTTGATCGCCTCCTCGGCCAGAACCGAGCAGTGCAGCTTGTGCGCGGGCAGCCCGCCCAGCGCATCGACGACCTGCTTGTTCGTCACGGCGAGCGCCTCGTCAATGGTCTTGCCCTTAATCATTTCCGTGGCGATGGAGCTGGAGGCAATGGCGCTGCCGCAGCCGAAGGTTTCAAACTTCACGTCCTCAATGACGTTATCCTTGATTTTCAAATACATTTTCATAATATCGCCGCACTTGGCGTTGCCGACCTCGCCGACGCCGTCGGCGTTTTCAATGCTGCCCACATTGCGCGGGTGCATAAAATGATCCATGACTGTTTCAGTATAAAGTGCCATTTTGATTTCCTCCTTACAGAATGAATTGCTTCTTGCCGCTGACAAGGTCTTTCCACATCGGGGACATATTGCGCAGATATTCGACGATCTGCGGCGTTTCGGCCAGAATGTGGTCGATTTCGGCCTCGGTGTTCCACTCGCACAGGCTCAGACGCAGAGAGCCGTGCGCGACCTCATGCGGGCGGCCGATGGCCAGCAGCACATGGCTGGGATCAAGCGAACCGGACGTGCATGCGCTGCCGGAGGACGCGCAGATGCCCTTGGCATCCAGAAGCAGCAGCAGGCTCTCGCCCTCAATGCCCTCAAAACAGAAGCTTACGTTGCCGGGCAGACGGTTGACCGGGTCGCCGTTGAGCGCACTGTGCGGAATTTGGGACAGACCTGCGATCAGCTTGTCCCGCAGCGCGGAGACCTTTTTCGCGTTTTCCTCCATGTGCCCGACGGCCTCGTGCAGCGCAGCAGCCATGCCCATGATGGCGGGGAGATTCTCCGTGCCGGGGCGCTTGCCGCGCTCCTGTGCACCGCCCTCGATCAGATTCGTGAGCAGAATGCCCTTTCTGGCGTACAGGACGCCGGTGCCCTTCGGGCCGTGGAACTTGTGTGCCGAGAGAGACAGCAGGTCGATGTTCTGTGCCTGCACGTCGATAGGCAGATGACCGGCAGCCTGCACCGCGTCGGTGTGGAACAGCACGCCGCGCTCACGGCAGACTGCACCGATCTCCGCAATGGGCAGAACGGAGCCGATTTCATTGTTGGCGTACATCACGGTGACCAGGCAGGTGTCCTCGCGGATGGCGTCCGCGACCTGCTGCGCGGTGACGGTGCCAATGCTGCCGACGGACAGCAGTTCAACCTCAAAGCCCTCTTTTTCGAGCTTTTTCAGCGTGTGCAGCACCGCGTGATGCTCAAAGGCGGTGGAAACGATGTGCATTTTGCCCTTGCGCTGGCCGAGACGGGCGGCGGAAATGATGGCCTGATTGTCTGCCTCGCTGCCGCCGGAGGTGAAATAGATCTCGCGCGGCGAGGCATTTAAGTCGGCGGCAATGCTCTCGCGGGCGGTTTGGAGCGCTTCGGCGGCCCGCTGACCGGCCGAGTGCAGGCTGGAGGGATTGCCGTAGATTTCGTCCATATAAGGCAGCATGGCTTCGATGGCTGTGCGGCTCATCTTGGTCGTGGCTGCATTGTCTGCATAAACCTGCATATTGGATTCCTTCTTTCTATGGGATGCTCTGCGGGGCAGAGCTTGTAAAACATATTTATTTACTAGGTTGATTGAATTATACTCCTAATTTCCTACTTTGTCAATAGGTTTTTCTGCATTCTCGCAGCTTTCACGCAGGAGATCGTCTAATGTGACGCTGTCGAGATAGTCGTTGATGAGCGCTTCGAGCTTGACCCACATGGACAGCGTCTCACATTTGCAGGCGCGCGGGCAGCAGTTCTCCTCGCCCTCAAGGCAGGAGACGGGCGCGAGGGAGCCTTCCGTCAGACGGACGATCTCGCCGGCCGTGTAGTCCTTCGGTGCGCGGCTCAGACGATAGCCGCCGCCCTTTCCGCGCAGACCCTCGACCATGCCGGCCTTGACGAGCACGGATACGATACTTTCCAGATATTTCTCGGAGATATTCTGGCTTTTTGCGATCACGGGAAGCGCCAGAAAGCTGCCCGGTTCCGCCTGTGCAAGCTCCAGCATCACGCGCAGCGCGTAGCGCCCCTTTGTCGATACCAGCATAATAACACCTTCCTTCATAAACATAGTATACCACTTGGTTTTACAAATAGCAAGAAAAATCCGCTGTAAAACAGCGGATTTTTCTGTTTCAATAGAGCGGGTATTTCTCCGTCAACTCCGCGACGGCAGCGCGAACCCTGGCCTGCGTGCCGTGGAAATCAGCGGCCGTGTCATAGATGCACTGCGCGATGACCTCCATGTCCTCGGGGCGGAAGCCGCGCGTCGTGACTGCCGGGGTGCCGATGCGCACGCCACTGGTGACGAAGGGGCGCTCCGGATCGTTGGGAATGGCGTTTTTGTTGACGGTGATATAGTTTTCGTCCAGACGGGCCTGAAGCTCCGCGCCCGTGATGTGCAGCGGCCGCAGATCGGCCAGCATCAGGTGGTTGTCCGTGCCGCCGGAGACAAGGTCAAAGCCCTTTGCCAGCAGCGCGTTGGCCAATGCTTTGGCGTTTTCGACGATTCCGTGGGCATATTCCTTAAACTCCGGCTGCATGGCCTCGCGGAAGCAGACGGCCTTGGCCGCGATGACGTGCATCAGAGGGCCGCCCTGTGTGCCGGGAAACACGGCCGAGTTGATCTTTTTTGCAAATTCCTCTTTGCCCATGATGATGCCGCCGCGCGGGCCGCGCAGCGTCTTGTGCGTGGTGGTGGTGACGATGTCGGCGTAGGGAACAGGACTTTCGTGCATGCCGCCTGCGACAAGACCGGCGATATGCGCCATGTCCACCATCAAGAGAGCGCCGTTTGCATGCGCAATCTCGGCAAAGCGCTTGAAATCAATCGCACGCGGATAGGCCGACGCGCCAGCAACGATCAGCTTCGGGTGATGCTGCTTTGCCAGCCGTTCGACCTCGTCAAAGTCGATGCAGCCGGTCGCGGGATCGACACCGTAGGAGACGCTGTGATAGACCTTGCCGGACTGGTTGGCGGGCGCACCGTGGGTCAGATGGCCGCCGTTTGCAAGGCTCATGCCCAAGATCGTGTCGCCGGGCTGCAAAAGCGCGGCATAGACCGCCAGATTGGCCTGCGCGCCGCTGTGCGGCTGCACGTTGACAAATTCCGCGCCGAACAGCGCCTTTGCGCGTTCGATGGCCAGCCGCTCAACCTCATCGACGACCTCGCAGCCGCCGTAATAGCGTTTTCCGGGCAGACCCTCGGCGTATTTGTTTGTCAGGACGCTTCCCATGCATGCGATGACCGCCGGGGAGGCGATATTTTCCGATGCGATCAGCTCAATGTTGCGGCGCTGGCGTGCCAGCTCGCGGTTCATCAGGCCGCCGATCTCGGGGTCAAATTGCTGCACAAATTCGATGGTAGGGCAAAGTTTTTCCATGGTGTTCTCCTCTTTTTCCAAGATGTGCTGCAAACAAAAAATGAGTGCAGCCAACTCCGGCGACACTCATAACCTACAGATGCCTGCAAAAAGCAGGTCAGTCTCTGTCCTTTTGCCTGAGAGATTCGGCTTTCGCCTTGCACCTTCGGCACTCATAAATGAGATTCTCCAGAGATCCCTGAACGGCTCGGTCTCTTGACTCCTGAGAGCTTCACTCCTTCGGCATGCCTGCGGCAACTTTCCCGAACCGTCTAAGCGGGATATTGATTTGTATTTTTATTATACCCGATTTTTGCGGAATTGCAATCGTCACTTTCAATAATCTTGTATAAATATGAATGTACTGATTCTATGTTTTTTACAAAAAATGAGGGAAAAGCACGATTTTCCTACGCCCCTACCATAGATTTTTTCGTGCGGCTATGTTATAGTTTATATATAGAATCATGAAAAACACATGGAATGAGGTGACCGCGCTATGTCGCGTTCGTTTTTTGGCGGTGTCCATCCGAAGGGCTGTAAGGAGCTTTCGCGCGAGGCGCCGCTGACGGTTTTTTCACCGAAATTCGTCAGCATCGCCATGTCTCAGCACATCGGCGCACCCTGTAAGCCGCTGGTCGAGGTTGGCCAGCATGTCACAGTGGGGCAGAAGGTGGGCGACGGCTCCGGGCTTTGCGCCCCGGTTCACGCCTCCGTATCCGGTACGGTCGTCGCCGTGGAGGAAAAGCCGCACCCGGGCGGCACGAACGTCCTGTCCGTCGTGATCGAAAACGATGGGCGTGACGACCTGTGCCCGGACATTCATCCCCGTGATTCCGTCGTGGAGCTGGATGCGCAGGCGCTGATCGACATCATCCATTCCGCTGGTATCACCGGCATGGGCGGCGCGGGCTTCCCGACGCACGTCAAGCTCTCCTCCGGCCTCGGCAAGGTGGATACTGTGATCGTCAACGGCGCGGAGTGTGAGCCGTACATCACTGCCGACGACCGCCTGATGCGCGAAACACCGGAGCGTGTCATGGGCGGATTGCGGGTCATCCGCAAGATCCTGCAGCCTACGCGCACGGCCATCGGCATCGAGGCCAACAAGCCCGAGGCGCTCGCCGCAATGAGGGCCGCCCTTGATGAGGACGTGGAGCTGCTGGCGCTTCGTGTGCGCTACCCGCAGGGCGCGGAGAAGCAGCTCATTCAGTCCGTCACGGGGCGCTGTGTCCCGCCAGGCGGCCTGCCCGCCGCCGTCGGCTGCGCGGTGTTCAACGCCGCAACCTGCGCGGCGATCTATGACGCGGTCTATCAGGGAATGCCGCTCGTGCGCCGTGCCGTGACCGTGACCGGCTCGGCTGTCGCGCACCCGTCAAACTTTCTTGCGCCCATCGGCACGTCGTTTGCCGAGCTGATCGAGGCCGCAGGCGGCTTTGCCTGTGCGCCGTATAAAATTCTCAACGGCGGCCCGATGATGGGTCTTGCGCAATATACGCTGGAGGCCATGACCATCAAGGGCTGCAACGCCGTCACCTGCCTGTCCGAAAAGGACCGGCGCAGAGAGGCCGCGCAGCACTGCATCCGCTGCGGCAAATGCGTGGAAAACTGCCCGATGCACCTGATGCCCGTGTTTATGCACAAAGCCTCCGCCGCAGGAAAGCTCGAGCGGCTGAAGGAGCTGAACGTCATGGACTGCATCGAATGCGGCTGCTGCGCCTACGGCTGCCCCGCCGGGATTCCGCTGGTGCAGAGCTTCCGCACGGCCAAACGCCTGCTGCGCGATGCGGCAGCGCGGGAAAAGGAGGCTGCGAACAAATGAAATTCATTCCCGGAACTTTGACGATCTCCTCCTCGCCGCACGCGCATTCGCCAAATTCCACGCGCCGGCTTATGTTCGACGTGTGCCTTGCGCTCGTTCCGGCGTTGATCGCTGCGATCTGGTACTTCGGCTGGCGCTGTCTGACGGTCGTCATGGTCAGTGTCGCCGCCTGTGTGTTCTTTGAATGGGCGTACCGCAAGATCATGAAAAAAGAAAACGCCTGCGCCGACCTTTCGGCCGTCGTCACGGGCATCCTGCTGGCCTTTGTCTGCCCACCGACCATTCCGTACTGGGTCGTGATCCTCGGGGCGCTGTTCGCCATCGTGCTGGTCAAGCAGCTTTTTGGCGGCATTGGACAGAACATCGTCAATCCTGCGCTTGCTGCGCGTGCTTTCCTGTTCAGTTGGCCGCTGTTCATGAATACGTGGATCCGCTCCGGCGTGCACCCTGCGGTATTCTCCAATCCCACGAGTGCCGCGCTCGACGGTCTGACCGCTGCGACGCCGCTGGCCTCCATGTCTGCGGGCAAGCTCCCGGCGGAGGACGCGCTCGATCTGTTCCTCGGGCAGACAGGCGGCTGCATCGGCGAGGTGTGCACGGCGGCTCTGCTGCTCGGCGGCGTTTACCTGCTGCTGCGCCGCGTTATCACGCTGCGTATCCCCCTGAGCTATCTCGGCACCGTTGCGGTGCTGGCCTTTGCGTTCCCGCTCGGCGGTGCGAACCGCCTGGATTGGATGCTCTGCCAGCTTCTCTCCGGCGGCCTGATGCTGGGCGCATTGTTCATGGCCACGGACTACACCACTTCGCCCGTCACGCATGCCGGCCAGATCGCCTACGGTGTGGGCTGCGGCATCCTGACGCTGCTGTTCCGCTATTTCGGCTCCTATCCCGAGGGCGTGACCTATGCGATCCTCATCATGAACTGCTGTGTCGGCTTCTTTGACAAAATGGGCATTCCCAAGCGTTTCGGCGCGGTAAAAAAGAAGGGTGGTGAGGCGGCATGACGCAAAAGAAGGGCACCGCGGCCTACATCCTTCGGCTGACGCTGACGCTCTTTCTCATCAGTGCGGTCGTTGCGGGGCTGCTGGCACTGGTCAACCATGTGACTGCCGCTACCATCGCGGAAAAAACGGCGCAGAAGGCCGAGAGCGCAATGCGTCAGGTGCTCGTGGCCGATCATTATGAGCCGATGGTCATCCCCGAGGGAAGCGCGGTCACTGCCGCGTTCCGCGCGGACGACAAGGGCTACGTTGTGCGCGTGGCGCCGAACGGCTTTGGAGGCGCGATTGATATGATGGTCGGTGTTGGCACAGACGGCACAGTCACCGGCGTTGCCATTGTCAACCAGTCCGAAACGGCCTCTCTCGGCGCGAACTGCACGCGCGAGGATTTCCGGGAGCAATTTATCGGCGCGACCGGCGGACTGGCCGTCAGCAAGGACGGCGGCACGATCGATGCACTTACCGGTGCGACCGTGACCTCGCGCGCCGTGACCGAGGGCGTCAACACTGCGCTGGAATTTGTGCAGGAGGTGCTGAAATGAACTTCAAAAAGCAATTCAAAGAGGGCCTTCTGACCAACAATCCCGTCGTCGGCCAGCTCCTCGGCATGTGCTCGACCATGGCCATTACGACGACGCTGTTCAATGGCATCGGCATGGGCCTGTCCGTGACCATCATTCTCATTTGCTCGAATATCGCCATTTCCTTGCTGCGCAAGGTCATTCCGGATAAGATCCGCATCGCGGCCTATGTCGTTGTCATTGCGGGCTTTGTGACCATGGTCGATCTGCTGCTGCAAGCCTATGTCCCCGCATTGTCGGACAGCCTCGGTGTATTCATCCCGCTGATCGTCGTCAACTGCATCATCCTCGGCCGCGCGGAGGCATTTGCCTCGAAAAACGGCGTACTGGCTTCGGCAGTGGACGGCCTGACGCAGGGCATCGGCTACACGGTTGCGCTGGTGCTCATGTGCGTGATCCGCGAGCTGCTCGGCAGCGGTACGTTCGGCAAGGGCGTGCTCGGTGCGGACGGTATCCGCATCCTTCCGGAGCAGTATCCGGCGATGCTGCTTATTATGCCCGTCGGCGGCTTTTTGACGCTTGGCTGCCTGATCGCCTTTACGCAGTGGTTTAACCGTCGGCTTGCGCAGAAGGCCGCAGAAAAGGAGGCGGCGCAATGAAGGTATTTCTCTCCCTTTTCACCATCGCGCTGAATGCAATTCTGGCGGAAAACTTCATTCTGGTCAAGTTTATGGGCATTTGCCCCTTTATGGGCGTGTCCAAACGGGCGGATACCGCGCTGGGCATGGGCCTGGCCGTGACCTTCGTTATGGGTCTGGCCTCGGCCGCAACGTGGGCGGTCAACGCATTTCTGCTCGTGCCGCTGAAGCTCGAGTATATGCAGACGCTTGTGTTCATTCTGGTCATCGCCGCGCTGGTGCAGCTCGTGGAAATGTTCCTGCAAAAGTCCGTTCCGGCGCTTTATCAGGCGCTCGGCATTTATCTTCCGCTCATCACCACGAACTGCGCGGTGCTGGGCGTGGCACTGCTGAACATTCAAAAAAGCTACAATTTCATCGAATCCCTGTTTTACGGTGTGACGGGCGGCATTGGCTTCACCGTGGCCATTCTGCTGTTCGCATCGGTGCGTGAGCGTCTGGAGGACTGCGACTGCCCGAAGGCGTTCAAGGGTTTTCCCATTGCATTGATTGCCGCAGGTCTGCTGGCGCTGTCCTTCATGGGCTTCTCCGGCTTCAAGGTCTTTTGAGTAGGGAGGCGGCGAGATGAAAGAAGTTTTATATGCCGTTTTGGTTCTCGGCATCATGGGTGCGCTCTTTGGCGCGGTGTTGGCGGTAGCCTCGAAGGTCTTTGCGGTCAAAGTGGATGAACGTCTGCCCAAGCTGACCGAGGCGCTGCCCGGCGCGAACTGCGGCGGCTGCGGCTTCGCGGGCTGCGGCGCGTATGCGCAGGCCGTGCTCGACGGCAAGGCGCCCATCGGCCTTTGTGCAGCGGGCGGCGCGGAGGCAGCGAAGAAAATGTCCGAGGTCATGGGCGTGCAGCCCGTCGAGGTGGAAAAAACCGTCGCTATGGTTAAATGCCGCGGCAAGAATCATTTGGCCAAGGGACGCTATGACGGCATTGCCGACTGCCGCTCGGCGGTGTTTGTGACCGGCAACGGCCCGGCGGCTTGCCCGTCCGGCTGTCTCGGCTTCGGCACCTGCGTTTCGGTCTGCAAATTCGACGCAATCCACGTCGTGGACGGCGTGGCCCGTGTGGACGCGGACAAATGCACGGGCTGCATGCAGTGCGTGCAGATCTGCCCACGCAAGGTCATCGTTCCGGTATCATATCATGCGGACATCATCGTCGCCTGTTCCAACCACGAGCGCGGCGCGATCACGCGTAAGGTTTGTGACGTTGGCTGCGTCGGCTGCCACCTGTGCGAACGCCAATGTGATTTTGATGCCATCCATGTTGTGCGGAATCTCGCGGTCATCAACTATCAGAAATGCGTCTCCTGCGGCCGCTGCGCGGCGGTCTGCCCGCGCCATCTGATTTCCGATTCCAATTTACGCACTGATATGGACGCCGTCCCGGCGATGCAGAGGTAAGCCATGGCGCATTCCATTCTGACGCTGCGACGCGAATTGTGTGGAAGCATTCTCGATGTTGGCGGCGGAGGCGAGGGCATCATCGGACGGCTCTATCCGGAACAGGTCATTGCAATCGACAACTGCCCGGAAGAGTTGGAAGAAGCGCACGGCAATTTTGACTTGCGCCTGATGGATGCGGCGCAGCTGCAATTCGAAGCTGCCTCCTTTGATCACGTTACGTTCTTTTTCTCTCTGATGTATATGCGAGAAGATGAGCAAAGAAAAGCCATCGCGGAGGCCGCGCGGGTCTTGAAGCCGGGCGGAAAGCTGCATCTCTGGGACTGCGTCATTCCTGTGGCTTATCCCGAGCCTTTTTGCATTGATCTTGAGATCCGCCTGCCGGAGGAAACCGTCACAACGACCTATGGAATCGTTCGGCTGGGCACGCAGGAGGAGGCCGCAATTCAAAAGCTCTGCCTTGCGGCCGGGCTTCGTACACTGACGCAGGAATTCTGCGACGGGTATTTCTTTTTGCAGTTCGAAAAATAGGACAGAAAGCCCCCACCTGCTGGTAAATTCTTCAGCAGATGGGGGCTTTCTCTCAGAACACGCCCTGTGCGAGCATGGCGTCCGCGACCTTCTTGAAGCCTGCGATATTCGCGCCGGAAACCAGATCGCCCTTCCGGCCGTACTCCTCCGCAGCCTCCGCAACATGCCCGTAGAGCTCCTGCATGATGCGCTTCAGATGCGCGTCGACCTCCTCCTTCGTCCAGAACAGACGCATGGAATTCTGTGCCATTTCCAGCGCGGAAACCGCCACGCCGCCGGCATTGGCCGCCTTCGCCGGGCCGAACAGCACGCCGGATTTCTGGAAAAGCTCCACCGCCTCTGGGGTGGAGGGCATATTGGCGCCCTCGGCCACGGCAAAGCAGCCGTTTTTGATGAGCGTCCGCGCGGCATCTGCGTCCAGCTCATTCTGTGTGGCGCAGGGAAGCGCGATCTGGCAGGGGAGCTGCCAAATGTCGCGGCAACCGGCGTGATAGACCGCATTCGGGCGCTGTGCCGCATAGTCGGAGACGCGTTTGCGCTCGACCTCCTTGAGCTGCTTCATGAGCGCTATGTCGATGCCGTCCGGATCGTAGACGTAGCCGCCGGAATCGGACATGGCTACGACCTTTGCGCCGAGCTGCTGCGCCTTTTCGCAGGCATAAAGCGCGACGTTGCCGGAGCCGGAGACGACGACGGTGCTGCCGTCGAAGCTCTTGCCCGCGCTCTCGAGCATTTTCTGCGTGAAATAGCACAGGCCGTAGCCCGTCGCCTCGGTGCGTTCAAGGCTGCCGCCGTAGCTCAGCCCCTTGCCGGTCAACGCACCGTTAAATTCGTCGTGCAGGCGTTTGTACTGGCCGAACAGATAGCCGATCTCGCGCCCGCCGACGCCGATGTCGCCCGCCGGAACGTCGGTGTTCGGACCGATGTACTTGTTCAGCTCGATCATGAAGCTCTGGCAGAAGCGCATGACCTCCGCGTCGGATTTGCCCTTCGGGTCAAAATCACTGCCGCCCTTTGCACCGCCGATGGGCAAGCCGGTCAGGCTGTTTTTGAAGATTTGCTCGAAGCCGAGAAACTTGATGATGCCCTCATAGACCGACGGATGGAAGCGCAGGCCGCCCTTGTACGGGCCGATGGCGTTGTTGAACTGGATGCGAAAGCCGCGGTTGACGTGGATACGGCCGCGGTCGTCCGTCCACGGGACGCGGAACTTGATGATTCGGTCCGGCTCGACCAGACAGTCCAGCACGCCCGCCTCAAGATAGATCGGATGCGCCTCAATGACCGGCTCGAGCGAGGCGAATACCTCACGCACCGCTTGATGAAACTCCGGTTCGCCGGGGTTTCTTTTTTCCACTCGTTCGATCAGCTCCTGCAACGCCGCATTCTTCATAATTTCTCCTCCTGCTTCTGCATTTTGCATGAAAATCGACATATAATTGCATGATCCTGCAAATTTGCTGCTCTAGAATCAAATTCAAGAACAATTATGCAGGAATGATAACACGCGCTTGCGCAAGCTGTCAAGCGCAGAAGCACATTTTTATCGCAATGCACAAAGAATTGTGTTTATATTGGAAACGTTTGTCTGTTTTGCGGAGACAAAGACGCGAATAAAACAGCGGGGCGTTTCCAAACGGAAATGCCCCGCCTTGTATCGGAATGCGGAATTTCTTAGAAAATGCCCTGCGCCATCATGGCCTCAGCGACCTTCTTGAAGCCTGCGATGTTTGCACCGGCGACCAGATTGTAGCCCAGTCCGTACTCCTCTGCTGCCTCGGCAGAGACCTTGTGGATGCTGACCATCATTTTGTGGAGCTGTGCGTCCACTTCCTCCGCCGTCCAGACAAGACGCTCAGAGTTCTGGCTCATTTCCAGCGCGGACACACCCACGCCGCCTGCATTGACGGCCTTGGACGGCGCAACGATCATGCCCTTCTGGGACATGAGATATTGCAGCGCGTCGTTCGTCGTCGGCATGTTGGCGACTTCGATGTAGTACTTCACGCCATTGGCTACGATCTTTTCTGCGGACTCCATCTTCACGTCGTTCTGCATGGCGGACGGCATGATGACGTCTGCCTTGACGCCCCACGGCTTCTCGCCCGGGAAGAACTGCACGCCGAACTTGTCGGCATAGTCCTGCACGCGGTTGCGGTTGGAGGCACGCATTTCGACAAGATACTCGATCTTTTCTTCGCTGGAGGAAATGCCCTCGGGATCATAAATGTAACCGTCCGGACCGGAGAGCGTGACGACCTTTGCGCCAAGCTCATGCGCTTTCTTGCAGATGCCCCAGGTTACGTTGCCGAAGCCCGCGCAGGCGATGGTCTTGCCCTTGATGTCCTCGCCCTCGTGCTTGAGAACTTCCTGTAAATAATACATTGCACCGTAGCCGGTCGCTTCCGGACGGGTCAGGCTGCCGCCGTAGCTGAAGCCCTTGCCGGTGAGAACGCCGTTTTCAAACGTGCCCTTCAGGCGGCGGTACTGGCCGAACAGGTAGCCGATCTCGCGGCCGCCTACGCCCATGTCGCCGGCGGGAACGTCAGTATCCGGCCCGATGTAGCGATACAGCGCCGTCATGAAGCTCTGGCAGAAACGCATGATTTCCGCGTCGGACTTGCCGGTCGGGTCGAAGTCCGAGCCGCCCTTGCCGCCGCCGATGGGCAGGCCGGTCAGGCTGTTCTTGAAGGTCTGCTCGAAGCCGAGGAACTTGATGATGCTGGGGGTCACGTTCTTCTGGAAGCGCAGACCGCCCTTGTACGGGCCGATGGCGCCGTTGAACTGGCAGCGGTAGCCGGTGTTGGTGTGGTAATTGCCGGCATCGTCCATCCAGACCACGCGGAAGGTGAACATACGCTCCGGCTCGACCATGCGGGTCAGCAGGTCGGCCTTTTCATACTCGGGATGGCGGTCGATCACGGGGGAGAGCGAGGAGAGAACTTCCTCGACGGTCTGCACAAATTCCGGCTCATTGCCGTGGCGTTCCTTAACGCCTGCGATAACTTTTTCTACATAAGCATTCATGGAAACCAGATCTCCTTTATAAATTATAAAATGCAGTGAACGATTTAACCCTTGAATTCGCCAATGATGGAAACGATCTCCGAGCCGATGCGCTTCTGCGCCTCGACGGTGGCAGCGCCGATGTGCGGCGTGCAGGAGACCATGGGGTGGGAGTACAGCGCATGGTTCTTTGCAGGCTCCTCGGCGTAGACGTCCAGACCGGCTGCGCGAACCTTGCCGGATTCGAGCGCCTGAAGCAGCGCATCCTCATCGACGTTGGTGCCGCGGGAGGTGTTGATGATCACGACGCCGTCCTTCATCTTTGCGATGCGCTCGGCGTTAATCAGCGCGCCGCCGTCGACGGCCGGAGCGTGGACGCTGATGAAGTCGGACTTGGCCAGCAGCTCGTCCATGTCAACATAGGAGATGCCGAGCTGCTCCTCGATGCCGGGAATGTGGTAAATATCAAAGGCGATAACGGTCATGCCAATGGCCTTGGCCATGACGCCCAGATGCTGGCCGATGCGGCCGAAGCCGACGATGCCGAGCGTCTTGCCCTGAAGCTCGATGCCCTTGCCGTAGGCTTTCTTTTCCCACTGGTCGTTGCGCATGGTGTAGCCTGCATGGGAGATATAACGTGCGCAGGAGAACATGTGACCCAGCGCAAGCTCTGCCACGGACTGGGAGGAAGCCTTCGGCGTGTTCTTTACGGTGATGCCGTTGGCCTCGGCGTACTTGACGTCGATGTTGTCCACACCCACGCCGCCGCGGATGATGAGCTTGAGCTTGCCGCCCTTGGCCTCATCGATGTGGTTGGCGCGGACCTTGGTCTTGGAGCGGACGACGACAACGTCAAACTCGCGCAGCGCAGCGCCGAGCTGATCCTGCTCATAGAACTGTTCGACGACCTCGTGACCCTGCGCACGCAGCTCGGCCATCGCGGTCTTATCCATACCGTCGGTAACAAGAATACGCATCGTAAAATCCTCCTTATTTGTGTTCGGCTTCAAACTTTTTCAGGCATTTCACCAGAGCCTCGACGCCCTCCTTGGGCATGGCGTTGTAGGTAGAGGCGCGCAGACCGCCGACGGACTTGTGCCCCTTGACGTTCTCGAAGCCTGCCGCCTTGGTATAGGCCACGACCTCGGCATCGAGATCCTTGTCGCCGGTGATGAACGGAATGTTCATCAGGCTGCGGAATTCCTTGTCCACGGTGCCGTGGAAGATCTTGGACGAGTCGAGGAAATCGTACATGACCTTCGCCTTGTCCTCATTGATGCGCGCCATGGCTTCCAGACCGCCGAGGCTCTTGAGGTACTTAAAGACCTTGCCGCAGACGTAAATCGCCCAGCAGTTCGGTGTGTTGTACATGGAGCCGGCATCGGCATGGGTCTTGTACATCATGTAGATCGGGGTCTTGGGGTCGAGATCCTCACGGATGAGATCCTCGCGGATAATGGCGACGACCATGCCGGCGGGGCCGACGTTCTTCTGCACGCCTGCGTAGATCATGCCGTAATCGCTGACGTTGCAGGGCTTGGAGAGGAACATGGACGACTGGTCGGAGACCAGCGGCTTGCCCTTGGTGTTCGGGAGGGTCTGCCACGTCGTGCCGTGGATGGTCTCGTTTTCGCAGATATAGACATAGTCCGTGTCCTCCTCAATGGGAAGGTCGGAGCAGTCGGGGATGTAGGAATAGTTTCTGTCCTTGGAGGACGCGGCGACGTTGATCTCGCCGTACTTCTTGGCCTCGGCAATGGCCTTCTTGGACCATGCACCGGTCTCAATGTAGACGGCCTTGCCGTTTTTCAGCAGGTTCATCGGGATCATGGCAAATTGCAGCGTTGCGCCGCCCTGAATAAAGAGCACCTTGTAGTTATCGGGAATGCCCATCAGGTCGCGGAGATCCTGCTCGGCCTCGTCGATGATCTGCTGGAAGACCTTGGAACGATGAGACATTTCCATGACGCCCATACCGGCGCCGCGGTAGTTCAGAAGCTCATCACGAATCTCCTCAAGAACCGGAACGGGCATCGTGGCCGGACCGGCGGAGAAGTTAAAAGTGCGATCGTACATGGATGTACCTCCTGTCAAAATTGGGCTTTCGCCCGAGCTACTTCAAGTATACGCCGAAAGACACAAATAATCAACCATGAAATCAAAAAAATTTTCAGATTCTTACAAAATTTTTTCATGTTCGACGATGGCGAACACAAAACCGTGTGTTGCAACGCTGTGCAACACACGGTTTTGTCTAAATCCCCCAGAATACAATTCCGAGGACGGCGGAGAGCGCAATCATCGCGATGGGCGGCGGCGACTTTTTGCGGCAGGCTTTCCAGACAAGGTGTACGGCTGCCAGAACGCCAAACACGCCGAGGGCGCGTATATCCGGTTGCAGACCGCCTTGCAGGCTCACAAAGCCCAGAAGCGTGCTCAGCGCCATGCTGAGCGCCGTGGCGAGGATCATTGCCACAACGCAGGGGCGCACGCCGGAGAGAAAGGCGTTCACGCCCGCGTATTTCATCAGATTTTTCAAAATCGCCGCGATCAGAAGAATGATGACGAAGGAAGGCAGCACCACGCCCAGCGTGGCAAGCAGTGAGCCGAGAAAGCCGCCCTGCGACGCGCCGACGAAGGTCGCCATGTTCACGGCCAGAGGGCCGGGGGTGGACTCGGAGACGGCGACGAAGCTCAGGAATTCGCTTTCCGTCAGCCAGCCGTGCGACAGGACCGTTTCGCGCACGATGGAGATCATGCCGTACCCGCCGCCGAAGGACACCGCGCCGATCATCAGAAAGTTCAAAAACAGCGTCCAGTAGATCATATCTTCCTCCTGAGCATCCGCACAGCATAGACCGCAAGACCGGCGCATCCGGAAAGCAGAATGTAAAACACCGAGGAGAAAGACACTGCCAGCAGCGAGCAGACCGTCATGGCTGTGAGCACGATAAGCAGGACGGCCAGTTCCAGCGGCTTTTTCGGCAGCCCCTTGAGCAGCTTCACGCCCGCCGATAAAATCAGATAGACCACACAGACCTGAATCCCGCGGAAGGCATAGGCGATGTAGGTCAGGCTCAAAAAACGGTCGAACACCAATGAGATCGCATAGATCACGGCGAAGGACGGCAGACACACGGACAGCGTGGACACCGCAGCGCCTGCAACGCCGCCAAGGCGATAGCCGAGGTAGGTTGCGCTGTTTACCGCGACCGGGCCGGGCGTGGACTCGGCTACGGCGACCATGTCGAGAAATTCCTCGCGCGTGAGCCAGCCTTTTTTGTCGATAAACTCGTGCTCGAGCAGCGCCAGCATGGCGTAGCCGCCGCCGAAGGTAAATGCACCGATTTTCAGAAAGGTCAAAAACAGCGTCAGGAGTTTTTTCATTGCTTTCCCTCTTTTCCTCTGTATTATACTGGAGAGCGCAAGAAAAATCAACATTCGACCGTAATAACAGGAAAGCTCCGGGCAAATTCCTTGCTCAGAGCTTTCTGATTTACTCGCCTCGGTATTTGCGGCGCGTGGCCATGCCGCCTCGGATGTGCCGCTCGGCCTTGTTCAGCTCCAAGACCTCCTTGACCTGCTCATATAGCGCGCGGTTGCAGTGCTCCAGCCGCTCTGACAGATCCTTATGTACCGTGGATTTGGAAACGCCGAATTTTTTGGCGGCGGCGCGAACGGTGGATTGCGTTTCGATGATGTACACAGCCAGCTCACAGGCTCGCTTCTCGATGTCATCTCTCATTCCCTGACCCCCTTAGCTGTGTGTCCAAAACAGACTATGCATGCTAAGGGAATATTATTCCGTCAGAGACTCCAGTCAATCTCGCTTTCGCCGTTTTCGCGCAGGAAGGCGTTGATTTTAGAGAAGGGACGGCTGCCGAAGAAGCCGCGATAGGACGACAGGGGACTCGGATGCGGCGCATTCAGGAGCAGGCGCGGTGCGTCCGAGCGGATAAGTGCGGCCTTTTTCTGCGCATGCGCGCCCCAGAGAACGAAGGCGATGGGCTGCGGAAGGGCGTTCGTTGCGCGGATGACATCGTCCGTAAACGTCTGCCAGCCCCAACCGGCGTGGCTTGCGGCCTTGCCGCGCTCGACCGTGAGCACGGTATTCAGGAGCAGCACGCCGCGCTGCGCCCATGCCGTCAGGTCGCCGCTTGCGGGCGCGGGAACACCGACGTCGTCGGTCAGCTCGCGGAAAATATTGCGCAGCGAGGGCGGAAACACTGTCCCCGGTGCGACGGAAAAGGCCAGCCCCATGGCCTGTCCCGGCTCATGATAAGGGTCCTGCCCAAGAATGACCGCGCGCACGCGCTCCGGCGGTGTCTGTGTGAGTGCAAACAGCTCCCGGCCGGCAGGCGGGTAAATTTCCGCCGTTTCCCGCGCGGCCTGCGTGCACGCAAGCAGCGGTGCAAGCGTATCCTGGTTCAACAGCGGCGCCCACGCGCCGAGTTTGGCTGCATCCATGAAAAATCTCCTTCGTTTTTTTACAGTCTACCGCAGGAAACGACCGCTGTCAACTTGACAAAGCGGTTTTTTTGTGGTACGAATACTGTAATATTGTAGGAAAGACGGAAATTCTATGAAACGCATTGCCATTGTCACCGGGGCAAGCTCCGGTATGGGTCGGGAATTTGTTTTGCAGCTCTCGAATTGGGAGAAATTCGAGGAGATCTGGGTCATCGCACGCCGCGCCGAGCGGCTGGAGGAGCTGGCCAGGGAGGTGCCCGTGCCGGTGCGTCCCATCTCGCTCGATCTGACCGATCCGGACGCGCTTCGCTATTATCAGGATCTGCTTGAGGCTGCCGCGCCCAACGTCGGGCTGCTGGCGAATATCGCGGGCTTCGGCAAATTCGGCCGCTATGACCAGATCCCGCTGGCCGACTCCCTGAAAATGATCGACCTGAACTGCAAGGCGCTCGTGGCTATCACCGAGCTGACGCTCCCGTATATGCGGCGCGGCGCGAAGCTGATGAATCTCGATTCGCTCTCGGCCTTCCAGCCTGTGCCGTACCTGAATGTCTATGCTTCGACGAAGGCCTTCGTCCTGAGCTACACGCGCTCGCTTGCCCGTGAGCTGCGGCCGCGCGGTATCCGCGTGATGGCAGTGAATCCCGGCTGGGTCAAGACGGAGTTTTTCGACCACGCGCTCAAAACCAGCGACACCGCCGTGACATACTACAACCGTCTCTACGAGGCAAAGGATGTCATGGCCACCGCACTGAAGGACCTCTATCGGACGAAAAAGGACGTCTCCATCCACGGCTTGGCCGTGCGCAATCAGGTGCGGCTGGTCAAGCTGCTGCCGCATAGTCTGGTCATGAACATCTGGATGAAGCAGCAGAAGCACAATAAGCAGCCGGAGGAATAAACGCGAGATAAATGATATTCTGAGCAGCCTGTCAAAAAAACGATCCAGCCGAAAGGTACGGAGGGAAGGAAAGAGTAATACTATGCTTCTTGATTTCATCAAGAAGCCCGTGCGCTTTGCGCACTATGGAGCACGCCGACGGCGTGCTCCACGTCTTGTGCAGAATTTGACGCGCCTGCGGCGCTATGAAAAGCCGTTGGCTTTTCATGAAATTCTAGTATGAAAGGGAACCGTCACACCGAGCCGCAGCGAGGCGTTTCGGAGCGCAACCGCCGCGAATGCGGCGGCTCTTAGCGCGGAGATGGGTTCCCTTTCGCGTTCAATAACCCGCCGCAGCGACCAAAATTGCAAAATATAAATACAAATTCAGATTTTGCAATTTTGTAGGCATCTTGTCAAAAAAGTCCAACAGGACTTTTTTGACAAGATGCTCTGTGATTCTCTCATTCGATCCCGTACAGGCGTTTTGCGTTCGCGGCGGTAATCTCGCCGGCTTCCTGCTGAGTCAGGCCGCGCAGCTCCGCGAGCTTGGCCGCGACAAGCGGCACGAAGCGGCTGTCATTGCGGCGGCCGCGGTAAGGCTCCGGCGCCATGTAGGGACAGTCCGTTTCAATCAGAATGCGGTCGAGCGGGAGCGCCTGCGCCGCCTCGATGGCACGGCGGGCGTTCTTGAAGGTCAGAACGCCCGTGAAGCCGATGTACCACCCGCGGTCGACCAGCCAGAGCGCCATTTCCTTCGAGCCGGAGAAGCAGTGAAACACGCCGCGCACGTCGGGGTGACGCATAACGATGTCCATGGCGTCGCCGTGTGCCTCGCGCTCGTGGACGATCACGGGCAGCTTCAGCGCCTCGGCCAGCTCAAGCTGCTGCTCAAAGGCGATGATCTGCTGCGCACGCGGCACGTCCTCATAATGATAGTCCAGCCCGATCTCGCCGATCGCGCGGACTTTTTTTTCTGCGCAGAGACGGCGGTATGCGTCGAGCAGCTTGCCGCCTACATGGTCGGCATCGTCCGGATGACTGCCGACAGCGGCATAGACGAAGGAGTATTTCTGCGCCAGTGCGACGCTGCGCTCGCTGGAGGCGAGGTCGCAGCCGACGTTCATGACCGGCCCCTGCTCGGCCAGCGCGGCGAAGATCTCGTCGCGGTCGGCATCGAAGCGCGGGTCGTCCAGATGCGCATGAGAATCAAAATACATTAAAATGCCTCGCTTTCCCTGCGGTGGCAGGAGAAGAAGATGATCTGCCGCTGCGTGGCTTCGCGGCGCAGTACTGCAAGCGCAAGCGCCATGCGGTCGTCGTCGAAGTTCACCAGCGCGTCGTCGAGCACCAGGGGCGCATCGGGCGGCAGGAGCCTGCGGCACATAGCAAGGCGCAGCGCCAGATACATCTGGTCGGCGGTGCCGCAGCTCATTGCGGCGGCCGGACGCATGACCGTGCCGCCGTCCTCGCGGACGGAGAGGGACATATTCGGCTCGAGCAGGACGTTGGGATATTTTCCGCCTGTCAGCTCTGCGAGGATCGTTCCCGCCTCGGCTGTGATCTGCGGGGAGAAGCGCGAACGCAGCGTTTCATCGGCCTTTTTCAGCGCGGCGAGCGCATAGTCCAGCGCAAGATCGGTGTTCTGTGCTTCGTCAAGCTGCTCACGTAGCTGTTCCAGCTCGGCCTCAAGCTGCACGGCGTCGCCCTGCGCGGAGATCTGGCCGCGCTTGTGTGCAAGCTGCGCGGTGAGGGTGGAAAGCTCCTGCGCGGCCTGCTCAAGCTGGCGCGTGACCTCCTGCGGGTCGTAGCGCAGCGCTTCGGCATCCTCGCTTGCGGCGTCCTCGCTGCCGTCCAGCAGAAGCTGCATGGAGCGGCTCTGCTGGCGCATTGCGTCGCGGGTGCGGCATTCGGAGGTCAGCCGCTCACGGGCGCGAATGGCTGTTGCAACGGCAGTGCGGCACTCGGTGACGCTCTGACTGTCCGGTGCGAAGGCGCGTACCTGCGCACAGAGTGCATCGAGCTTGGCGCGGATGGCATCGACGGAGGCGGTAAATTCGGCCTTTTGCGCGTCGGACGCGGCCTTTTTCTCGGAATACTCCCGCATGGAGGCGGCATAGCGTGCGGCCATGGCGGTAATTTCTTCACAGGTTTTCACGCCGTAGCGTGCGGGGATCAGCTCGGCCTGATGCTGCCGCTCCCGCGCCTGCGCAGTCTTGCGGCCAAGCACGATGAGGGCAGCGGCGAACGTCAGAAGTCCCGCGCCTGCCACGGCAAGGCCGGCATAGAGCTGCACGAAGCACAGTCCTGCGCCTGCCGCAGCGGCAAGCAGACAGACAAGCAGCGCGGGCAGCTTTTTCGGGGCACGCGCGCTTTGCAGCGTCTTAAAATCCTCGACATCCTGCGCGGCCTTTTCCTCGGCTTCTTCACCTGTCAGACCGTCAAACACCGGCGGTGTGGCGGGCTTTTCTACTTCGGCTGCACCGAATGCGGCCTCCATCTGGGCAGTGCGCAGCGCGTCCTCAGCACTGTCGAGCTGCTTTTGTAGCTGGTGCAGTGCGCTCTCCTCGGGCAGACCCTCGCAGCCCTCCTCCAAGCGGCGGCACAGCAGCTCCTGCGCCTGCACGCGGGCATTCAGTTCTTCATATCCGGCGCGGCGGCGGGCGCTCTGGGCGCGCTCCACACGCGTGCGCAGCGCATCGAGGCGGTCTTTGCGCTCCTGCGCCTCCTCGCGCCGTGCGGCCAGCGCCATGGCCTCCTCCTGTGCGGCGCGGATCGTATCGAGCCGCTGCTGCACCTCGGAAATGCGCGTATTCAAACGCGGGATTTGGCCGCTTCCGCGGAAGGAACACTTATTTTTGAGATTTTTCAGCTCCCGTTCCAGCTCGGAGTAAGCCTTGCCCTCCTCGCCGGTTGTGACGAGCGCATTGAGCCGCTGTTCGAGCTGTGCGTCCTCGGTCACGGTCATGCCGAGCTGGCGGATAAAAGCCGTGCGCTCAAAGACCGAGCGTTCCACGCCGCACAGCGTGCGGCCGCAGTTTTCGGCCGTCAGCTCCGCAACGGGAATGCCGCTTGCGGTCTCATAGGCGCGGAAGATGCCCATGGGTGCGCGGCCTGTACTCGTGCGCTCGATGGTGATGTCACGGCCGTTCCATTCCAGCTCAATCGCGCCCTGCATCGCGCTGCCGTCCCACGGGCGGTAGCGCTCCTTGACGGGAAGATTCTGATTGGTCTTTTTGGCACGTTCGCCGGTGTCCATGCCATAGAGCATGGTTAGAAGAAAGGCGCTCCATGTCGATTTTCCCGCCTCATTGGGCAGACACAGCAGATTCATGCCCTCATGCAGGGTCAGTTCACCGTGCAGCTTCCCGAAGGAGGCACGCATTTTTTTCACGATCATAGCAGTACCTCCCGGCCGTCCATCAGTGCAAGGGTCAGTTTGGCCGCCTGCGCAAGCACGCGGCGAGTGGCCTCATCCGCACCGTCATAGTTCTGCTTCAATTCCAGCAGGAAATGCCCGCGCAGCGTGTCCTCGCCGCAGCCGGCCCAAAGATCCGTTTTCGGAAGCGTGCGGTCGCGCAGAGAAAGACTGAAAAAGCGCGGCGCAAGCGCACGCTCGAGCGCGGCAAGATCGAGGGGATCACTTTCGCCCGTGAAGATCAGACGATAGCAGTCGTCCTGCGTATCCTCGGGCAGCGCGGCCGTCGCGGAAGCAAGGGCGTTTTCACCCGCTTCTAGCTGCAGGATTTCATAGCGCCGCGTGTGCACCGGCAAAAATTCCGTGCGGCAGCCGCTCTCGTCCAGCTCAACGAGCAGTGCACCCTTTTGCCCGCATTCATCAAAGCCGCGTCCCATCAGGCAGCCCGGCCATGCGCAGAGCGTCTGCCCGACCTTGCCCGAGCCGCCCGCGTGGATGTGCCCCAGTGCCAAATAGGCAAGGCCGGAGGATGCGATCTGTGCGGGCGTAACGAGATCATAGGGCGAGCCGGGCTGCGTGTCGCCGTGCAGCACCATCACGTTGACGGCTTGCGGATCGGCCACACGGAACCCCTCGAGCAGACTCGGCGCCTCCGGCGCGGTGAAGGATGCACCGTAAATTGTCAGATTCAGTCGCTCCATGCGGCAGCTTGTGATATGCTCCGAGGGAAACAGATGAACGTTTTCCGGCCACGGCTCCGTGAGATAGGGCGAGCCGGGGCAGAGATGATCGTGGTTTCCGGCGGCGATGTAGACCTCTGCGCCGCAGGTCCGGCAAAAATCGCGCAGCGCGTCGAGCGAGTCGCGATAGATGCGCGCACTGTCGAACAGGTCGCCTGCCAGCAGAACCGCGTCGCACTGCTTCTCGCGGCAGAGCGCGGCAAGCGCTTGCAGCGCAAGGCGCTGTTCCTGCCGCCTGCGGCTTGCGAGCGCGGCAGGAAGTGCGGAAAATGAGGAATCCAGATGGAAATCCGCTGCGTGCAGCAATCTAATCATGCAGCATCACCCTTTCTGCGGCCGTACAGCGGCCGCTCGTTGCGTCAATGGTAAAAATGCAGCCCTCGAGCTTGCAGGCGCCGGGCGCAGGCTCATAGCGGCGGGTCAGATCGCCGCGGAATTTCTGAATGGAAAGCTCGGGCTTGATGCCGAGAACGGAATCACGCGGGCCGGTCATGCCGAGGTCGGTCAAATAGCCCGTGCCGCGCGGCAGAATGCGCTCGTCGGCGGTCTGCACATGGGTGTGCGTGCCCCAGACGGCGCTGACGCGGCCGTCGAGCATCCAGCCCATAGCGAGCTTTTCGGAGGTCGCCTCGGCGTGCAGCTCAACGAAAATCAGCTTGGTGTGCAGCTTGGGTAAAATCCGCTCGACGAGCAGAAATGGATTGTCCGGCGTATAATCCATGGCACAGCGGCCGATCAGATCGATGACCGCGACTTGGCCGAAGAGTGTGTCGAAGGTGTCCCAGCCGATGCCGGGCTGCTGCGGCGGCAGATTCGCCGGGCGCAGAATGCCCTTGGTGCTGTCAATATAGGGCACCAGCTCGCGCTTGCCCCAGGTGTGGTTTCCCATGGTGATGACATCCGCACCGGCGCGGAAAATCTCCTCCGCCTGTTGTGGCAATAAACCCAAAACGGCGGCGTTTTCGCCGTTTACCACGCAAAAATCGATGTGTTTCTCCCGTTTCAGCTTCGGAAGAACGGTCTTGAGATAATTCAGGCCTGTAGGCGCGACTACGTCGCCGACGGCCAAGATCTTCAGTTGCATTGCAGTATCCTCTCAGTTGATGCCTCTATTATATCGGAAAGATGTCGAAATGACAACCGCCTGCGGCTCTTTTTTGAAAAAACCGCCGCACTTGACACTTTCCTGTCGATGGGGTATAATAACTTGTGTTACATAAACATAAAGGGGAGATAATGATGACGCAATCCGTTCGATACTACGTCAGCCGCAGGAACGGTTTGACATGGATCGCTGCATTTTTTGCCGTCGCAGCGATCGCACTGCAAATTCTTGCGCTGTGCTTCGGTGAGGCGGCCGAAATCCGCGCGGTCAACATCTGGTTCCAGAAAGTCCTGCCCATCGCAGCGCTGCTGTTATTTGCTCTGGAGCTGCTGCTGTGCGGGCAAAAAAGCCTCTACCGCACGACAACGCCCGTGTTCTGGGCCTGTGTCTATTTCGGACAGGTCGCGCTGGATATGCATCTGCACGGCGGTTATGCTCTGTTCGGCTATATGCGCTATGTGGTCGTGTGCTGGATCCTGTATCTCGTGTTTTATTTGGTCTACCGCTTCTACATGACGGGCAGACTTACGAGAACATGGGTGCTCAGCCTGATCGCGCTGGTGCCGCTGGCTGCCGTGACCTATGACTGCCTGAACGAGTGGAGTAAAATCAATCTATGGTATCTCTTCGGCAAGCTCTCGAACGTTGCGATGCTGAGCGCATTCTTTGTCGCCACGCTGGCCATGCGCCGCTTTACCGATGGGAAGTACCACAAAACGTGGGGCGACCGCTCCGACGGACGCCGTGTGCGCACGATCAACGGCATGGCAATCGTTGCGAATTATATCATGCCCAACCGCAACGGCGCGTCAAACTCCATTCAGGACACCGTTGAGATTACGAATATCGAGCGCTACATCCACAAAAAACGCAAAGAGGGCCTTGAGAATTTCGGCATCACGCATGTGTTCCTCGCAGCCTATGTGCGCTGCATCGCCAAGTATCCCGGCTGCAACCGTTTCCTGTCCGGTCAGCGCGTCTATCAGCGCGACGACGACATCCAGTTCACCATGGCCATCAAGAAGGACATGAGCACCGAGGCCTCAGACACGATGATTAAGCTCCATCTCACGCAGACCGACACCTCAAAGGAGGTCTACGAGAAGTTCAACAAGATCTATGAGGAAGTTAAAAACACGCCGCTCGACAGCAGCTTTGACAACGTTGCGGGCGTGCTGGCCAGCCTTCCGGGGCTGCTGCTGAAGTTTGTTGTGTGGGTACTCAAGGTCATGGACTATTTCGGGAAGATCCCGCAGTTCCTGCTGGAGGTCAGCCCCTTCCATGCGTCCGTGATCTTTACTTCCATGGGCTCGCTCGGCATTCCGCCGATTGTGCACCATCTGTATGACTTCGGCAATCTGCCGGTGTTCGTCGCGTTTGGCCGCAAGTACCGCAAGGTCGAGCTGGATTTGACCGGCAAGCCTGTCACGCGCCGCTATGTGGACTTTGTTCTGAACTGCGACGAGCGCACCGTGGACGGCTTCTACTACGCGACGGTCCTGAAATACTTCCAGAAGCTCTTAAAAAACCCGGAGATCCTCGACGAACAGCCTGACGAGATCCGCTGGGATATTCCGTAACGAGCGCTTACCGAAAGGCTGCAATTAGAGGTCTGCACCAAAGATTCTCAGCCTGCAAAAAAGTCCGCCCTGCTGCACGGCAGGACGGACTTTTTCGATCACAGTGCGCGGGGGATATTTGAATATTGGATATAAGAACCGGTCGGGGATTTCCCCGGCCGGTTCTTTGCATGGTTAAAAGTTATTTGCCGCAGTCTTCGACATAAAGCTCGCGGATCGCATTGGGATCGGCGGCCTTCTTCGGGGCCTCGGCGGGCTTGGGGTTGTTGCGGGCTTCCATGAACTTGCGCGCGACCTGCGGGAACAGGGCGTAGGAGAGC
Source organism: uncultured Oscillospiraceae bacterium (assembly GCA_934667815.1). Classification (GTDB taxonomy): domain Bacteria; phylum Bacillota; class Clostridia; order Oscillospirales; family Oscillospiraceae; genus JAZOXB01. The sequence continues at coordinate 74,892 of CAKUMO010000006.1, forward strand.
ACGTCCTCCTCGCAGCGGGCGATGTCCTTGGACTCCTCGCGGTACTTCTCCAGCTCCGGCTCCAGAAGATCGGCGGGACGGCAGGTGATGACCTTGTCGTCGCCAATGCACTTGTGGCGGACTTCCTCGTTGACCTCGCCGGGCAGCTTGCCGTACTCGCCGCGCAGCAGACCCTTGGATTCCTTCGGAACCATCTTGTAACGCTCACCGCCGATGACGTTCATGACGGCCTGCGTGCCGACGATCTGGCTCGTGGGCGTGACCAGCGGGGGATAGCCGAAGTCCTTACGGACACGCGGCACCTCGGCCAGCACTTCGTAATACTTATCCTCGGCACCGGCCTGCTTGAGCTGGCCGAGCATGTTCGAGAGCATGCCGCCGGGAACCTGATACATCAGAGCCTTGGTGTCAACGCCGAGCACCTTGGGATCGAGGTAGCCTTCCTTCTTCAGCCGGTCGGCGACCTTGCGGAAGTGGGTGGCAGCCTCGTTCAGCTTCACGAGGTCAAGACCGGTGTCGCGGTCGGTACCCTGAAGGGTAGCCACGAGGGATTCGGTCGCGGGCTGGGAGGTGCCGTTGGCGAGAGGAGACAGGGCGCAGTCCACGATGTCAACGCCTGCCTGCGCGGCCATCAGGTTGACCATGTCGCCGGTGCCGGCGGTGTTGTGGGTGTGCAGATGGATGGGGATGGAGACGTTGTCCTTCAGCTTGCGCACCAGATCATAGGCATGATACGGCAGCAGCAGGTTCGCCATATCCTTGATGCAGATGGAATCGGCGCCCATCTTCTCAAGCTCCTTGGCGATGTTGACAAAGTACTCGTCGTTATGCACGGGGCTGACGGTGAAGCTCAGCGCGACCTCCGCCCAGCCACCGTACTTCTTGACGCTTTCCACAGCCTTGCGCAGGTTGCGGATGTCGTTCAGAGCGTCAAAGACACGCACGACGTCGATGCCGTTTTCAATGGACTTCTTGCAGAATTCCTCGACGACATCATCGGCATAGTGCTTGTAGCCAAGAATGTTCTGGCCACGGAACAGCATCTGGAGCTTGGTCTTGGGCATGTGCGCTTTGAGCGTGCGCAGGCGCTCCCACGGATCCTCGTTGAGGAAGCGCATGCAGACGTCGAACGTTGCGCCGCCCCAGCATTCCAGGGACCAGTAGCCCATGTTATCCAGCAGCTCACAGGCAGGGAGCATATCCTCGATGCGCATACGGGTCGCGGCCTGCGACTGGTGCGCGTCGCGGAGGATGGTCTCGGTGATCATCAAAGGTTTCTTTTCCATAGTGAACGTACCTCCTTATCAGCCGAACAGCGCGATGAACACGCCGGCAGCGACAGCGGAACCGATCACACCGGCGACGTTCGGGCCCATGGCGTGCATGAGCAGGAAGTTGCCCGGATCGGCGCGCTGGCCTTCCTTCTGGGAAACGCGCGCGGCCATCGGAACGGCAGAGACACCGGCGGAGCCGATGAGCGGGTTGATCTTCTTGCCTTCCGGCAGGAACAGGTTCATGAACTTGGCAAGCAGGACGCCGCCGGCCGTGCCGCCCATGAATGCAATAACGCCGAGTGCAAGAATGCCGAGGGTGGTCGGCGCAAGGAAGGACTCGGCCTTTGCAGTTGCGCCGACGGAGATGCCGAGGAAGATAACGACGATGTTCATCAGAGCGTTCTGCGCGGTATCGGACAGGCGATCCACAACGCCGCACTCACGGAACAGGTTGCCGAGCATCAGGCAGCCGACCAGGGAGGTTGCAGACGGGACGAGCAGAGCGACGAACGCGGTAACGGCGATCGGGAAGATGATCTTTTCCTTCTTGGAAACGGTGCGCAGCGCATCCATGCGGATAAGGCGTTCCTTCTTGGTGGTCAGGGCGCGCATGATGGGCGGCTGGATGACCGGAACGAGCGCCATGTAGGAGTAAGCGGCAATGGCGATCGGCCCGAGGTAACCGGGAGCGAGACGGGAGGTGACGTAGATGGCCGTCGGGCCGTCTGCGCCGCCGATGATGCCGATGGAAGCGGCAAGACGCTGCATGTCCTCAAGGATGGGGCCGCCGAGCTTGAGCGCCATGGCACCGAGGAAGGCGATGAAGATGCCGAGCTGGGCGGCAGCGCCGAGCAGCAGGCTCTTGGGGTTGGCGATCAGCGGGCCGAAGTCGGTCATGGCGCCGACGCCGATGAAGATCAGGCAGGGATAGATGCCCAGCTTGACGCCGAGATAGAGAATGTCGATCAAACCGGCAGCTTCGTTTGTGCCGTCGACCGTCACGCCGTCACGGATCAGATCCCAGTGGACATGGCCGCCCTCGAAAATTTCGGAGTGGAACATGCCTGCGCCGGGCAGGTTGGTCAGCAGAATGCCGAAAGCGATGGGCAGGAGCAGCAGCGGCTCGAAGCCCTTGGCAATGGCAAGATACATCAGAACAAAGGAAATGACGACCATAATGACGGAGCGCCAGTCAGCCTTGCGGATGAGCTGCATGATGCCGGTCTGGTCGAGGAAGTTTTGCAGAGCTTCGCCGTTGGACTGCGCGCCCTTATCTTCGGCGGAGGTCACAACGGCGGGAGCGGTATCCGCCGGTGCTTCCTCGGCGCCTGCCCAGAGGACAAAGCTCGTGCACACGAGGCAGCCCAGCACGATCAGTGCAACCAGCGCCCGATGCAGATTCTTATTTTTCTTGAACATGGCAATTCTCCCTAACGCGAGATTACGCGATGGTGCAGATGAGAGCCTGCGTCTCGACGGTGTCGCCCTTGCGGACGTTCATGCCGGTGATCTTGCCGTCGCAGGGAGCCTGAATCTCGTTTTCCATCTTCATGGCTTCGAGAATGACGAGAACGTCTCCCTTCTTGACCACCTGACCGGCCTGAACCTTCACGTCCAGAATGTTGCCGGGCATCGGAGCCTTGACCTGTGCGCCGGCAGCGGGAGCGGCGGCGACGGGAGCCTTGGGGGCAGCGGGGGCTGCGGGAGCGGCGGAAACGGCAGAAGCGTCCATTTCCTCGACTTCGATCTCATACAGAGAGCCATTGACGTTCACGCGGTATTTTTTCATGATTTTTTCACCTTTCTGAAAATGTATTAAAGTTTTTTGATAGAGACGATGCGCAGAGCGGTTGCGTCGGTGCCGCTGGCTTCCGCGATGGCGGCGGAAACGGCTGCGACGAACTGCGGGCGGTTGGGGATGGAGGTGTCGTCCAGCGCGGGTGCGGCCTTCGGCGCTTCGGCAGTCTCTTTTTTACCAAGACCGCGGCAGATAAGGCCGAGCAGCCAGCACAGAGCGATGATGAGAACCAGCACGACAAAGACCGTACAAATACCCATGACCACTACAAACCAGTTTTCCATTGTTTTCCTCCTTGCTTACGGCGTTGGTTCGCCTATATTTTTTTCTAAAAATCTACGATCGGGGGTTCGTCCGGAAGGTAGAATTTTTACGGAATCAGGAGATCGTGAAGCCGATCTTCTTTAACAGCTCGTGGTTTACATAAACTTCCAACGTGTACTCGCCCGATTCGCCGGGATTCGGTACGGCGCTGGTGTGGCGGAGCTGATACCACATATCGTTCCAGCTTCGGCTGTCGGAGGCGTCGCTGACGGGATTGCCGTCGGCATCGCGGATGACATAGAGAATCTGGACGGTGTCGGAGGAATTCCTGCGGCTCGAGGCCTGCAGACAAACGGCAATTTCATCGTCGGCAGAGAAGGTAGACTTGTTGACCGCGAGCGACAGATAGTTCCAGCTATCCCCGGCGGGCTTGTCCCAGAGGGAGATGTAGGTGTTACCGGGGCTGACACCGTAGGAATCCATGGTGCCGGTCTCGGGTGTGGACATGGTCGTCTCGGAAGTGCCGTAGACCGTGGAGCCGTCGGCAGGCTGGAGCGTGATGCGGTAAGTCGCCTCGGGGATTAGGTTCGACAGCGCGACAGACGTGCCGCTTGCCTCAACGATGGCCGGGTCGTGCTTGCTGGTGGTCGCGACGTAGGAGACATACCAGCCGCCTGCCGGCTCTCCCGCAACGGTGTCCCAGGATACCACGGCAGTGCCGTCGTCCGAAGCGGTCGCGGTCAGGTTTGCGGCGACGACGGGGTCGGCGGGCAGCGTGTAGACCAGCGGGGTGCTCATGCCGGGGGCGTTGACGGTAATCGTGTATTCGCGGGAAAGATCGGGAATGCTCACATGGAAGCTCGGCTCCGTAACGGTCTCGGAGACGGTTGTGAAGTCTGCGGCCTCACAGGTGACCTGCCATGCGGCAGGAGTGTGATCTTCGGGCGTCCAAGTGAAGGTCAGGGCGTCTTGTGCCAGCTCGGAGAAGCCATAGCTGCTGATCTTGACGAGCGGAAGCACGTCGAGCTGCACGGCGGTGTTGCCGGAGAGATAGATGTTATCGGTGCTTTCCAGCGTGAAGGTGTATTTCTGGTTCAGCTTCAGACCGCTGAGTGTTGCGGTTGTGCCGGAGAAGGAGGTGGAATTTTCGGTGCCGGAGGAATCCTTGTAGGACAGCAGCCACTGCACGGGAGCGGGGCCGACATAGGCCAGATTCAGCACGACCGCACCGTCCTCGTCGCCCAGGAAGGCGGAAAATTCAGTAATTTCCGTGGATTCCGGCGTTGTGACGTTCAGCTCGCTCACGCTCGCGCCGGACAGACGATGCCGTCCTGCGGCGCGGAGGGAGACGGTGTAGATGGTGTTTTCCTCAAGGCCGGTGAAGGTGTAGAGGTTGCCCTCGCGCTGGCCGGAGTAGGCCACACCGTGGACATCCGTGCAGGAGACAAGATAGTGCGAGGGATCGTCCTTACTCTCGACCTCGAGCACGAACTGCTCGGTCGTGGAGCTGACCACGCGCAGCGAGGTCACGCGGACAAAGTACCACGAAACGAGGAAGTACAGCGCTGCGCCGAACAGCAGCACGACGCCCAGAACAATGCACAGCGAAGCCGCAAAGGGCATCTTGCGCTTGACCGGTTCCTCCGGTTCGGCCTCCTCCTCGGCGTCAGCGTCGGTATCGACATAGGCTTCGGGAACGTCAGCCTCCTCGTCCGACGGCTCGGGCATTTCGCCGTCAGCCTCGGCCGGATCGCCTACAACCTCGGAGATCGAGGCGAGGAAGGAGTCCAGATCGATCTGATTGGGATCCTGTTCCTCCGCGGCAGGTTCCTGCGGCTCGGAAGGCTTGTCCGTTTCCTCGACCGGCTCTGCGGGCTTGGCCGCTCCTGCAATCGGTTCGGCAGGCTTGTCGGGTTCTGCGGGCTTGACCGTCTGCGCCGGTTCTTCAATGTCTGCCTCCGTGCCTGCACCGGAAAGGTCGGGCGCAAAGCTCTTGCGGAAGGTCTCGTCCTGCTCGACATTGAAGTGTGCGGGCGCGTCCGCTTCCTCCTCGGCAGCGTCTGTGATCTTGGGCAGGGGAGCCGTCACAATGGGCGGGACGATGAGCGTGTCGGAAAGCTCGTTGCGCTGCATGTAGTACATGAGCGCCTGCTTCAGCTCCTCCGGAGACTGGAAGCGGTTTTCCTGCGCAGGTGCGCAGGCCTTGAGAATGATGGACGCAAGCTCATAGTCTGCATACAGCGGTGTGGGCATGGCCTTGCCGGTCAGCCGCAGCTTGTCTGCCATGCCCGGCTCGGTATGCTCGTCCTCGAAGGGTCCGTGGTTGCCGTTGTAAATACGGTAGAGCAGCATACCGAGGGAATAGAGGTCGATTGTGGGGTTGGGTGCAGCCATGATGTCCGACAGCTCCGGCGCGGAGTAAGCGCCGAGGTATTCCTCGGGAACGGTGGCGTATTTCAGATCTTCCAGTGCCGTCAGACCGAGATCTCCAAGCTGGAAGCGACCGGTCTGAGTCAAAAAGACGTTTTCCGGTTTCAGGTTGGAGAACAGGTAGCCTGCATTGCGGCAGGCGGTCAGCGCGTCGCACAGGTCAAGCCCGAGGTTCACGGCGCGCAGATTGGTCATGGCGCTCTCGGCCATTACGGTGCTCAGAGGAATCTGACGCGGATAGAGAATGTAAACATCGTAGCCGACGCCGGACTCCTTCGCCTCGACCTGACAGCCCTTGGCGCCGAGGAAATAGCCCGATTCCGCGAGCTTCTGCCCAGCAGCGACCTCCGCGCGGATGGACTCGGCCACGGAACCGTAATAGGTATGTACGGCGGCCTGATCCGGATACGCACCGGAAAGCAGCAGCGCATAGGTCTGCCTTTCGTTGGCGGGGATGGAAAGGTGCTTGACGATGAATTTTTCGCCGGAGTCCTCTTGTCGCAGGGAGTAGCAGCAGCAGCCGTCGCGCCCGGGAATCTCCTCGAGAACCGTCATGCGATCCAGCAGCGGAGAGACCATTTTCAGCTCGGACATCGAACACGCCTCCTTAGAATCAATCAAATTCTTGCAATTATATAATAGGATAAATTTACGAAAAAAGCAACTAGATTTTTGTCTGAATTGCAGAAAACCTTTTTAATCGGCGCGAAGCCGGACGAATTGATTTTTCCATGGAATTATGTTATACTATCCTATATATAGAAAACGGAGGCTGCTCCATGGAGATTCGCAACATCGTCTTTGACATCGGCAACGTTCTGGCGGATTACCGCTGGCATGATTATTTGCAGGACAAGGGCTTTTCGCCCAAAATGATCGACCGCATCGCGCGCGCATCGACGCTTTCGCCCGCGTGGGGCGAATATGACCGCGGCGTGCTGACGACGCAGGAGGTCATCGAGGGCTTTGTGCGCAACGATCCGGAGATCGCACGCGAACTGCATCTGGCCTTCGACGATCTGCACGATCTGCTGCGGCCCTTTGACTATGCCATCCCGCTTATCCGCAAGCTGAAGGCGGCGGGTTACCGCGTATTTTTCCTCTCAAACTGGTCGGAACAGGCCATCGGAGACTGTGCAGACGCACTGACCTTCCTGCCGGAGGTGGACGGCGGCATTTTCTCCTACCGCGTGCACCTACTCAAGCCGGATGCGGCAATTTATAACCTCCTGCTGCAAACCTACGGCCTGAAAGCGGAGGAATGCGTATTTCTGGACGATATGCAGCCGAATGTGGACGGTGCGCGCCGCGTGGGAATGCAGGCAATCCGGTTTTCGTCGCTGGAGCAGGCGCTTGGCGACCTCAAAACGCTGGGTGTTGCAATAAATTGGTGAAAAATGGCGAATAGCAGTTGCGAGGAAGCCAATTTTCTGTTATGATAGATGGAAATCAGAGACCTTCTCCGACCTGAAATTGCCAGAAAGGAGCAAAAGCATACGCAAGCGTATGCGCATTGCCATGGAAAATAAAATCGTATGTGATTACTGCGGAACAATCTATAACGCAGACAAATCCGTTTGCCCGCTTTGCGGAAACGCACCGAGCGACGAGGCGCGAAGCCGTCAGCGCAGCAATCAGCGCCGCCGCATGACCGAGGCCGAGCGCCGCCAGAGGGCGCGGGGAGAGCACCGTGCGCCCGTGCAGAGCAGCGAGCCGGAGGATCCCAAGCGCATTCCGCGAAAGCTCGCCGTGGCCTCGGCGGTGTTCTTTGCGATGACCGTGCTGGTCGTGTTCTACTTTATCGGTGATATGCTGGGCTGGTGGCCGGGACTCGGCGGTCTGCTGAATGCCGATCTGCGTGCGACCACGCCGAGCGACGAGGACAGAAGCAAAACCTGCACCTTCCTCGAAATCCAGCCCGAAAATATCGATTTCACGCAGAAGGGTCAGATTCAGAAGCTGCGTGTTATCATCAACGCCGGCTGCGAGGAGACGGTCTCCTTTACCTCCAGCGATGACAAGGTCATCGCCGTTTCCACCGACAGCCAGAAAACCGAAACACACGGCGAGCAGACCTCCATCACCATCGAGGTTTCTGCCTTGAGCGAGGGCGCGGCGACCATTCAGGTCGGTTGCGGCACCCTCAAGCGTATGTGCCATATTACCTGTGACTTCGGCGGCGCGGCATCCGAGTCCGGCGATTCCTCGCAGGCCTCCGAGCCGACCGAGCCGACAGCCGAGGATTTCACGCCCAAGCTCAATCACGAGGACGTCACTCTGACGCTCCCCAAGGAGACTGTGAGCCTCAAGGTCACCAATCTGCCGGACGGACGCGCCGTTACATGGAAAAGCTCTGACGAAAAGGTTGCAACGGTCGATGCCGACGGCAAGGTTACCGCAGTCAGTGCGGGCACCGCGACAATCACCGCCGACTGCGGCGGCAGTATGGCCACGGTCATTGTGCGCTGCAACTTCTCCTCGACGGTCGAGGGCGGCAGCGATTCCGGTACGCACCTGACGCACACGGACGTGACCATCTCCGTCGGCGAGGAATTCAATCTGCGCCTGATCGACGGCAGCGGCAACCGCATCAACGATGCGACCTATTCCATCAAGAATTCGGAGATCTGCTCACTCTCCGGCGTGACCGTGCGCGGCAAGGCGAAGGGCACGACCGAGATCACCGTCTCCTATAACGGCAAGAGCTATACCTGCATCATCCGCGTCGGATGACCCCAAAAAGCACCGCCCGTGAATACAGGCGGTGCTTCTTATAGATGAAGGAGAATGTATGAAATTTCACGAACAGCTCAATGAATATCTGAACCGGCTGGACTGCACGGCCAAGGCGCTGTCGCAAAGCTCCGGCCTGTCTGCTGCGACGCTCAGCCGCTACCGCGCGGGTGAGCGCGTGCCGGAACGCGGCAGCGACGCGCTGGAAAAGCTCAGCGCGGCCATTGCGCAGGCGGCGGAGCGCTGCGGTAAGCCTGAGTTGACGCGCGAGTCCGTGCTCGAGAGCTTCCTGCGCTGTCAGGATGTGGCAGGAACGGATCGCAGTCTGCTGCGCCGCAATTTCAACACGCTCGTGTCGATTCTGAATATCAACCTTTCGCGCCTGTGCCGTCAGATAAACTATGACACATCGACGATCTTCCGCATCCGCAACGGCACACGCCAGCCCGCCGAGCCGGAAAAATTCGCCTCCGGCATCGCGGCCTATGTGACGCGTGAGCTGGATTCCGAGAGCGAGCTTGAAATTCTCGCGCAGTTGTTCGGCTGCCCGGTCGAGGAGCTGCGCGACGGCGCGGTGCGCTTCGAGCGCATTCGAAGCTGGCTGACCGAGGGCGAGGCACGGCGGGATGACAGCATTCCCGGCTTTTTGGCCAAACTCAATGAGTTTGACCTCAACGAGTACATCAAGGCCATCCGCTTTGATGAGATGAAGCTGCCGACGGTGCCCTTTCAGCTCCCAACGTCGAAAAGCTATTTCGGGCTGAAGCAGATGAAGGACAGTGAGCTGGATTTCCTCAAAGCGACGGTGCTGTCGCGCTCGATGTCGCCCGTCATCATGTACAGCGATATGCCGATGCAGGAAATGTCAAAGGATGCCGAGTTTTCCAAAAAGTGGATGTTCGGCATGGCAATGATGCTCAAGAAGGGCCTGCATCTGAACATGATTCACAATGTAGATCGTCCGTTTTCCGAGATGATGCTCGGCCTCGAGAGCTATATTCCCATGTACATGACCGGCCAGATCACGCCATACTATCTCAAGGGCGTGCAGAACGGCGCGTTTTTGCATCTGCTTAAGACCTCCGGCAGCGCCGCGTTGGCAGGCGAGGCCATCAGCGGCCACCACGAGGAAGGTCGCTATTATATGACGAAAAACAAGGAGGAGGTCGCCTATTATTCCAGACGTGCGCAGGCGCTGCTGGAAAACGCGACACCGCTCATGCAGATCTACCGTGCAGAGCACGCGAAATCGCTCAACGCCTTTCTGCTTGCCGATGCGCACACGCCGGGGCGGCGCCGCTCGATCCGTTCCGTGCCGCCGGCTTACACGATGGACGAAGCGTATCTCAATGCGTTTTTACGCGCGCGCAGTGTGCCGGATCGTGAGCGCCAGCAAATTCTGGATTATGCTGCGAAGCAACGCCGGCTTGCACAGGAGATTATGAAAAACGGTTCGATCTTTGACGAGTTGCCCTGCCTGAGTGCGGAGGAATTTGCTGCGCAGACAATGACGCTTGACCTTGCAGGGCTGTTTTCGGAGGCCGATCTGCGCTATACCTATGAGGATTATCTTGCGCATCTCGAGCAGACAGAGTGCTTTGCCGCGCGGCATGCGGGCTATCGCTTCGAGCAGACGACCGGACAGACCTTCTGCAATCTGCAGATACTCATGCATGAGGGACAGTGGGTCATGATTTCCAAGGGCAAGTCTCCGGCAATCCATTTTGTCATTCATCACCCGAAAATGCGCGAGGCCATTGAGAACTTTGTTCCGCCAATGGTCGAAAGCGCGGAGTAGTGTGGGATAAAGCAGTTTCCCCCGCAGACAACGTCTGCGGGGGAATCTTCATGTTTGCGTTTGTCAAAAGCTGCTTCCTCTGCATCAAATGCCTTCGCTTTTATAAGATAGCTGCCAGCTTAGTTTTCTGGAAACGGCGGTTTGCGCGCCCAAAGAGCTGCGGCAGCTTTGTCCAGCGGGCAGCGGCATAGCACAGCTCTGCCAGCGCGACACCCGCGATGACATCGTAAATCACATGCTGCTTGGTAAAAAGCGTGGACAAGAATACCAGCACCGAGCCGACTGTGCACAGACCGCAGCGCAGGCCGCGCCGCGGCAAATGTTTACAGCCCCAGAGCAGCCGCGTGCCGAGCCATGCGATAAAGCAGTGCAGAGACGGCAGCAGATTCGTCGGCGTGTCGAGCGTGTAGATCATGCGCATCAGGAACGGCGCAAGACCGCTGCCCGTGACCTCCGGACGGACGTTCGTCGTCGGATAAAAAATGAAGAACAGCATACTCACGAGCTTGCCGAGCGTGTCGGCTGCGATCAGGCGGTTGGCCATTTCCTCGGAATCGTGCGTGACCATGATGTACTGGTAAGTCCACAGGGCGAAGGTCAGAATATAAGGAATTACCCAGACGGGCGAGAACGGAATCGCCTCGTCCAGCGCAGTGGTCAGATCGTGCATCCGCGCGGAGCCGGTGAACACCTGTGCCAGCTTCGGCCCATAGAACGCGAGCATATTCAAAACGCCGGACATCACAAGCGGAAAAATCGCATGCGTCGGAATCAGTTTTCGCCAAAAACGACGAAACAAAGCGCATCACCTCAAAGATTTAATACTTTTATTATAGCAAAAACTGTCGGAAAGGTCAAGCCGCCTGTTTCGGCGGGCCGATGCGTTGTTGTAGAACTATAATACATCTTGGACAAACGAAAAAAAGGTATGAGGAATAGGGCCTCATGAGTTAAAGTTGAGTTACCACGCAACAACTTGACAAAAGGAGACCATAAGATCGACGCCCTTGTTGACCGCTACGCCCGCAGGCTGGCGGAAAACCTCAATGAGCGTAACGCCATTGACGCCCGTGTTCCGTCCATTCTGATCACCGGGGGCAGCAACTTCCCTGTGGCGAAAAAGGCCAAGCAGAACGCCGCCCGGGATCGCAACTACGGCGAGTACGCCGAAATTGAAAAGCTGCTGGACAAGATCCGCTCCACAGGCCGGGGCGGTATCAGCGCCGACGATGACCTTGCCGTGGAAAAGCTCACGAAAAAGCTGGCGGAAATGGAGTCCCAGCAGACCATGATGAAGGCGGTCAATGCCTACTACCGCAAGCACAAGACGCTGGAGGGCTGCCCTGAGCTGACGGCGGAGCAGGTGGAAAAGGTAAAGGCATCCATGTCCCAAGACTGGCGCAAAGACCCCGTTCCGTTTCCGTCCTATCTGCTCACCAACAATAACGCCAACATCCGCCGTGTGCGCCAGCGCATTGAGGAACTGAGCCACAAGGCGGAGTTTGTTGGCTGGACATTCCCCGGCGGTGAGGCCAAGGTCAACGAGGCGGAGAATCGCTTGCAGCTCATTTTTGAGGAAAAGCCGGACGCCGACACCCGGCAGGCGCTCAAAAGCGAGGGCTTCAAGTGGGCGCCCAGCCAAGGGGCATGGCAGCGGCAGCTCAA
>CAKUMO010000007.1 GCA_934667815.1 uncultured Oscillospiraceae bacterium
CATTGGGCAGTCATTGGTTTACCAACATGACCCGGGACCGTCTCGGCAGACGGTCGGGGTTTGCTGCGATACTATATTAAATAGTGATTACAGCTTTATCTCAATCTCAACACCGGCGGGGAGGTCGAGGCCCTGGAGGGCTTCCACGCACTTTGCGTTCGGGTTGAGGATATCGATCAGTCTCTTGTGGGTTCTGCGCTCGAACTGCTCACGGGAGTCCTTATACTTGTGAACAGCGCGAAGGATGGTGACGACTTCCTTCTTCGTAGGAAGCGGGATGGGGCCGGAGACGGTCGCGCCGTTGCGCTTTGCGGTCTCGACGATCTTCTCGGCAGTCGAGTCGATGAGCTGATGATCGTAAGCCTTGAGGCGGATACGGATCATTGCGTTTGCCATTGTTGTTTCCTCCTTGAAAACGTACTCAGTGTTTCTTTTGTCTGCTGGGTACGGTCGAGAGATCGTTGTACGCTTAACCGTGCGTATCACTCCCTATCCATGAAAAAAGGCCGACGTTTGCCGGCCGATCTTCACGGCAGCGGCGATATACGCCACATACCCTGATCGTCTCAGCCGCCCGATGACCGGACATACTCCGCAGAAGTTACCGCCTTACGGCGCAATCTCCTGCATCATCGCAGTTTGTGCGCATGGTTGTCCCCAACGCACGCTGATTATTGTAATACACTCAGCCGTGAATGTCAAGAACTTTTTTGGTATTTTTCATAAAAATTTATAGAAAAATTTGTGGAAGATGGAGAATCGATTTTCTTCCCCTTTTCCGCAAAAAATCCGGCGGGAACCCCGCCGGATAGGATGTATTCTTACCTCAAGCCCCTTGTGTCCATCAGCCAGCGTGCCATTCTCTGCTCGTTCGCGTAATTCTCGCGGCAATAGACCGCGATCGCGCTGTTCTCCGCAATAAAGCTGAGATACTGACGTTGCTGCTCTCCCTGTATCATGATGTAATTTCCTTGCGCGTCAACACTTTTCTGGAGGCCCTTCACAGAGGTCAGCGTTCTTTCAAGGAGAGAGCTTGTTTGCTCAAAGCCCTCTTTCACTGCCTGATAAAGAAGCCGTTGATTCTGCTCAATTCGATTCAAGCTTTCCTGAATATTGTCAAGACGCAGACATATCCGATTTGCGCGTGCCTCCGCTTCCAGCATATTATACGCACCCTCATAGCCGGTCAACTCCGTACAAATGCCGGATTCCAGATATTCGTAGATGGTGCAAATCGCCTCAAGCGTCCTGTACTTCGGATAAATCAGGTTCTTTCCATAATACTGCGTCAAAACCTGCTGGGTGTTGCTTTTCTCGGTCGCAACAATGCGGTACATTTCAATCAGGCCGAGCTTTTTGTTTTCGTGCTCTATACATACGTTCCGATGCATCCGGTCAAGGTTCGCATTGGCTCTGCTGCAATTGCCTTTTCGAATGACCAGCACAAAAGTACATACCGCCAGATAGATAAGTGCAAAAAGCGGACAAAGAAGCAAATATGCCGCATTTCTCCCATTCAAAGCAGAAATAGCTGCAATAAGCAAGCTCGCTACGAGAACAATAATGAATGGTACTTTGGGGCAACGAAAGCGAACATTGTAATGATTCGGCGGCGCAGGCAGAGCAGTGTTGATCTCCGTGTCGATTCTTCCCAAGAGTTCGTCTTCCTCGTAGACCTTTCGTTCCAGCGCTACAATGTTGCGAAGGTACTGCATGAATTCGTTTGTCATCTACCATTTTCCCCTTTTCTCTTTTTTATAATATATTACCGCAATTTGCGGTAAATGTCAATACTGCAAATTGCGGTTTGTTATGATTTTATAATCATCATTTAGGAGAGTATCATATGGTTTACCACCGCGTCCGCGACTTGCGTGAAGATCACGATCTAAAGCAAAAAGAGCTGGCTGAATTTCTCAACTGCTCACAGCAGGTCTATAGCAATTACGAATTAGGTCAACGTGACATACCTACCGAGATTCTTATCCGGCTTTCGGAGTTTTACCACGTTTCTGTAGATTATCTGCTTGGGCTGACGAATCGTCCCGAGCGCAACGAATAAACACTTTCACTTTCCAGCGGACATCGAGCACATTCGGACAGATACAGTGCAATAAAACAGACGGCCGAGTTTTACTCAGCCGTCTGTTTTAATCAAACACATACATGCCGTAGAGCGTCAGCAAGCCCGGACCGCCGTCGTACTCGATTCCGCAGCCCTCGCAGAGCTTGCGCACAAAAATGCAGTAGGCCGACATGCACGAATAGCATAGATCCGGAAAAATGCACGGTTCGCCGCGCACAATGGCGCAGGGCTTGCACAGAGAGCAGCCGCCCGAGCCGACCATAAAGCCCGCGCAGCCCTGCTCACGCAACGCGCGCATCAGCCGCTGGCTCATGGCGTTGTGTTCGGCCTTGGCCGGAGCCGTCTGCTTCGCATCGGAATAGTCGTCCACCTGCCAAATGGTCTGCAAAACCAGCGCATGCCTGTGATGCTTGAGCTTCTGTTCCATTTCCTCCGGCGTGCCGCAATCCGGCGGGCAGGCATAGTTCACGCCGTACTTGCCGCAGAGATTTTCTTCGCACAGCGGGCGAAACGACGCATCAAAGGGAATGTTCTGCGTCTCGACTACCGCAGCAGCAGAAAAGCCCATCGCTTCTGCCATCTCTATCATTTGCTCGTGCGTCATAAAATCATTCCTATACTACAATTTAAATATGTATCGTTCAGGCTTCCGTGCCGATGTGCCCCCGAATATAATCCGGCACGTCGGTCTGCGGGATTTGCAGAACAAAGGCAAATTCGTCATGCAGCAGGCGCTCGGCGTCGCGCAGGATCTGGTCGTCGCCGGTTCTGAGCTGTTTCCCCATGGTGCGGAGCTGCTGACGGCGCTGATAAAGCGTGCGGATCATGCGCATCAGGACGCAGCGGTCGCCGCCGGTTAGAATTTTGCCGTAGGCTTCACGGCGTTCGTTCGGGTCATCCACCCACGCGACCTCGTCCTGTGCAACATCACCGAGGATGCTTTCGATCTCCTGTATGGAGAGCACACGGCGCATCCGCGCGACGAGCTGCTCGTTGCCCGCAGGAACATAAATCGTTGCGCTCGGACGGTAGACCGGCTTTAGAATGTAGTAGTCCTCGCGCACTGCGCCGACCTTGAGACGTTCTCTGCCCTCAACCCTGCACACATCCGTGCCGTATAGAACCATTTCTCCGCACTGAACCACGCAAATCGCTCCTCTCACCGTATTCTGTACTGATTATACCACATTTCGGGCGATTTTGCGCATGGGCAATTTCCACAAATTTAAAAATAAAGTCCTCGGCATGAGCCGAGGACTTTATTGCGGAGTTTAGACTCTCTCCTTGACCTTTGCAGCCTTGCCAAGGCGGTTGCGCAGATAGTAGAGCTTTGCACGGCGAACCTTGCCGCGGCGGACAGTCTCAACCTTCACGATGTTCGGAGAATGAACCGGAAACACCTTCTCGCAGCCGACGCCGTAGCTCAGACGGCGGACGGTGATGGACTCCTCAATGCCGCCGTGCTTGCGGGCAATGATGGTGCCTTCAAAAACCTGCACTCTCTCGCGAGCGCCTTCCTTGATTTTTACATGAACGCGAACGGTGTCGCCGACATTCATCTGCGGCAGTTCTTCCTTCATGTACTGGCTGGTCAGAGCCTTCATCAGATCCATAGTTTTGTCCTCCTTGTTTATTAGGCGTTCGTACCGGCGTTGACCGCGCCGCGCAGAGGACCACCCGTTTGCAGACTTGCTTATGATACCATAAGTTTTCCCCGAAATCAAGCCCAAATTTCAATTTTTTCTCTCCCATAAAGTGTGAATTTTTTGTCACATCTCTGTTATTTCCGCCGAAACTGTGCTATAATTCAAAGGAATTTACAAGGCAGACAGGGGGCACACCATGAAGCCGAAAGAAAAGCACACTCCCCACCGCGCCTACCGTCCTATTCCCGTTCTGAATGCCGACGTGCAGGAGGGACTTTCTCCGCAGGATGTCAAGCTGCGTTTGACCAACGGTCTGAGTAACAAGCAGCCGCCCACGAACACCAAATCCGAGCGTCAGATTGTCAGGGAGAACGTTTTTACCTTCTTCAATCTCATTTTTCTGGTGCTCGCGGCAGCGCTCGTGGCGGTCGGTTCATTCAAAAATCTGATGTTTCTGGTCGTCGCCGTGGCCAACACCGTCGTCGGCATTTTTCAGGAGACGCGCGCCAAGCGCGCCGTCGATAAGCTGACGCTGGTCGCCGCCGGTCAGCAGAAGGCCATCCGTTCCGGTCAGCGCGTGAACCTACGGACGGATCAGCTCGTCCGCGACGACATCGTGGAATTTTCGGCAGGCGACCAGATTTGTGCCGATGCCGTCGTGCGCGACGGGCAGATGCAGGTCAACGAGTCCCTGCTGACCGGTGAGGCCGACGCCATCATTAAAAATCCCGGCGATGAGCTGAAATCCGGCAGCTTCGTCATTTCCGGCCGCTGCCGCGCCCAGCTCACACACGTCGGCGCGGAGAGCTACGCCGCCAGACTTGCGGCCGAGGCACGCCGTGACGTGCGCTCGACGCAGTCGGAGATGATGAAGTCCCTGACGCGGCTCATTACCGTCGTCGGTATCGCGCTCATTCCCTTGGGCATCATGCTTTTTTTGCGGCACTATCTTTCCGCATTTCAGGGGCTTCCTCTGCGCGAATCCGTAGAATCCACGGTCGCCGCCCTCATCGGCATGATCCCCGAGGGTCTGTATCTGCTGACCAGCGTCGCCATTGCGGCAAGCTGTCTGAAGCTTTCGCGCAGCCGTGTGCTTGTGCAGGATATGAACTGCATTGAGACGCTGGCGCACGTCGATGTTCTCTGTGTAGACAAGACCGGCACCATCACGGAGCCCTCCATGGAGGTCACGGACATTTTCCCGCTCGCCTCCGAGCGCTTCAGCTATGAGGATATTGAAAAAATCCTTGCAGCCTTCTACTACGGCGAGGAGCCGGACAACGAAACGGCCAAGGCCATGGCGCTGCAATTCGGCGAACAGTCGAGCTGGCACGCAGTCAAGCGCATTCCTTTCTCTTCCTCGACCAAATGGTCGGCGGCGGACTTTGGGGAGCACGGCCGCTATGTCATCGGCGCACCGGAGTTCGTTATGGGCAACCGCTATGACTCCATCCGCGACAATACGGAGCCGTGGTCGGCACGCGGCTGCCGCGTGCTGCTTCTGGCATCCTATGAAACGACGTTCGACGGCCCGCTGGACAGTGCGCTCGTCACCCCCATCGCGCTGATCTACCTTTCAAACCTGCTGCGCCCGGATGCGCAGAGCACCTTCCGCTACTTCGCCGAGCAAGGCGTTTCCATCCGTGTGATCTCCGGCGATAACCCCATCACCGTCTCCGAAATCGCTACACGCGCGGGCATCGAAAACGCCGACCGCTACATCGACGCGACCTGCCTTCGCACCGAGCGTGACTTTGCCGAGGCCGTGCGCAAATACACGGTCTTTGGCCGCGTGACGCCGGAACAGAAGCGCATGCTCGTGCGGGCGTTCAAGGCGCAGGGGCATACGGTGGCCATGACAGGCGACGGCGTGAACGACGTGCTTGCCCTTAAGGACGCCGACTGCGGCATCGCGATGGCCTCGGGCAGCCAGGCCGCCTCGCAGGTTGCGCAGATCGTGCTGCTGAACTCGCAGTTCGGCGCCATGCCGCGCATCGTCGCGGAGGGCCGCCGCGTCATCAACAACATCCAGCGCGCCGCTGCACTGTTCCTTGTGAAGAACATCTTCTCTTTCGTTTTGACTGTTCTCCTGATGTTCGTAAATATGCCCTATCCGCTGCAGGCCATTCAGCTCTCGCTCATCAGCAGCCTGACCATCGGCGTGCCGTCTTTCTTCCTTGCGCTTGAGCCGAATTACGCACGTGTCGAGGGTAAATTCATGCGCAATGTCATTCGCCGCGCCATGCCGGGCGGTCTGACGAACATCATTCTGGTCATTCTCGCAGGCATGCTGACATCCACCTTCAATCTGCCGGACACGCATCTGAATACCATCGCGGTCTGGCTTCTGGCCGCCGTCGGTCTCATCACGCTGTACCACGTTTCCAAGCCGTTTTCCAAGCTGCGCAGGATCGTATTTTGTTCCATGTCTGTCGCGATGGTGTTCTGTCTGCTGTTTATCCCGGGTTTTTTTGACATTCCGCGTATCAATTACCAGTCAGGTCTTGTCATGGCCGTGCTGCTGCTCACCGCTCCCACGCTCATGCGCTTCTTCCTGCTGATCTTTGACCGTCAGGTGGAAAAATACGATCAAAAGCCGCATCCAAAAAAGCGCGTCAAGCCGCGCCGCAGAGCCTAAGGGATTCAAATAGGGCAGCTTCGGGCCGAACCTGACTTGGAATCCCAAAAAACAACCGCAGAGCATCATTGCTCTGCGGTTGCTTATAATTATCGAAACTCTGCCATGGCCGCGTCGAGCATTTCCAGGCGGCAGCACTTTGCAAAATCCGGCTTGCAGTCCGGCAGATACCGCTCCACGGCTGCGGCAAGCAGCATGGGATTGAGCGGCGGATTCTGTGCGCTGACGACGGCCTCGAGTACGAGCGCATTCTCTTTCTCCGTGATCTCGCAGGTGTGCAGCAGCGGCCGCACATCCGTCTCCTCCATGCCGCGCTTGGTGCGTTTTTCCACGATCAGCGTCTGCCCGGAGAGCAGCGACGTGATCTTCTGCGCGGCCTGCTCCGGCACGCCCGCGTCATACTCCAGCGTGAGCCGCACACGCATCCAGACAAGCTCCTTGCCCTTGCGCGTGCTGTCGTAGACCGCAAGGACGCGCACCCCCTCGGGCAGCACGCGGTTGAGCGTCTCCGGGGTGATCGGCTCCTGCGTGTCCAGCTCAAATTCCATGATCTCACAGTGACTTTCCATGCCAACGCTCAGGGGCAGCAGCATGGAAACATAGGCATGCGGCGTGTAGCCCTGAGAATGGTGCAGCAGCACGCCTGCACGCCGGAATGCCCGCTGCATCAGGCGCATCAGGTCGAGGTGCGACATCCAGATTGCTGTTCCGGTCTTTTCAAAGAGCACTCTATGCATCGCACTTGCCCTCCTTCAAAAGCCGGTTTGCGCCGCAGCCCGCGCAGGCGGTACGGCAGTCGGCAGTCGTCTCCGAGCGATAGGCCTTTTCGCGCTCGCGGCGCAGGAAGGCCGTGCTCACGCCGTCGGAGATCGTCTCCCACGGCAGAAGCTCCCGTTCCCCAAAGCCACGCGTGGTATAGAAATTTGGGTCAATGCCGCATGCCGCAAACGCGTGCAGCCACGTCTCATAGGAAAAATATTCATCCCAGCCGTCGAGACGCTGTCCGGCCTCTACCGCGGTCTCCAGCACCCTTCCAATCCTGCGGTCGCCGCGTGCCAGCGCGGCCTCGAGGCGGCTCAAGGGCGCGTCGTGCCAGTTATATTCCACGCTTTTGGAGGGCATTGCCTCTTTCAGGAGCCGTTGGCGGCGCAGGTACTCCTCCGGCGTGATCTGCTTTTCCCACTGAAAGGGCGTGAAGGGCTTCGGCACAAAGAAGGCCGTGGCCACATGAATCCGCACGCCGCGCTTCTTGTTCGTCGCGTGCTCACGCCACGTTTTAAGAATTTTATACACCAGCTCGGCAATGCCCAGCACGTCCTCGTCCGTCTCCGTCGGCAGACCGAGCATGAAATAGAGCTTGACGTTGTTCCATCCGCCCTCAAATGCCGTGGCGCAGGTGGTGAGGATTTCCTCCTCGGTGACGTTCTTGTTGATCGCGTCGCGCAGCCGCTGTGTTCCGGCCTCGGGCGCGAAGGTCAGGCCGCTCTTGCGCACCTGACTGAGCTTGAGCATCAATTCGCGCGAAAAATTATCCGCGCGCAGCGACGGAAGCGCCAGATTGATCTTGCGCGGCGTGCAGTAATCGAGCAGGCGGTCGGCAAGCTCGGGCAGACAGCGGTAGTCGGAGGTGGACAGGCTCGAGAGCGTCAGCTCGCTGCTGCCGGAGCTTTCCAGCAGCTCCACCGCCTGCTGATATAGAACCTCCGGTGAGCGCGGGCGCACCGGGCGATAGCAGAAGCCCGCCTGGCAGAAGCGGCAGCCGCGGATACAGCCGCGCATAACCTCGAGATTTGCACGGTCGTGGACGATCTCGGTATTTGGGACAATCATGTCCGTGGGATAGAGCGCATCGTCCAGTCTCTGAATGATGCGCTTGGTTACATGTGCGGGGGCACCGCAGCGCGGCATAATGGCCGCCAGCGTGCCGTCAGGGTTGTAGCTGTGCTCATAAAAGGACGGTACATACACGCCCTCGATCTTCACCGCCTCGCGCAGGAAGCGCTGTTTATCCCAGCCTTCGCGCTTAGCCGTGCGGTAAAGCTCCAGCACCTCGCAGTCCAGCTCCTCGCCTTCACCGATGACAAACAGATCGACAAAATCAGCCAGCGGCTCGGGATTGAACACACACGCGCCGCCCGCGATGACAAGATGCTTCAGCTCCGTGCGATTCTCGGCCCGCATGGGGACTTTTCCAAGGCGCAGCATGTTGAGAATGTTTGTGTAGCTCATCTCGTAGCCGACCGTGAAAGCGATGACGTCAAACTCGTTCAGCGCATCGCCGCTTTCCAGTGCGTAAAGCGACAGATCGTGGCTGCGCAGCGCGTCCTCCATGTCTGCCCACGGCGCAAAGACGCGTTCGCACCACACCCCCGGCATGCGGTTGAGCGCCGCGTACAAAATGCGCATTCCGAGATTCGACATGCCGATCTCATAAGTATCCGGGAAGCAGAACGCCACGCGCAGCTCGACCTCGCTGCGCGGCTTGACGATCTGGTTGTATTCTCCGCCCACATACCGCGCAGGCTTCTGCACGGTCATAAGGATGCGTTCCAGTGTTTTTGTCATTATTTTTCCTCGTTCATTTGCAAAATGCGCAGGAGATATTGGCCGTATTCGGTCATTTTCAGCTCCTCGCCCAGCGCGGTGAGCTGCGCGTCCGAGATGAAGCCCTTCTGCCACGCGATCTCCTCCGGGCAGGCAATATAAAGGCCCTGCCGGGTCTGCACGGCCTCGACATACTGCGCGGCGTTGAGCATGCCCTCGGGCGTGCCGGTGTCCAGCCACGCAATGCCGCGTTCCATCAGCTCGACATGCAGCAGCCCTTCGTTTAAGTACAGCTCGTTCAGCGCCGTGATCTCCAGCTCTCCGCGCGCCGAGGGCGTGAGCGTTTTTGCCATAGAAACCGCGTTTTCGTCATAAAAATACAGGCCCGGCACGGCGTAGTGCGACTTCGGCTCACGCGGCTTTTCCTCGATGGAGAGGACATTATGATTCTTATCGAAAGAGACGACGCCATAGGCCTCCGGATTCTTCACAGGATAGCCAAACACCGTTGCACCGCGTTCGCGCCGTACGGCCGCGTGCAGCAGCGGCTCGAAGTTTGCACCGTAGAACAGATTGTCGCCCAGCACAAGGCAGGCGCGGTCACCCGCAATAAAATCCTCCGCGATCAGGAAGGCATCGGCAATCCCGCGCGCGACCTTCTGCACGCCGTATTCTATCGTCACGCCGAATTGGCTGCCGTCGCCGAGCAGACGGCGGTAGGCCTCCACGTCGGCAGGCGCAGTAATCACAATCAGCTCGCGCACACCCGCCTGCAGCAGCACGGCCAGCGGATAGTAGATCATCGGCTTGTCATAAATCGGGATGAGCGGCTTGGAGACCGCCTTGGTCATCGGATAAAGCCGGCTTCCCTTTCCGCCCGCGAGAATGATACCCTTCATGCCTGCACGCTCCTATTATAATATTTTAAAATCTCCAGCGCCGTGGAAAGCTGCAGCACGCGCAGCTCACGCGGGAGCCTGTCCAGCTCCGCGACCGGCTCAATATTGATCGTGCCGGAATAGCCGCTCTCATGCAGGGCAGCAAAAATCGCATGCCAATCAAGCCGGCCGTACCCGGGAAATAAATGCAGATCCTCGAAAACCGGAGAAATATAGCCGTAATTGTCATTCAGGTGCAGTGTATCCAGAAGATTCCCATACTTTTCGATCATTTCCGGCACGTTTTGCCCTGCAATGTTCGCATGACCCGTGTCAAGGCACAGGCGCACGCGCGGACTGTTCAGGCGGCGGGCCAGCTCCAAAAGATCGTCCGCCGTCGTATACGGCATGGTCGGGTCGCCCGGCTTCTGCACATGGCGGTAATCAAAGGTATTCTCCAGCTCGATAACAATGTCAAAGCGCTCGGCCAGCGGCAGAAGCTCGGAAAACCAGCGGACGTTCCATTCGTGCAGGCGCTCATGGGTCGTGCGGTCGGGACAGCGGAACAGATACAGCACCGGATGGAAGATCAGCTTGCGGCAGCCGAGCAGATGACAGGCCTCAATCGTCCGCGCATAAATGTCATAAGGCGATTCATAGTGGAAATCCTCCGCGACCGTCTGCTCCCACGTGGCGTGCGCCTGTGTAACGGGCAGGCCGATCTTGTCGGAAAAATCACGCACACTTTTGACCCAATCGCGCCAATCCTCCTTACGCAGCGGAGAATCCAGCGGCCGGCTGTACACGCTGATGGGAAAATCCATCGCGTCAAAGCCCGCGTCGCAGAGGGTCTGCATCGCGTCAAACACCGTCGTCGTCTTGCAAAAATGCGCCATCGCGCTGGTATAGCACTCGTCCATAACGTCCTTCCCGGAATGAATCCTGCGGCAGTTACATAAAATAGCTGCACATTTCCCCTGTTGACTTTTTCTTCGATTAAGTATATCATCAAGACAGGACTTTGTCAATTTTCAACCCCGGGAGGCAGGCTATGCGGCTGAAGCAGCACATTCTCGCGCTTTATCGAAAAATCCGCCGGTTCGCGCAGCGCATTGCGTCGTATCACGTCTCGCTGTATGCGGCAAACGCATCGTTTTACATCATCCTGTCCATTTTTCCGGCAGTCATTTTACTTCTGACGCTCCTGCCCTACACCGCATTCTCCTCTTCAGATGTGATCGCCGCGCTGCACGGCGTGATTCCCGGCATTCTGGAGCCGCTGCTGGAATACGTCATCCGCGACCTGGGTGCCAGCAGCACGGTCACGCTGGCCTCTGTCTCGGCGCTGATGGCCGTGTGGTCCTCCTCCCGCGGGGTCTACTGCATTCAGGTCGGACTGAACGCCATCTGCGGCGTGCGCGAGAGCCGGAGTTGTTTTCTCATGCGGCTTTTGAGTATGGTTTACACGGTGTTCCTGCTCGGTGCGCTGCTGCTCACGCTGGCAATCCACATGTTCGGCCAGCAGCTCATTGCATTCTTTCTCAGCAAGCCCATGCCGATTTTACAGCTACTGGCCAAGCTCCTGCAATTTCGCGGGTTAATCCTTTTAGTTATTTTAAGCATCCTTTTCATTGCCATTTTCTGCGTATTTCCCAACCGGCGCATTCCGCCGCGCCGCACATTTCCGGGCGCGGCCGGCGCCGCGCTGGGCTGGCTGATCTTCACGGAGCTGTTTTCCTACTATGTAAAGAAATTTGGCGCTTTCTCGGCCTTTTACGGCAGTCTTTCCACCGCCGCAATCGCAATGCTGTGGCTTTATATCTGCATCAGCATTCTGTTTTACGGCTGCGTGTTCAATCAGCTTCTGGAACGGGGAAGATTGTAAAAATTGCCGCCGCAGGTTTTCTGCGGCGGCGTTTTGCTTACTTTCTGTCGAAGGACATGCAATCGGTGCACTGCTTGACGGTCGGGTCCGCCTCGTGCGTACCGATCTCGACCTTTTCAAGGGTGCAGTAATTTGCATCGTCGCAGTGATGCTTGCACTGGAAAACGCTGCACTGGATACACTGATTCGGGGTGTTGTGGCAACTCATAATGATTTCCTCCTTAGATTTCATACAGGGCATTCGCTCTGTACATGACCCTAGTGTGCGCATCTTCCGGCAAAATAGCAGCGGAAAGTCCTGCATTTATGGGAAAATCATTCCAGAATTGACACCCGCACACAAACGCGTTATAATAGGCGCAGCCGCGCGGCTTGCGTGGGCAGGGAGTTCCCTCAGGCGGCTGCACGACCATTCTATGCGCAGATAATTTGGGAGGTACCATCATGATCAAAGTTGCTCCGTCCATTCTTTCGGCCGATTTCGTCAATCTTGAGCGCGACATCCGCGGTCTTTCCGAGGCCGGCGCGGACTATGTCCATGTGGATGTTATGGACGGTCTTTTCGTCCCGAATATTTCCATCGGCATCCCCGTCGTAGCTGCGATTCGCCGTGTGACAAAGCTGCCGTTGGACGTGCATCTGATGATTGACCGCCCGCTGCGCTATGTGGACCGCTTCTGCGAGGCCGGAAGCGACCTGCTTACTGTTCACGTCGAGGCCGACACCGAGGAAAATACCCTTGAGGCGCTGAAAAAGATCCGCGCGCACGGTGTCCGCGCCGCCGTTTCCGTCAAGCCGAACACGCCCGCCGAGGCGGTGCTGCCGTTTCTCCCCTGCTGTGACCTGATTCTGATGATGACGGTCGAGCCGGGCTTCGGCGGACAGGCCTTCATGGAGCATCTCATGCCCAAGCTGCGTCAGCTCCGCACCTACATCGACGCGCAGAATCCTGCCTGCGAACTGGAAGTCGACGGCGGCATCAACGAGAAAACCGCACTGATCTGCCGCGAAAACGGTGCAAACGTCCTCGTCGCGGGCAGCGCTTATTTCAAGTCTCCCGACCCGGCCGCCTTTGTAAAAGCCCTGAAAGCATAAAATCAGCCCGCCGCAACTGCGGCAGTAACTTTTCTTCTTTGCTTCGTATCGTGTATTTACCAGCCATACCTCCATGTCTATAATAGCATAAAAATAATGGTAGGCACTTTCGTGTCTACCATTATTTTATCACTTCAGCAACTGCGGCTGGCATTTTGCATTATGGTTTATAACTTTCTCAACGCGTGGCGGACGCCCTTGGAGACGCCGGACCCGACGACAGTGCACAGCGCGGCTTCAACCAAGCCCTGCACGCCGACAAAAAGCACAACGAACAGAAGTACATTTCCTGAGCCCATGCCCGAGGCAATGCTTTGAATGTAGTCCGTATGGTAAAAGCACAGGCACAATGCCGTCATGAAAAAGGCAGTGTTCAGCAGCGCACCGGACAGGCTCGCCACAACGTAGGACACAAAATCGCCCTTGCTTCCCGCGAGTTTTTTGTCCAACGCACGGAAGATCAGGCCGCACAGCCAGCCCATCAATGTCCGCGTCGGCACACACACAAGGAAGGTCAGAAACGGGTTGATGCTCATAAGCTCAACGCCAAACTGGCTCTTGCCGAAGCACTCCCAGAAGCTAATCAGGCCAAACGCGCAGCCAAGCGCTGCGCCCGCAGACGGACCGAGGACGATCGCACCGATGACGACGGGAATCTGGAGGATCGTCAGCTCCAGCCCGAAGGTCTTGAACATTCCGAGTCCGGTGATCTCCAGCATCAGAAGGATGGCCAGAAGAACTGCCAGCTCGACCATGTAGGCAAGGCGTTTTTTGTTTGTTTGCAAGGGATACTCCTCTCTGCTGCCTCTCCGCCGCTGCGGATGAAGCGCATTTGTAATATTTTGAAACCCGAAGGATTTCAACAAATTAGGGAATTTCCTCCTCCACAGGAGGATTGTCCGAGACGTAGGTGCCATTCTGCATCTGCTCCCACTGCTCCTTGGAAATGAGCACGGGACGCGGCTTTGCACCCTCGAAAGGTCCGACGATGCCGCGATCCTCCATCTCGTCCACGATGCGTGCGGCGCGGGCGTAGCCGAGCTTCAGTCTGCGCTGGAGCATGGACACCGAGGCCTGACCGGTCTCGAGGACGACCTCCACCGCTGCGGGCAGCAGCTCGTCGCCGTCAGACGGCTCGGCAGCCGCGTGGGAATTATCGTTCGCAGGCTTGCCGGTGTCATTGACGCGCTTTTCGATCTGCTCCATGACCTCCTCGGAATAGTCGCTGGGGGTCTGCGCCTTGATGGAGGCAACGACCGCCTGCACCTCGTCGTCGGTGATAAAGCAGCCCTGCACGCGGCGCGGCTTGCCCTGCCCGAGCGGTGCAAAGAGCATATCGCCCTTGCCGACGAGCTTTTCCGCGCCCGGCGCATCGAGGATGATGCGCGATTCCATCGCGGAGGAGACCGCAAATGCGATGCGGGAGGGAATGTTCGCCTTCATCAGACCCGTGATAACGTCCGCAGACGGACGCTGTGTTGCAATGACCAGGTGGATGCCGGAGGCACGGCCCATCTGCGCGATGCGGCAAATGGATTCTTCAACTTCCTTCGCGGCCACGAGCATCAGGTCGGCCAGCTCGTCGATAACCACGACGATCTGCGCCATTTTCTGCTGCTCGGGGTCGTTGGCGATCGCGCGGTTGTAGGATTCCAGATCGCGCACGCCGGCCTCGGACATCAGGCGATAGCGGCGCATCATTTCCGTGACCGTCCATTGCAGCGCACCGGCGGCCTTCTTCGGGTCGGTAACAACGGGAATGAGCAGATGCGGGATGCCGTTGTAAACGCCCAGCTCGACCATCTTCGGATCGACCATAATGAGGCGCACTTCCTCGGGCTTGGCCTTGTACAGAAGCGAAATAATCAGCGTGTTCATGCACACGGACTTGCCCGAGCCGGTCGTACCGGCAATGAGCATATGCGGCAGCTTGGAAATGTCGCCCACGATGCAGTTGCCGCTGATGTCCTTGCCGACGGCGAAGGACAGCTTGGACTTACTCGTCTGGAATGCGGCAGAGTCGATGACCTCGCGTGCAAAGACGGTGTTGACGATCTTGTTCGGCACCTCGATGCCAACCACGGAAATCTTGTCCGGAATGGCTGAGATGCGCACGCCCTGTGCGCCCAGCGCAAGGGCAATGTCGTCAGAGAGATTCGTGATCTTCGAGAGCTTGACGCCCTTGTCCAGCTCCAGCTCATACCGCGTCACGGACGGCCCGCGGATGACATTGACGATGTGCGGCTCAATGCCGAAGCTCTTGAGCGTCTCGGCAAGGCGCGTGCTGTTCTCGCGCATCTCAGCCGTGGCATCGACCATGCCCTGCTGACGCAGGGTCAGAAGCGTGACGGAGGGATAGGTGTACTCCTGTGCAGCATTGTCGGTATTCTGCTGGATCTCGTCGTCAATGCTCTGCGCAGAGACAGCGGTTTCTTCTTTTGTGATCTTTTCAGGCTGCGGCACGGCAGGCGGCTCCGGGCGCTGCACGGCAGGCTCCGGCCGCACCGGAAGCGGTTCGGGCCGTGCGGCGGGTTCGGGTCGCATGCGGGCAGGCTCCTGCTCCGCGACCGGCTCCATGGGCATGGGACGCTGCGGCTCCACCGGCTCATGCAGCTCCAATTCGTCGATGGTGACCTGCTTCTGCGCCTCGACCGGGCCTTGCGCGGCGCGGCGCTTCTGCTCGATGAACTGATCGGGAGAGATCGGCCGTTCCTTGCCCTCGCGCTTTTTCTTCTCCTTCAGTGCAGGGGGATCATCAACGGGAATATCGATCTCCGCAGCGCGGCGGCGCTCGACGCGTTCAATGTGACGCTGTGCCATATGGTTGACGATGCGCTCGGCGGTATCCTGCTCGGGTTCCTCCTCCGCCGGCTCCTCCTTGGGGACGCGCGGACGGTTCTTAATCGCAGTGATGATGCTGTTAACGGTCATGTTCATCAGCGTGATAAGCTGCACGAGCAGCAGCAGCGCCAGCACGATGTACGCACCCACGGTCGTCAGGCAGGTTTGCAGCAGCGCGCCAAAGAGGCCGCCCAGCAGGCCGCCGGTCGCAGCGGTCTGGCCGCCCTGATAGAGCGTCTTGACGACCGCCCACTTCCACACGACGGGCTGCCCCTGAATGAGCTGATAGATTGCCGCAACCGTAATCAGAATGGCAAAGGCGCAGGCAATGCGCAGGCGCACGGGCTTATTCTTGCCGGAAAACAGGATGACGCACGTCACAAGCAGCATAACGGGCAGCAGATACCGCCCCGGCTGGCCGACAAGTCCGCCGATGAGCGCAATGAGCGGCTTCAGCAGCACCGCATTGATGTTGAAGCAGCAGATCACAGAGAACACCGTCAGCACGATGCACAAAATCGCCCACAGCTCTCTGCGGTTCTGGCGCTGCTTCTGCCTTGCAGGCGCTGCGGTCTGCGGCGCACGCTTTTTCTTCTTCGTGTTCGCCAAAAATCACACCTCCGAATGGGATCAGGCATTGATAAGCGCAACAATCAGCGCAATCGCAACCACATCCCAGCAATAATAGGAAAATACGTTAAACTTCTCTTTTTGCAGCAAATACCGCAAATACTGAATTGCAAGGTACCCGAAAACCGTCGCAAACACCGCCGCCAGCAGCATCATCAGGAGCGTCGCGCCGGAGAAGCTGCCGAAGGCGAAAGCGCGGATAATGCGGTAGACAAAGGCTGCAAGCTGATAGGCCACGGTGAGCTGATAGCACAGCCGCAGGTCATACTGCCCGGACAGGCCGCATACGCGCCCGACGGACATTGAGGCCGCAATGGGCGAGAGGCCGGGGAACACGCACGCCGCACGCGCAAGCCCGAGCAGCAGCACATCCGGCACAGTCACATTGCGGCCGTCCTTGTGCCCCGCCGCGCTGCGGAAGCACAGATAGATCACAAGGCCGTTCAGCGCAAAGAACGCCGCGACCAGTGACAGGCGCTCGATGCGCTCGGCAAAAGCCGTAAACAGAAACGACAGCAGCATCGGCACAAAGGCCACCGCGCCCATAAAAACGCTGCGGCGCTGCGCGGCGTCTTTACGGCGGCGGCGCGGGCTGCCGCCGGTCATCGTCAAGAGCGTCCGTCCGGTGACAAAGGTCTCCGTCCGGAAGGCCAGAATCACCGCCAGCAGCACGCCGAGGCAAATTGCCGCGCGGACATAAAGCCCGTTTCCCTCATTGAGAGAGGACAGATTGAAAACCCCACGCAGCAGCGCCGTGTGGCCCGCAAAGGAAATCGGCAGCACCTCGGTCAGACCGCCGGTAATACCGTAAAGAATTGCTTCCCAAATTTTCAAGCTCAGTTCCTCCGGACGGCGCGCCGTCCGCTTTTCTTTCACATGCTATTTCAAAACCATATCGCTACTATGTAGCTCCGCGCCGTGCGCAGAGCAGCCCTCGGGTTATAGTATAGAATATTATAGCACACCCGTTCAAGAATTTCTAGGTCTTTTGTTCTTTTTGCCTGTTTTTACGCTGCTTTTGCACGTCGATCATGCGGTGCAGCGCCTCGAGCGCATCATGCAGGCCGCCGAGCCGGTCGATCAGGCCGCTCTCCACGGCCTCCTTGCCGTAGACGATCGTGCCGACGTCCGTGGCGATCTGTCCGGTGGCCATCATATACTGCGTGAACTGTTCGCGGGAAATGTGGGAGTTGTCCGTGACAAACTGCGTGATCTGCTCCTGAATGCGCTGAAAATAATGATAGGTCACGGGTGAGCCGACGACCACGCCGCAGGTGCGCACGGGATGGATCATCATGCTGGCCGAGGGCGCGATGAAGCTCTTTTTCGCAGACACCGCCAGCGGGATGCCGATGGAGTGCCCGCCGCCCAGCACGAGCGAGACCGTCGGCTTTTTCATGCTCGCGATCAGCTCCGAAATGGCAAGTCCGGCCTCAATGTCGCCGCCGACGGTGTTCAAAAGCAGCAAAAGGCCGTCGATGTCCGGACTTTCCTCGATTGTCGCCAGAAGCGGCAGCACATGCTCGTACTTGGTCGTTTTCACGGTCTCCGGCTGCACCTGATGCCCCTCGATCTGGCCGATCACCGTGAGGATATAGACCGTCCCCTGCTGCGTTTTCATCATGCCCGCGCCGAGGTCCTCGATCCGCTCCTGCGCGGGATTTTTTTCTTCCTGCATATGCATCCTCCTTTTTGCTCCTAGTATTCGTGCAATCGCTTGAATTACTCTGCAAATCCTGCTATAATAAAAGAAAAAAGAAAGAAGGATGCAAAAATGCAGCATGAATATAAAACCCGCGGCGTATGCGCCAGCAAGATTCTCTTTGACCTCGACGGCGACACCGTCAAGAACATCCGCTTCGTCGGCGGCTGCAACGGCAACACGCAGGGCGTAGCGCGTCTGGCCGAGGGCATGAAGATCGACGAGGTCATCGCGCGTCTCAAGGGCGTGCATTGCGGCATGAAGCCCACCTCCTGCCCCGATCAGCTTGCACAGGCGCTGCTGGCCGCGAAGGAGCAGGAAGCTAAATGAAGCTCCTGTTCAGGCAGCGCCTCTTTTCGTGGCTTGACAGCTACGACATCTATGATGCGTCCGGCGCGACGGTCTACACCGTCAAAGGGCAACTCTCCTGGGGACACTGCCTGAAAATTTTCGATGCCGCCGGGAGTGAGCTTGGCACGGTGCGTGAGCGTGTTCTCACTTGGCTGCCCAAATTCGAGCTGTACCTGGGGGATCGTTACGTCGGCTGCATCCGCAAGGAGTTTACGTTTTTCCGGCCGCGCTATCACATCGACTGCAACGGCTGGCAGGTTGAGGGAAACTGGCTCGAGTGGGATTATTCCATTCTGGATGGCAGCGGCCGCTGCGTCGCGCAAATCTCCAAGGAGCTGTTTCGTTGGACGGACACCTATGTCATTGACGTCAGCCGCCCGTCGGACGCACTGTGCGCACTGATGGTCGTGCTGGCCATCGACGCAGAAAAGTGCTCCCGAAATGACTGAGGCTATAAATCCGCAATTGCATTTCATCTGTCAATTCTTCGCAATTTCCATAGGTGCAGAGGCGGCGTTCGCAAAAAATCGGGGAGAATCTTTGATTCTCCCCGATTTTAATTTTGAATCTATTAACCGATCAGCTCACAGACCAGATCCGTATATGCCGTCGGGTCCTCAAGCGGCAGATTGGCCATCAAAAGTCCCTGCGCATACAGCAGCTCCGTCAGCTTCTTCGCCGTCTCGGCATTGTCCGCGACGCTTTCCTGCAAACGCTTAAGCAGCGGATGCTCGGCGTTGACCTCCAGAATGCGTCCGCAGTGATAGTCGGACTTCGGGTCGAGCGCATGGAAGTACTTCTCCATCTCGAAGCTCATGCCGCCGTCGGGCACCATGGTCACGGCATGCGTGCCGAGGTCGCCGGAAACGCGAACCTCCTTAACCTTCTCGCCCAACGTGTCCTTCATAAAGGTCAATGTGTCCTTGAAGCTCTCCGCACGTTCCTCATTGGCCTTCTTTTCCTCGTCGGTCGCAAGCTCGAGGTCGTCGGTGAGAATGTTGCGGAACTCATGCTCGTCGTACTTCTGAAGCGTCTGCGGGATGAACTCATCCACCTGCTCGGTCAGAAGCAGCACGTCAAAGCCGCGGTCGCGCAGCATACCCGTCTGCGGCAGGCGGGTCAGGTGCTCGACGCTGCTGCCCGTAGCGAAGTAAATATGCTTCTGCGACTCGGGCATGGCTGCGCAGTACTCCTTGAGCGTCACGAGCTTGCCCTCCTTGACGGAGTAGAACTCAATCAAGTCCTGAAGCAGTTCCTTATGTGCGCCGAATTCCGACACCACACCGAACTTGAGCTGACGGCCGAAGGCCACATAGAACTTTTCGTACTTCTCGCGGTCGTTTTCCAGCATCTTTTCCAGCTCGGCCTTGATCTTCTTTTCCAGATTGCCGGCGATGAATTTCAGCTCGCGCGTATGCTGGAGCATCTCACGGCTGATGTTCAGGCTCAGATCCTGCGTATCGACCACACCGCGCACGAAACGGAAATGCTCCGGCAGCAGGTCGGCGCAGTTTTCCATAATCAGCACGCCGGAGGAATAGAGCTGCAAGCCGGCCTTATAGTCCTTGGTGTAGAAATCATAGGGTGCCTTGGCCGGGATATAGAGCAGCGCCTTATACGTCACCGCGCCCTCGACGGACAGATGGATGACACTCAACGGCTTTTCAAAGTCATAGAACTTCTCGCGGTAGAAGCTGTCGTACTCCTCCTCGGTGACGTCCTTTTTGTTCTTCTGCCAGACCGGAACCATGGAATTGAGCGTCTGCATCTCGCGGACGGTCTCATATTCGGGCTTGTCGGAGTCCTTGGTCTCCTCGGTCGGACGCGAGGTCTCGACCTCCATGCGGATGGGATAGCGGATATAGTCGGAATACTTGCGCACGAGGCTGCGCAGACGGTATTCGGAAAGATATTCGGAATATTTTTCTTCTTCGGTGTCCTTTTTCAGTGTCAGGATCACGTCCGTGCCAGCACCCTCGCGTTCGCAGGGCTCGACACTGTATCCGTCCGCACCCTCAGACTCCCACTTCCACGCCTCGTCCGAGCCAAAGCGCTTGGAGATCACCGTGACCTTGTCCGCAACCATGAAGGCTGCGTAGAACCCCACGCCAAACTGGCCGATGATGTCGATGTCCTCCTTCTTCTCCATCTCCTGCTTGAAGCCCAGAGAGCCGCTGTGGGCAATGGTGCCGAGGTTCTGCTCCATCTCCTCGCGGGTCATGCCGATGCCGTTATCAGAGACGGTCAGGGTACCTGCGTCCTTGTCGGCAGTCAGGGTAATGGCGAAATCACTGCGGCTCAGGCCGACGGATTCATCCGTCAGGGCCTGATAGGCCAGCTTATCGATCGCGTCGGAGGCGTTGGAGATCAGCTCGCGGAGGAAGATCTCCCGATGGGTATAAATAGAATTGATCATCAGATCAAGAAGTCGCTTGGACTCTGCCTTGAATTGCTTCTTTGCCATAATGTCAGCTTCCTTTGTGTTTTCGGTTTTGGCACTCACAACTATCGAGTGCTAAAGCTATTATAGCGTGTTTTTGGCAATTTGCAAGAGGGTTTCACAATTTGTTTACACTTTTTTATGACAAATCCCGCGGCCGTTGAACCGGCCGCGGGGTTTCCTAATTACTGTTTTTTCTTTTTCATGCCGCACAGCAGGACGATCAAAACAATGACCAGCACTGCCGCTGCGCCGATAAGTGCATAAAACAGGATCGGCGTCTGCGAGGCTCCGCCCCAACTCGTCAGTTCGGCCTCGTAGCCCACGCTTTTCAGCAGGCGCTGCGCCGCAAGCGTCGCGCCGCTGTTTGCCTCGGAGATGCGTGCAAGCGCGTCCTTTTCGCTCTCGACAGGGGCCGCAAAGCGGTCGTCCGCCGCGCCGTAGAAGCTCAGAAGTCCGCTCTCCTCAGCCTGCCTTGCGCCGGGCACGTCGCTGCCGAGGTAGACATTGTAGACGCTGCCGCCGATGCGCTCGGCAAGGCCGTAGGCCGCCGCACCAGAGAGCGTGGCATCGCTGTAACAGCCCACGACCGCGCCGGATTCGGCAATGCCGCCGATAAGCTGCGCCGTGCCGCTTGCCGATAATTCACCCGCAAAGTGCAGATTCAGGACGATTCCCGTCAGCTCCGGGAAAACGGAGACATTCTCTCCCGTGAGCTTCGCCGTGAGCGTGTGACCGCAGCCGTTATAAATCCCGGCGAAGCGCCCGCCGGTCGCGCCCTGCGTCAGCGTGAGGTTGGCCGTCTGGCAGAAGATCGCATTCTCCGGAATGCTGTCCGCCGCAGCGGCCTGCATGAGCACTGCAAAGTCCTCCGCCGTTGCGACGGTATAGGGTTCCTCCGCCGTGCCCTTGCCCGTGAGCTGGGACAAAGCGTCGTTTTTCTTCACCTTGATGTCCAAAAACGTCCACTGGCCGCCGTAGGTAATCAGGAGCCGGTTCGTCTGCTTCGTGAGCCTTGTCTGATCGACCGCGAGCGCGTTGTCCGCGCCGTTGTAGAGCGCGACGGCATAGCCCTCGGTGACGGTCTGCTTTGCGCCATCCGCACCGGTCACGGTCAGGACGATGTCGCCCGCGCCGGGAAGCTCGCCCTCGGTATAGTCCGTGCGGCTCTGCGAGGCATCAATGGATGCGGCAAGCGCATCGTGCTTCTCCGACCGCGCGGCCATGATGTAGCAGGCCGTCGGCAGATAGGTGTGCGTGGCAAGGTTCATACCGCGGAACACGATGTCGTTTTCATAGACCGTGACGAGATAGCCCTCGCTGTCGGTGTCGTTGGTGTCATAGAGGAGCTTGGTGCGGTTGGCGTTGAAGGTACGAATCTGCGAAACGGAGCTGTTGTGGATCATGCGCGCGCTCGCACCGCCGTTATCGCAGTAGTTGACCAGCTCGGCGAAGGCCACATGCGTATGACCGGTGCAGAAGATCAGCTCCTTGTATTCTTCGAGCAGCGCCTTCAGGCGCAGCGTATTCGGGAAGTCCTCGCGCAGCGCGAGCGGCTCTGCATAGAGGTTCGGCGTTGCGTCGCCCGCGCCCCAGTTTTCAAAGCCCGCGTGCTCAATGAGGAAGATGTTCACGCCCGTTCCGGCGTATTGGGCAAGCTGACCTTCCAGCCAGTCCATCTGCTCGTCGGAGAAGCAATCAACGTTGTTGCTGTCTCCCGTGGTGGGCAGCATGTCCTGCGCCATAAAGAGGAACACGTCGCCGTTTTCCGCAACGCGGGAAAAATAGAGGTTTTCGCCGTCCGTGCCCTCGTCGGAGAAGCAGGACAAAAAGTTTTCCAGATTGCCGCTGTCGTGGTTGCCCATCGCCGCCCAGATCGTGCCAGTGTAGCCGGACTGGGTGATCTGCTCACGATAACGGTTGAACTCGCCAAGCGTGCCGGCGTTGCTGTAATCGCCGGAGATGACAATGAGGTCGATTGCCTGCTCCTTGAGGTATTCCAATGCGCGCAGCCACTTCTCGCCTGCGTAGTCGTAATTCATGTGCAGGTCGGACAGAGAAGCAAAGCGCAGCGTCGCTCTGCCGCTGTTAAAGCGTTTTTCCTGCGGAATGGCCAGCGTGACGGCCTCGGCAAGCTGCGGCTGCACGATGTGCTCCGTGCGGCTTTCAAACACCGCAAGCTGCGTCGCGCCCTCGGGCAGCGCCATGCCGGACGGCAGCGTGAAACCCACCGGCTCGCCGGTGATCTCCGCGCCGGCGATCTCGCCGTAGCCGGGCAGAATCTGCTGATCGTCCGCGAAATACAGGACGTAATAGCCCGATGTTTTGGAAGAAACGCCCGGCGTGAGCGTGATAACGCCCTCGGCATAGCCGGGACGCGCTGCATTCTCGCCGGTGAAACGGTATTCCACCGTCAGTCCGGCATCCTCGGCGGCAGCGGTGGGCGCAAGCCCGCACAGCAGCGCCAGCAGCAGTGCGCAGACGCAGACGGTAGTCAGTATTCTATGGAGTGGTCTCATGGTGTCTCCTTCCTCTTTCGGGCAGGAGGGGCAGAAGTCTGCTCCTCCGATTGCTTAATGACTTTGATTTCTCTTGCGGATGGTGAGGATCACGCCCGCACCCGCTGCGGCCAGCACTGCCAGCGCCGTCCACAGGACGAGCAGCATGGAGTCGCCCGTCTTGGGTTGATCCGGGTTGAGCTTCGGCACGACCGTCTGCTTGACGAGAACCTCGCCGCAGACAGAGCAGTGCTTTCCCTCGGTCAGACCGGTCGCGTCCTTCGTTGCGGGAACGGCGGGATCGATGACCTCGGTGTGCGGAACCTTTTCGGTCACCTGCTGCGCAACAAGAACCTCACTGCAGACGGAGCAGTGCTTGCCCTCGGTCAAGCCGGTCTTGGTGCAGGTTGCCTTGACCGCAGGATCGACAACCTCGGTATGCGGGGCCTTTTCGGTCTCCTGCTGCGCAACGAGAATCTCGCTGCAGACGGAGCAGTGCTTGCCCTCGGTCAGGCCGGTCTTGGTGCAGGTTGCCTTGACCGCAGGATCGACGACCTCGGTATGCGGGGCCTTTTCGGTCTCCTGCTGTGCAACCAGAACTTCGCCGCAGGTGCCGCAGTGCTTGCCCTCAGTCAGGCCGGTCTTGGTGCAGGTTGCCTTGACGGCGGGATCGATCACGACATTGGTGTGCTTGCAGGAGGTGTCCGCGCCGCTGATGTTGTAATAGGCGTTCAGCGTGCGCACGACGGCGTTGGCCATCACGCGGTAGCCGGCAGTGGTGGGATGCAGGCCGTCGTCGAGCAGCCAGCCGATCCCGCGCATATCAAAGTAGGTATCGGCATAGATCAGACCCTTGCTCTCGGCCATTTCACGGATGGCCGTGTTCCACGCGCGCATCTGCACGCTGTTCGCATCCGCGCCCTTGGCGCAGACGCCGCAGACCACGATCACGGTCTCCGGGCAGGCGGCGATGATCTCGTCGAGATAGGTGTTATAGGTGCTGATGAACTCCTCGAGGGACGTTCCGGCATGGTAGTCGTTGATGCCGTAGGCAATGGTCAGAAGATCGGGGTTGTTCGGCACGATGTAATCCTGCACGGTCTCCTTCGCGGGAGGATAGGCGTTGTTATAGGAGCGGGTGCACATTCTCGTGCCGCCGATAGCCTTGTTGATGAGGGTAATCTCGTGGTCGGAGAGGTCGTTGAGCATCTTGGCAAACACGGGAACCCATGCCATCTGCTCGCGGTTGACCGCCTCTGCACCGTAGGAAATGCTGTCGCCCACGGCGACGTAGGTCTTGATCTCCTTCGCGGAGTAATCCTTACGGGCACCAGCACGGCCGACGCGCATGGTCTCGGTCAGGACGATGCGGTAAACGTCGGTGTAGGTCGCAACCTTGCTGCGGTCGGCCGTCAGGAGCGCGGCGCGAACCTTTTCGCGCGCTGCGCCGGGCAGGCTGCGGTAGAGGTCGAGGCGGATGCCGAGCGCATCGTTCTCCAGCGCGGCTTCCATGGCCGCCTGGGTGGAAGCATTCTTGAAGTCCTCGACTGCCTGTGCGGTCTTGGGCGCGGGATAGACTGCATCGCTCAGGTCGCGGATGTGCAGAGCGCTCAGGGCGCTTGCCTCGCGCATGGCGCGCTCCAGCACTTCGCCGGCAAGGAGCATATTGCCCGTAGCGGTCGGGGTACGGCCGTCCTCCGCGACCGTCCAGTCGCGCTCGCCCATGGCGTTATAGAGGTCGGCAAAGGGAAGCTCCAGCTCCTCGGAGAGCTTGAAGATGACAGCCTGATACGCGGCATAGGTCTCGAGCGTAACATCGCCAAGGACATAATCGCGCACATAGGGCAGACCGCAGACGATCATCAGGCCGTTTTCGGGCAGCGCCGCCTTGGCGGCCGTAAGCTGCGCACGCAGCTCGGTTTCAAAGGCCGCAGCGCTCTTGCCGGAGAGCAGCGCCTCCAGACCGGTCGCAATGACGACGAGGTCGGCATTTTCATCCGAGAGCTTGGAAAGGTCGGTCAGGACGGCCTTGTCCAGCGCCTTGTTTTGATAGGTCGTGACGTCCGCATGCAGAAGGCTTGCCCACTGCTCGGCGGCGATGTCGCCCGCGACGGCCAGCTTGGTGAAGGGCGTCGTGTAGAGGCTCTTCCGGCCGCTTTCCACCAGAATGTTGTTGAAGGAAATCTTGCCCGCAATGAGGCCAAGCTCAAAGTTGTAGTTATCCTCGCTCGGCGTCATCGTATAGGTTCCCTTGAGGGCATTGTCGCGGTCATAGACCTCGATCTTGATGTCTCCGCCGCCCGTGCGCGTCATCTTCACATTGGCGACAAAGCCGGGAAGATCGAGCCACTCGACGAATTTGCCGCCCAGACGCACGGCAAGCTGCTCGCGGGAGGCGTTTCTGCCGTCCAGCTCAAAGCGCTGTCCCATGCTCTTGATGTAGCAGGCGGAGGTGTTGCTGCCCGTAACGGTCATCGTCACGGTGAAGTTGTTCATGTCATAGACGAGATTCTTCCAGATGCGGTTGCAGGTGGTGACCTTCGCCTTATCGGCCGTGATGTTCGAGGCATCCTCGGCATTCCAGCCTGTGAAATCCATCGTGCCGTTGGGCGTAGCGTCGGTCTTCCAGCCGAACTCATACGGAGAGATCACGATGTTCTCATAGGTGATGTAGGCGTTCTGCGGAATTTCCGTAGAGCCTTTGCGCTGGTAAGTCAGCTCCATGGCCGATCCGGTTCGGAAAGCCTCGTGGAACGTATGGCCCGTGGTCGAGCCGCTGTGCAGAATGTTGCCGTTCGTGCGGTCGGTCAGGCGCCATGCCATGATGCCCGACTTTCCGTTCCACGTCATGACCAGATGCACCTTGCTGACCGGCACGGCGGAATTGGGGCTGTAGCTTGCAGAGGGGCTTTTCCACTCGCGGGTATCGCTGAGCCACTCCTGCACGCGCAGGAATACTTTATAGTTATTGCCTACGTCCAGATAGGTGCGAAGCTGAAGCCAGACATAGTTGTTGGACGCAGGATTGCGCAGCTTGATCCAGACATCGTCGTAGAACTTGTCCTTCGTGGTGCCGTTTTCGACGTTCGGCATCGTGATGTCCATGCCGATCTCGTAGGTCTTGGTATTATCGGGGCTGACATCCGTGGGGAGCCATTCCGAGCCGTTGAGGAAGTTGATCTCCGTCTTGGTGGGGTCGGAATTGTCGTACTTGATGTAGGCATTGGAAACCGTGAGGTTCGTCTTGTTCCGATAGACGCTCAGCGCAACGCTGTCGCTGGTAGTCAGCGGCTCGGTAAGGGTGTAGCCCGCACTCGAAGCGCTGTAAATCTCTTTGCCGGTCGTGCGGTCGGTCAGCGCCCATGCGTAAACGCCGTTCTTGTAGCTGATAACAAAATGCACCTTGCTCACAGGAACCGCGGAATTGGGCGTATATGCGCCGGAAACCGTATTCCAGGTGCCGCTCTTCAGCTCCTGCATGCGGACGAAAACCTTGTAAACACCGTTCACGTCCAGATAGGTGCGAAGCTGCAGCAGCATATAGTCGTTCTGGCCGGGCGCCTGGAGCTTGACCCAAAGGTCATCATAGAAAACGTTTCTCTCCTCCGCGCTCTCGATGTTGGGAAGATCGACGTCCATGCCCAGCTCGTAAACCTTGGTGTTATCGGGCTTGACGTCTGTCGTCATCCAGTTGCTGTCGCCCGTGAAGACCACGTCGGTTTTGTCAGGATCGGACGGCTCGGAGGACGCTTCATACTTAATATAAGCGTTTGCAACCGTGACGTTTGTCTTGCCGCGCTTGATGCTCAGCGCAACGCCGTCGCTGCCCGTCAGGGCTTCGTCAAAGGTATGGCTTCCGCTCGAGGCCTCGTAGATCTGCGAGCCGGTCGCGCGGTCGGTCAGCTTCCATGCATAAGCGCCGTCCTTGTAGCTCAAAACAAGGTGTACCTTGCTCACGGGAACCGTGGAATTGGGCGTATATGCGCCGGAAACCGTGCTCCATGCGCCGTCCTTCAGCTCCTGCATGCGGACAAAAACCTTATAAACGCCGTTCTTGTCCAGATAGGTACGTAGCTGCAGCCACATATAGCCGCTTTGGCCGGGCGCCTGGAACTTGACCCAGACGTCGTCATAGAAGGTATCCTTCGTTTCCGCGCTCTCGACACTGGGAAGATCGATGTCCATGCCCAGCTCGTAGACCTTCGTGTTGTCGGGCTTGACGTCCGTCGTCAGCCAGTCGGCGTCGCCCGTAAAGACCACGTCGGTTTTGTCGGGATCGGACGGCTCGCTCGTTTCCTCATAGGCAATGTAGGCATTGCTGAGTGTGATGTTCGTCTTGCCGCGCTTGACGGTCAGCTCAACGGCAGCGCAGGAGGTCAGTTCGCTCTTGAAGGTATGGCCGGCGGTCGTGTCCTCATTGATCGTGGCGCCGCCGTCGCGGTTGGTGACCGTCCACGACCATACGCCGTTTTCATAGCGCATGGCCAGATGCAGCTTGCTGATGGGGGTCGCAGAGCCGGCGCTCCATGCTCCCTTGACGTTCACCCACGCCCTGTTCGCAAGCTCCTGCATGCGGACAAAGACCTTATAAACGCCGCTCACATCCAGATAGGTACGGATCTGGAGCCATGCGTAGTCCAGAGAATCCGGATTGCGGAGCTTGACGCAGACCTCGTCCGCGATCGCGTCTCGCTGGGTGGCAGTCTCGATGTTGGGAAGGTCGAGATCCATTCCCAGCTCGTATGCCTTGGTGTTATCCGGCTGCACGTCCGACGTGAGCCATTCGCCGTCGCCGGTGAAGGTAACGGTCTGTTGGGCTGTCGGCTCGGCCAGTACGGCCGGAACCAGAGCCAGAAGGATCGCTGCCGTCAGCAGCAGGCTGAGCAGTCTTTTCATTCTGTTTCCTCCTTGATTTTCGCAGTTTGCGCATTGCGCTGGGTATAGTTTACTCCATGTCTCGTTTTATTGTCAATCGATTTTACATAAAATCAAATTTTTCGGAGTTTTCCTCATTTTTACATTTCAATTTTGTGTAAAACGCCTCAAAAATCGGAAATTTGTTATATCAACTCTATAAGGATCGTTTTCACCTCAAAGGGCGCGAAATGCAGACGCAGTCCGTCCGCTCCGCAGGGGATCTCCCGCCTGTTTTCCTCGAGCAGATCGGTCTCAAAAGCGCGTGTAAAGGGAACATGCAGCCGCAGATGCACCTCGCAGCCTTCATTGCCGCATTCATAGGCACGAAGGACGAGCGCATCGGAACCCTCGGCCTGCTTGAGCGTCTCGACCAACACGTTTTCACGGTCCGTGCTCAAAAGGCTGAATGCTCCGGCAAGCCTGCCGCCGCCCGCGCTTCTCCGCGCCCAAAGCGGCGTTTGGAAGCCATAAGCCGCACGCTGTGCCTGCGAAAGCGACACCGCGCCGCCGTGCGGCAGCAGGCAGCAGGAGAATTCCTGTTCTCCCTGATCCTGCTGCGGGTCGGGGAACGTCGCACTGCGCAGCACCGTCAGGCGCAGGTGCCCGCGCAAAACATCGCAGCCGTATTTGCAGTCGCTCAGAAGCGTCAGTCCAAAGCCGCCGTCGCTGAGGTCGAACCATTTTTGTGCGCAGACCTCAAAGCGGGCGTGATCCCAGAGCGTATTCTGGTGTATGGGGCGCTCGATCGAGCCGAACTGGATGCCGTAGGTCGCTTTGACCGCGTTTACGGCCGCCGGGAAATCGAGCTTCAGAAGCGTATTCTGCTCATGCCAGTCCACCTTGCAGTGCAGATGCAGGCCGGGCAGTCTGCAATATAAGATATAGTCCAGCGTGATGCGCGAATTGCGATAGCGCCGCGTGACGCGCACGACCGTGCGCACGGCGTTATCCTCAAGCAGCTCGGCTGAAGCCGCATCGATGGCCTCGGATTTTTCCGGATAGTAGACCATCAGGTTCCACGCATCGCTGCGGTTCGGCCGATCCTCAAATGCGAGAAAGCGTGCGCCGCAGTCGCCGGGCCGCATCAAATCGCGGTTTTCATGTTTGCAGAAATAGCGGGAAATGTTCCAGTTTTCGTCAAATTCTATCCTGGAATCGTCATTTTCAAGGACGCGAGAAAGTCGATTTTCATATATTTTCTCCGCAGCCGGAACAACGTGATAAGTGCGCCAGCCCTTGGCAGGAACATTCTCGGCCAAGGCCAGCCACATGCCGTCTGCAAGCCGCACGGCGGGGCTGGTATGCGTGCCGTCGGAGAGCGCAGCCGCGCCCTCCCCTTCCCATGCAAAACGCAGCGGCGCGGTACGCGCAAAGGGCAGGCTGTTAAAAACCGTCAGACCAGCCTGACTGATTTGCGCAGTCAGCGCATCGAGGGAATCTGCGCAGATCTCCTGCGCATCGAGCTCAATCTGCGCATGGTGCGCGAAAGCATCGGCGTAGACCTCCGGGATGGACGACCCGGGCAGCACGTCATGGAACTGATTCAGAAGCAGCAGCTTCCAGCTCTCGCGCAGACGCTCCGCCGGATAGGCAAGGCCGGTCAGGAGCCGTGCAAGCACGCTGAAATTCTCCGCATCGTGCAGACGCGTCTCGTTTTCGCGGTTGCGGCGTTTGATGCCCGCCTGTGAGGTGTAAGTCCCGCGATGATTTTCGAAGTACAGCTCGCCCTCCCACACCGGCACGCGGCGATTGCCCGCAAGCTCGCTTTCAAGGCGGTGGAAGAATTCCCCCACGCCCGAAAAATGCAAATCCGGCACGCCCGGCAGACCCATGGCAATGCGCTTGCCCTGTTCAAGCATCTCCTGCGTGGTTCCGCCGCCGCCGTCGCCGTGGCCGAAGGAGCCGAGCACCTCGCGGTTCAGATCCTTCTGCTGATAGCGCCGCCACGCGCCGACGATCCACGAGGCCTTCAGTTCTCCGTTGTAGGTCGTGCGGAAATCGCCCGACTCCTGCTCGGCAGCAACCGTCGGCATGAAGTGCGCCAGCACCTCCGAGCCGTCAATGCCACGCCAGCGGAAGGTATCATAGGGCATTTTGTCAAACTCTCCGAGGGAGAGCTTGGTCGTTACAAAGTATTTCAGGCCGCTTTTGCGCATGAGCTGCGGGAGTGCGCCGGTCTGGCCGAAATCGTCGGGAAGCCACAAAACCTCGCAGTCCTTGCCGAATTCCTGCCGGAAAAAGCGTTTGCCGTAGACGATCTGCCGTACAAGCGACTCGCCCGAGGTCAGATTCGTATCTGCCTCGACCCACATGCCGCCCTCCGGCTCCCATCGTCCCTGTGCGACACGCTTTTTGATCTCTGCGTAAAGCGCGGGGTCGTCCTGCCTGACAAATTCATAGAGCTGCGGCTGCGAGCTCATGAAAATATACTCCGGATTCTGATCGATCAGCCGCACCGCCGTGGAAAACGACCGCACGGCCTTTTCGCGCGTCTGCTCATAGCGCCAGAGCCACGCAACGTCGATGTGCGTGCTGCCGACGGCCGCAACCGCGGGCTTTCCCCCGCCGCGATGGCCGGTATAGATCGTTCCGCGCACATACTCGGACGCACGGCGGACGGATGCGGAGAAAGCCTCCCCCTGCGCATGCAGCTCCAGCAGATTGAAGGCTTCGTTGACGCCTTGGATCAGCTCGATACGCGCAAGGTCGTCCGCCGTCATGGTGTGCGCAGCCTCCAGCGCAACGCGCAGGTCGTAATACAGGGAAAGAACCTCCGTGTCAATCGCGCGCAGCATGGGCAGAAAACAGATCGGGCGGTCGTTTTTCAGCCGGTCGCGGTAAGCCGCAAGCGCAACGGAAAATTCCTCGCCGCCTTCTGCGCAGGGCGTCAATTCTACGTCGCGGTGGTTGGAATCCATACCGGCATAGCTCACGCCGTCCAGATAGAAGCCGACCTGCGGGTTTGCCCACTCCCAGTAGCGCGTGTCGCCCACACGCAGCGTGTAGACAACCTTTTTCCCGGCAAAGCGCACGGGAATGCGAATTTTATGCCGCAGGCAGCAGTCGTGCCCCTGATCGCCCGGCCATTCCTCGCCGTGATACGGCAGCCATGCGTCGCCCGCCTCGCGGAGCTTGCACGGCTGAAATTTCAGCACATGCAGCGGCTCGGTATCGCAGACTATGCGCTTTTCGAGGTCGCCCAGAAGCGCCTGTGCGCGGATGGCAAGCATGTGGCGCTCGCCGTTCTTATCCTGAAAATCAATGTCAAAATGAAACATATTGCGTCCTCTGTCAGTCCCCGAAGGCGCGGCGCAGATAGCTCTCGCCCTCGATGAACACCGCATCGACGTAGTTGTTCTCCGGGACTGCTTTCCCGTTGAGCTGGTCGATCAGGCAGCGCACCGCGCGCATGCCCATCTCATATTCGTTCTGCCGCATATGGGCGTAGACCGCAGGCTCCCCGCTGATGCGCGGCGCGTCAAAGCACACAAGTGCGCAGTTCTCCGGCACGCGCAGGCCGCTGTTCAAAAGCGCACGCTGCACGAGCTTGGCCACCTGATAGGTGTGGGCAATGATGGCCTGGATGTCGCGGTTGTCCTGCAAATACTGCTCGATGCGGGCAATGTCATAGGCGCGGTTGTCCTCGGTGCCGAGTCCCGGCAGCGTGGAGCGGACGGAGGTGAGGATGCGCCGTTTTTCCGGCACGCGGTCGCCCGCCGAAGCCTCGAGCATATAACCCTTCAGGCGGTCGCTGACGGCAGTGGAATCGGGCTTGCTGGAGATGAAGCCGATGCGCTGGTAGCCGTTGCGGCACAGGCGGGCATAGAGCTTGCGCGTTCCCATGACGTTGTCCGTGCAGACCAGCGGCACGCTCAGTCCCGCAACGCGGCGGTCGGCAAAGACCAGCGGCATTTTCTCCGAAAGCTCGTACAGGCGGTCGGTGTAGTGCATGGAGTCGTACAGCGGCACGCTGATGATGCCCTGCACGCCGGCCTCGGCCAGTACGTCCAGCCGTTCGCCCTCCTGCTCGCGCACCTGATAGCCCGTCTGCATTACGACAAGATACCCCAGCTCCTCGGCCTTGTGAAACACGCCCTTGATGAAATCCATGCCGAACAGCGCGTCAAAGCCGGACAGCGCCAGCCCGATCATCGGACGGCGCGAGGGCTTCTCCACCACGACGGAGCCTTTCCCCTGTACGCGCTTGATGTAGCCCTCGTCGGCCAGAAGCGACAGGGCGTGGCGTGAGGTGATGCGGCTGGTGCCGTAGCGCTCGGCCAGCTCGGCCTCGGTGGGCAGGCAAGCTCCGGCGGGCCATTGGCCTGCCAGAACCTCCTGCAAAAGCTGCTGGTGGATCTGAAGATAAAGGGCGGGCTTTTTCATAGCATTCTCCTACCTGAGCAAAATGGTTTTGATCTCGAACGGCTCAAAATGCACGCGTAGTTTGCCGTTTTCCAGCGGCAGCGGCGCGGTGACGTTCTCCATGAGGTCTGTCTCAAAGGCCTCGCCTGCCGCGAAGCCGAGCGTCAGCTCCGCATCGCAGGCACAGTTGCCGCATTCAAAGGCGCGCAGGAGCACAGCCTCGGAGTCCTCGGCCTTTTTCACCGTTTCAAGAATGATATTCTCGCGGTCGAGGCTGACGAGGCTGAACGTTTCTTTCAGCCTGCCGCCGGGCACGACGCGACGGGCATAGAGCGGGACGTTGAAGCCGTAAGCCTCGCGGTTGACGCGCGGAAGGCTCAGCGCGCCGCCG
Organism: uncultured Oscillospiraceae bacterium; assembly: GCA_934667815.1. Lineage (GTDB taxonomy): Bacteria > Bacillota > Clostridia > Oscillospirales > Oscillospiraceae > JAZOXB01. The sequence goes on from CAKUMO010000007.1 coordinate 32,905, forward strand.
TGCGGCAGCATCCGGCAGGCAAACTCATGCCGGCATTTGTCCTGATCGGGGTCGGGATAGGTCGCGCAGCGCAGGACGGACATGCGGATGTGCCCGCGTGAAACGTCATAACCGTATTTGCAGTCGTTAAGCAGGCTCAGGCCGAAGCCGTTGTCGCTCAGATCGACCCACTTGTGCGCACAGACCTCAAAGCGCGCATAATCCCAAAGCGTATTCTTGTGGATCGGGCGCTCGACGGAGCCGAACTGAATGTCGTAGCTTGCGAAATTTGCATTCACGTTCACCGGGAAGTCCAGCTTCAGAAGCGTATCCGTTTCCTTCCAATCGATTTGGCAGTGCAGCGTCAGTCCCGGCTGCGTGCGGTAGAGGATGTAGTCAAGATCGATGACGGAGTCGCGGAAGCGGCGCGTCACGCGCAGCACGGTACGCAGCGCGTTACTTTCCGTAATGCGCACGTCGGAGACGTCGTTGACATCCCACGATTTTTCCTCGTAGTATGCCATCAGATTCCACGCGTCGTCCACGCGCGGGCGATCCTCGAAGGCGATCAGGCGCGCGGCACGCTCGCCCGGCTGCATCAGGTCGCGGTTTTCCGTTTTGCAGAAATAGCGGGAAATATTCCAGTTTTCGTCAAATTCAATGCGGCAGAAGTCGTTTTCCAGAACGGAAAGCGCCGCTTCCGGAAGGCTGACCGTCTCGGCCTTCACGATATGATAGGTGCGGTAGCCCTTGGCCGGGACGTTCTCGGCAAGGAACTGCCAGCTTCCGTCCGCGCAGCGCACCGCCGGAACACGCACGCCGTCCGCCTCCAGCGCAAAAGGCTCCGTCTCGCTGCATGCAAAGCGCACCGGCGCGGAACGCGTGAAGGACAGCGTATTGAACACGGCAATGCCGTCGGCATTGATGTCTGCGGCCACGGCGCCGAGCGCACGGTCGAGCGCAGCCTGTGCCGCCACTTCGATTTTTTCATGATGCTCGTAGGCATCGCGGTAAACCGGCCCGATGGACGAACCGGGGATCACGTCGTGGAACTGATTCAGAAGCAGCAGCTTCCAGCTCTCGTCCAGCGCGGGATAGGATGTGTTTTCCAAAAGATGCGCCAGAACGCTCAAATTCTCGGCATCGTGCAGACGGAATTCGTTCTTACGGTTTCGGCGCTTGATGCCCGCCTGCGAGGTGTAAGTGCCGCGGTGGTACTCAAAATACAGCTCACCGTCCCAGCAGGGCACGCGCCGCTGCCCCTGCAAATCCCGCTCCAGACGGTGGTAAAATTCCTTTACGCCGGAGAATTTCAGGTCGGGCACGCCGGGCAGACCCATGGCAAGACGCTTGGCGTTCTCGATCATTTCCTGCGTCGTTCCGCCGCCGCCATCGCCGTGGCCGAAGGAGGCCAGCACCTCGCGGTTCAGGTCCTTTTGCTGATAGCGCTGCCATGCGCCCATGACGCTCGAGGGATTCAGGCGGCCGTTGTAGGTCGTCATCCAATCCTTTTCCTGCTGCACCTTCTCCTTCGTCGGGATAAAGTGCGAGAGCACCTCTGAGCCGTCGATGCCGCGCCAGTAGAACGTGTCATAGGGCAGCTTGTCGTATTCGTTCCATGAAATTTTCGTCGTCATGAAATAGCGGATACCGCTTTTTTGCATGATCTGCGGCAGCGCAGCCGAATAGCCAAACACGTCTGGGAGCCACAGAACCTCGCAGTCCTTGCCGAATTCCTGCTTGAAAAAGCGTTTCCCGTACAGGAACTGCCGCACGAGCGATTCGCCGGAGGGCAGGTTGGTGTCGGCCTCGACCCACATGCCGCCCTCGACCTCCCAGCGTCCCTGTGCGACGCGCTTTTTGATCTCGGCATAGAGTGCAGGATCGTCCTGCCTGACAAAATCATAGAGCTGCGGCTGCGAGCACATGAAAATATACTCCGGGTTCTTATCCAGCAGCCGGATGGCCGTCGCGAACGACCGGATGGCCTTCTCGCGCGTCTGCTCATAGCGCCAGAGCCACGCAACGTCGATGTGCGTGCTGCCGACGGCCGCAACGACGGGCTTTTCTCCGCCGCAGTGGCCGGTGTAGATCATCTTATGCAGATAATCGGCAGCCCGCGCGACGGAGGCGAGAAATTCCTCCTCCGGTGCGGTCAGCTCGAGTAGGTTGCACGCGGCGTTGAGATGACGGATCAAGTCCACGCGGGCAAGGTCGTCCGCATCCATTTCGTGCGCCGCGTCGAGCGCAACCTTCATGTCGTAGTACAGGGAAAGCACCTGCGGCTCGACACGGTTCAGGTACGGGCGGAAGCGCACCGGGCGCTCATAATAGACCGTGTCGGTGTAGCCGCTGATGCGCACGTCGTAGGTCATGCCCGCCTCGGCGCAGCCGGTGATCTCCACGTCGCGGTGATTGCAGTCCATGCCCGCAATGCACTGCCCATTCAGATACAGGCACATCTGCGGGTTGGCCCACTGCCAATAGCCGCTGTCGCCCGCCTCGACGGTGTACCAGATCGTCCTTCCGGCCATGCTCTGCGGCACGGTGAAGCGGTGGCGGAACCAGATATAGGTGTCCTGCCCACCCCAGTAGTCCTGCGCACAGTCAAAGCTGCGCCAGTCGCCGTCGTCGGTTAATACCGTGTGCCGGCCGTCGCGTGCCTGCACGCCGTCAAACAGCGGGACAGCCTCCGGAAATGCGCGGCAGCGCAGATCCCGCAGCAGTACGCCGATGCGTGCGGGAAGCATATGCCGCTCCCCGTTTTTGTCCTTGAAATCAATGTCAAAATGAAACATACAAACTCCTGATTATTCCTTCACGGCGCCCATCACAAGGCCCTTGACGAAGTATTTTTGCAGCACGGGATAAATCACCATCACCGGCACCATGGCCACGACGATCTTCGCCGCATTGAAGGTCATGTTGGAGATCTGGGAATACTGCAAAATCTCCTCCGGCGTCATGGAATTGATCTTGTTGCTGATGTCTGCCACAAGGGACTGGATGTAGGTTTGCAGCGGCATTTTCTTCGGGTCGTTGATGAGGATCATGCCGTCGAAATAACCGTTCCAGTGTCCCACGATGGTGAACAGCGACAGTGTTGCGATGGAGGGCGTGGACAGCGGCACATAGATGCGGAACAGCGTCGTCAGCGGCGTTGCACCGTCGATGGCCGCGGACTCCGCCATAGACGGTGGCAGTCCCTTGAAGAAATTCATCATAATAATGGTATTGGAAATATTCACGCAGCCGGGCAGCACCAGCGCCCAGAACGAGTCGATAAGCCCTAGCATCTTGATAACCAGATACCACGGGATTGTACCGCCGGAAAAGAGCATGCACACGATGATGACACGCATGTAATGCCCGCGTGCGGGGAAAATTCTGCGGCTTTTCGACAGCGGATAGGCCATGAGAATGGTCATGAGCATCTGCAGCGTCGAGCCGATGACAACCTTCTTCACGGAAACCCAGAAGGAGCGCAGGAACTGCTCATCCTTGAGAATTTCCTTGTAGGAGGCCGTGGTGAAGCCCTTGGGGAGGAGAAAGACTTCATTGGCGTAGACCTTGCTGGAAAAGGAGATCGCAACGGTGTTGAGGATCGGGATCAGGCAGCTCAGCGCGGCAATCAGTAAGATCACGCGCAGGATCCAGTCCACGATCTTCTGCTTTTCGGTGTTTTGTCCGACCATGGTGCGCTCCTTTCTCAGAACAGGCGGTAGCCCGCGAATTTATCCGCCAGCTTATAGGAAATGACGATCAGAATCGTGCTGACCACGCTCTTGAGCAGTCCCACGGCCGTGGCAAGGCTGTACTGATAGCCGAGTAGGCCCGAACGGTAGACCCAGGTATCGATGATGTCGCCCGTGCGGTAGACCACGGGAGAATAGAGGTTGAAGGTCTGGTCGAAGCCCGCGCTCAGGACGCTGCCAAGGCTCAGGGTGAGCATCAGCATGATGATGGGCAGCATGCCCGGCAGCGTGACGTGCAGGATGCGCTTGAAGCGCCCTGCGCCGTCCATCGCTGCGGCCTCATAGAGCTGCGGGTCGATGTTCATGATGGCTGCCAGATAGACAATGGAATTATAGCCGAAGCCCTTCCATGTGTCCGAGATAATCAGGATTTTGCGGAACCACTCGTTCGAGGCCAGAAACTGCACCGGCTCTCCGCCGAACAGCTCGATGAGGGAATTGACCGCGCCCTCCAGCGAGAGGAAGTTGGTCAGAATGCCCGCCAGTATGACCCACGAGAGAAAGTGCGGCATGTAGGTCACGGTCTGCACGAACTTGCGGAAGTGCTTACCCGGTACCTCGGAGAGCAGGATCGCGAAAATCAACGGGACGATCAGCTTGAGCGCGATCTTGCCCACGGCGATAATCAGCGTATTGCAGAAGATCTCCTTGGTGTCCGGCAGCAGGAACATATAGCGGAACCACTTCAGTCCCACCCACTCCGAGCCGAAGAAGCCCTTTGCCGGCTTGAAGTTCTCAAACGCGATGACGATGCCGAACATCGGCAGGATGTGAAACAGCAGGAGAATGATCATCCCCGGAATCAGCATCGCGTGATAATATTTTTGGTCTTTCCGGTTTCTCATATCACTTATGGCTGTCGCAGTAAGCCTGCACCTCTGCGGTGATGTCCTCGCCGCCCAGCATCAGCCACTGGGAGACAAAATCGTCGAAGCCGTCGATGGAGGCCTGTCCGACGATGGTCTCAAGGAAAAATTGATCCTCCACCTTCTCCATTGAGGCCCAAAGCGTGCCCATGCTCTCGGTGGCATAGTGGAACGCAACGGGAACCTTCACGCCGCCCTTGAGCGCGTTGGAGGCGATATAGCGGGAGGTGTAGCAGATCCAGCCCTCGGTGTCCGACGGGTCGGGATTGTCGAAGTAGCGCTTTGCATTCTCGCAGAGCTGAATGTTATACTGCGTCGTGCCGGTGGGCGTGACGCCCTTTTCGATGTAGTTGGCCGTCAGGGAGCCGATGCGGATGACGGCGTCGTCGTATTCCAGATTGAAATGGCCGGTCAGCATGGGAGCCGTCCAGCTCGTGCCCGCCTCAAACAGCGGCGTGAGCGCCTCATAGCCCTCCTGGTCGAAGCCGCGGTACATATCAAATTCCACGTTCAGAATCTTGATTGCAACCTCGGGATGCTCATAGCCCTTGCGCACGCACAGAAGGCCGTTGTCCGTGCGGGTCTCGCTGTAAGTAAACTCGCCCTTGTCATTCACGGGCGCTTCGACGACGACCCACTCGCCCTCGGGGTTGGCCGTGGCAAATTCGGAGCCGCTGTACGGAAGGTTCCACGGATAGAAGCAGATGCCGCAGCGGCCGGAGGTAATGAGGCCGAGCGTATCGGAGTAGTCGCGGGTGGTAAACTGCTGGTCGAGAATGCCGTCTGCATAGAGCTGCGCAAGATACGCAAGGCCCTCCTTGGTCTCGGGCGTGATGGAGCCGTAGACGACCTTGCCGTTTTCGTCATAGATCCACTGCTGCGGATAAGAGCCGAAGGACGCCATGATCGCGTCAAGGCCGAAGTTGCGGTTGGACGCGCCGAGCGGGCTGCTCTGCACGGCGATACCGACGGTCTTGCCCACGCCGTTGCCGCCGGGATCCTTTTCCATGAACTGGCGGGCGACCTCGACCAGCTCGTCACGGGTGGTCGGGACCTCCAGGCCCAGCTTGTCCAGCCAGTCCTTGCGGATCCAGCAGACGGAATACTGATAGCCGTTGTTCGTGCTGGGCAGGGCGTAAAGCTCACCGTCAGAGATGTACGGCTCGAAAATACTGCTGTCAAAGCTCGCGTAGCAGTCGCGCATATAGCTGCCTGCGCAGCTACGGAAGGCGTCCGTCAGAGGCTCAAGCATGTCGTTTTCCAGGAGCTGGATGTAGGTCATATAGTTCGTGACCCAGAAGATGTCGGGAAGATCGTCGGAGATGATGGACATATCGAGCTTCGTGCCGTAGTCGCTGCTCTGCCATTCCAGCTCCATCTCGACGTTCAGCTTTTCGCGCACGGCGTCAACATAGGGGTTGTTCTCCACGTTCATACCGTTCGGCCAGCTTGCGCCGACATCGAGCTGACGCACGGTCGTAAAGGTCACGGTCTCGTCATAGCGGCCGTAGGGATCGGTCTCCGGCTTGGAGGTGTCGGTGGTAGAGCTGAGGTCGATGGACGCGCCGAACTCGTTGCCCTCGGAATTGGTGCTGCCGCCCGTGGACGAAGGCGCCTCGCTCTTATCAGGCTCGTCTGTGGGACCGCAGGCCGTCAGAATGCTCAGGAGCATGAGCGCGGCCAAGAGAACTGCCAATAGTTTTTTCATGATTGCGTCTCCTTTTTATCGAATATAGTCGTTGATGCCGGCCTCTAAGATCGCCGCGCTGACGACGATCGCGACCGTGGTGCCGCTGGTCATGGTCTGGAAGGCCGAGCTGCCGGCCGAAGCCCAGATAGAGCTGCCGCCGTCGGCAGGCCCCTGCCACGAGCCGCCATAATAGCCGTCGGCGGTGCGGTCGTTTTGGATGATGCTGATTGCCGTGTCCCTGACGAGCTTCTGCATCGCCTCGGTATTGGGCAGTGAGAGCACTTCAGAGGCATAGTACGAGGCAAAGGTGCCGTTCGTCCATGCGTCACGGTCGTTCAGAAGCACGCCGTCGTTGTTGTACCATTTCAAAATGCCCTCGTTCGTCGCATAGACGCGGTCGAGGTATTTCTGCTCCCCCGTGAGCTTGTAGAACTTTGCCGAAAGCGCGGCCATGGCCATATTGCCGCCGAGGAAGGAGCAGCTATGACTCTCCTGCACCTTGCCGTCGCCCTTCGGGCCGTTCTGATCGGCCTCGCAGTAATAAATGCCGTCGTCGCGGCCAAGCGCCGTGTGCATCCATTCATAGGATTCCAGCGCAAGATCATAAAAGCGCTGTTCGCCCGTGATCTCCCAGAGGCGCAGCCACGTCAGGGCGATGCCCGTCTCGTAGAGCGCCTTGCTGCCGTGCGTGTCATTGTACCACAGGCCGCCGCCCAGCTCGCTGTCGTGCCAGCGGTCGTAGGCATTGTCCAGCAGCCGGATGGCGCGCTCGACGAACCACCAGTCGCCCGTGACGCGGTAGAAGCAGCAGAACAGCATCGCGTTCCACGCGCAGTCGTCGTTGGAGGTATGGAAGGGTGCGACGCCCGCCTGCTCCAGCTCGTCGGCCTTGAACACGTCGCGGAAATAATTGGCCTCTGCGACCATATACTGCCGGTAGCTCTCCTCGCCCGTCAGAACCCAGAGATCATAAATGTTAAAGAGTACCTCGGCCGCCTCCCAGATCTGCCCGCGCTCGTCGAGCAGATTTTTTGGGTAGCCCTTAAAAACCGGGCGGAGTTTTCCCGTCACATTGTCGCCCTCCCAGAAGTTGGCAATCAGGTCGTCCACGGCCAGCGCCGCAAGCTGCAAATGGTAGTCCGGTGCGTCGGCGGAAAGCATTTTCAAAAGCTTTTCCGCCTTGGTCTCGGGCAGGGGTATTGTCATTGGTTCGTCCTCCTTTGTCGGCTCCCCGCCGCAGCCGCTCAGGCACAGCGTGAGCAGCATGCAGGCAGTCAGGAGCAGTGCGATCGTTCGTTTCATGGCTGTACCTCCGTTATTCCGCCGTCCATGTGATGTTGGTAAATTTGACCTTCGAGGCATAGCTGCCAAGGCCGAAGCCCTTGACGCTGCTCAAAATATCCGCAGGCAGCGCCGTGGTCGTGCCGCCGGAAACGCGCGTGCCGTCGGTCTTGCAGATGTCCAGCGTCCAGCCGCTCTCCGTGCGCGAAACGGTCACGACAGCGTGGTTCGTGCCGAGCTTCTGCCAGTCGCAGGTCAGGACGGTCGTCCAGCCGGAGGCGTTCTTCGTCTCCACCTTTGCGTGAATCTTCTGCTTGTCGTCATATTTCAGGGTGACGAGGCCGACATATTTGCGGTTCTCGTCCACCAGCGCGATACGTGCCGTGCCGACATCGTTCGAGGCTGCACGCGTACCGAACAGAACGTCCGCCTTGATCGTGAACGCGCCGTATTCAAGGCGCACGGTGTTATAGCTGTAAGTATCGCCGCTGCCGGAGATCGTCAGTGCACCGTCCGTATCGTAGACAATGCCGCTGCCCGTCGTCCAGACATCGGTCTCGGCGGGTGTTCCGGCCTCGACCGGCTCCTCGCCCGCTGCCGCGCCGTCCTCGGTCTTGCAGGCAATGCCGGAGAACTTCGCCGTCGTATGATACGCGCCGAGGCCGAAGCATGCCGCCTGATCGAGAATTTCTGTCGGCGCCTCCGCGCTCGCGGTCAGAACCGTCTCGCCCGCGCTGCCGGTCACGGTGAGCGTCAGAGCATTGCTGCCCGCCGCCCGCGCGAGCTTCACGGTCACGCAGTTGTTTGTCGAGTTTTTCCAGCCGGTGTCGGAGAGCAGGGTCGTCCACGTGCCGTTCTGACGATACTGCGCCGTGGCCATGACCTTAAAGTTTTCGCTGAATTTCAGTGTAACGAGCACCAGCTTATTGCGGCTCTTGTCGCCCAGCAGCAGACGCGCCGTGCTCACGCCCTTCTCGTCCAGCGTGCCGAAGCAGAGGTCGGTCGAGAGCGCAAAGCCGCTTTTCAGCTCGGTGTCGATGCGCCAGATCGCAGGGTCGCTGTCCGGTGCGGTGAGAATCACGCTGCCGTCGGAGTAGAAGGCCGCGCCCGAGGCGCTCGACCACTCACTCGAGCTGATCTCGCTGCCCGTGACGGTGATGGGAACCATTGTCTGCGGCTCGGAGCCGGTCGTTGTGACATGGATTGCAGAGAAGCGCGCTGCGGTCGTGTCCACGCCGAGGGCGAAGCCCGTCACCTTTTGCGCAAGCTCCTGCGCGAGCGTAAAGCTCTGCTGCAGGATCACGCGGCCGGAGTAGTCCCGCGCGGTCAGCGTGCCCGCGCCGTCCTTGCACTCGAGCGCCAGATGCAGGCGGTTATCCTGTACCTTGAGCCACGGCGTGGTCTCCAGCACGGTCGTCCAGCCGTCGCCGTTCTTGCTCTGCCCCTGTGCGTTGATGCTGAAATTCTCGCTGAATTTCAGCGTGAAAAGCGCCAGCTTTCCGCCGTCGGTGTTCGTCAGAACAAGGCGCACGGTAGAAACGCCCTTGCTGTCGAGCGCTCCGAAGTGAACGTCCGTCGAGACGGTGAAGCTGCCGCCCAGCTTTGTTGCAATTTCATAAGCATAGCTCTGCGCGTCCGAAGACAGATAGACAGAGCCGTCGGTCTCATAGACCGCGCCGCTTTCCAGCCGCCATTTGTCGCTCTGTCCCGCCTCGCCCGGCTCGAGCGGGATAAGGCCGTCCGGCTCCTCCGGCTCGGTTGCCGTGGCCGTGATACCGGAGAACTGCACCGTGCTTTGGTCGACGCCGAGGGCAAAGCCCGCAACGCTCTGCCAGACGCCCGCCGGAATGGTGCAGCGCTCCTGATGCAGCAGATTGCCGCCGAAGTCGCGCACCGTCAGTAGCACGTCCGAACTGCCGTCGGCGCGCTCCAGCGTGACATGCACGCGGTTGTCCTGCGCCTTCGCCCACTGCGTCGTCGGCAGACCCGAGACCCAGTCGTCTCCGTTTTTATACTGTCCCTGCACCAGAACGCTGAAATTCTCGGAGAATTTCACGGTAAAGAGCGCCAGCTTGTGCTGCTCGCGATCGGTCAGGATGACGCGTGCCGTGCAAACACCCTTAGAATCCAGAGAGCCGAAGTGAACATCCGTCGAAATTTTGAAGCCGTCGGTCAGGCGCAGCTTTTCATAGTAGGCCGATGCGTCCGTTTCCGACGCAATGTAGATCGCGCCGCCGTCCTCGTATTCCGCGCCGCTGTCGAGCTTCCAGTCGCCCGTTTCGGCGGTCTTGCCGCGCACAATGGGAAGCAGACCGTAATCCTCGATCGTCGGTTTGATGACCTCGCCCGTGAGCTTGGCTCTGATGTTCGAGAACTTCACCGTGGCGTTGTCCACACCGACGGCATAGGTGACCATCTTGCTGCGCACGCTTGAGGGCATGGTGCAGGCGTTATAATAGATGCCGTCGCCGTTGGAATCGATCAGGGAAATGGCATAGGTGTTGCTGCCCTGCGCACGGCTGACAGTGATGTGCAGCCGGTTGTCGGGCACCTTGCGCCACTTTTTCTCACTCAGGCAGGTGACCCACTTGCCGTTTTCGTTGTACTGCGCACTGACCAGCACGTCAAAATTCTTGGAAAATTTCACGGTGAACAGGCCGATGGCCGCATTGTGGTCGTTCATCAGTGCGATACGCGCGGTGCACACGCCCTTGGAATCCAGCGAACCGTAAAGCACATCCGTCGAGATTGTGAAGCCGTCGGTCAGCGCGGTCTTGAGGTTGCGCGAATAGAGGCTCGAGCCGGAGGACACGATGACCGCGCCCTCGGTATTGACGGTGATGCCTTCGCCGCCCGACCAGGTATCGGAGCTTGCTGCCGTTCCCCAGCCGATGGGATACATGATCTTTTCGGAAGCGCTGCTGCCGGAGAGCTTGACCGCCGGGCCGGTGAGGTTCAGCGTAATGTTGCTGTGCATTGCCTCGGAGGACAGTGCGCCCAGCGCGACGACCTGCATCCGGTCGAGTATTTCCTTTTCCACCGTGACGGTACGCTCGGAATAGACCTTCTTGCCGTCAAGGCTGCAAAGCTGCACGGTGTAGCTGCCCTTGCCGTCGCAGTCTACCTTCAGAAGGAAGCTGCTCGCGCCCGGCCGCCAGTCGGTCTTGGCCAGATCCGTCCAGGTATCCGTCTCCTTCACATAGGACTGAAGGCTGAAATAGAGCTTCGTGCTTGCGGGCGAATAGCGCACGGTCAGCATGGTGGAGAAGTCCTTGTCCGTATTTGTCGTGGCCACGCGGACGGCAGCGGTATCGGAATAATACTTGCCGAAGTCCACCTGCGTGCTCACCGACCACGCGCCCTGAATGGACGCAGCCTTGTAATAGCAGAACTCCTGTCCCTTGGAATCGATGTAGAGCGCATCCTTGCCGTCCATGCGGTAATATTCGGAGTGCTTGCCGAGGAGCCACGCGTTCGTGCTCTGCGATGTGCCGCGCTTCAGCTCGGAAATGACAGGCACGTTCTTGTCCGTCAGGTCGGGCATGGCCTCGTCGGCCGTGGGGCTGTAAGTGAAGCGGCTGAAGCGCACCTGCGAGGCATAGACCATCACGCCGTAGTGGCGGAACTTCTGCATGACGCTCGCGGGCATCTCGTCGGAGATCGTCACATAGACGGGCTTTTCCCCGTCATAGAGGAACACCGCCACGCGGTTGATCCCCGCATATTTGACCAGCTTGACCGTCACGCTTCTGCCGCCGATGGCCTTCCAGCCGGCCGACGAGCCGATGGTCAGCCACTCGCCGTCTTCGCGGTCCTGCAAGCCGAGGTTAACGGAGTGATTCGTGTAATTTACGGTAAAGAGCGCGGCCTTCTCACCGTCGGTCTTGGCCTCCGGGCCAAAAACAAAGCGCCCGCAGACGGTATCGCCCTTATATGTTCTGCCGTATTCCAGATAGAAGCTCAGCGTCCATTCATCGCCCAGCGTATTGGCCGTGTTCCACGCGCTGGCTTCCTTTTCGCTGTCGATATAGATTGCGGATTCGCCGTCGATCAGGTTGTGCAGCGCGCCCTCGCTGAGCACCCATTCGTCCGTGGGCACGCTCTCGCCCGGCTCCAGCTCCGGCTCGGCAAGCTCGGCATCGCTCGACTGGTTTCTCGCCGCGACCACGGAGAAGCCCATGAAAACCGCCTGCGCATGATACACGCCCACACCCGGACAGGAGAGCATGCGGAGCACCTCGTCGGCAAGCGTCTTGGTATTGGCCTCGAGAAGCGTCTGCCCGTTCTGGCTCAGCGTGACGGCGAGCTTATGGCTGCCGCTCTTGCGCACGGTCTTGACCTCGACCGGTGCGTCCTCGATGTCGATGGCGCCGTCGGATTCGAGGTAGTTCTTCCAGCCCTTGTTCGTCAGGCCGTCCACGGAGAGCCGCACACGCGTCAGGCTTTCATAGTTGACAGAAACAGCCAGACCGATGTTCTCGTTCGTGTCGCCAAAGACCAGACGCAGGCTGCTTCCGTTGTAGAACTGCTCGGGCTGCATCTGCACCGAAACCGTCCAATCCTCATAAAGGCGGAAGAAGGTGTTCCACGCATTGGATTCGTCTGCCGCGCGAACATAAAGCGACTCGTCGCCGGAATCCTCGCGGACGATGTCCCATTCGCGGGTCAGCTCCCAGTTGCCGTCGATCACCTGCGTCGTGTCGCCGGGCTGTAAGTCGTCCGCCGCAGCGACCCGCGCAGGCCACACGGCCACGAGTCCCACGGTCACGGCGATAAGCAGCACGATCACGACTGCCAAAACTATTCTTCGTTTTCCCATAATTGACCTCCAGAATCGGCTGAAAAAGCGTCCGTTTACCCTTAAATTTTATACCCCTCTGATTTTATTGTCAATCCGCTAAACAATCATCCGGGGAGATTCTCCCTTTTATTGCAAAGGCTCACGCCGTTTTTGGCGGTTTTATACATAATCTTTTCAAATTTGTTATAACAAATTTGAGCCGGACAGTTTTCGCTGTCCGGCTCAATGCTTTCTCAATCATTCAATTATGCGTTACGTTTCCTCGGAATGAATTTCTGCTCCTCGCGCAGCTCCAGAAGCTCTGCGATTCGCGCAAAGTTTTTCTTTGCGGCAAGCAGGCGGTCAACATGATGCGCGTCGCTGCCGAAGTAGAATTTGCAGCCGCAGTCCGCCGCAACGCGGTAGGGACGCAGCACCGCGTCCAGCTCCTCCGGCGCGTAGGAAAACACATTGAAGTTCAGCTCGACGCCCGCGCCGCACTTGGCCGTCTCGGAAAAGAGTGCGGTAAACTCCGCGTCCGGGATACGCGCAAGGACGTTCAGGTGCGCCTTGGGCGATGCAGGGTCGATCTTGTCTGCCGTCAGATGCGCAAAGCCCACACGCGCGAAGGGCAGCTTCATCCGAAGCGCGGCCTCAAAGCGTCGGACATAGACCACCGCGCGGCGCGCGGGCGTATCGTCCGATTCGTCTATTGTGAAGCCCGTCAGATGCAGGTGCGTCGTCGGAAGCGCGATAAAGTCAAACAGCTCCATTCTCTCCTGCGACAGGCCGAGCGTCAGGTGCTTATCCATGTCCGTCTCGCAGCCGAACAGGAAATCGATTCCTTCGGCCTTGGGGAGCGGCAGCGCCGCGCAGATATGCGCAAAATTCTGCACGGCGTAGCTTTCGCACGCGCCCGGCACAAGCTCGTCCCAGAAGTGATTCGTCAGGCAGATGCGGCGAAAGCCGTTTTCCTGCGCATAACGCAGCAGACGCTGCTCCGTCTGCTCCGGGTCGTTGGAGCAGGTGGAGATGCGCGAGTGCAGATGCAAATCGTGGTCAATTTGGTAAGTTGTCATAGATTCTCCGTATTGATTAAACTGTCAGTGCCCGCTCAAAGGCGATGTCCGCCGCCGCGAGGATCTTGATTCCCGGCGCACGCGAGGACGCAGCCACCTTGATGGGCATATCCTCATGGTGCAGGCTGCGGGCGTTGACGCGCTGCTCGATCAGGGGCGCAATTTTCTCCGTTCCGTAGAGCAGATCGCCCGAGAGCAGCACCGTGTCAATGCTCACGAGATTCGTCAGCGTGACGATGCCAGCACTGAGATAGTCCGCCTCACGCTGCAAAATTTCGGTATCGTTGGCATCGACCGCCTGTTTCCAGCTCGTGTAGGGCGTGTCCTTCAGAAGCTTGGGGATGGCGGCATATTCTTCCAGACAGCCGATGTTCCCGCAGGCGCAGCGTCGGCCGCGATAGTCGATGGACGTGTGGCCAAGCTCGCTGGTATAATATCCGCCGCCCTTTAAGACCTTGCCCTTGGACACGACGCCCGAGCCGATGCCGCTGTCGACGATCATCAAAAGAAAATTCCTGCTGCCCAGACTCTCCGGACGGCCGATGTGATAGCGTGCCAAGCAGGTCGCGTCGTTTTCCAGATAGACCGGCAGGCCGGTGGCCTCGTGCAGCAGCGGAGCAATGTCCGTCCGGTGCCACAGGTCAAAGCGCGGCGGGTTCAGGATTCTTCCCTTCTCGCCGTCTAAAGGGCCGGGCGCGGAAACGCCGATGCCGCAGAGCTTTTCGCGCGGAACGCCGCCGATCAGACGTGCGACCGCCTCGGAAAGCGGCGCCATTTTATCCGGCGCGTCGGCCATGCGCAGGCGCTCCTGCCGGACGATCTTGCCGCACATATCCACAACGCCTGCCGTGCAGCCGTCTCGGTTGAGAAAAATACCGACCGCGTAGCCCGACGTGCCGCACAGCGCCAAGGGCGTGGGCATGCGCCCGCGCAGGCCCTCCATGGGCGTCAGCTCACGCACCGTGCCCTCTGCGAGCAGATCGGCGGCAATGAGCGACGTGCTCGCACGGGTCAGACCGGTCTGGCGCGCGATCTCCGCGCGGGACATCGGCTGCGTGCGCAGCAGACGCAGAATGAGTTTCCGGTTGTATTCCTTGGTGTATTCGGCATTTCGGGCGACATTCGGCATAGTGAGATCCCTCTTTGATGGTGAACTTTTAACAGGACAACGTGCAATTTTGCAGGCAGCTTGTAAAATAATCCTAAAGAACTTTTTATAAGCTGATTATACTACACTTTTCCTTTATTTTCCACCCATGCAGCAGACAATTTGCAGATTTTCTCCGTGAAGCGCATAGCCCTCTGCCGCCGCGGGCAGGAAAAAGTAGTCGCCGCGATGCAGCGTACGGCGGTAGCTCTCTCCCGTCACCTCGCCGCTGCCCTCGACGCAGATCCAGATGGAGGCCGGCGCGTCAAGCTGCGCCGTCCCGCCCGTCAGGCAGTAGCGCGTCATGGAGAAGCAGGGCGTGTCCTCCGGGCCGATCAGGCACTCCACGCGCAGTCCCGGCGCTTCGCGCAGCACGCGCGGGATCTTGCGGCTCTGCTCGACAACCTGCTGTCCATAGCGCGTAAAGTCAAAGCATTCGAGCGCGGTCTCGACAGGCAGACCGAGATACATCTCCTGCGCATTCAGATGATATTCGCCGCACCAGTATTCCGGCTGGATGGTGAAATCCGTCGGCTCCTGCGCCTCGAGCAGCATGCAGCCCGCGCCGATGGCGTGGATAACACCTGCCGGCACAAAGAATACGTCGCCCGTTTTCACCGGGACGCGATTGACAAACTGCGTCATGGCCTCCGGATCCTTCTCGCTGGCCTCGACGGCGGCGCGGAACTCCTCGCGCGAAACGGCGCGGGAAAAGCCGAAATAAATGCAGGCGTCCGGCCGCGTCGCCAGAATCAGCCACGCCTCAGCCTTGCCATAGGGGCTGCCGAAGTGCTCGCGCGAATAGGCGCGCGTGGGGTGCACCTGCATGGGAAGGCGGATGGCACTGTCCAGAAATTTGACCAGCACGCCGATGTCCTGCCGCTGCCCGAGCAGCTCCTGCGGATACTCCTGCAAAAGCGCACTGAAGGGCACGCCGTCCTCAAGGCGCAGCGAAATGCCCTCCAGAGGATCGGTATGTCCGGGGTTGATCGCATGAACGCTCGAACAGATCCATTCCTCCGGCTCGTTGCCGTCCTCGGGCGCATCGCCCAGAAAATCTCCGAACAGCTTGCCGCCCTGATACACGCGGAACACGCGGTTGCGTCTGAAAAACAGCGGTGCTTGCCACACCGCACGGTCTTGCTGCATAATGATCTCCTCCGTTTTTATTATATGTGTCCCTATCATACGCCCGAAAAATCATTTTGTCAATCCGCTTGACAAAATATTTATTTCTGCTATAATGCGATTTGGAGGCGAGGAATATGGAACTCCGAATTTTTCAAAAGGGTTTTAACTACTCTCAGGATGGGCCGGGCAATCGGCTGGTCTATCATTTACAGGGCTGCAATCTGCGCTGCCCCTGGTGTGCAAATCCCGAGGGACTGAGCGTGGAGGGCGGCGAGCGCTACCCGGTCGAGGCGCTCGTACAGGAGGTGCTGCGCAGCCGCGCGATGTTTTTCGACGGCGGCGGCGTCACGCTCACGGGCGGTGAGGTCACGCTGCAATTTGACGCGCTCAAGGAGCTTCTGACGCGGCTGCACGCCGAGGGCGTGTCGGTCTGCATCGAGACCAACGGCTGCTCACCGCGCCTGCCGGAGCTGTTCGGCCTGCTGGACACGCTTATCATGGACGTCAAGCATTACGATCCGGAAATTCACCGCGCCGTCACGGGTGCCTCCTGCGCACAGACCTTTCAGAATATCCGCGCCGCACTCGAAGCCGGGCAGAAGCTCGCGCTGCGCATTCCGGTCATCGGCGGCTTCAACGCCTCTGCCGAGGATGCCGAGGGCTTTGCGCAACGGCTGACCGAGCTTGGCGTGCCGGGCCGCGCAACGGTCGAGCTTCTGGCCTACCACGAATACGGCAAAAGCAAATACGAGCAGCTCGGCCTCCCCTACCGGATGACCGAGCAGGCCCGCGTGAACAGAGAAATCCTGCAACGGCTCTCGCTGCGCTTACAGCAGGCCGGAATTCAAATGATCCATACATAAGGAGGGCATGATCCATGGAATTATTTCAAATGACGACTCCCGCCGCGATCGGGGAGCAGGCCAAGGCACTGTTCAATGAGGAACGCAGCGAGCACAAGGTGCTCAACGGCTGGCTCCTGTGCCGCGAGATCTCTGCGCAGGCCGATGCGCAGTCCGGCGAGACCTTCCCCGAGCTTCGCGCGGCTGCGGAGCTGGAAGCCATCGTCGAGCAGCTTCCGCTGGAGCTGAGCGAGCACGCACTTCTGGCAGGCACGCAGCGCGACGCCTTCGCCGCAAGCTACGCGCTCATCAATCCAGCCTTCAAGGTCGAAACCTTCAAGGGCTACTGCGACCCGCTGGAGGTCTATGATTTTGCCACACCCACGCCCGAGCTGCCCGCAGAGCGCATCGCTGCCATCCGCGAGACGGCGGCGCAGAGCGACTATGTCAAGGCGCTCAACGAGCTGTACGGCAAATACGGCCAGTACACCGACGAGGTCGCCTTCTTCATGGAGCAGGTCACAGGGCATCACATTCCGGACTTCCGTCCCGCGCTGAAGCTGGGTGTCTCCGGTTTGATTGCCGGAATTGACGAAAAGCTCGCGCATGACGCACTTTCGGAAAAACAGCGGAAGAACCTGACGGCCATGAAGCGCGTGCTTCGCTGTGCCGTCCGTCTGGCGCAGCGCTACGCCGCCCTTGCAGCGCAGCAGGCCGAGACCGCCACGCCCGAGCGCCGCGCAGAGCTGGAGCTGATGCTCGAAAACCTGCGCCGCGTGCCGGAATTCCCCGCGCAGACGCTGATGCAGGCCATGCAGTCCTATGTGCTTTTGTGGCAGGTCATGTGCATCGAGCAGGCGCCGAACCCCTTTGCTTTTTCCGTCGGCAACGCCGACCGCATCTTCGAACCGTACCGCAAGCTCTCCGGTGAGGATCGCGCGCAGGCCGCAGCGCTGTTCAAGCATTTCCTTGTATTCTTCAACGTGGGCGAGCGCTCGTGGGCGATCTCGCAGAACGTACTGATCGGCGGACGCGATCTGGACGGCAATGACCTGACAAACGAGATGAGCTACGCCATTCTGGACGCGTATTACGACATGAATCTCCCGCAGCCCATTCTCTCCGTGAAGCTGCACCGCAATACGCCAGAGCAGCTTTATCGCGAAATGGGACGCTTCTTCTTCACGCCCGGCTGCCTGACGCCCTCGCTGTTCAACGACGACAGCCTGTTCCTCACCCTGCGGGAGCACGGCATCGCACCGGAGGATCTGCCCGACTACTCCGTCGCGGGCTGTCAGGAACCGCTCATCATGGGCAAGGACAACGCCAACACGACCAATAGCTGGCTGAACATGGGCAAGGTTCTGGAGCTGGTGCTCACAAACGGCCGCTCCGCGCTCACGGGTCTGCCTATGGGCACCCAGACGGACTACTCCGCCGAATACATCCTCACGCACCTGCGCGAGCTGTTCTACGAACGGCTTCAGGAGGTCTGCAACACCATGCGCGACGCTGCCAACGGCGCAAGCCGTGCGCTGTCGCTGCTGCCGGTTCCCTTCCTGAGCTGCTTCATGGGCGGTCTGGAAACCGGCATTGATACGCGCGACACCGAGGAGCAGGGCACAAAATACAACGGCAGCGGCTGCCTGATTCACGGACTTTCCGTCGTGGCTGATTCCTTCCTCGCCGTCGATCAGTTCCTGCGCGACCGTCCGCAGGACGCACAGCAGCTCATCGATGCCTGCAAGCACAATTTTGAGGGCTATGAGGAACTGCGCGAATATCTCAAATCCTGCCCGAAATACGGCAACAATCTGCCCGAAGCCGACCGCGAGGCAGCCGAGGTCGCCAAACGCGTCTCCGAGATGGTGCGCGGCCTGAAGAACTACCTCGGCAACCCCTTCCGCCCGGACTGGAGCTCGCCCTCGACCCACCTGACCTATGGCTATCTGGTCGGCGCAACGCCCGATGGGCGCGGCGCACGCGAAATGCTCGGCTATGGCATTGACCCTCTGTTCAGCACCGCAAATTCCGGTCTCGGCTTCCGCACGCTTTCGACCATGCAGCTTCCCTTTGACCAGATGGAGGGCGGCTGCGCCTCGCACTTCGGCATCGACCCCAAGTATTTCACCGCCGAGAGCTACGAGGAACGCGGCCTGCAATTCCGCGACCGCGTGCTGCGCCCGCTGTTCTTCAATCCGCTGGACGAAAAACGCGCTCCCTTCTATCTCTACGTCAACGTCACCACAGCCGATACACTGCGCAAGGTTCTGGCCAATCCGAAAAAATATGCGCCGAACGGCGTTTACATCATGCGTATCCACGGTACCTTCGTCAACTTCCTTGATCTTTCCCCAGCAATCCAGCAGGATATTATCACGCGGCTTGACCCCGGCTCCACGTTCTGCTAAAATAAAGCCATGAAGATTTTAGGACTTGACATTGGAACCACCACCGTCAGCGCGGTGGTAATGGAAAACGGCCGCGTTCTCGCCGCCGAAACTCAGGCAAGCCATGCCTTTCTCCCCGACCGTCCGGTCTGGGAGAAAGCGCAGGACGCCGCCGCGCTCGAAGCGCTCGCGTTCCGCATCACGGACGCACTGCTCGCACGCTTTCCGGACGTTGCGCGCATCGGTCTGACCGGTCAGCAGCACGGCATCGTCTATCTGGACGCGGAGGGGCAGCTTCTCAGCCCGCTGTATACCTGGCAGGACGGGCGCGGCGAGCTGCCCTATTCCGAAGCGCAGAGCTACTGCGCACGTCTCTCGGAGCTGACGGGCTATCCCCTTGCGACCGGCTACGGCATGGTCACACATTTTTACAACCTGCAAAACGGTCTCGTGCCGGAGCACGCCGTCACCTTCTGTACCATTCACGACGATCTCGCCATGCGTCTTGCCGGGCGCACCGCGCCTGCGGTCGATCCCAGCGACGCGGCCAGCTTCGGCGTATACGACGTGCAGCACCGCCGCTTTGACGCAGAGGCGCTCATCCGCGCCGGAATCGACCCGGGCTTTGCTCCCGCCGTCGCCGCAGAGCCGCTGCTCGGCATCGGCACGCGCGGCATTCCGGTCTACACGGCCATCGGCGACAATCAGGCAAGTTTTCTCGGCGCAACGGGCGGCGAAGCGGGCTGCATGCTCGTCAACGTCGGCACGGGCAGCCAGTTCTCCGTCCACACATCAGACTATCTTGTCCGCGACGGTCTGGAAACACGTCCTTTCCCGACGGGCGGCTATCTGCTGGCAGGCTCCAGTCTGTGCGGCGGCCGCGCCTACGCTCTGCTTGAACAGTTCTTCCGTCAGACCGCGCAGATGCTCGGCCACCCGGCGGAATCCTGCTACGAGGCCATGGCGCGCCTGTTGGATTCTTCGCCCGCACCGGCCGATCCGGCGGTCGTCACGCCGCTGTTTCAGGGTACGCGGCAGAATTCGCGGCTGCGCGGCAGCATCACAAACCTGAGCACGGACAACTTCACGCCGCTCTCGCTGCTCTATGGCATGATGCGCGGCATGGCGGACGAGCTGCACGAAATGTACCGCCGCAGCGGCGTCGCGGGCGGCACGCTCTACGGCTCCGGCAACGGCCTGCGGAGGAATCCGCATCTGTGCCGCTGCTTTGAAGACGCCTTTGCGCGTCCGCTGCTGCTCTCGCAAAATGAGGAGGAGGCCGCCTGCGGCGCGGCGCTGTTCGCGTCTCTGCAATGAGGAATTCTTATGAAGCTCTTTGACCACGACGGCCCGCTTATGCGCGCTCTGACCTACCTCGGCAATCTGATTCTGCTGAATCTCGTCTTTTTGCTGTGCTGTATTCCCGTCGTCACGGCGGGCGCGGCCTGCGCCGCGCTCTATACCGTCACGCTGGGTAACCTGCGCGGCGAGGACGGCGGCACGGTGCGCCGGTTTTTCCGTGCATTTCGGGCGAATTTCAAAAAGGCGACGGTCGAATGGCTGGTCATGCTGGCGGCCGCAGCGGTGATTTTCGTGGATTTCCGCCTCCTGACGCAGACCGATTTCGCGCTCAAGCGCGTCGTGGAGCTGGTATTTCTGTGCGTGCTGTTTCTCTATCTTCCAACGCTGCAATTTCTCTTTCCCATTCAGGCGTATTATGAAAACAGCATTGCCAAAACGCTGAAGAACGCCGTCGCGCTCGGGATTGCCAAGCTCCCACAGGCAATTTTGCTGCTGGCGCTGAACGGCTTTCCATTGGTCTTTTTATACTTCAACCTGACCACATTTTTCCGTCTGCTTCCGCTGTGGTGCATGATCGGCTTCGCGGCCACGGCGCAGCTCGGCTCCCGCCTGCTGCTGCGAATTTTCAAAAAGCTGGCGTAATTCTATCATTCCCAAAAATATCCGTCTGTGTTTGCAGACGGATATTTTTTTGCAATCTGGCGGTCGTTTTTGCGTAGGCGCGGTTCAAAAATCGAGAAAGGAAATTGCATTTTCCGTCATTATTGTTTTGTCTGAACAGCAGCGCTTTTTTTGCCGTAATTCACAAACCGCCCGCAGCTTTGCCGGCTTCTTTGGGCAAGGTTGCCGCACGGCGCCCGTCTTTGTGCGCCGATGCATTGGTTTTTTCCTCCAAAGATGGCAAAAAACGGCATGGATTTTGCACATGGTGCCTGCCTTGGCGGTTTGCCGGCCGCACATTTCGGCATTTTAACCGATTTTGCAATGTATCTGCTTGGTTTTACATTGACAAGATTTCCAAATACCGATACCCTATATTTAGAATGGAGCGTGGGCGATTATGATTTCAGTGAACAACCGCACATTTCACTTGCAGGGAAAAACCTATTGCTATGTATTCTACGTCAGCCCCGAGGGCTATCTTCTGAATTTCCACTACGGCAAGCACATCCCGCCCGCTGACTACGCAGCCGAGGCCGGACTGCTGCTCGAGCCGTATCCCCAGCTTCGCGGCGAGCCGATGCGGCAAAATCTCTCGACCTGGCCGCAGGAATACCCGACCTACGGCCGACTGGACATGCGCGAACCGGCGCTGGAGGTGGAAAACGGCTTCGGCAACCGCATCACGGAGCTGCGCTTCAGGGAGTATCGGATTCTCAAGGGTGAAGCCGCCGCGCCCGAGGGGCTGCCCGGTGTTTTCGCCGGGAGCAGCCCGTGCGATACACTGCAAATCACGCTGGAGGATTCTGCGCTGCGGCTCGAGGTCGTGCTGAACTACATCGTCTTTGACGACAGTGACATTCTGGTTCGAAACGCAGTAATTCGGAATCGCTCACAGGTCCCCGTTCGCTTGACCGAAGCCAGCTCGTTCATCCTCGACCTGCCGATCCGGGACTACGAGGCCGTCTCCTTCTCGGGCGACTGGGGGCGCGAGCGGCGGCCGGAGCGTTTTGCCCTTCATCAAGGCTCCACCGTGGAGATCGCGGACAACACCGGCCGAAGCACGCGCTGGAACAATCCCTTTGTGATGGTCTGCACGCCGGAAAGTAACGAGGAGTACGGCGATGTCTACGGCTTTAACCTGATTTACAGCGGCAATCACAGCACGGTGCTTGCCATGGACACGGCGAATCATCTGCGCATCCGTCAGGGTATCTCACCCAGAAATTTCCGATGGGATCTGGCACCCGGCGCGTCCTTTGCCACACCGCAGTCCATGCTCGGCTACAGCGCCTGCGGCTTCGGCGGGCTTTCCCGCGCTTACCACGCATTTTTGAAGGCGCACCTGATGAAAAGCGCGTTTGTTTTCCGCAAGCGTCCGATCCTCATCAATAGCTGGGAGAGCTTTTATTTTGACTTCACGGAGGAATCGCTTCTCTCCCTCGCGCGAACCGCGAAGGACGTGGGCGTGGAGCTGTTCGTGCTGGACGACGGCTGGTTTTCCAAGCGCAGCAGCGCCCGCTCCTCGTTGGGCGACTGGTGCGAAAGCACCGAAAAGCTGCCGCAGGGGCTTGCGGGCTTCGCGCAAAAGCTGCGGGAAATCGGGCTGGATTTCGGCCTCTGGCTGGAGCCGGAGATGGTCAGCCTCGACTCCGACCTCTACCGCGCGCACCCCGACTGGATCATCCGCGTGCCGCAGGCAGAGCCGGTGCAGTACCGCTTCCAGTATGTGCTGGATCTGACGAAGCCCGAGGTGCTGGACTTTGTGCAGGGCACGGTCTGCCGCATTCTGGACAGCGTGCCCATCACCTACATCAAATGGGACATGAACCGCATGATCTCGGACGTCCCGAGGCCGGGCTATGTCCACGAATATACGCTGGCTTTCTACCGTCTGCTGTCCGCGCTGACCGAAAAATATCCCGGTGTGCTCTTTGAGGGCTGCGCCTCCGGCGGCGGCCGCTTCGACGCAGGGTTGCTTGCCTACTGCCCACAGATTTGGCCGAGCGACAACACCGACGCCATGATGCGGCTAAAAATTCAGTACGCCACATCCTTCGCCTATCCCGTCAGCACCATCTGCAATCACATCAGCGCGGTACCCAACCACCAGACGCATCGCGTCACCTCTCTGGAAACGCGGGCGAATGTGGCCTACGCGGGAATTTTCGGCTATGAGCTGGACCTGCGCAGGCTGACGCCCGAGGAGCTGACGCAGGTTCGCTCGCAGATCGAGACGGCCAAGGCCCTTCAGCCTCTGGTGCTGGACGGAGACTTCTACCGTCTGCGCAGTCCCTTCGAAACAAACGAATGCGCTTGGGCGCTGGTCAGCCGCGATGCAAGCCGCGCCTTTGTGCTGTGCAGCCGGGTTCTGGCGGTAATCGCGCGGAATCGGTATTACGATCCGCGGCTTTGCCTGAAGGGGCTGGACGAAAACGCAGTGTACCGCGACGTGCTGCACGGCACGCAGTATTCCGGCGCACTGCTCATGAATCGCGGCATCGTCATCGATTATCCCGTGGAGGACTTTGCAACATACTGTCTGCTCCTGGAGCGGATTTGAGGAATTGCCTATGCCTGAGAATCCTATTTTATATGTACTTCTGCTGATTGTGCTGGCTGTGCTGGTAATCATGGGGTTGGCCTTTGTGGTCTCTCTGCTGGTCTCCGCCGCGTCCCGGCAGTATTCCGGCCGCACCCGCGCACGCAGCGAGGAGCGGATTGTCTCCCTCCTGCCCTGTGAAAACTGCGGCGCCTGCGGCCGCCCCGACTGCCGCGCCTTTGCCGAGGACGTGCTCTACCGCGGCGAACGACCCGCAGCCTGTACGAAGCTCAGCGAGCCTGCCGCCGCTGAGATTTCCGCCGTCGTGGCCGCGCTTCTGAAGCAGATGGAACCGGATAAAACCGATAAAAAAACGAGGAAAAGAAAAGTATAGCCTATGAAAACTTGTGATTTGCACATCATTGATGAAAAAGCCGCGCTTCTGACCGCGACCTCCGATTTCATCTTCGACCATCCGGAGCCGTGTTATCAGGAATTTCAGTCGTCAGAGTATTTGATGCAGGCGCTGGAAAAAGAGGGCTTCCGCATTGAGGACGGTCTGGCAAACATCAAGACTGCCTTCTCCGCTGCCTACGGCTCCGGTAGACCGATCATCGGCATTTTGGGCGAATACGACGCCCTGAGCGGCCTGAATCAGGTTGCAGGCTGCACCGTTCCCTGTGTGGACAAGGAAAAAACCAACGGCCACGGCTGCGGACACAATCTGCTGGCAGCAGCCTCCATGGGCGCGGCCATCGCGGTCAAGGACTATCTGCAAACGCACCGCTGCTCCGGAACGGTAGTCTTTCTCGGCTGTCCTGCCGAGGAGGGCGGCTCTGCCAAGGCATTCATGGCGCGCGACGGCGTCTTTGACGATCTGGATGTAGCGCTGACATGGCATCCGGACGACACCACGGGCATCCGCATGAACACCTCGCTTGCAAACGTGCAGGTGCTCTATTCCTTCACCGGCACGCCCTCACACGCAGCCAAGCAGCCGCAGTTGGGCAGGAGCGCGCTGGACGGGCTGGAGCTGATGAACGTAGGCGTGAATTTCCTGCGCGAGCACATGATAGACGACGCACGCATCCACTATTCCATCATCGACGCGGGCGGCTTCTCTCCAAATGTCGTGCAGGGGCACGCCGCCGGGCTGTTTCTGATCCGCGCGCCGCAAAACGATCAGGTGCAGGAGCTTTACACACGCGTGACCGACATTGCCAAAGGTGCGGCGCTGATGACCGGCACCAAAGCAGAAAACCGCATCATCAAGGCCTGCTCCAACACGATTTTCAACCACACGCTCAACAGCGTGCTCTACGCCGCGATGCAGAAGATTCCTCTGCCGGAGATCGACGAAAAGGACATCGCCTTTGCCCGTGAGCTGGTGGAAAAGAGCTTCGGCGACATCCCCGGCGCGGACGTGCAGCACCCCATCCACTATGAGCTGGAGCCTTACCGCAACGAGCCGAAGATTGCGCACGGCTCCACGGACGTCGGCGACGTAAGCTGGGTCTGTCCGACGGCGCAGCTCAAGGCCTCCACACACGCCTTCAAAACGCCCAATCACTCCTGGCAGCAGGTCACGCAGGGCAAGCAGCCGCTCGCGCACAAAATGACCATCTACATAGCAAAATGCCTTGCGGCCGCCGCCATCGACCTGATCGAGCATCCGCAGCTAGTGGAGCAGGCGCGGCAGGAGCACAGGTCTAAGGTCGCAGGCGGCTACAAATGTCCGATCCCCAAGGATGTGGTGCCGGGCGTCTGCCGGTTGGAACACTAAGCGCGGCTGCTTCCGCCGCACGGTAACAAGAGGTTAGAACATGCTGAAATACACATTAAAGAGAATCCTTCTGCTGATTCCCACCCTGCTGGTGATCCTGACCATTGTTTTCATTCTCATCCGCATCGTCCCCGGCTCGCCGGTCTACGCGCTGCTTGAGGGCGAGGACAACGTCACGCCGGAGATGGTGGAGGAGCTGGAGACCGAGATGGGCTTCAACGACCCGCTCATTGTCCAGTACGGCCGCTACATTCGGGACATTTTCACGGGCAACTGGGGCGAATCCTATTTTAATAACAAGGACGTTTTTTCAAACATTCTGGCGGTGTGGGAGCCATCCATTCTCATCACCGTCTATGCCACGCTCATCACGGTGGTCATTGCCATTCCGCTGGGCATTCTGGCCGCGACGCACAGAAATTCTCCGCTGGACTATATCGTCACGACCATGTCCACCGCGACCATGGTTATCCCGAGCTTCTGCATGGGTCTGCTGCTGGCCTACTTCCTCGGCTACCGGCTGGGCTGGTTCCCGACCATCGGCTACACGTCCATCGCCAAGGGCGGCCTTTGGAAATCGCTGTATTCCCTGACGCTCCCGAGCTTCGCGCTGGGCATCAGCCACATTGCGTCTCTGGCGCGCTACACCCGCTCGTCCATGCTGGACGTCCTGCATCAGGACTACATCCGAACCGCCCGCGCCAAGGGTCTGTCCAGAAACAAGGTCTATTACAAGCACGCGCTGAAGAACACGCTCTCGGTGGTCGCAACCATGATTGCCTCCTCCATCGCTGGCATGCTGGGCGGCAGCGCCGTGACGGAAAAGGTCTTTAACATCCGCGGCATGGGCACACTGGCGGTGGAATCCCTCAGCCGGCGCGACTATTCTCAGGAGCAGGCCATCGTGATCTTTGTCGCGCTGATCTTCCTGGGCGTAGATCTGATTATGGACCTGATCTACAAAGCGCTTGACCCGCGCATCGAATACGAATAAGGAAGCGCAGCGGTATGGAAAAGAGAAAACATATGCGGTTTGGCGTCTTTCTTCGGAAATACGGCAAGGTGATGATCGGCGGGACGATCATCGCGCTGGTGATCTTCTGCGCGGTCTTTGCGCCGCTCATCACCTCCTTCCCGCCGGACAAGCTGGACGTCTCCAACGCAAAGCTGCTGCCGGGCGGCGCGCATCTGCTCGGCACGGACACCTACGGCAGAGACCTGTTCTCCGTGGTCGTTTACGGCTCGAGAACCACCCTGATCGTGGCCGTGGGCGCACAGCTCATGATCGTCGTCTGCGGCACGATTCTCGGCCTGCTGTGCGGCTATTACTCCAATGCGGAGAAAATTCTGATGCGGTTTCTGGATGCGTTCTCCACCATCCCGAATCTGCTGCTGTGCCTGCTGATGATCAGCGTGTTCGGCGCAGGCACGTTTAACATGATCGTCGCAATGAGCATCCACGGCATCCCCGGCGTGGCGAGAATGGTGCGCAATCAGGTGCTTTCGCTGCGCGAAAAGGAGTACATCGAGTCGGAAAAGGCCATGGGCGCCTCCGATCTGCGGACGGTGTTCGTCCACATTCTCCCGGCCTGCTCGTCTTACCTGCTGGTCACGTTCTCCAACGGTTTGGCCGGTGCCATTTTGTCCATGACCGCCCTGTCCTATCTGGGCGTCGGACTTGACCCCACCGTGGCGTCCTGGGGCGGCGCGGTGCAGGACGGGCAGAGAATCATGTTCGCCTTCCCGCATGTGGTGCTGTATCCGTCGCTGGCAATCTGCTTCACGGTGTTTGGCTTCAGCATGCTGGGCGACGGTCTGCGGGATATTCTGGATCCCAAGTTGAGATAAGGAATTTGGCTTATGAGTGAAAAGAAAGAATTGGCGCTTGAGGTACGCGATCTGGAGCTGTGGTTCGACAACGACTACGGCCGGACAAAGGTACTGAACAAAATCAGCTTTGACATTCACAAGGGCGAAACGCTGGGCATTGTCGGAGAATCCGGCTGCGGCAAGTCCATGACCTCCATGTGCATCATGCAGCTTCTGAACTCGCCGCCCGCACACATCAAGGGCAGCATCAAGTTCCACGGGCGCGAGCTGCTCGGCCTGAGCGACAAGCAGATGCAGTCCGTGCGCGGAAATCAGATCTCCATGATCTTTCAGGAGCCTATGACCTCGCTGAATCCGGTGTTCACGATCGGCGACCAGATGATGGAGACCTTCATGCTCCATCAGGGTCTGAGCAAAAAGGAAGCAAAGAAGAAGGCCATTGAGATGCTGGACATGGTACACATTCCGGAGCCGGAGCAGCGCTTCCGCGAGTATTCCTACCAGCTCTCCGGCGGTATGCGCCAGCGCGTCATGATCGCCATGGCTCTGGCCTGTCGGCCGGAGCTGCTGATTGCGGACGAGCCGACGACCGCGCTGGACGTGACCATTCAGGCGCAGATTCTGGATCTGATGCGCCAACTTCAAAAGGACATGGGCACGGCGATTTCCTTCATCACGCACGATCTTGGCGTGGTCTACGAAATGTGCGAGCGGGTGCTCGTGCTCTACTGCGGCGAAGCGGTGGAGGAAGCGCCCGTGGAGGAAATTTTTGCAAATCCCATGCACCCATATACGCAGGGTCTGCTGTCCACACTCCCGAAATTCGGCGTCAAGGGCAAGCTGCCCACCATTCCCGGCACGGTTCCGCCCAGCGGGAAATTCCCGGCAGGGTGCGTGTTTGCACCCAGATGCCCACATGCCACGGAGCGCTGCCGCAGCGAAAAGCCGCAGATGCGCGCCGCAAGCGACGGACATCTGGTTCGCTGCCATCAGTTCGAGGAGGCCAGCCATGCGTGAAAAAGAAGTTCTGCTGTCCGGCAGCCATATCCGGCAGTGGTTTCCCATCAAGAAATGGTTCTTTGAAAAACCCGCCTACGTCAAGGCGGTAGACGATGTGAGCATAGCGCTTTACAAGGGCGAGACGCTCGGCATCTGCGGCGAATCCGGCTGCGGAAAGTCCACCCTGCTGCGCACGCTGCTGCGTCTGATTGAGCCGACCGAGGGCACGATCATCTACCACGGCGACGACATCACCAGGCTGCGCAAAAAGGAAATGAAAAAGTATCGCAAGCACATGCAGATCGTTTTTCAGGATCCTTACAGTGCGCTCGACTCGCGTATGCGCATCGGCAAGATCATCGAAGAGCCGCTGATTATCAACCGAACCTTCCGCACCAAAAAAGAGCGCCTTGCGCGCGTGCGGGAGCTGCTGCGTCAGGTCGGTCTGGACGAATCCTACATTAACCGCTATCCCCACGAGTTTTCCGGCGGTCAGCGCCAGCGCATCGTTATCGCACGCGCATTGGCCAACAAGCCGGAGCTGGTTTTCTGCGACGAAGCGGTCTCCGCGCTGGATGTGTCGGTGCGTGCGCAGATTCTGAATCTGCTCGACGATTTGCAGCAGGAGCTGGGACTGACCTACCTGTTTGTCTCTCACGACCTGTCCGTGATCGAGCATATCTGCGACCGCGTAGCCATCATGTATCTCGGCAAGGTCGTGGAGATCGGCACGAAGGACGAGCTGTTCTCCAACCCGCAGCATCCTTACACAAAGGCGCTTCTGTCCGCCATTCCCATGATCGGCAAGAAATCCACGGAGCGCATTCTTCTGGAGGGCGATATTCCCTCACCCGTCAATCCGCCTGCGGGCTGCCGTTTCCATTCGCGCTGCCGCTACGCCGACGCACGGTGCGCGCAGGAGGAGCCAAAGCTGTTCGATATCAACAGCGATCATCAGGTTGCCTGCCATCTGTGCGGCGACTGTCATAAGGAGTGATGAACATGCAGAAAACACTGAAGAAAGCCCTTGCACTTCTCTTGAGCCTCCTGCTGGTCGTTCTGAGCATCATGCCGACGAGCGCCGTCGATACGCCGGAGAGCGGTGCGCATCTCCACGGTGAGACGGAATATGTCAAGTGGACGGACGCCGCCAAGCTTCCCACGGCGGCGGGGCACTACTATCTGGACACCGACGTTGATCTCGCGGCGGCATACCAGCCTACGAAAAACATCACGATCTGCCTGAACGGCCACAAGATCACCTCGACCAGTGCGTCCGTCTCGCGCCTCATGATGATCAACACTGCAAACATCACCGTCACCCTTGAGGACTGCCGGTACGACGGCACGTTCGACCACGCCGGCAGCATCACCGGCGGCAAGGGCAGCGGCTGGGGCGGTGCAATCTGCCTGTTCAAGGACACCGCGACCCTGAACCTCTCCGGCATTCTGCTCACGGGCAACGCCGACAACGGCACGGCCAACCTCGGCGGCGGTGCGCTGCTCCTGCGCAGCGGCACGGTGAACCTGACGAACGTCAAGGTCTCCGGCAACTCCACCACCGCGCTGAACGGCGGCGCGATTTACGTCAACGACGGCACGCTCAACATCAAGAATTCCGTCTTTGAGAACAACTCCTCCGGCGCAAAGAGCGGCGGCGCGCTGTACCTCAACAGCGGCAGCACCGTCATTGAAAACAGCTCCTTCACCGGAAACGAAGGCACGAACGGCGCAGCCATCCGCTGCACCTCCGGCGCGTCTCTGCATTTGAAGGACAGCTCCGTCACCGGCAACACCGATCTGGCGACCGGCAACTACTGCGGCGCGGTCTACATTCTTTCGACCGACGCGGCCAAGACCGTGATCGAGGGCGAAACCGTCATCACGGGCAACCAAAACGCCTCCGGCACCGCCGCAGACCTCATGCTGCAAAGCGCCGAAACCGTGTTCACCTTAAAAAATCCCACGGAAAACACCAAGCTGAAGCTTCGCTCCTTTGGCACGAACAAGGCCGAGGGTGCAACCCTCGCCGTGCTGGACGGCAGCTTCGCCGGTACTTACCTCTGGACGCCCGACAGCGACCTGCTGATCAAAGCGGCAGACGGCAAGCTGCTGCTCGAGCGCCGCGTCCTGGCCGAGGAAATCCAGCTTGACCGGACGGCCGTCACTCTCACGGAGGGACTTTTCACCACCCTGACGGCCACCGTCCTGCCCGAAAACACCACGCTGAAGGATCTTGTCTGGACAAGCAGCAACGAAGCGGTTGCGACCGTTGACCAGTCCGGCAACGTCGCCGCGCTTGTACCGGGCGAAGCGGTCGTCACCGCGACCGCCGCAGACGGCAGCGGCGTTTCCGCGACCTGCACGGTCACGGTCCTCGCCGCGCACCTCCACGACGGCGTGAAATACACCCGTTGGGAGGATGCCACTGCGCTTCCCACGGCGGCGGGGCACTACTATCTGGACACCGACATCGATCTCGCGGCGGCATACCAGCCCACGAAAAACATCACGATCTGCCTGAACGGCCACAAGATCACCTCGACCAGTGCGTCCGTCTCGCGCCTCATGATGATCAACACTGCAAACATCACCGTCACCCTTGAGGACTGCCGGTACGACGGCACGTTCGACCACGCCGGCAGCATCACCGGCGGCAAGGGCAGCGGCTGGGGCGGTGCAATCTGCCTGTTCAAGGACACCGCGACCCTGAACCTCTCCGGCATTCTGCTCACGGGCAACGCCGACAACGGCACGGCCAACCTCGGCGGCGGTGCGCTGCTCCTGCGCAGCGGCACGGTGAACCTGACGAACGTCAAGGTCTCCGGCAACTCCACCACCGCGCTGAACGGCGGCGCGATTTACGTCAACGACGGCACGCTCAACATCAAGAATTCCGTCTTTGAGAACAACTCCTCCGGCGCAAAGAGCGGCGGCGCGCTGTACCTCAACAGCGGCAGCACCGTCATTGAAAACAGCTCCTTCACCGGAAATCAGGGCACGAACGGCGCGGCCATCCGCTGTACCTCCGGCGCATCCCTGCATTTGAAGGACAGCACCGTCACCGGCAACACCGATCTGGCGACCGGCAACTACTGCGGCGCGGTCTACATTCTTGCGACCGACGCAGCCAAGACCGTGATCGAGGGCGAAAGCGTCATCACGGGCAACCAAAACGCCTCCGGCACCGCCGCAGACCTCATGCTGCAAAATTCAGCCACCGTGTTCACCCTGAAAAATCCTACGGAAAATACCAAGCTGAACCTCCGCTCCTTTAACAGCAACAAAACCTCCGAGGGCGGGAAAAATCTCCTTGGCGTAGTGGACGGCGAGCTTGCGGGCAGCTACGTCTGGACGGGTGCTGAGCTGCTGCTCATCAGGCTCAATGCAAGCCATGAGCTATACCTTGCCTCCCCCGTCGTAACCCTGACGCCAAAATTGCAGCTCCGGCAGCTCGGAGACACCGCGCAGCTCGAGCTGACGCACGATCTCGGTGCGCAGGCCACGGTGATATGGACCAGCGCCGATCCGACCATCGCTTCAGTGGATTCCGAAGGTCTCGTCACCGCCGTCTCCGAGGGCGTCACGGTCCTGACCGTGCGCGTCAACGGCATCGCCGCAGCCTGCCGCGTCTCCGTTGGCTTCCACATACACGGCGAGCAGGAATATCAGATCTGGGGCGCAACGGATTCCCTGCCCACGGTCTCCGGCTACTACTGCCTCGTGCAGGATGTGCAGCTTGACACGCGCACGCTGATTAACAACGCCAATGCGGACATTCACCTCTGCATGAACGGGCACAGCATCACGGGCGGCGGCCAAAACATTCTCATGAACCTTGCAGGCGGCGCTTCCGTAGAGATCGAAAACTGTCTGTCAAGCTATGATGAAAACGGCTTCCTCCGCGTGGACGGAGCCAACGTCTCCAAGATCTCCGGCGGCTTTGCGGAAAAGGACTTCGCAGGCGCAATCACGGTCAGAGGCGCAACGCTGCGGCTGAGCGGCGTCTGGCTGACGCAAAATTCCACGAAGCAGTCCGGTGGCTACGGCGGCGGCGCGATCAATGTCCGCACTGACGGTGTGGTCCTCCTGACCGGCTGCCTGCTGAGTGAAAACAGCACCGAAGCCGAGGGCGGCGCAATCGCCATCCGCGACAACGCGAAGCTCACCTTGGAAAACACCGTTCTCCGCCAGAACACCGCGGGAACGAAGGGCGGCGCAATTTATGTCTCGTCCGCGGCAAAAACGGCTGAGCTTCTCCTGCGCGGCTGCGTGCTCTCCGGCAACACCGCCGCAGCAGACGGCGGCGCGATCTGCGTCACGGGCGGCGTAACGCTGACCGCAGAGCGCTCGGAGCTTTCCGAAAACAGCGCCTCCGGCGCAGGCGGCGCGATCTATGCCGAGGGCACAACTGCATCGCTGACGGATTTGACCTTCCTGAAAAACGCCGCCATGGACGGCGGCGCGATCTCGGTGCGCGGCTCCAGCATCACGCTGGGCGGCACGGAAATCCGTGAAAACAAAGCGGCTGTCTCCGGCGGCGGCATTCACCTCTCCGGCGGCTCCCGGCTTCTGCTGCAGTCCGGAACGGTCGCGGGCAACACCGCAGAAAACGGCGGCGGCCTTCTCTCCGCAGGCGGCGCCGGCATTGAACTGGCGGGCGGCAAAATCTCCGGCAACGCCGCACAAAACGGCGGCGGCGGTGTGTATGTCTCCCTGAACAGCTCGATGAAAATGACGGGCGGCAACATCTCCGAGAACACGGCCGCCAAGGGCGGCGGCGTGTACGTCAACACCGCGCAGGCAGATTTCCTCGGCGGCACGGTCGAGGCCAACACCGCCGGCACTTCCGGCGGCGGCGTGCAGCAGAAGGACAGCGTTCTGCTCTTTGACGGCACCACCGTTACCGGCAACCGCTGCGAAGCCTCCTGCGGCGGCGTATTCTCCAACGGCGGCGAAATTCTGCTGCAAAGCGGCAGCTTCACGAACAACACCACAAGCGGCACGGGCGGCGCGTTCGTCCTGACGAACTCCGCCAAGCTGACGATGACCGGCGGCGAAATCTCCGGCAACACGGCCTCCAGCGGCGCGGGCGTTATCATTTTCTCGCACGGCGAATTTACCATGCAGGGCGGCAGCATTGTGAAAAATACCGCGAAGAAGTTCGCGGGCGGCGTTTACGCAGCCGCAGAGGGCGGCTCCTTCCGCATGGAGGGCGGCTCGATCTCCGGCAACACCGCAGGCGAGGGCGCAGGCGGTCTGTTTGTGAACAACACCGCCTCGGCAGAAATGCGCGGCGGCAGCATCAGCGGCAACACCACCAAAGGCTCCGGTGCGGGCATCGCCACGGCCGGCGAGTCCAAGCTTCTGCTTCTGGGCGGCGAGGTCAGCGGCAATCGCGCGCAGGGCAACGGCGGCGGCATTTACATCAACAAGGGCGGCGCGCTGACCCTCTCCGGTGTGACCGTTTCCGGCAACAGCACGGAAAAGACCGGCGGCGGTGTATTCGTCTACGGCAACACGTTTACCATGGAGCGCGGCACGCGCGTTACGGGCAACACGGCGGCCGTGGCCGGCGGCGGCATCGGCACGGGCAGCGGCGCACTGTTTCGCATGAACGGCGGCACGATTTCCTATAACAAAGCCCCCGACGGCGGCGGCGCGGTCATCCAGAACCGAACCGGCATCGTGCTCAACGGCGGTGAGATCTGCTACAACACCGTGACCGATCAGGGCGCGGGGCTTTATGTGGGCGCAAACGTCACCTTTGAGATGAACGACTGCCAGATCTATGAAAACACCGCGACCTTCCGCGGCGCGGGTCTGTTCATCAACAGCAGCGGCACCATCAACGGCGGCGCCATCCACGATAACCACATTCTGGGCGGCGAGGGTCTGAACATGCCCTCCGGCGCGGGCATTCTGCTCTGCGGCGAGCTGCCCAAGACGCTGACCATGAACGGCGGCGAGATTTACAACAACGATTCCTCCGACCACGGCGCGGGCGTCCGCGTCAATAAGGGCACGACCTTCGTTCTGAACGGCGGCAAGATCACCGGCAACGTTTCCGGCGGCTGCTCGGGCGGCGTGGAGGTATTCGGAACCTTCATTTCCACCGGCGGCGAGATTACGAACAACAAGGCCGGTCTGAACGGCGGTGCCATCCGCGTGGGCGACCACGGCAGGCTTGAGCTGTCCGGCACCCTGATTTCCGGAAACGAGGCCGCAAAGAGCGGCGGCGCCATCCGCCTGAACCGCGGCTCCAAGGGCAGCCTGACAAGCTGCACGATCACGGACAACAAGGCCGTGAGCACCGGCGGCGCGATCTACGCCATCGATGATCTGACCCTTGACGGCTGCGTCATCAAAAACAACACCTCCGACGAGGGCGGCGCGGTGTTCCTCGACAACAGCGAATACGACGGACATTCCTACTTCGTCGGCATGTTCAAGCTGCTCGGCGACACCGTCATCCGCGACAACAAGGGCACGCATCCCGGTCTGTACCTCAGCGCCAACACCGCCGTGGCCATCCCCGCGCCGGGGCTTGGCCAGAAAGCCGAGATTGACGTGTATCTGGAGAGCGGAAAGCTCACCGACCTCATGATCGGCAGATACGATTATTCCGGCGGCGACGGAAAGTACCTCGTCACCTACGGCGACAAGTCCTACACCGATCCGGAGGGCACGCCGCCCGCAAGCGAACCGGCGCAGGAGCCGACCGAGCCGAGCAGTGAGCCTGTTCCGCAGGCGCCGGAACAGACCGCAGAGGCTTCGTGGCTGCTCTGGGCTGCGGGAGCCGTCGTGCTGGTGGGTATCCTTGCAGCGGTCATTGTTCTGACAAAGAAAAAATCACGGGAAGGAAAGGGAGTTTAACATGAACAAGACGATCAAACGGTTTCTGGCATTCCTATTGATTCCCGTGGTGCTGTGGCTGGCGGCCTGCGGCAAGACCGCAGCGGACGAGCCGAGCACGGACGCACCGACGCAGGAAAGCGCGTCCGCCGCGCCCACGGAGGAAAGCACGGCAGGTCTGACCCCAGAGGACAAGCTCGCCGGCATCAACGAGCTGGAGCCAAACGCCAAGGGTGTCTACCAGATCAAATCCATTGAGGGTCTGCGCAACATTGCCAAGCATCCGGACGCCAAGTTCGAGCTGGTCTGCAGCATCGATCTGGAGGGCGCGACTCTGGAGCCGATCGGCTCCGAGTCTGCCCCCTTCACGGGCCGGCTTGACGGCATGTTCTACACGATCTCCAATTTCACCGTCGAGCGCTCCGACGGCGGCGATCTGGCGCTGTTCGGCTGCAACGAGGGCACCATCCGCAATCTCACACTGGAGAACGTGACGGTGCGCGCAGACGAAAGCGCCGTCAACATCGGCACGCTCGCCGGAACCAACCGCGGCAGCATCGATTACTGCAACGCGGCAGGCCAAATTCTCGTCGAAAACGCGGGCGCGGAGGTCAACTGTGGCGGCGGCTTCGGCCGCACCACCGGCAGCACCAAGGCAAGCAGCTTTGCGGTGGACATCGCCTATCAGGCGGCCGGAAAGGCCAACGTCGGCGGTCTGGCCGGAAGCATTCAGGACGCAGAACTCAAAAACTGCTCCGCCTCCGGCACCGTAAGCGTCAGCGACGGCGCGAAAAAAAGCGTCGGCATGCTCGCCGGTTTCTCGGCAGACACCACGCTCTTGTCTTGCAGCTACTACGGCGAAAGCTGCAATTCCGGCGGCGAAAACGTCGCGCTCTACTGCGGCACGGAGGAAAACGTGACGCGGGAAAAGTGCTCCGCAAGAGATAATTCCCGTCCGGCGCTCGACCCGAAGCTTCAGGCGGTCAGAGACACCGTCGTGGAAAAAATGTACGAAATGGGCACCGTAGAATGGTACGTCTCCGAGCCGCTGTACCACAGTTGCACCTGCACGCTCGCGGCCTGCCACGGCGTGTTCGTGCCCGGCATCAAGCACCTCGGCCTGCCCTACAACCACAAGGGCGGCTCTCTGGCGCGCTTCAAGTCCGTGCTGGACGAGACCGGAACGGTACAGGACTGGGTCTATGACCTCGGCTCCTTCGACGGCTACGATCTCTACATGGGCAACGACTGCGCCACCGCCATCGCGCAGGCCTACGCCACCGTTTCGCACAGCTTCACCTTCACTTATGCCAACCAGATGATTCCCGACCGCGGCTATGACACCATTCCCGTCGGCGACTATGAATGGAAGCTGGACAAGCAGTATGCCTATTCCAAGCCCTATGTCGAAGCGACCGGCGAGCAGAGGATGTACGAAGCCTATGCGCAGATGCGCAAGGGCGACTCGGTGGCCTACACCGTCGCAGAGGGCGGCCACACCAGAATGTGTGCCGAGGATCCCGTCGTCGTGCGTTATGAGGACGGCACCATCGATCCGGAAAACAGCTATGTGCTCATGCACCAGCAGGGCGGCGTCAACGTAGTGATCGAGCCGTATTACACGACCTGGGGCATCTTCACCAAGATCACCTTCTCGCACCTTTACCATACGGACACCGCGCTGCCCATCACCATTGCGGAGCTGCTGGACGGCGACGTCGCAGAGCCGGCGGCAGCGCTGGAGGGCGGCGCAGACGGTCGGGACGGCCTGATCTCCGGCACCGTGACCTCCAACTACTTCCTCGACAGCGTGACGCTCTGCGTCGCGGATGCCGACGGAAAAGCAGTATTTGACCATACGCTGTTTACCACCGTAGGAAAGTACAAGGACGAATACTCCACGGAGCCGCTCCGCGAGCTGATCACGCAGTATGACATGGCGCACTTCGCCACGCCGCTTCAGGGCGTGTACTTCGAGCCGGGCAAGACCTATCATGTGACTGTCACCGCGCATGTTTCTTCGGGAGACGACTTTGTGGTCAGGGAGTTTGACTTTACATGATTCTGAAGGAGCTTGTACTGAGAGATTTTTACCCGTTTCTGGCAGACAGTGACGCCCGCGTCACTGTCTGCCTGCAAAATTCCTTTTCCGAGGGGGACTGCTCCGGCGGCGGCATTCTCACCTCCGGAAAGCGTCCGGTGCTCGTGGTCTGCCCCGGCGGCGCTTACCGCAAGGTGTCCGAGCGCGAGGGTGAACCGGTCGCGCTGGCTTTCGCGCCGCTGGGCTTTCAACTAGTTCTCCTGCGTTACTCGGTCGCGCCCGCCCGTTACCCCACGCAGCTTCTGGAGCTGGCCGCGGCATTGGAGCTTCTCTGCCGGAACGCGGACGCGTGGAGCATCGACAAAGCGCATATCACACTGGCCGGTTTTTCCGCAGGCGGTCATCTGGTCTCGTCCTACTGCACCATGCGCGACCGCCGGGAGATCACGCGGCATCTTCAGCCCGTGGACGTTTTTGCCGCGATTCTCGGCTATCCCGTTATCACGGCCGAGCCATTTTCCCACCTGAATTCCTTTCGCAATCTTCTGGGCGTGGAGGAGCTTACGGACGAGCTTGTGCACCTGTTCTCCACAGATCGCCACGTTCGCCTCGGGCTGACGCCGCAGACCTTCCTCTGGCACTGCGAGGGCGACCAAAACGTGGACGTGCGCAACAGCCTTTTGTACCGCGCCGCCCTGCAGGCACAGGGCATTCCCTGCCGCTGCCGGATCTTCAAAAACGGCAGACACGGTCTCAGCACGGCGGACTGCCAGAGCGTGCATGATTTTGATACGGCGGAAATGAAAGAAATTCACGGTTGGATTGCAGAGGCATCCGAATGGCTTCGGGAGATCGGAGCCTGCTACAACGGAGGAGCTTACAGAAAATGAAAGAGATTGCAGATTACAGCTTCCGTTTTCCGGCGGACTTTCTGTTCGGCACGGCGCAGTCGGCCTTTCAGGCCGAGGGCGCGTGCGACCGGGACGGAAAAAGCGAAAACATGATGGAACACTACCAGCGCAAGTTCGCAGGGCAGTATCTCCCCGGCGCACGCAAGGAGCTGGGCGGCCAGATCATGTCCGACGAGATGCCGGACGACGGCTGCTTCTTCTACGACAAATACGAAGAATACATCGACGACATGAAAAAGACCGGCCAGAACGCCTTCCGCTTTTCCATCTCCTGGTCGAGGCTCATTCCGGACGGCGTGGGCGCAATCAATCCCAAGGCCGTGGATTTTTACAATCGGGTGATCGACAAGCTGCTGGAAAATGGAATCGAGCCTTTTGTGGACGTGCTGCACTGGGACGTTCCGGCCTGTCTCGACGCGCAGGGCGGCTATGAAAATCCGCTGTTTCCGCAGTGGTTTGAGCACTTTGCCCGCGCCTGCTTCACCTGCTTCGGCGACCGCGTGAAAAAATGGTCCACCGTGAACGAGCCTTGCGTCGCAATTTTTGTCGGCTACATTGACGGACGTTTTCCACCCTTTCTCAAGGACTTCAGGCGCGGCCTCGCTGCGGCGCACAACATGCTCATCGCGCATTTCCGCGCCGTCCGCGCGTATAAGAGCATGAACCTCGGCGGAAAGATCGGCGCAGTCAACGCAATTCTCCCCGTGTATCAGCAGGGCATCAACGAGCAGGACGCGCTGGCCGCAAGACGGCAGGCGGAAATTCGCTTCGATTGGTGGGCGCAGCCCATGCTTCAGGGAAAGTACCCGCCGAACGTGCTGGAGGTTCTGCCCGTCTACCGCGAGAATCTGCCGGAGCATTATCAGGAGGATCTGGAGCGCTGGTTCATCCCCTGCGACTTCATGGGCATCAACTACTACTGCCCCGCCCGCACGCGCTTCGATCCGGACACGCGGAACCTCGCCCGAAATGTAGACACCTTCTACGCACAGCCCGGTAAAATGCTGCAATATCCGGCGGGTCTCTTTGACGCGCTGATGTACATGAAGGAAAAATACGATAACATTGAGGTCTATATCACCGAAAACGGCTACCGCACAGACGCCATAGAGACGCGCGAGGACGCCATCAACGATCAGGAGCGCATCAATTACATGCGCGAGCATCTGCGCATGGTTGTGCGGGCGATCAAGGCGGGCTGCAACGTGAAAGGCTATTATTACTGGTGCGACGCGGACGCGTTTGAGCAGATGATCGGCTATTCGCAGCGCTTCGGCCTGACCTATGTAGACCGCGAGACGAAGGAGCACTGCTTCAAGAAAAGCCGGGAATTTTACCGCGAAGTCATCACACACCGCATGGTGAATTAAGGAACTGCTATGAAGAATCAACCGATCAATCTGAAAAACATCCGGATCACCGACCCTTTCTGGCACGGAAAAATGGAGCTGGTCAGAAAAGAAGTGATTCCCTATCAGTGGGCTGCACTGAACGACCGCATTGCGGACGCCCAGCCCTCCTATGCCATTCGAAATCTCCGCACAGCCATCGAGATCAAGGAGACGGGCGTCTCGGCCGACGTGTACCACGGCCCTGTCTATCAGGATTCCGACCTGTTCAAATGGATCGAAGCCGCCGCCTACTCCCTGATCGACCATCCGGACGAAAAACTGGAAGCGCTCTGCGACGGTGTGATCGACCTGATCGTCCGCGCACAGGCAGACGACGGCTATATGAACACCTATTATCTGGTCAACGGACGGGAAAACGAATTTTCCCTGCTGTGGTACAACCACGAGCTGTACTGCTTCGGGCATATGACCGAGGCAGCCGTGGCCTATGCAAACGCCACCGGCAAGGAGAAATTTCTGCACGCCGCAGAGCGCTACGCGGACTATATCGCCTCGAAGATCGGCCCCGAGGAGGGCAAAAAGCACGGCTATCCCGGCCACGAGGGCGCAGAGCTGGCGCTGGTGAAGCTCTATGAGCTGACCGGTAAGAAGTCCTATCTCGCGCTTGCCAAATACTTTATCGACGAGCGCGGGCGCGCGCCGATCTATTTCCTCTCGGAGGACCCGGCGAAGCTGCAAAAAAAGCACCACTATCCCGCGCCCTTTGGCAATTTGCAGGCGCACCGTCCGGTGCGGGAGCAGACCGAGGCCGTCGGGCACGCCGTGCGCGCGGTCTACCTCTACTCCGGCATGGCCGACGTGGCGCGGCACACGCAGGATGCGGAGCTGCTGTCCGTATGTGAGACGCTCTTTGAGGACATCGCACAGCGGAAGCTGTATATCACCGGCGGAATCGGCTCCGCCGCAGCGGGCGAAGCCTTTACCCAAAGCTACGACCTGCCGAACGACACGGCCTACTGCGAATCCTGCGCCTCCATCGGTCTGGCGTTTTTTGCCCGAAGAATGATTGAAAATCACCCGCGCGCGGTCTACGGCGACATTTTGGAAAAGGCGCTGTATAACGTCATGCTCGCCGGTATCGCACTGGACGGCAAATCCTTCTTCTATGTCAATCCTCTGGAATCCGACCCGCTGGCCTCCCGCCGCGACCCCGGCAAGCGCCATGTCAAGGCCGTGCGGCAGAAATGGTTCTCAACCTCCTGCTGCCCGCCCAACATTGCCCGCACGATCGAGTCCATCGGCGCGTATATCTACACGGAAAGCGACGACACGCTCTTCACGAATCTCTACATCGGCAGCCGCTTTGAAAAGCGCCTCGGCGCTTCCTTCTGCACCGTAACGCAGGAGGTCGAGCGCCGCTTCGACCTGTGGGACGTGAAGCTGCGCGCGGACGGCGGCAAGGGTCTGGTTCTTGCGCTGCGCAAGCCCGAATGGTGCCGCAGCGTCACCTATCACTGCCAAGGCTGCGCCTATCTGCGCGAGGAGGACGGCTATCTCTATTTCACCGTGCAGGAGAATACCGGAAGCGTCGCGCTGCATCTGCCGCTGCACGTCCGCTTCATGGAGGCAAACGACCTTGTCAAGGCAGACTACGGAAAAATTGCCGTGCAGTACGGCCCGACGGTCTACTGCATCGAGGGCGCGGACAACGGCACGGAGCTTCATGAGCTTGCCGTCAGGCCCGGCGCACCGTTCAGGCTCGAGCCGCTGGAGATCGGGGGCGAGCGCGACGTGAAAATTGTCGTTGCCGGCCTGCGCACCCGTCACACGGGCACCGGCCTTTACCGCGAGCTGACCGACGCCGTGACGCAGGAGACCGAGCTGACCTTTATCCCCTATCGGCTCTGGAACAACCGCGGCGAGAACGAAATGCGCGTCTGGGTCGGCCGAGGATAAATTGGAAATTGC
This sequence comes from uncultured Oscillospiraceae bacterium, assembly GCA_934667815.1. Taxonomy (GTDB): domain Bacteria; phylum Bacillota; class Clostridia; order Oscillospirales; family Oscillospiraceae; genus JAZOXB01. The sequence continues at coordinate 74,088 of CAKUMO010000007.1, forward strand.
AAAAACGCTCAAAAAACAATATAATAATCCTTATAAAGATTTTCGTTGGGAACGGTGCCCTTAACGGTACGGAAAGAGATGCAAATGGAAGGAAAGCTTTATAAGATTCGCAACAACGCGACGGAGTATCTGGGCTGCTCTGTCAGCACCTCCGAGGAGATCCCGCTGACGCAGAAGTCGCATTACCATGACTACTATCAGATTTACTATGTCCGCCGCGGAAGTCTGATCCATACCGTGGACGGCAAATACATCAAGGTCATGCAGGGCGATTCCTTCATCGTCCCACCCTTTGTAACGCACAAAATTGCCATAGACGACGCTTCGGCACGCTTTGTCTCCTTTTCCTTTTTTGAGGATTTTCTTCCCGAGAGAGCCAAGCAGAGCGAGACGATTCAGGTCTTTCTGAACAAAATCGCGAGCGGGAATCTGATCGGGCGGATCGTGCTCAGTCAGGACGATCTGGTCGCCATGAACAACCTGACGACACTGGCGCGCGACGAGTTTCATGCCAAGAAGCCTGGGTATATTCTGATTCTGGAGGGCATTCTCACCTCCATGCTCGTCATCCTCTCGAGGAATTACGGCATGACGGAGCGTGCGGACAAGAGCAACGTTGTGCTGCTCGCAGCCATCGAGTACATTAACCAGCATTTCATGGAAAAGCTGACGATCAGCGACATTTCCCGCCACCTGTTCTACTCGGAGGCCAGCATCAACCGCGTGTTCAAGCCGCAGACGGGACTTTCCTTCAAGCAATATCTGACCATGGTGCGCATCCGCAATGCGCGGATGCTTCTGCGCGATACGGACACGGATATCACCATGGTCGCCATCGAATCCGGCTATGACAACTATTCCGCGTTCTATCGGGCCTTTATGAAGCAGATGCAAATGTCTCCCAACGACTATCGCAAGCAATACCGATGACTGATTTTGCAAGGTGGATGCGTGCTTTTTGATAGTTTTGCACAAGTGCCGACGTTATAATGGTTTATATCCTGTATAACCTGAAAAAGAAAGGAACACGAAAATGAAACGATTGATTGCTTTCCTGCTCGCAGCCGTCATGCTGCTGTCCCTTGCGGCGTGCAGCGGCTCCGCCGAGCCGGATACCTCCTCCGAGCCTTCGCAGCAGCCCTCGCAGCAGGATTCGCAGCAGCCCGGCGGCGAGACCGACGGTCCGCAGTACGGCGGCCATCTGGACGTGCGCGTGGCCTCCACGCTGGTCAGTCTGGACCCGCACAAGGCGGTCGGTACCTGGAGAAATATCTGGACGAACATGGTGTTTGAATCCTTCATCACCAGAGATGCGGACAACAACATCGTTCCCGGCCTGTGCAACTTCGACCTGTCCGAGGACTACCTGACGCTGAAATTCTGGGTGCGCGACAACGCGACCTTCTCCGACGGCAGCGCCGTGGAGATCGAGGACGTCGTTGCTTCCCTGCAAAGAGCCTTCAAGCTCTACGGCAGCCTGAAAAAGTACGTCGCGCCCTATGTGGAAAGCCTGACCGTGGACGGCAAGGAGGCCACCCTGAAGCTCACGGAGTACCACGAGAAATCCTGGTTCTATCTGGCCTCCTGGCAGACGTGGTGCGCGGTGCTGCCGCAGGAGATCTGCGAAAAGTATCCGGACGACTACATCACCGACCAGATTGAAGATGCCATCGGCACCGGCCCGTATATCGTCGCGGATTTTGAAAACAACGTCTCCGTTACGCTCAAGCGCAGAGACGGCTACACGCCCTCCACGGAGAACAACACCGGCATGGCCACGCCGAAAATGGCCTATCTCGACAGCATCACCTATTGGTACAACGGCGACGACAGCTCCGCCGGTCTTGCGGCGCTGTCCGGCGACTACGATCTGGTCGAGGTCATTCCGGCCGATTACATGGCCATGGCCGAGCAGCAGGGGCTTGTCAAGGAAGTTCTGCCCTCCAACGTCGGCGTTGCCATTTATTTCAACACCGTCGGAACAAACAACATCTGCGCCAAGTATCCCGCGCTGCGCAAGGCCATCATGGCTGCCATCGACTACGAGGAATTTGCGGGCGTGATCACCGACGGCGCCTCCAAACTCAGCGGCTTCCCGCTGCTGGACGAACGGTACAAGACCGACGTCTTTGAACAGGCCGACTATTTCGGCGCAACCAACGCAGAGGCCGCGCAGAAGTATCTGGCCGAGGCCAAAGCGCAGGGCTATCAGGGCGAGCCGGTTCAGATCACCTACAACAACACCCGAAACGACGTTCCCTCCCTGCTGGCCGGATATCTCTCCGACGCAGGCATTGAATACGAGGTCAACCTGATGGAGGCCAACGCCTACGCCGAGTTTGTGGGCGACGCCAACAACAACTGGGACTTCCAGTTCATGTGGCCGACGCTGTCCTATACTCCCACACAGATGCCCGTCGGCATGATCGAGACGTATTATAAAAACCCGGCCAAGGACGCGCTGCTGTCCGAAATGGAAAAGCTCCCGCAGGACAGCGCGGAATACCTTGAAAAGTGGAACCAGCTTGCCGAGATGATGGTCGAGGACTGCGCCTCCGTGATGCTGGGCACGATCGACTGGTTCTGGTATCATCCGGACACCTTTGTCTCCAACGACAACGGCCTGAACCGCTTCCTGTTCAACTCCTACTGGAAGGATCCGGAGAACCATCAGAACTGACGCTCCACGGCAAAATGCAATCATCCCAAAAAAGGAAATGAGCACTTATGAAACTTTCAGGGGAGCAGCTTCTGCCGCTTTTCCACGGGTATCTGGACTACAGCTATGACGAGGGCACGTCCTATGTGCATCTGCACCGCTTTCTGCGCAGCCAGCGGGACGCGTACCTCGCACGGGGTCCGAAAACGCTGCGGCGCTGCTTCGCAAGTGCGAACATCTATCTGGACGTGGTCACGGATTCCACGCGGCTTCGGCTGAGCTTTTATGCAAGGAACGCCTCCGCCGTGTCCTATGCCGGCTTTGACCTGTATGTAGACGGCGTATTCGCAGACAGACGCTTTTTCCGCGACTGGCGTATTGACGAGGTCTATTTCCCGCTTCCGGACGACGGGCAGCGGCATCGCGTTACGCTGTACCTGCCGTGGTCCTGCGCCGTAACGCCCGGCTGGCTGGAGCTGGATGATGACGCCGCGTTCGAGCCGGTGCAAAGGGCCGGCCGCGGTATGGTGTTCGGCGATTCCATCACGCAGGGCTACACGACCCTGATGCCCTCTTTGTCCTACGCGAACACCCTTGGCCGCGATCTGGACGCCGAGATCATCAATCAGGGTGCGGGCGGCTTCTACTTCGACGAATCCACGCTGGATCCTGCGCTGGCGGACTACGCGCCGGAATTTCTGGTGATCGCCTACGGCACCAACGACTTTTCAAGAAACAGCGACCCCGCCGTGTTCCGCGCGGCCGCAAAGGCCTACATCGCAAAGAGCCTTGAACGGATCATTCGGCAAGGCAAATAACTGCATAACAGCATCGCATTGACAAGACAGTGATTCCGGAATAGGGGCTTGACTTGCGAACGGTTTCCCAAACGTCGGCGTGATGCGTGTGTGTCAAAAGCAACCACTGCGGTTCCGAACTTTGGAGAGTACGGAACCGCAGTTTTTCACAGAAAGAAGGGATTTCATGCAAAAGCTTGAGCAGATCAAACGCGCTTTGGAGGTCTCCGCAGCCGTTTACGAGGCCGTGCGCGCGGCGCTCCGTGTGGGCGTCAGTGAGCGCACGCTTTATGAGCTGACCGGCCGCGTCGCGGGCAGCCTGCTTGCAGGACAGGACTGGGAATACCTCGGCGACTTCGTCAGCGGGGAGCGCACCGCCGAGATCGGCGGAGACCCGACGGAGCGGACGCTGCGCGCCGGAGATCTGTTTCTTCTGGATCTGTCCGTGCGCTGCGGCGACGGCTGGTGCGACACCTGCCGCACCTTTTTCCTCGGCGCGCCGAATGAAGAAGTCCGCCGCGCCTACGAAACGGTGCTGCGCTGCCAGCAGGCCGGCGCGCTGACCGTTCGTTCCGGCGTGAAGGCCTCGGAGGTCAAGCGGGTTATGGAGGCTTATCTTGTCAGTCAGGGCTACGGCGGCCATATGCCGCACCACGGCGGGCACAAGGTCGGAAACGCCCCCTATGAAAAGCCCGCTTTCGAGGAGGGCTGCGACCTGACGGTGCAGGCGGGCGACATTGTCACGCTCGAGCCGGGGCTGTATTTTGGAAACCGCTTCGGACTTCGCGTAGAAAACGACTATCTGGTAACGGAGACGGGACTGACCAATCTTTTTGACTATCCCGTCGCATTGGACTATTTTGTAAAGGAGCTGCCAACATGAAAATTACAGACGTAGAGGCGATCATCGTGCGCCAGCCGGACGGCATCACGCTCATCGGCGACGGCACACAGGACACCGCGATTGTCCTCGTCCATACGGACGCCGGAATCACCGGCGCAGCCGAGGTAGACTCCGCGCCCTATGTGGTCAAGGCCATCATCGACATGCCCGCCTCGCACTCCGCCTGTCAGGAACTGCGGGAGCTGGTGGTCGGAGAGGATCCCTTCGACGTGGAAAAAATCTGGAACAAAATGTACACCTATGCCTATTACCACGGCCGCGCCGCCGCAGTCATCCACGCCATGAGCGGCATTGACAACGCCCTCTGGGACATCATGGGCAAGGCGACAGGACTTCCCTGCTACAAGCTGCTCGGCGGCAATTACCGCACGGAAATTCCCGCATACATCTCCATTCTGATGCCCGAAACGCCCGAGCAGGTGCGCAGTCTGATTGCTCACCACATGAAGGAGGGCTACTGCGGCATCAAGTTCGGCTGGGGCGGACTGGGCAAGGATCCGAAGAAGGATCTGGAATTGGTCAAAACCGCGCGCGAGGCGCTCGGGCCGGACAAGGTGCTGATGATTGACATCGCCATGGCCTGGACGGATTACAAGGTCGCAAGGAACGCCTGCAAGGCCTTTGAGCAGTACGACGTATTCTGGGTGGAGGAACCCTTCCGCGTGGAGCGCGAGGCCGATTTTGTGCGTCTGAGGGAGAACGTCGGACTGAATATCGCCACCGGCGAGGAATTTTTCACCTTTGCGGAATTTCAGAAATACATTGACGACGGCGCCTGCGACATCGTGCAGCCGGACATTTCCCGCTGCAGCGGCCTGACCGTCGCCCGAAGGGTACGGGACTACGCCTACGCCAAGGGAATCCGCGTGGTGCCGCACAACTTCAAGTCGGGGCTTCTGCTTTCGGCGACCATGCAGTTCATCGCCACCGTGCCCGACGCGCTGTTTCTGGAATACTGCGGGCAGGAGACCGTCCTCAGCCGGAATCTCGTGAAGGAGCCGATTCGCGCCGTAAACGGCATGGTGAAGATCCCGGACAAGCCCGGCATGGGCTTCGAGCTGGATTGGGATACCGTCAACAAGTACCGTGTGGAGGCCGCATTATGAACGCCGTCGTATTTGATCGTCTGAACCATCTGCAATTCTGTGAGGACTACCCCATGCCGGTCTGCCGTCCGGGCTGGGCCGTGGTCAAGGTAATGTCCGCCGGTATCTGCGCCACGGATCTGGAAATCCTCAAGGGCGCTTTCGGTCAGCCGCCCTGCGTCATCGGGCACGAAATTTGCGGCATTGTCACCGAAGCAGCGCCCGATGTGACCGCCTGCCGCGTCGGAGACCGCGTGGTGGTCGAGACGGCGGTCTCCTGCGGGCACTGCGCGCACTGCCAAAGCGGAAATAAGCATCTGTGTGAGGACTGCATCGAGGTTGGCTTCCCGCAGATCGACGGCGGCTACGCGCAGTATGTAGCCTGCCCCGCCGGCTGCCTTCACAAAATTCCCGAGAACATGAGCTACGACGAGGGCGGCATTTTAGAGGCCTGTCTGTGTCCCTTCGGTCTGATCTATCGCAACGGCATGCATCTGGACGAAACGGTCTTAATTCAGGGCGCGGGCGTGGCCGGTCTGTCCTTCCTGCAAAGCGTGAAGCTTTTCAGCCCGCGCAAGGTTCTCGTGGCCGTCCGCAGAAGCTCGGCCGAAAAGCTGGCCTACCGCTTCGGCGCGGACGTGGTCATCAACACCGCTCGCGAAGATCTGCTCCTGCGTGTCGCGGAGGAGACCGGCGGCTTGGGCGTCACCCTCTCCATCGACGCCGCAGGCGCAAAAACGACCATAGAAAACGCGGTCAAGCTGACCGCGAAGGGTGGGCGGTGCATTCTCTACGGTCTGCCGAACCGGCAGACGCAGATCGACTTCCCCGTGACCGACATTATTCTGAAGCAGCTCACGATCCTCGGCGGCACAAACAATCAGCTCGCGTGGGACCCCCTGATCCGCTATGTCGCGGCGGGGAAATTCAACGTAAAGGACATAGTCTCGCAGACATTCCTCCTACAGGAGCACGAGACGGCACTGCAGACCGTGCGAACCCGGCCGGAGGGCTTTCTCAAGGCCGTATTTCACCCGTGGAGTGACAGAAAGGAGAACTTATGAAAATCACAAAGGTCGAAGCAATCCCCATTCGGCAGAAAACCGCGATTCAGGCGATCAACGATTCCTCGCAGGACGGTCTGATCGTCCGCATTCAGACGGATGCCGGAATCACCGGCTACGGCGAGGTAGACTCTGCACCGTGGGTCTGCAAGGCCATCATCGAGTCGCCTGCCTCGCACCGCATGGCCATGGGTCTGGCGCGCGTGGTGGTCGGGCGTGATCCCTATGATGTGGAGAAAATTTGGGACGACATGTACAAATTCTCCATCTTTTACGGCCAGCACGGCGCGGTCATCCACGCCATGAGCGGCATTGACATTGCCATCTGGGACATTCTGGGAAAGGCGCAGGACAAGCCGATTTGGCAGCTTCTCGGCGGGAAATACCGCAGCAAGGTGCGCGCCTACGCCAGCACACTGATGCCCTACACGCCCGAGGGAGCCTATCAGGAAACGAAAAAGTGGGTCGATGCCGGATATACCGCGATCAAGCTGGGCTGGGGCGGCTTCGAGCAGGACGAAAACACGCAGGTGGAGCTGGTTCGGGCCGCAAGAGAGGCGGCGGGCGAGGACGTCGATCTGCTGTTTGACATCGGCTTTCTGCCCTCGGACCGTCTGACCATCGATGCGCCCAGCCGTATCCAGCTTGTCAGGCGCTTCGAGCCGTATCACCCCTACGCCATTGAGGAAGCGCTCTGGCCGCACGACTACGAGGGCTATCGCAAGCTGTCCGAGGGGACGAACACCCGCATCGTCTGCGGCGAAAACGAGACGACGCGCTTCGGCTTCAAAACGCTGATCGAATACGGAAAGGTCGCCTTTGTCCAGCCGGATATCTCCCGCTGCGGCGGCTTCACCGAGGCGAAAAAAATTGCCGCGCTGGCAGAGCTGCACTCGATCAACGTAGTGCCGCACTGCTGGAGCTCGGGCATTGTCGAAGCGGCGGCGCTGCATCTGATTGCGTCCGTGCCCAACGCAAATCTGCTGGAATACGACGTCTACCCCTCCGCGCTGCGCTTTGCCATCGTGCCGCAAGACATCGCGGTCAAGGACGGCTACGCAAGCGTCCCGGACGGTCCGGGGCTTGGCATCGAGGTCTCGGACGATGCGATCGAGGCCTACCGCTGCGACCGGATTCCGACAGAATAAGCCGGAAAAGGAGGAAAATCCATGAATCGCTTTACAGAATTACTGAAGGAAGGCCGCCAGCCTCTGGGGATGTTCATCGAATCTTGCAGTCCCTATGTCGTCGAGGCGACCGGCCAGACGGGGCTGGATTACATCATTCTTGACAATGAGCACTCCCCCATCGATGCGGAAACCAGCGCCGAGCTGATCCGCGCGGCCGAGCTTGCGGGACTGACGCCCTTTTGCCGCGTGCGGGAGATTTCCCGTTCCTCCGTTTTGAAGCTGCTGGACGTCGGCGCACAGGGTCTGATTGTCCCGAACGTAAAAACTGCGGAGGAAGTAAAAAATCTGGTAAAATGGGCAAAATACGCCCCCATCGGCGAACGCGGCTTCTGTCCGAGCCGAAAGGACGGCTTTGGCTGGCGGCTGAAGCTGTCCGTCGCCGAAACCATGGCGCATTTTAATCGGGAGGTTCTGCTGATTCCGCAGTGCGAGACGGCAGAGGCGCTGGCGCAGATCGAGGAAATCGCCGCACTTCCCGGTGTGGACGGCATTTTCATCGGGCCGTTCGACCTTTCGATTTCCATGGGCATGGCGGGAGATTTTGAAAATCCGGTATTCCAAAAGGCCCTGCAGCGCATCGTCACTGCAACGCACCGCGCCGGAAAATTCACGATTCTGTTTGCCGGAACAGAGCAAAAGGCGCGCGAAGCCTACGCCCTCGGCAATGACTCTGTCGCCTATTCTCTCGATCTGGATCATTACATTCAGGCGCTGCAAAAAGCCGTCCGTGCGCTGAAGGAAAGCTGACATAACGAAGCGGCAGCGGAGCCGGATTGGTTTTCCTCCCGGCACAGAAAGCGCCCCGCCTGTCAGACCTGATGTCATCGGTCTGACAGGCGGGGCGCGGTTTATCAGTGCTCCGTGGGGAGGGTTAGTTCCTCGACTTCTCCGCGATCTCCTTCAGGCACTTGGCCATGAAGTCGTCCACGCTCATGACGCCCTCGTCGCCGCCCGCTCTCGTGCGCACGGAGACGTTGCCGCTCTCGGCTTCCTTGTCGCCTACGACCAGCATATAGGGAATCTTCTGCATCTGCGCATCGCGGATCTTATAGCCCAGCTTCTCGCTGCGGTAGTCGCCCTCGACGCGGATGCCCGCATCGCTCAGACGCTCGACGACCTTTTCCGCATAGTCATGGCAGCGGTCGGTGATGGGCAGAACGCGAACCTGCGTCGGCATCATCCACAGCGGCAGTGCGCCGGCGTATTCCTCAATCAGGTAGGCCAGCGTGCGCTCATAGCAGCCGAGGGAGGTACGGTGGATGATATACGGCAGCGCCTTGTTGCCGTTCTCGTCGATATAATACATGCCGAAGCGCTCGGCCAGCAGCATATCGATCTGGATGGTGACCAGCGTGTCCTCCTTGCCGTAGACGTTCTTATACTGAATGTCCAGCTTCGGGCCGTAGAAAGCGGCCTCGTCGATGCCGATGGAATAATGCACGTCCAGATCGTTCAGGATGCGCTCCATGACGCTCTGCGCGTGATCCCACTGCTCGGGCGTGCCCTCGTACTTGTTCTTCGGGTTCGAGGGGTCCCACTGCGAGAAGCGGAAGGTGCACTTATCCAGCAGGCCGACCGTACCGAGGCAGTACTTGGCAAGCTCCAGACAGCCCTTGAATTCCTCCTCGAGCTGATCGGGACGCAGAATCAGATGGCCCTCGGAGATCGTGAACTGACGCACACGGATCAGGCCGTGCATCTCGCCGGAGTCCTCATTGCGGAACAGCGTAGACGTCTCGCCCAGACGCATGGGCAGATCACGGTAGGAGCGCTGACGGTTGAGATAGACCTGATACTGGAACGGGCAGGTCATCGGGCGCAGGGCGAAGCATTCCTTCGTCTCGTCGTCCGGGTCGCCCAGCACGAACATACCGTCGAGATAGTGATCCCAGTGACCGGAAATTTTGTAAAGCTCCCGCTTGGCCATGAGCGGCGTCTTGGTCAGAAGATAGCCCTTTTTCTGCTCGATATCCTCGACCCAGCGCTGCAAAAGCTGAATGACGCGCGCGCCCTTGGGCAGAAGGATGGGCAGACCCTGACCGATGCACTCAACGGTCGTGAAGTACTCCAGCTCGCGGCCGAGCTTGTTATGGTCGCGCTTGAGCGCTTCGGCCTGCTTGGCCAGATATTCGTCCAGCTCGTCCTTCTTCGGGAAGGCGATGCCATAGATACGCTGAAGCATCTTACGCTTGGAATCGCCGCGCCAGTAAGCGCCGCAGCACTGCGTGAGCTTGAAGGCGTTGGCCTTGATGCGGCCGGTGGAGTCCAGATGCGGGCCTGCACACAGGTCGGTGAACTCGCCCTGCGTATAGAAGGAAATGACGGCGTCCTCGGGCAGATCGTTAATCAGCTCGACCTTGTACGGCTCGCCGAGGCTTTCCATATAGGCAACGGCTTCGGCACGCGGCTTTTCGGAGCGGACAAGGGGCAGACGCTCCTTGCAGATTTTCTTCATTTCGGCCTCGATGGCGTCCAGATGCTCCTGCGCGAAGGCAAAGTCGGCATCGAAGTCGTAATACCAGCCGTTGTCGATGGACGGGCCGATGGCCAGCTTGACCTGCGGATACAGGCGCTTGACGGCCTGCGCCATGACGTGTGAGCAGGTGTGCCAGTACGTCTTGCGGTAGGCTTCGTTTTCAAAGGTGTACAGATTTTCTTCGGACATGGTGTTGACCTCCTTTTGATCTAAGGGGCAATAAAAAATCACCCCTGAAAAATCAGGGGTGAGAAAAATCCCACGGTTCCACCCTGCTTGCAGCGCAATTGCGCTGCCGCTCGTTCGCGCGCTAACGGGCGCACCCGTCTCCGCTTACTGATTAAGGCTTCAGCGGAGCGACTCGGAAGCGGTCAGCGGCGGGAGGCAGCAGGAATTTTCACCGGCCATTCCCTCTCTGAGCGGCCCTGCCCGGCGCCGTTCTTCGTCACAGTCCTTTTATTAGTTCAATATACCACCTTATTTCTTGCTTGTCAAATCTTTTTTCGCAGAATTATGAAAAAATCTGTAGGATTATATCCATGCTGGACAAGCGGATCAAAGGCATGTGGAATCGCATAACACAAGAATATCGTGTTCCAATAGGCAACCTCCTACATTCCCATGACGGGGCCGTTGTCCTCGTCCATGTCCTCGCTGTCGGTCTGTTCCTCGGCAAGCTCCTCATCGGTGAGCTTACGGAAGGAGTCCTCGCCGGGGATAATGCCGAGCTGCCTGCCGTTATCAAATTTGCAGTGTACGGTGGGCATATCATCCACAGCTACTTGGGATCATTTGCGTCATCGGCAGGAACCATGCCCTCTGTGTTGAGAACATACTGTCTGCCAATTTTCCCGTAACTGCTGACATCTTGGCACAGTGTGAAGCGGTTCAGATTGAAGGTCAGATTGATGAGATCCTTCACTTCCTTGCTGTCCGGCTTGGAGATTCCAATGAGGAATTGGTCGTATTCGAGGGTATCAAAGCTCTCCATACGCTTGCCGAGATAGTTCAGTTCATCCAGATTGGCGAAGCGGTCTTTCAGAATGGAGAATTCCTCCGGCCAGTAGACCTCTGTCACATAGGCTGACTGTGCGGCATCCCTGCCTTCGACAGCATGGATTTCACCGAGCTTTGCGAACAGTTCACTCTCGCTGATCGGAAAGCGGATGTCGATCTCGTGATCTGCGTTTCTGATTCTGATTTTGATCATTTCTGAGCGTTCCTTTCCTTATATTGAATGGCGCCCAAACCGAATCTGCGGATCGCCATAGCGTTGCAGATCAGAGCGAACATCTTGGGCGCTACGAGTTCGGTGTCTGCAAGGTCGCTGATCGTGATGTGCTTTGTCCCGAGATAGAGATCCTTGGCACTGCAGAGGAGGGTATATCCGTTCTCGGTGCTGTCCTTCGGCTTGAAGCTGTCGAACTTGATCTCATTGCGTTCTACGAAGTTTCGGATCTGTATCCAAAGTTTGTGTTCGGCGGTCAGGAGGTAGAGTGCAGACATCAAGGCAAAGTTTTTCTTGTTGAGTTTGCGGATGGCCTCGTCGAAAGC
>CAKUMO010000008.1 GCA_934667815.1 uncultured Oscillospiraceae bacterium
CGATTAGCTCAGCTGGCTAGAGCATCCGCTTGACGTGCGGAAGGTCATAGGTTCGAGTCCTATATCGTCCACCAAGAAAACCCTTGGAAACACTACGTTTCCAAGGGTTTTCTTTTTCTTCTGCTTCGGATTTGTTAGCAACGTGTTAGTAACCGAAAATTATATAGATTTTTTACATCCTTATTTTTTGAACATCGCCTGCATGATTTCAACTCTCTCCGCGCGGTCGATGTGCCGTTTATGCAGATGATCGTACACCGCACGCATGGCCTCCGGGGCCTCGCCGTGGGTGCGCTTGTATGCGTCGATGTGATTCATCACGCTGTTGTGCAGCGCGTTCATGTGCTGCATTTCTTCCCCGGAGAGTTTATAGAAAAGGGTCGCCATTTCCGGATCGGTGGACTTGTACTCAAGCGCCAGCTTTGCATAGGTGCAGGCATCGTCCAGCTCGTCCTCGATGTGATCCATCAAAAGCTCGATCGTTTTCATTTACAGTTCCTCCTTGATGTAGGCATAAAGGGTTTCGATCTCCTTCTTGCCCATTTTTATCGTGACGTTCAGCGCAGGAATCTTGAGCGGAAGCGGCTCGGTGCCCATATACGGCTTTGCGGCCTGATAGAGGGCATCAATGTCCACGTCTCCGCTTTCGGGATCATAGATTCGCATAGCCGCGAAGATCGGCTTTTCCGCGTACTGCGCGAGGATGTCCGGCAGACGCGAGGCCAGAATGCCGCCGCCAGCCGCAATGATTACTCTGTCCCAGCCGGAAAGGCTAGGAGCAATGTCGCGGTCGATAAACTTCGCTACGCCAGCTTGAACGTTTTCCATCTTTGCCATGAGAATACCTCCTGTTTTCCGGAAATGTCATCCTGCTGGCGGGAAAACTGCGAAGTGAAGGATTCCAGCATGACGGAAATTTGCGAGGAAAGATCGTCGATAGAATCCGGAAGCGAGGACGCGCCGACCTTCACCCATTCGGCATTAACACCAACCGCCGAAAGAATGCGCGTGATCGTGTCGCCGTTGACCGCAAGCCCGAAGGGGTACGTTTCGCCGCCGTCGGTGGAAAAGCCGATTGCATCTGCGGTGAGCTTCATCACATTCGCCGATTTCGCGAGCGTAGGCTTGTCGTGCAGATAGTAGATCGTGGAGCCGTCCTCCTGCGGGACGCTCGTAGTATACATGCCGGAGGACTGCGCAAGCAGCGCGTTGAGCTGTGCAATTGCCGTTTCTCTGGCCGTGCGCTCCTGCGCGACGAGCTTCCGCGCGGCAATGACCGCCTTACTTTCCGCACTGGGGTATGTCCCGGCGTTTTCCACCGCAGATGCGGCGCTGTTGGAAAACGTTGTCGCACCGGAAATCTCAAAGTCAATGTCCGTAATGACCGACCAGTAGGTATTGCCCTTCCGGTCTATGATTTTCACAGCATCCATGAAGTCGGCAATCGGGTATCCGATATAGTCGCCGAAGAATTTTCGGAAGCTCTTACCGACGATGCCATCAGCCATCAGCGCAAGTGCGTCGGCTTCCTTTCCGAGAATCAGAGGGTTTGTGACGGCAATAACGTAGCCGTCAGCCCCCTGTAAAACTTCCGCACTTATTTTCGCTCGTTTCCGTCTTGGACGTTTTAAGCCCCGTCAAGGCGATATCCGAGGTGTCGAGCGTGAGATTGATCCAGTCTGTCAAGTCGTGGTATGTCGTATGGTCGAAATCATAGGAGATGATCTCCATATACCCCTGCCGGTTAATGCGGGCGTTGCCGCCAGCGATACCGGCGATATACCCGATGATCTGCCGGAAAGTGTAATCTCCCTCCGGCAGCGCATCCACTACAAAATCATATCTTCCTTTTCTTTTGTCATCGTTCTTCCCTCCTGCATCAGTGTGTTAGAATTATAAAACGTTTGTTTGTAAATTGCTATTGACATTATCTGCAAATTTCGTTCTGTTTTTCTACGCGCGTAACAGCGCAAAAAAATGTACAAATATTCCAGCGCTGCATTGTGTAAAATGTAGAAAAGCGTATATTTTTGCTTGAAATGGTGCATTCTTGCGTGTTATGTGTTATTTTACTATTGTAATACTTACTACGCTCGGCACGACTGGGCGGGATGGAGAAAGAAATGAAAAAGTTCATAGTGCTCACCTTGGTCGCGGCTATGCTGATAGCCGCGCTTTCTGGCTGTACCCTGCTTGCGGCTGGCATCATCGCCGGTGAGGACGAAACGACGGCCGCGGATAGTCCGTCTGGATCGCAAATCGCGTCAAAGCCAGACCCTACAATCGATGAAACTAACGCCGAGATCGTGGAAACAGTCCTGTACAGCGATGACCTGTACACGATCACGGTTACCGGCATCGAAAAGGATTGGAGCGATACCGTCCTCAAGCTGCTTGTTGAGAACCGCACCGACCGGAATATCGCCCTGAAGGGGAACTACTTCGTCGTAAACGGGATCACGATTCCCGGCTGGATGTATATCGAAGTCGCAGCCCAGAAGAAAACCAACGGAAAACTTCGTCTGTACGAGAACGCCATGGAAACGGCGGGAATTTCACAAGTTGCAACCTTGAGCGCGTATGAAACCGAAATTCTGGACACGGATGACCTTTTCGGTTACACCAAAGAAATGCCGCTCACAATCAACACTTCGCTTGCCGGGCGCTACGAACAGAAGATCAACGACGAAGGATCCCTAATCTGGGAGAGCAATGGAATCTCGGTGACCTCGCAGGTGATCGAAGATGCGCGTTTTGTGCACCGCGTGCAGCTTTTTATCCGTAACGACACCGATAGAAACATCAACCTCACCGCTGATGACATCTCTGTGAACGGCTTCACGCTTTCAGGACTACTGATCGAAAACGTTGCCGCGAACTCCGTCGCCTTTGGTGATCTTCTGGTTGGCGAATCCGAGCTGGAAGAAAACAACATCACAGAAATTGAGGAAGTGACCTTTACAATAAGGGTTAACCCAGCAGATGACATTTTCACCACGCTTGCAGAATCGCCGGAGCTTACAGTCACACCTTAGTGCACAATCTTCGCTGCGTCGCTACGCTTCTCGCCAATGTCGGCCACGCAAGAGAAAAGCAGCGGCGCACCTTTTACATAGTCAATGGAAAAGCTATGTAGGCGTTCCAGCTTCGCGCCGTCGATGATGATGCTGACATTCCCGTGATCGGAAATAATGTAGATGGATTGCATGGCAGATTCCTCCCTTTCAGTGGTTTTCATTTTCGTAGGGTCACGGAAATGATTGCGCTATGCGCATAGCGTGTCCGCACCTTCAAGCTACCATCCGGGCGCGTGATACTCAATAGTAATTTCCGGTTTTGGTGTGTCAAAATCGGTGCGCGGTGTGTCAAAAATAATACTGCACAAAAGGAAGTGATTAAGATGACGGTTCAGGACATTATTTTAGGCATTATTGTCAAAAAGAAAGAGAACAGCATGACCGCACAGCAGATCGCAGACTTGTCCGGAGTTTCAAAGTCCACGGTTCGGCAGTATTTGGAGGTGCTCTTATGATCTGCACATTCTGAGCCAGCTCCACGGTCAGAGCATCGTTCCCGTCGATCTCCGTGCGGCGCTCATTGCAACGGCCAAGAAACGTGGCACGGAGAAGTATCTTGCCGACGCGCCTGCGGCCTTTGATGAAGTCGAGGCCGATCCGAACATGGAAAAGCTGTGGCGGGCTTATCAGAAGAAGTTCTCCTACGCCGCCGATCTGTCGTGGTATACGGTCATGGAATCCATCCGCAGTCTTTATAGGATGGTGCAGTAGTAAGAGTTTTACAAATCGGAATTTATGGAGGTAGCGCTTATGTGCAAAGACGTTCAGATTAAAGAGGAGCGAATATCCTCAATAGAATATATCGAATTTCTAAAGCGCACGGATTTAGGGTCGCAGTATCCGAAGGAACGGTTCGAGGAAAGGATAGCAAAGCTGGTTGATCACGTATCAATCAGTCTTGTTGCAAGAAACAGGGATCATCAAATTGTCGGTGTCCTATTTGGATTGACCGACTATGCCTATTGGCTTTATGTAACTGATTTAGGTGTAGACAGAGACTATTTACACCAAGGGATCGGTACGGAATTGATGGAAACAGCACATTCTTTAGCAGGCGGCGAAAAAGATGTTGCTGTATATCTGGTTGCAAACGAAAATGCCATTCCATTTTACGAAAAGTTGGGAATGAGAAAGGCAGATGATGTGATGGAATATAACCACATAGAATGGACAGAGTTTTCTGTAAAGTGATCAACGCAAATTCTTGTTTGTTGAGCTGACAAACTTTTTCTCGCTTTACAAATCAACACACTTCAAACGGTCTGCTTCAGCAGGCCGTTTTGCTTTTCAAGGAGGCGCCCGACATGGCAACCACGCGCCTGATACCTCTCCACACCGGCAAAGGCCGCACGGTGGGACAGGGAATCCGCGACATCGGTAGTGTCAAGGTTTATGCGCAAATTTGATTCTGGTATCTGGCGTCCGGGAACACCTCGCCCACGGCCTCCAGCATCCCCATGCACTTGTCGCCGACGATAAGCTTCACGCCGTCCAAGCCGCGTCCGCGGAGCCACTGGAAGAAGCTGATCCAGCTGGCCTTGTCCTCTTTCATGCCTTCGGCGGCGCCCAAAACCTCACGAAAACCGCCCTCATTTACGGCAATTGCCACAAAAACAGCAACATTTTCGTACTCTCCGCCCCAGTTGCGGCGCAGGTAGATGCCGTCCACGTAGACATACGGATACCGTCCGCCTTGCAAAGGGCGGTTGCGCCAGTCCTCGATGTGGACGTAGGCTTTCTTGTTCAGCTCGCTGATGGTGGTGGGCGAGACCTTGCTGCCCCACAGCGCCTCCGTGATGTCCTCCACCCGGCGCACGGAAACGCCTGCCAGATACATCTCGATGAGCGCCTCCTCCACGCTGCTTTCCCGGCGGCGATACCGCTCGATGATGGCCGTCTCGAAAGACACGCCCTTGAGCCGCGGCATATGGAGCGTGACGTCGCCGGAGGTCGTGGTGAGATTGCGGTCATACATATTGCTCTCAATATCTCAAAATTTAAGATTTGAGGCGAATGCCGGTTTCAGGATATCTGAAGCCGGCATTTTTTGAATTTTTTTGTCCGCGAGTGTATGAAGCAAAAAACTGTCCGTATTTACTTATGTAAGGCACCCCCGTGCTTACCCGTACCTTGAAAAATGAATAGTCCGGAACCGGCACATTCCAGCTTCGTCGAGCGCCTATCCGTCTGATCGGCAGTCAGAACCGTGAGTAATAATATGCGGGTGGCTCCTGCATTTCGCCATGAAGTGCAGTTGGGACAATGATACGCCCGTAACTCGCGGCCCGGTCACAAGGAAGGCGGGGAGATGAAATTTCTGTGGACCTGTTCGCTGCAGGCGGCGGTGGACGTTAAAATCTCAATAGTTGAATAGGAAAGGCTAAAATGGAAATAATTACTTACGAAAGAAAGGAGTAGACAGATGAATGAGTTTGCGGATTCCAATGCGGAATGTTCTTCACTCAGAGAGATAAAGAATGTGGTAATCGACACATCAATTCCTCGCAAGGAGAGGATACGGGACTATATTGCTCAAATCGGCAATCCGTACCGCTATTTAGACGATGGTATTGTGGTGGAAATCGGTTATACAGATACTGAAATAAGCCTGCAAGATCGGCTTTTAGCTTACGCAAACAGTATGGACCGCACATCAGGAAAGTTGTGGTAGTGTATGTGTTCTCATTGACAAATGCGCGCTTTTAATGCATAATAAATGTGGTCAATGAGGGTGGACGGTCATCCATCCGGACAGGCACCGAAAACAAATTTCCTGAGATATTTAGGAGGTTTGGTTATGGTGCTTTATTTTGACGGGCAAACAACGCTCAATTTAGAACAATATGATGCTATTGCATACTATCGTCTATCGAAGGATGATGGTGCTAAGCATGAGAGTGACAGCATTGCGAATCAGCGCAAGCTGGTGCGGGCGTATCTTCAGAAACACCCCAATATTCACTTGATCGAGGAAGCTCAGGACGATGGTTACACCGGGACGAACTTTGACCGCCCCGGGTTTCGCCATGTGCTGGATGCGATTCAATCAAAAAGAGTAAACTGCGTTATTGTTAAAGATCTCTCCAGACTTGGAAGAGAGTATATTGAAACTGGAAAGTATCTTGAGATGATTTTCCCATCTTTGGGTGTACGTTTTATTGCCATCAACGACGATGTAGACAGCGAAAACAGTCGTGCCGGCGACGATATTATTATTCCGGTAAAAAATATAATGAATGAGGCCTATTGCCGCGAGTTATCAAAGAAACTGCGAAAGCAATTTCAGATTCAGCGCGGCAATGGCGAGTTTTTAGGTGCCTTTGCCAACTATGGGTATTGTAAATCTCCTGATGATAAGCATAAGCTTGTCGTGGACGATTATGCAGCCGAGGTTGTCAGAGGCATTTTTTCATTGAAGTTTCAAGGATATAATCAGCAGGCAATTGCAGACTTTCTGAATAACGAAAAGGTTCTTTCGCCGGCGGACTATAAAAAGAGTCAGGGGCTGAAGTACAAAACAGGCTTTAAAACTTCTTCCAAATCGTATTGGTCTGCCGTGACAGTTAGCAGGATACTGGCAAATCCCATTTACATTGGGAAACTGGTTCAAGGCAAACGTGGAACGCCGAATTATAAAATCAAAACAATGCGGATGCGCGAAGAAAAGGATTGGGTTGTCGTGGAGAATAACCATGACCCGATCATTGATCCTCTGACTTTCATGATTGTGCAGCGTATGCTGGAACGGGATACTCGGACAGCACCTCAAAACGATATCGTATATCCGCTGTCCGGTATGGTGTTCTGTGCTGATTGTAAGGCTGCTATGTTGCGCAGGACAGTAAGGCGCGGAAACAAAACATTCCGCTATTATGTTTGCTCGGCCAACAAAAGAGGAAACGGCTGTAGCAGCCATAGTTTTGAGCAGAGCAAATTGGAACAGACAGTTTTGCGGGCGATTACCAAACAGATTGAGATCATTTTAGACACCGATGATCTGCTGAACGCAATGGGAAAAAGTAAAATTGAAAATGCCCATATTAAGCGCTTGGACTTGGCGATTGCTCAGAAAAACAGCGAACTCGACCGGTATTGTGATTTCCGCATGAAATTATACGAGGCCCTCAGCGACGATTTAATCGATCGGAATGAATATGAGAAAATGCGGAGCAAATATACCGGTATGATTGAGGAAACTGAGGATGTAATCCGACAGTTATCTGCCGACAGAGAGAAATCGTTGACAAATACCACTCCACGGGATTGGATGGCATCCATTGCAAAATTTAAGGGTATTACAGAACTTTCAAGAGAGGTTGTTATTACCCTTGTTGATAAAGTCTACGTTTATGAGGATAAGCATATCCGAATTGATTTTAATTTCAGAAATGAACTGGCTTATTATAAGGAAATTCTTCAGCCGAAGGAGGTGAGCTGAAATGGCACGAAAAAGTCGGGCCAATAACGCTCTGATAATATCCGACACAAAAAATAGGATATGGAATGCCGGACTTTACGGTCGCCTTTCCGTAGAAGACGGAGATGACACGGAGCAAAACTCAATCGGCAACCAAAAGAAAATCGGAAATCATTTTCTTGCGACCAAGGTGGATATTGTACTTGTTGACACATATTCGGACAATGGGTACACGGGAATGAATTTTGAACGTCCCGACTTCAAGAGAATGTTTGAGGATATACTGTCCGGCAGGATCAACTGCGTCATTGTTAAGGACATTTCCAGATTGGGACGCCATTTTGTAATGACGAGCAATTTCGTGGAACGCATATTCCCGGAAATGGGGATACGGCTGATTTGTATTAACGACGGGTATGATAGTTCCGAACCGAACGCCGACTCGTCGGCCTTGACACTTCCACTGAAAATGGTGATGAATGACTACTATGTCAAGGACATCTCCCAAAAAATCCGCTCGTCTATACACGCAAAAATGGACAGTGGTGAATACCTACCTTCTGCAGGCAGCATCCCATACGGATACATCAGAGATCCGGAAAACAATACATTTAAGGTCGACGAGGAGACAGCTCCGATTGTTTTACGGATTTTTCAAATGCGGGCTGAGAGGGTCAGCTTTAACGGCATATGCCGAGAATTGAATTTAGAGGGGATTCCATGTCCCGGAAAAATTCGTTATGAGCGTGGTATTACCATGGCGGAAAAGTATAAGGACGCATTGTGGATACGAGGCACTGTACGAAAAATCACGCAAGATGCAGTGTATATCGGCTGTCGTATTCATGGCAAGGTAATGCGGAGCAAAGTTGGCTTCGATAAAAAACGGCGTCCCCAGGAAGAATGGAAAATCATTGAGAATGCACATCCGGCACTTGTGTCTAAAGAATTATTTGAACAGGTTCAGAAAGTAAACTTTGAGGAGCTTGAAAAGCGAAAGCACTATGTTCAACGGAATGGTGCAGAAGAAGATTACAGAGATTTGTTTCGGGGATTGGTTTATTGTGCCGATTGTCACAGCCTCATGTCAGCAGGCAAAGGCTGCGCACGGGCAGGTGCGGATACTCCGAGCCGCATTTTTTATGATTGCAATACCTATCGGTATTCTGAGCACACACACTGTACAAGCCACTATGTTAGGCAGGAACAAATCTATGCTGTGGTCAAGGATGCAATTGATCAGCAAATAAAGGTGGCTGTGGATATTGAGCAGCTTGTTGTAAGTATCAAGAATTCCCCGAAAATCAAGCGGGTCTTTACTGAAGTGACAGAAACCTCTGAAAGCATATCTGCGAAACGGCAAAAGGTAGAAAATAGAATTGAACGCCTTCTTACTGATTTAACCGAGCGGATTATTGACCGGAATGAGTATGAGTATATGAAGGCAAAGTATTCTCAGCAATTGAAGGACCTACTGGATGCGGAAGAAGAGGCAGCAGCAAGAAAAAATGCAGTGCAGAAAAAATTATCTGTTACGCAGGAGTTGATATGTAATATGAAGGAGTATCAATCTCTGCCGACTCTTACGCCGGAAATTCTGAAACTGCTTATAAAGGAGATTCAGGTTCATAGTAACCGGATCATCACCATTGTTTTCAATTTCAGTGATCCGTATAAGTCGATTTCCGAACTGCAGAACTGTGTGGAGGAGGTGCGTCAGGTTGGATGAGCTAATAGATATTTCGTATGTGAGATTATCAAAAGAAGACGGCGATGTCGAAGACGGTAGCATAGATGAAAGCTGCAGCATTCAATCGCAGCGTACATGCATCAAACAGTATCTGCGCAGCAACGGGTTCTCAGTTGATCACCTTTTGGAGATCGTAGATGACGGCTACAGCGGAACAACGATGAACCGTCCCGGAATGAATCGACTGATAAAGTTGGTCGAATCAGGGAAAGTGCGGACGATTATTGTGCGTGATCTTTCTCGATTTGCTCGTAACTATTTGGAAGCCGGACATTATCTCGAATTTATTTTTCCGGTTTACAATGTTCGATTCATATCCATAAACGATCAGTTTGATAGTATGGAACTCGGAGAATCAACCGGCGGACTTGAACTGGCAATACGCAACCTAATCAACCAAATGTACTCCAAAGACATTTCAAGGAAAATTAAAAGTGCTGTTGATTTGAAAAAGCTGAGCGGTGAGTTTGTTTACGGAACGGCTCCTTACGGCTATAAAAAGGGTGACGTGCGAAATACGATTGTGATTGACGAGCCGGCTGCGCAGGTAGTCAGACAAATATTTGAATGGGCCGCAGCAGGGATTACCGTAAGCAATATCGCGCAGAGGCTAAATGCGGCATCAATATCAACGCCATCCGTTTACCTTGCCGATATTAGGGGGAAATATAAGACTCACTCCTCGTGGAGCTATGAATCAGTTCGGAATATATTGTCCAATCGCCTTTACACTGGGGATACCGTGCCGTTTAAGTCACATGTTGTACGTGTCGGCAGCAATCATGTAAAGCAGGTGCCGCCAGAACTACAGCAGGTAATCCCCAACACGCATGAGGCGATTATCAGTCGGGAACAGTATTATCATGCGTTAACCGTCATAAAATCGGTAAAAAAGGGTCGAGGCATACGATCAGATAATCCCTTCACTTCATTGCTCATATGCGGCTGCTGCGGAAACCGATTAAGCAAAGGAAAAGAAAAAAACAAGACCTGGCTTTGCTCCATGCACCGTTATAATCCCAAAACGGATTGTAAAAGCGTGCGTATAGATAACAATCAACTTGAACAGATTGTTTTACGAGCTATCTCAATGCAGTGCCGCCTGTTGGATGCGAAGGTACAACCCATCAAAAGAGAGAGTTACTCCGCAAAATCCAGCGATCAGATACTTCGGAATGAATGTCAATCTTTATACAGGCAAATAGACCGAATCCAAGCCGATAAGATGACTCTCTACGAAAGATACGCTTGTGGGAATATTACAAAAGAGGTATATGTCTCGGAAAAGGACACACTGTCCGCAAAAGAGGAAAAACTAAAAGCACAGTATGTAATGGCTGAGCAGAAACAGGCATTGCTGAAAGAAAAAATCCGCATGAGTGCCGACCGAATTTCGGCTGCCGAAAAGGTTACACCGTATCAGAGCCTAACAAAATTGACTCCGGAGCTTGCAAAGGAACTCATCAAAAGGATTATTGTTCGACCGGGCAAAAGCATTCGCATTGAATGGAATTTCTCGGACGAACTTTCCGGATTGGTGGAATTCCCCGAAATCTGTTTTGAAAAGCAAGCCATATAAAAAATATTTCAAAAAATTGTTGTCCCTATCTTGACACAGCCATGTCCGGCAGCCCGATTATGCAGAACGGAAAGCTTGTCGGCGCGGTGACGCATGTTCTGGTGAACGACCCGACACGCGGCTACGGCATTTTCATTGAAAACATGCTCGCCGCGGCGCAGGAGCAGCAGAAAGCGGCATAAATCAGGGAGCTTCTCCGTCTGTGTCGGAGAGGCTCCCTCAGCATGTCAAAAAGCCCTTCGGGAGTACTGGCTTTGCAAGCAAGTGCTTGCACTTGCTTGCAAAACGGTGTATGCTATAAGTAAGAAAGGGGCGACTTACTTTGGCAAATTCTTTAATTCAGTTCCGCGCTCAAAAGGTATTCCGAATCAAGGCGATGGCGATCTGCGGGATAACAAAGCTGTCAGGGCAATGAAATCTACCGGTCGTATAGCCGATAGGACATTGGTTGAGATCCATGCTGAAATTGCTGAAGGGAGAAAGCAGAGGTGAAAAATGTCGTACCGTACGATGTTTAAGCAAATGTCCACGAAAAAGAAGATAATCGGTGTTCTCTCCGGTATATTCTTCATTCTGGTTATTTGGACTGCATGGGGAAACACGGCGCTGGAATTGAATTCCTACACCATCTGCAGCGATAAACTGCCGGGCGCATTTGACGGTTATCGCATTGCGCATATTTCAGATCTGCACAATGCGGAGTTCGGTGACGGTAATCAACGGCTTTTGGGTATGCTGCGGGAGGCTGAGCCAGATGTGATTGCAATGACCGGAGATTTGATCGACTCGCGCAGGACCAATCTTGCAGTTGCATTGGCCTTTGCAGAAGAAGCAGCGCAGATTGCTCCGTGCTATTATGTCTCCGGTAATCATGAAGCGAGAGTTTTGGAATATCAGGATTTGAAGGCCGGTCTGGAGGCCGCCGGAGTAACAGTTCTGGACGATGCGTATGTAAAGATTGAGGTTTCCGGGGAAAGCATTACCGTTATAGGCGTCAATGATCCAAGCTTCAGCGCAGACTATTTGACGGGTGACGCTGCCGTGATCGATCAGAAGCTTTCAGCGCTTACTGCGGAAGCTTCCGGTTTTACGATTCTTCTTTCTCACAGGCCGGAGCTGTTTAATACCTATGTCCGTCATGATATGGAGCTGGTTCTCAGTGGACACGCGCATGGCGGTCAATTTCGGCTGCCACTGATCGGCGGATTGATTGCACCGAACCAGGGACTGTTTCCAAGGTACGACGCTGGTTTATATTCCGAGAGAGACACGAACATGATTGTAAGCCGGGGGCTTGGAAACAGCATTATTCCGTTTCGATTCAATAACCGGCCAGAAGTAGTTCTGATAGAGCTTAAGAGCCAAAACCGATGAAACTAAGGGAAGGAAAACATGAGTCAGGAACAACACATCGAGTTTCCGGAGGAATATACACGCCGAAAGCTGAATGCCCGGTATCGGGAAATCCCACTAAAGGACACGACCTCGCGGTTACTGCGCAAATACTGCAACGCATTTCGCCGCAGGGGACACTAAAATATATTTGTACAGTGGACTATAAGACGTTAGGGCAAAACATTCGGCGGGTCCGTGTTACGCAGGGATTCCGGAAGAAGGACCTTAGAGGCCTGTCACCGCTAATCCCTGTAAAAAATCGCATTTATCACTGCCTCGGCCTATCGTGCCGTGCCGCTCAAAGGTGATGCCGCACATATCTCCGTATACACGGTCATCGCTCAGGCAGAACGTGCCTGTTAGCTCTTTGCAGCCCAGCAGCTCACAATATTTCATATAGGGGCATTGCAGAACATCAACTCTGTAATGCCTGCTGTCGGCTTCGATTTCTTCGAATTTGAAGCCCGTCTCTCCGTTGAACATCGTGCCGATCATCTTGCGGAAGATTTTAAAGAACAGCGGCCGGATAAACGGGAGCCTCGTTGCGATATGCAGTCGCTTCCGGTCAGGCTCTACACCGATTCTTACCGACGCTTCTATCAAGGCTATGGCTTCTTCACGCGAGATATATTGGATCATTTGCAGATAAATCGCAGCCCGCAGGAAGATCATCCGTTCGGTATGTACCTTTTCTTTTTGGGGAAGTCCCCTATATTTGCCGCACAGCTCGTTGCAAAGGGTCACTGCGTCATTTACCAAGACATCCGTTTGCTCCTCGCCGAGCTTTTTTTCAGTTCGCCCAGGAGATAAGAAAAACCGTCGAGTTTTTCGTAGTATCTTTTATCAACCATATTCTGTGCACCTCCGCATTTGCAGCTTCCAATTTTCCATTTCATTACAAATAAATTTTAGCATGATTCTGCGACTTTTTCTACTGCAGTTTCTTGATGTATCGCGTCGCTTGGCAAGCGCATTCCCAACGGGAGGGCATAACGCAGGTACCGAAATAACCTTCCCGGCGTACGAAAAAACGGGGTCAGACGTTTTGTCTGACCCCGCTAAATATAATAAATGCACCGCTATTGAAAGCTTCATTCGTCGGTGTCTGCCGCCGTGCAGCGTACCAGCACGCGGTGGCGGCTATCGGCCGTGCATGTAAAAATTGTAAGCGGATACTCCGACGGCAGCGCCTCGCCGTCATTGCCCGAAACCGTCTCAATTTCGGCGACAATAAACCGATGGATATAGCCCGCCCCGTCGGTCAGCTCCACCTGCATGCCCGGCTCCGCGTGCCACAAAGCGCGCAGATGGCTGCGATAGCTGTGCCCCAGCACGACCAGATCGCCGGTGGTCAGCGAGCCGGAATAACGGCAGGGCGCAACATCCAAAAGCGCATCGCTCCATTCGGAAAGCACCGGCAGCTCGATTGACAGCGCATCGATGCGCAGCGTGGCAATCATTGCGTAGCCGCTCGGCGTGTAGGCAATCGGTTCCTCCGGCACATCGGGGGCATCGACCCCGGCTTCTGCATCGGTCTGCTGCGGTACCCGCTCGACCCGAACGGCGCACTGCCCGCTTTGCAGCGCGTGCACAAGTGCGGAGGAGGTCTCCCCTGCCAGCTTGTCACGGTGCCACTGCGCCGCAAGCATCACTGCCGCGCCAAGCAGCAGCGCCGCGCCGACCGCCACCAAAAGCAGTCCCCGCGTGCGCTTAGCCATGGTTTGCCTTTCCGGCGCGGATCAGTTCGACCACACCGAGAGTTAAAATTGCGAGACCTGCGAACGCCAGAAGCAGCGTCGGCAGCGGATCCCATCCGGTCTGCGGCAGATTCGGGGCATCGTCGGGTCTCGGCGCGGGCGGCGATGGCGGCGTCGGCGCAGGTTCCGATTTGGGGAACGCATCTACATCGTAATAGAGCTTCCCCTCAAGCTCCAAGGGCAGGTGCACAAGGAACGCCGGAAAAACGACCGATTGCCCATCCGCACAGCGGACAAGATAAATTCCCTCCGCCAGCGGTGCGAAGGTTGCTTCCCCCGTGGCATCGGTCGGCTGTTTTGCCGCCGAACAGCCGTGCTCTGCGGCAAAGGCAGCAAGTCTTCGGGCGGCTTTCGCTTCCTGCTCAGCCTCGAAAAGCGTTCCCGCATCGATGCCGGCGGCAGCAAAGTCCTCAGTCAGCGTGCCGTCCGTGTCCGCCACACGGTAGACAAGCACGGTGATTTTCTGTGTCGGCGTGCCGTCCTGACCGGTCAGAAGAATGTGGAGACTGCCTGCGGCACTCTCCGCCTGCACCGCCGCGCAAAAGAGCGCTGCCAGCAGCATCAACAAAGCAAGCGCGCGAGGGGCGCGGCGCAAACGGCTCGTCATGGCATATCTCCTTTCTTTTTCTTCTTTCCGTCGAGGGGCAGGATCAGGAACAAAACCGTAATTCCCAGTGCACCCAGCAGCACCGGCATGAGCCACGGCAGGGTGATGGTTTTCGTTTCATTGGTCATCTCAAGGGCCGCGCCGCCGCTCCGGTCGGTCTGGATGCGAACCCCGGTCACGAGCAACCGGTGCGAATTGATGCCGTAGGGCGTGCAGGTAAGCAGCGTCACGCAGTCCATCCCGGGCACGATCGCAAGCTGCGACAGGTCGCCCGGCTCAACGACCGTGATGCGCTCAACGCGGTATTCCAGTCGCCGGCCAAGCACATGGATGTAAAACACGTCGCCATAGGTCAGACGGTCGATATTGGTCAGCAGCTCGGAGGACGGCAGGCCGCGATGCCCGGAGAGCACGCAGTGCGTGCTTTCTCCGCCGACCGGAAGGCTGCTCCATTCCAAATGGCCGACGGCCCTTTGCAGGGTATCGGCCTCGACTCCATGCAGGATCGGCAGCTTGACGTCGATGGACGGAATCTCCAGATACGCCATAACGTCGCTGCTTCCGGCCAGAAGGGTCGAGGGGTAGACCGTCTGCTGGGCCTCGGTCAGAGAATAGGCGCTCGGTCGCTCAAGCAGAGAGCGATTGTAGTCCTCAGCCTCTTGCAGAAGGCGGCGGTTTTCCGTCTCCTCCAGCCTGGCAATTTCGTCATCGTAGGACAGGATCGACCTTGCCTGGCGAATTGTGTTCCAGTAATTACTTGCAGTGGGATACAGCAGCAGGGACAATCCCGCAAGAAGCAGCAGTGCGACAAGGACTGCGGTAATCCATGTTTTCTTGTTCTTCACGCGGCATTCTCCTTGCCGGCCACGGGGAGAGGTTGCTCCCCGTGGCGGCATGATTCGTTCAGCTCAAATCAGTCCTTGGAACCGGTGCGGCGCTTCAGCAGAAGCAGCACAAGTGCGGCAACGACCAGCGCGGCACCGCCGATGTAGAAGATCGTTGTGCCGATGCCGCCGGTCTCCGGCAGCGTGGAGCCGGGCATGTTGACGATCTCTGCGACCTGCGTCGTCAGACCGACCAGCACATTATCCGGTTCCTTGCGGGTCTCGGCGATCATGACGGTGGTGTCCTCACCCTTGATGTAATCCTTCGGTGCGGCGACCTCAACGAGCGTGTAGCTGCCGGCGGCAAGGCCGCGGACAATGTGCGCCGTGGTGGAGCCGTTCGTGGTGATGACGAACGCGTCGGCCTCGTTCTCCGACCACTCTACGAAGTTGTAGGCACCGCCGTTTTCTTCGAGCTTGGCATAGTAGGTCTTTTCTTCAACGGTCTTGGTCAGAACGAACTGTGCGCCGGCCAGAGCGGAACCGGTCTTGCCGTCCTTCTTGTGGAAGGTGACATAGCCGCTGAGCACGGTTGCGGTATCGGTCAGCTCTTTATTCTGATCGTAATGGAGCGTTGCGCTGTTGGAATAGGGGTTGATCGTCGATGCGTTGGGGAGCAGCTTGCCCTTGTAGGTGATAACGATCTGGTCGTCGTCGTTCAGGAGCTTGCGGCAGGCATCGGTGAGCGTAAGCTCGAAGCCCGTTTTGTCGTTGACCACGACGGTATAGTCCGCATCGGCATGCAGCTCGGTGGTCAGGCCGCCCGCGACCTTCTGCACGATAAGGGAACCGGCATACTCGATCTGCTCCGGCAGAACGTCGGTGATTCTATAAGTATCCGTACCGGCGACGGCATTCACGGTGATCTTATACTCCACCACGGTGTTGAAATCCGCAGAGACGGCTTCCTCATAGTTGCCGCCGTTCTTAACGACCTTGCTGATCGCAGGGGTCGCGCGGTTCTTTTCGGTCACGCTGACACCCTCGCCGCTTTTGAGCGTAAAGACGGTGTACAGGGTGCGTGCGCTGGTGTCACGGGAGGAAACCATGATGTAGTAGCCGAAGGGCAGATTGCCGAATTCCTTCGCGCCGCTTTCGGTAATGGTGGCCGTCTCGTCGGGTTCGACATCAGAGGCGCCGCTGACATTGAACAGAGCCGCTGCAAACTGCTGCGCCGTAGCCGCTTCGACAAAGTCCTGCACGGGGGTGACGAGCGTTCCCACGGTGTTCTTGTCCTTCAGCGTCAGGAAATCCTTGAGGGAGTTGTCATTAAAAATCTCATGCCACTTATCGTTTGTGACAAAGGCGCTCTTCTGGCCGTCTGCGGTCACACCGTGGATGTCCATCACGCGGTAGAGCTTGTAGGTCACACCGGCCATGGCGTTGGTAATGGTGACCGGTCCGGCCGTAATTTCGTTCTCGCCGCCCACGGGAGGCTCGTCAGCCATTACGATGCTGACGGTCCCGAGCGTCAGAGCGAGGACAAGGAGAAGCGCGAACAATTTTGTCAGTTTCTTCATTTTTGTTTGTCCCTTTCTGTTTGTTTTCTTTAAAAATGGTCGCTGCGGGGGTAGGGTTAATGCTCAGTGCATGCCTCCTCCCGCTTTTTTCTGAGGTACAGGGCAGGCAGGAGCGCCGCAAGCAGCATTGCCGCGCCTGCTATGTAGTATCGGGAAGCGGAAGCTCCGCCGGTCTCAGGCAGAATGTAGCCCGCCGGGTCGGTCACGCGGATGTGGAACGCCGTACCGGCCGAAAAGACCGATTCGTGCGCCTCCACCGTTACCGTGCCGTCCTCGGCCAGTGTGAAATATGCCGGTTTTTCATAGGCAAAATAGCCCTCCGGCGCAATGCTCTCAATCAGACGATAGCGCTGATTGTATCGCAGATTATCAAAATTCAGGGAGCCGGAAGCGCCCGTCACGGCGGTCTTTTCCACCGCGTTTGCCAGCGGCGTACCGTCGGCATCGACGGCAATGAGCTTGAACTCCGCGCCGCGCAATGCCGCTCCGGTCACATGATCGACCTTTTCGAGATACAGCATCGGCCGCTTGGGTGTGTTTTCTATGATTAAGCTCGTGCCGCCTGCAAAAGCCACGGAACGGTAACTGACGATCCAGTTGGCAAAGGTTCCGTCCGCTTTGCGCAGCTCGTTTCCGATCTTCATTTCACGAACAGTCCATGTGACACGCACACCGTTGGCATAATCAGGAACGTCCGTCCATGTGTGTGACCAACCGTGTACGGCAGTCAGCGTCTGTGTTGCGGACTGGCCGCTGCTCTTAAGAATATCTGCCGCATCGTTGGCGCTGCCGTTAGCCAGCAGCTGCACGATTACGTCCTCCCGCTCGGTGTCCTGGCAATTCCAGTGCTTGAAAACCGTGACCTCATTTTGGGCCGCGCGGTTCTCGATCGTCAGAAGGCCGCGGTCATATCTGGCAAAAGGCACGTCGGTCGTCAGGCCGATGTCGCTGCCGGCCGTTCCGTCGCCGGTCGTGTCCGTCACATAGCCGATGGTCACATCGCCGACGAGTCCGTAGCCTTCAGGCGCCGTAATCTCGCGGACCGTAATGTCGCCCATGTCATAGGCAAAGCCGCTGGTAGAGATGTTGGTATAGCCGTCGCAGGTCAGCGTGCTGTACGCGCCGTCGCCGTGAGAATCGTAGGTATACAGGCCGGCTTCTTCATCGTAGTCAAAGGTCATCAATGTGCCCGCCTGATAGAATTGGAACTGTGCGCCCGCCAGCGAACGGCCGGTAGCGGCGTCCTCTTTTTTCAGCATCAGAGAGTTTGCGCGGAAATAGATATTGTTGAATTCCACGCGCAGCCACTCCGGATTGTCAATATCCGTCGCGTGGGTGATGCCGTTGACCGTAACGCTGGTGCCGATGCCGCTGGCCGACTGATTGGAGGATGACGCGTCCACGACGACCCATTCGGCATAATCCGCCAGCTCCGACAGGTCGGGCGGATACTCCGTGATCGACCATTCTTCGCCGTAATCGACGTCCCCGAATTCCCAAAGGAAATTGCGGCCGCCGCTGTCGGTCTCCGCTGGCGTGAGCCATGCGCTGATCTGTGCCGCCGTCAGGCCGCGTTCGTCAAGGATGCGCTGCCGCTCTGCCTCGGTTGGCTCGGTGATGGTCATGATATAGCGTTTCGACGCGCTTTTATTGACGGCGCAAATATAGAAGCCTTCCTTCGCGCGCTCGATCAGTGTTTCATTACCGGAGAAGGTCTTGGTCGTGTGCACCTTGCCTTCCTTGCGGATAAGAACGCCATCAATATGCCAGTTCTGAATGCCGTTATCGCTTACGATCTTAAAGACATACCAGCGAATGGCAAAGGCGTTTTCGTTGAGATCGTTGACATTGACCGTCTCAAACTCGCCCGCATCATTCTGCACGCTCAGCGCGCCGCCGCCCTGCACATAGTCCTTCAACCGCTCAAAAACGAGCTGATCCGGTGGGATCTGCGCAAGCCAGACTCCGGAGGCATTGCCATAGAGTGCGCGGATTGCCTTGTCGTTTCCCAGATAGGTCTTGCTGTCATCCATCTGAATGCCGTAATCCCGATTGAGCGAGTTCGCATCTGAACCGGCCGGGACGCCGCCGAGATAGGTGCCGAAAATCGACGGCGTGTAGTAATCTGCGCTCAGCTCGCCGTCGGAATAGGCGGAATTCAGCTTGACAAAAAAGTTCACGCTTTGCAGAGAATTATAATCCCACACGCCGGTCAGGGTGATCTCACCGTCGCCGTCGGCATCGTAGCTGCGAAGCTCGGCATAGCTGACGGAGGTGTCGGGCTGCAAAATCTCGCCGTTTTCCGTCTGCCAGCCGATAAAATAGGCCGAGCCATAGCGGATATTATTGCTTCCGAAGCCGACGAACATGGTCGTAACAACGCGTGAGGAAACGCGGCTGATGCTCACCGTGGTACCGGAGGCAACCTCGACGGATTTTGCACCGACGACGCTCGGCGCGGTTGCAGGCGCTTTCATCTGGCTCGGAACGCTCCAGTTGGCTTCATAGCGAACCGTCAGCGGGGGTGCGGAGACCTCGGTAAAGGTCGTATCGGTCTCGACAGAGACGCTCTCGCCGCCGGCGAAGGCCGTTCCGGCATCATCGCGCCAATAACCGGCAGGAAGCGTGACGGTATTGCCCTGCAAAATCCGGCGTTCGCTGATCTGGCCGTCAAGATAGGCAAAGCGAACCGTGACGTCGCGCAGCGCCGTGAGCTGCAAGTCGGTATCCAGTGAAATCTCCTCGCCGCCATAGTAGAAAAGGCCGTCTTGGCTGCGCCAGCAGCGGTAGCCCTCGGGCGGCTCCGCAACGGTGTAAGCCGTCCCGGGCAGAATATCGGTATCCTCTGCGTAAATCACGCCGTCGAGCAGATAGCGCACCGTGCAGCTGTCGACCTTCAGATAGACCGTCGTCGGCGCAGTAAGGGAGACAACGGCAATGGTCTTGCCGGAGGCATCCTCCCAGTGGTGGCCGTCGCCCGGCTCGGGAAGCAGGTAGGTGTGGCTTCCGCCCTCGACATATTTTATCTGGCTTGCCTCGCCCGCAGCGGAGCGATCCATCGTCAGCGTATAGAACTCGACCGGGTCGGTGCTGTTGCGGCTGTATGTCAGAATCGCATAATGTGCGTCCACGCCGCTGCCCCAAGTGGAGGAAAAAACGACGTTGCTGCCGGAGGCACTCGCCGCATTTCCGAACTGCGTTGTGCTGCCGTTGGTATGATAGCGAAGATAATAGGCAGCGCCGCTGACCTGCAAATTGCTTGCGGTCAAGCCGGTTTCCACGACTGCCTGATAAAGCGCCGCAATCTCGTTTTTTGGCACGGCATAACTGTTAAGCCAGCCGTCGCGGACGGCCGTCATTTCCGTGCTGCCGATCATCGTGACCTCGCCGTCAAGACGAAGATAGAAGTTGATGTAATTATCGTTGGTATTTGGCTCGTCCCCAACGGCCAGCGTTCCGGTATCGGGCGCGTCCGTCGTCTTGTCGCCGGTCGGGCCGTCAAGGAGGGTATCCCCGGGAAGGCCGCCGGAATTGGAGGGCGAATTCAGCTCCTCATTGAGTACCACGCTGGGCTGATAGCCATAGCGCGCGACGGTCGCGTTGATGCGCACGATCTGTTCCGGAGAGACGATTTCTTCCCCCGTCTCCGGTTCGCTCGGAACCGGCTCGGTCAGTGCGGATTCCTCCTGCGCGGCCAGACGATCCGCCGCACGCACCGTCGTTGAAACGACGCTGCGCAGGCGCTTGTCCGAGGTATTGTCGATCTTTGTCAGCAATGCGTTGATGTCATTGTCCGCCAGCTGCACGGGATAGCAGTTTACGGAATGGGTGTGCGCCAGCTTCCCGCAGACCAGAAGCTCATTGAGATAGCAGTCGCCAGTGTGGATATGTTCCTCCGTTTCGCACCATGGTGCTTCCTCCAGACCAAGCGCCGGCGCGACCGCTCCGGCCACGCCAATGACAGAAAGTACCAGCAATACCGTCAGCGCCGCTATAAGCCATATTCGATTGTGGTGTTTCGTATTTCGGTACATGGCTGCATGTGTTTCCTTTTCTAATCTACAAAGAGAACTCTCCCGAGAATGCGATCTGCTGCAATTGTCCCGATTTCCTTCAGGCGGCTGTCCATCGAAATGGCACGGTTGTCCCCCATGACGAACACCGTGCCGGGAGAGACATAACAGGGAAAATCGAGATTGCACTGTCCGATGGTGCGCTCTGCGACATACGGTTCGTCAAGCGTCTGCCCGTCGATGAGGACGGTGCCGTCGCGTTCGATGGAAAGCTGCTTTCCGCCGGTGCAGATCACACGGCGCACCAGGAGCTTATTGTTATAGTAGAAAGCGATTACGTCACCCTCGGAGATCTTGTCGGTTTTACGGATTATCAGTGTTCGGCCGCTTTGCAGTGTCGGTTCCATGCCGTCGCCGTAATAGCGCACGAGCTGAAACATCTGGCCAAACAGATTTACCAGAACAATCGCAGCAACGAGCAGTACGGCAATTACGATACCGATCGTCCTGCCGGAGATCCGGCGTTCTGTGGATTTACTGCTACGTGCCATGGTATTCTCCTTTACAGCCCTCGTGTACATTTGGGAACACGGAGAGCCTTTTTTTACAGAAATAATATAGCAGTGCGAGTGTTGCAGAAGCGTTGCAGATCGTCCTGTTACTGACGTTACTTTCTATTTTTTAAGACTTCCTGCATACAAAAGCCGCCGGGTGCAGTTTCCTGCATCCGGCGGTTCAGCGTGTCGAAAAACTCTTTTCGGCACGCTGACAGACTGCGAAAAAGTTCGGAAGACAAGCAACTCACGCTCGTCGGCGTACATAGGTACGGTAGGGCGTGAGTTGCGCAGTAAGTCAAAATCCTTGCGCAGCGAGCTGGTTTTCAGACTATAAAGTTTGGAATACCCGACTATTGCAAATAAAATCCAGAGAGCAAAAATCCATTGAATTGTGAATCGATTTTGACGATTACGGACTTTTTTGACAGTCTGCGCCGGGTGCAGAAAACTGCACCCGGCGGTTAAAGCGATTCGGATGTTCAAAGCGAGTGATCGAGCAGCGCGGCCGTGCTTTCCGCCCAGCTATACTGCTTCATATACTCACCGTGATATTCGCAGCCGAGGCGATTGCCCTTTAGCCAACGGTAATAGTCGCAGTCGATCTTTTGCGGAAGGATTCCAAGCCGTCCGCGCTGCTGCACAATCACATCCGCGCAGCCCACGGCGCTCAGCGTGTCCAGCAGATCCTTGCGCAGACTGCGCAGATAAGCATCATGGTTGTCGTCGTCCTCAAAAAGTGCCGCAATAATTTCGCCATTCGTGCACAGCGCACCGTTTCGGTCGATCAGATAGGCAATCAGCTCTTTCGTGCGGCTGTACTGAAAGGCCAGCGGCACGCCATTGTAATAAATCTCAAAATTACCGAAGACACGCGCCGTCAGCCGCGGCGGCGGCTCCACTGGCCGGCGCAGATTTTCAAGCTCCGTGCGGACTTTTCTTGCGGTAATGGGCTTTTTCAGATAGCCGCTGGCATGAATCGCAAACGCCCCTACGCGGTATTCATCATAGCCGGTAGCGAAAACGATATTGACATTCGGGCTTTGCGCAACGAGCCGCGCGGCCAGCTCCATGCCGTCCATCTCCGTCATTTCCACGTCCAAAAACGCCACGTCGCACGAATGCTCCCGCGCAAAGTGCAGTGCCTCCTCCGCACTGCGGAAGCCGTGCACCTGTGCCTCCGGGGCAGCCTCCCGGATCGCGTCGAGCAGCGCGTCCAGCGCCAGTATCTCATCGTCGAGCGCAATGATCGTCATACCAGCATACCTTCCTTTCGCGGGATCGTGATGATTGCGGTCGTGCCGACATCCGGCGTGCTTTCAATGGTCAGCGTTCCACCGACGATGCGTTCCAGACGTTCACGGACATTACGGATTCCGATGTGTACCCTGCCGTCGTCCATATAGTGCTCCGGGTCAAAGCCGCAGCCCGTATCCTCCACCTTGACAAGGAAGCTGTTTGCCGTTTCCCTGACGGAGATCGTGACCGTACCGCCGCCCTTCTTTTTGGTCACTCCGTGGCGCACCGCATTTTCAACCAGCGGCTGCACGGTCAGAGGCGGCAGGCGGAACCGCATTGTCTCAATGTCGTAGACGACCTTGAGCGTATCCGGAAAGCGCAGGTGCTCCAGCTCCAGATAGGCCTGCACATGCTGGTATTCCTCTCCGAAGGGGATAAGCCCTTTCTTCTCCAAGGAGGACATATTGTTGCGCAGATACTCGGAGAATTTATCCACCATTTCCCGTGCATCCTCCGGAGACCGCTTGCACAGATAGTAGATGGAATTCAGGACATTATACATAAAATGCGGCTGGAGCTGCGAGAGCATGATGGAGATTCGGCTTTCGGCCAGCTCCTTTTCCAGATTCTCCGCGCGGGTGACGGCATTGTGATTGACCGAAACATAGTAAACCGCCCGCACGGCACAGTACAGCAAGGTCAGGCCGAGCGCGATCCGGGAGAAATTGGCACCGGAATAGACAGTACGCCACACCTGCGCAAGATCCAAAATCACTGCGATCGGCAGCAAAACGACAAGCACGGCCTCATAGCGGCGATACTTCGCATTGCAGGCCAGCTCATGTACGCCGCACACGATCAGCAGCAGGCAGAGCACCAATTGGGAGATTGCCCAATAAGGCTGCGTATCAAAAATCGCCATAACCTTGCAGACCGCCAGCAATACCAAAATCGCGTCGGCCACTGCGGAGCAGCGGATGGCCGCAGCGGCAATGCGCTTGCGGGTGCCGGTCAGCATTTCGCAAAGTGTCAATTCCGAAAAGAATGCCGCCAGTATCATGCTAAGCTGCCGCAAATAGGTATTGCGTGCGGTCAATGTGCTCCAAAAGCTGACATCAACCATATCCGCCAGCATGAAAATGCCGCAGAACAATGATGCCAGTGCATAGTTTGCAAGGTGCAAATCCTCACGAATGTGCAGCAGCCGCGTAGCGGCCGTAATACCGAACAGCATAATGGAAAGCACGCACAGCACAATGCCGACCACCGCAGAAAAAAAGCTCCGGTTCTGCAGCATATTTTCCAGCACGTTGGTGCTGCCGTTTCCGACATAGAGCGTCGAAAGGAAGTCATGGTAAGCGGTTTGGTTGACATAACGGTGCGGATTTTGCAGAAGAATCTCCAGCGTGTCCTCCGGCGTGATTCCCGGTGAGACAATAAACCGCCATTCACGGCCACAGTTTTCTACCGTCATCCGGTATCCCTGCTCGGACATCTGTATGCCCCAATCCGAAAGGATCGGCTCTCCATTGCGGTAGATGGAAACCGCAATGTGATTCCGGTAATAGTACAGACGGCGACCTTTCGGGACCTCATTGACAAAATGCCCCCGCAAGACCACGTTGTTATGCTTTGCAGAGGGCATGTCCTGCTCCGTGATCGGCTGCCAGTGGATTCCGTCGTAGCTGTAGCTCCCCTCAAAACGGTTGAGCACCAGCGGCATTTGCTGCGTCCGGCGGGCGGAAATCGTGACTTGCAGGAAGCATGCGATGCACAGCGTCAGCAGTATGGCGGAGGTCATAACCGTCAAAAGATTTTTCGGCTTCTTCTTTTTCATCTCGTTTTTCCCCATTCGTCCGTGCGCTTACATTTATTTATTATAGCATAGAAACTGTGAAAAACAAGCGCCGCATCCATATGGCTGCGCAGAGTAAAACGCGCAAACCTCCTGATTTTACGAAAAGAGCGTCCTCCGGGGCTGCCGGAGGACGTTCCGGCTTATAAAATCTCGCCCTCGTAGACCGCGTCGGCCGGGCCGGTGAGATAAAGCTCCTTCGTGCCGGGCAGATAGTCCACGGTCAGAATGCCGCCGTCGTTGATGACGCGCGTCTGCTTGCCGGAGACCAGCCCGCGCAGCGTCAGCGCCGCGACCGTTGCGCCGTTGCCCGTGCCGCAGGCCAATGTGAAATCCTCGACACCGCGCTCAAAGGTCAGAAGCCGCAGCTCGTTGTCGCCCATGAGCTGATAGAGATTCACATTCGCGCCACGCGGGAAGGCTGCGTCGTGGCGCAGCGTGCAGGCAAAGTCGCGCAGCTCCTTGCGGCTGCGGGTCAGATCGGCGCGGATGACCGCCTGCGGAATGCCGGGGTCGCCCAGCTCGAGATAGTCGCAGCCGGGCAGCGCGTCGCGGCGGTAGCCCGTCGGCGTGTTCAGGCGGATGCGGTAGATGTCCGGCGCGAGGCGTTCGCCCGTGACAAGTCCGGCGGGCGTTTCAATGCGCGGGACGTCCTCGCTCAGGCCGTGGTCGATGCAGTAGCGGCACAGGCAGCGCGCGCCGTTGCCGCACATCTCGGCCGTCGTGCCGTCGTTGTTGAAAAACAGCATCTTGCAGTCGGCATCGCCCTCGGGCGGCTCGAGCACCATCAGGCCGTCCGCGCCGACGGAGAAGCAGCGGCGGCAGAGCTTGCGTGCAAGGGCAGGCAGATCGTCGCTGCAGATCGAGCCGTCAAAGTTCTCCAGCACGATGAAGTCATTTCCGGCACCGCACATTTTGGTGAATTTCATAACGTTTCCTCCCCGATGATTTTTGCGCCCTCACGGTCGGCCTGCAGGCACAACGCCCGCCAGCCGGGAAATTCCTGCGGCAGACGGCGCGTGAGGGCTTCCGCGCCGCCGTCCGTGATGCACAGACAGGTCGGGCCTGCGCCGGAGATGCAGAAGGCCGCGCAGCCGCATTCGCGTGCAAGTGTGCGCACCTCCTCCAGATCGCGGATCAGTCCCTTGCGATAGGGTTGATGCAGTCGGTCGTCCAGCGCCAGCGTCAGAAGCTGCATATCGCCCGTTTCCAGCGCGTGCAGCAGCAGCGCCGCGTGCGAGACATTGAACACTGCGTCCGAAAACGCGACGGTTTTCGGCAAAACCGAGCGTGCCAGCGCCGTACTGAGCGGAAAATCCGGGATCAGCACGACAAAATGCAGCGTCTCGGCCAATTTAAAGTGTGCCGTAACGGGCGTTTCACCGTCCATGAGGCTTGCCGTCAGGCCACCGAAGATGGCAGGTGCAAGATTGTCCGGGTGTCCCTCGATGCGCGTGCAGATGGCCAGAAGCGCCTGCCGGGAAAGCGTGCCGCCGTGCAGGAAATTGGCCGCAAGTGCGCCCGCCGCAAGCATGGCGGACGAGGAGCCGAGGCCGCGGCAAACCGGAATCTCCGCGTGCACGTCCATACGCACGCCCTCTCCCGGCAGGCCGAGCGCGGCCAGAACGGCGTCATAAGCGCAGATGGCCAGATTTTCACGGTTGCAGAACTCCTGCGGGCAGCCGGTGATTTCCAGTCCCTGTGGCAGCCGTTCAAAGGTATAGGTATTATAAAGCGTCAGTGCGCAGCCGAAGCTGTCGAAGCCCGGTCCCAGATTCGCCGTGGTCGCGGGCACGCGAAGGGTCACTCGTTCCATGTGGCCTGCCTCACTTTTCGGTTGACATAATTTTTCATCTGATCCCGCGCAATGCAGTCGCGGTGCCGCACGGGCTTCTCTTCCAGCGCCGCCAGCGCAGGCGGGACGGGCACCTCCGTCAGGTCGTGCAGACGGCGCATGAGGTCAAATTCCTCACCGGACGCATCGCCGCCGACGGCGCGAAGCACGGCTGCCGGGAATTTGTAAGGCGAAGCCGTGGACAAAACGACCACGGGCGCGCCCGAGCCGCGCGTCTTGCGGTATTCCTCCGCGACCGTCCACGCGACGGCCGTATGCGTGTCCATGAGATAGTGCTGTTCGCGCCAGACGCGGCCAATGGTGCGCTCGGTTTCGGCATCGTCGCAGCACCCGCAGGCAAATTCCTCCTGAAGCCGCGCCAGAAGCCCAGGCTTCACGCGGTAGATCCCCTGCTCTTTCAAATCCTTCATATAGCCCGCGACCTCCGGCGCCCCGTCCTCCGCCAATAAAAACAGCAGACGCTCAAGATTGCTGGAGACCAGAATGTCCATCGAGGGCGAGAGCGTTTTATAAAACGGTCTGCGGCGGTCGTACACGCCGGTGCGCAGGAAATCCGTCAGAACATCGTTTCGATTGGACGCGCAGACGAGCTTTCCGACAGGAAGCCCCATTTTTTTCGCAAAATAGCCCGCCAGAATGTCACCGAAGTTGCCCGTCGGCACAACAAAGTCTGCCTTCTCCCCCACCGCGATGCGCTTCGCACGGACAAGCTCGGCGTAGGCTTTAAAATAGTATACCACCTGCGGCGCAAGCCGTCCGATGTTGATGGAATTGGCGGAGGACAGCCGGACGTTCGCGTCTGCAGGTGCGCCCGCTGCGAAGATCTCCTTTACGCCCGTCTGTGCGTCGTCAAAATTGCCCTGCACCGCGCAGACGCAGACGTTTCTGCCCTCCTGCGTGACCATCTGCGCCTTCTGCACCTCGGAAACGCCGTCAGCGGGATAGAACACCAGAATGCGCGTGCCTTCAACGTCGCGGAAGCCCTCAAGCGCTGCCTTGCCCGTGTCGCCCGAGGTCGCCGTCAGGATAACGATGTCCTGCGTCACGCCCTCCTGCCGTCTGGCCGCCGTGATGAGCTGCGGAAGCATAGACAGCGCCACGTCCTTGAAGGCCGAGGTCGGCCCGCGGAACAGCTCAAGGACGTAATTCTCCCCCACGGGCACAAGCGGCGTGAGGTCGGGCGTTTCAAATTTTCCGTCGTAGGCGCGGTGCACCAGCTCGCCCATGTGCTCGAAGTCCGGCAGGAGGAAGCCGAGGATGCGCTCGGCCATGCCGAGCGTGTCCGGCGCCAGAACGCCCTTCCAGTCGAAGCCCTCGAGACTGCTTCGGATGTACAGCCCGCCGTCGGGCGCAAGCCCCTGCAAAACGGCCTCGGTGGAGGTGGCCGTCAGGCGGTCGTTTCTTGTGCTTTGATATTTCATGGAAAAACCTCGATCTTTCTTGTTGCATTTTTCTACTGTTTATGATATACTGTTTTCCGGAAAAATGCAAGTGTTTTTGTGGTAGAGACACCAACTTGCGGTAAACGGAGAAAAACGAATGGATAACAGGCAAAAACCGATGGGGATCGGACTTCTGGGCTTCGGAACCGTCGGCGGCGGCGTGTACGAATTTGTGCAGGCCCGAAGCGACATGAAAATTGAATATGTGCTCAGCCGCAGGCCGCGTCCGGAGCTGCGCTGCACGGTCACGGACGATTTTTCGCGCATCGTCGCAGACCCAGCCGTCGAGGTCGTCATTGAGGCCATCGGCGGGCTGCACCCGGCCTATGAATATGTCACTGCGGCGCTGCGCGCCGGCAAGCACGTCATCACGGCCAATAAGCTGCTCATTGCGGCGCACTACCGCGAGCTTGTCATGCTGGCGCAGAAAAACGGCGTCGCGCTGCGCTGCTCGGCGGCGGTGGGCGGCGGCATCCCGTGGCTCTCCAATCTGGAAAAGACGCTTGAGCAGGAGCCGGTCGTGCGCATCAGCGGCATCATGAACGGCACGACAAATTACATTCTCGACCGCATGCACACCGAGGGCGGCAGCTTCTCCGCCGCACTTTCTCAGGCGCAGGCACTGGGCTACGCCGAAGCCGACCCCACGCAGGATCTCAACGGTGCAGACATTCGCCGCAAGCTCGTCATCTCTGCCAACATCGCCTTTGGCTGCGTGCTCGACGAAGCGGAGGTCGCCGTAATGGGCATTGAAGCGCTGCGCGGCGAGGACATTGCGGCTTTCCGCCGCATGGGGCGCGTGTGCAAGCTGATCGCCAGTGCACGCCGTCAGGAGGATTCCGTCGCGGCCTATATCGAGCCTGCGCTGTTCCGGCCCTCGGCGCACGAAGCAGCCGTGCCGGAGAATTTCAATCTCATCTCCCTGACCGGCCTGCACATCGGTAAGCAGAGCTTCTACGGGCAGGGCGCAGGGCGCTACCCCACGGCATATAATGTCTTGCAGGACTGCGTAGACGTGCGCAACGGCCTGCACCACTTCTATACCACCGCGCTGCGTCCGTCGCATGTGGACAATCGTGCCGTGTGCCGCGCGTATTACGTCCG
Source organism: uncultured Oscillospiraceae bacterium (assembly GCA_934667815.1). GTDB lineage: Bacteria > Bacillota > Clostridia > Oscillospirales > Oscillospiraceae > JAZOXB01. Next base: position 29,049 of record CAKUMO010000008.1, read on the forward strand.
CACAAGCGGCGGCGTGGACAAATGGCTCCAGTCGCATATTGACAAAATTCTGGACTGCGGTATAATAACAGATACCGTATCCGTCACGGAAATGCACCGTTGGGCGCAGGAAAGAAAGCAGGCGGGCGCGGAGTGCTTCTTCGCCTCCCTCCGCTAAAATGAGGAATTTTATGTTAAAAGTCTTGAAATTCGGCGGTTCGTCTATGGCGGACGCCGCGCACTATCGTCAAGTTCGCAGCATCGTGCAGGCCGACCCCGAGCGTCGCGTGGTGGTGGTCTCCGCCGCCGGGAAACGCAGCAGCGACGACACCAAGATCACCGACCTTTTGTATCTGTGCTACGCACATCTGCAATACGGCGTCTCCTACGACGGCATTTTTGAAATGATCGTTCAGCGCTACACCGCCATCCGCGATGAGCTGGGCCTGAAAACCGACCTCGCGGCCGAATTTGCCGCGCTGCGTGAGCGCATGGACAAGGGCATGCCGCAAGATGAGCTGGTCTCGCGCGGCGAATACTTCTCGGCCATTTTAATGGCGGAATATCTCGGCTTTGAATTTATCGATGCGGCACGCTGGCTCTACTTCCACTATGACGGCACGATCGATCAGGAGAAATCCTATGCCGCACTGCGCACGCTGGCCAGAGGCAAAAAGGTCGTCATCCCCGGCTTTTATGGCCTGATGCCCGACGGCAAGGTGCGCACGCTCACGCGCGGCGGCTCGGACATCACGGGTGCGCTGGCGGCAGCCGCGCTGGATGCCTCGGTGTACGAGAACTGGACGGATGTTTCCGGTGTGCTCATGGCCGATCCGCGCATCGTCGATCATCCCAAGACCATCGACCGCGCGACCTATTCCGAGCTGCGTCAGCTCTCCTATTCCGGTGCGCAGGTGCTGCACGAGATGACCGTTTTCCCCGTGCGCGAGAAGAACATTCCCCTGAACATCCGCAACACCAACGATCCCAGCCATCCCGGCACGCTCATCTCCGACGACTTCATCGAGCCGCCGAATACGCAGCGCTTCATCACCGGCATCGCGGGCAAGAAGGACTTTTCCATCGTCACCGTATCCAAGAAGGGGCTGTCCGGCTCCACCGGCACGCTGCGCACGATCCTCGGCATCATGGAGAAAAACGGCGTGACCATCAGCTACACGCCCTCGGGCATCGACTGCATCTCGCTGGCCATGCCCACGGAAAAGCTCTCCGCACATCTCTATACCATTATGGACGAAATTCGCTCGGAAATCAAGCCCGACAGCATTAAAGTTACGGATAATATTGCCGTCGTCGCGATCGTCGGCCGAAAAATGGCCTTCCGTGCGGGCACGTCCGGCAAAATCTTCGCCGCGCTCGGCCAATGCGGGATCAACATCCGCATGATCTCTCAGGGGCCGGAGGAGCTGACCATCATCATCGGCGTGGACAATAAGGACTACGCCGAGACCATCCGCGTTCTTTACAACGCATTCGTGAAATAAACGGGAGGATTCCTATGAAACAGTATAAGGTCGCCATTCTCGGCGCAACCGGCGCCGTCGGCCGCGAAATGATGAAAATCCTGGCCGAGCGTCACTTCCCCATCTCGGAATTACATCTTCTGGCCAGCAAGCGCAGTGCGGGCAAGGTCGTCGAATGGCAGGGCAAGCCCGTCATGATTGAGGAAGCCTGCGACGAGGCGTTCAAGGGTCTGGACATCGTCCTCGGCGCCGCGGAAAACGACATTGCCAAGCAGTTCGCCCCCGCCATTGTCAAGGCCGGTGCGGTTTTTGTGGATAACTCCTCCGCGTTCCGCCTCGACCGTGAGGTGCCGCTGATCGTTCCGGAGATCAACCCCGAGGATGCAAAAAACCATCACGGCATCATCTCCAACCCCAACTGCTCGACCATCATCACGGTCACGGCCGTCAATGCGCTCAATGCGCTCAGTCCCATCCGCACCATGGTCGCTTCGACCTACCAGGCCGTGTCCGGCGCGGGTGCGGGCGGGCCGCTGGAGCTGGCGCAGGAGGTCGAAGCCCTGCGCACGGGCGGCAAGGTCGAGCCGAAGGTCTTTTCCCATCAGATTGCCTATAACCTCATCCCGCAGATCGGCGGCGAGCAGTACGAGGGCTACACCAGCGAGGAAATGAAGATGCAGAACGAGGGCCGCAAGATCATGCACCTGCCCGACCTTCGCGTGACCTGCACCTGCGTGCGCGTGCCCGTGGTGCGCAGCCACTCCATTTCCGTTACGCTGCGCTTTGAGCGTCCCGTGTCCGTGGAGGATGCGCGTGCGGCGATTGCCAAGGCGCCCGGCTGCCGTCTGGTAGATGATCTGAAGAACAAGGTCTACCCCATGCCGCTGGACACGTCGGATCAGGATCTGGTCTATGTCGGCCGCATCCGTCCCGACCTCACCGACGACAACGGTCTGACGCTCTGGTGCTGCGGCGATCAGATTCGCAAGGGCGCGGCGACCAATGCCGTGCAGATCGCAGAGCTGCTGATCGAGAAATAAATATTACGCCGCCGGTTCTAACGAACCGGCGGCATGTTCTTTAAAGGGATCAGTCCTCGCGGGTGCGGAAGTCGTCGTCTATGGCCTGCGACCAGTTTGCGGCGATTGGCGCATCGGCGCGCAGCGTGCAGACCGTCTCCGCCACGTTGTCATACAGCACGCGCGTGCCGCGGCTGTCGGCGCGGTAGTTCACTGCGCGGTCGCGGTCAATGCCGAAATGCCTGGCCGTCTCGACCGCGTCGATGTTCGCGCCGATAAACAGAAACTCCCAGCCGTACCGGCTCTTTTGCCGCTCAATGGCCTTCTTGACCTCGTCGCTGGAATAACGGCGGCTCGAATTCTCCATTCCGTCGGTGATAATGACAAACATCGTGTGCTCCGGCACGTCCTCCGGGCGGGCATATTTGTGAATATTGCCAATGTGGTGCAGTGCGCCGCCGATGGCGTCGATGAGCGCCGTGCTGCCGCACACGGTGTAATCGCGGTCGGTCATTTTTTCGATTTTCTCCAGCGGCACGCGGTCGTGCAGCACCTGACTGACGTGGTCAAAGAGTACCGTGGAAATGTAACATTTCCCATCCTGCTTTTTCTGCTTCTCGATCAGGGAATTGAAGCCGCCGATTGTGTCGCTCTCCAGTCCTGCCATAGAGCCGCTGCGGTCCAACAAAAAGACCAGCTCCGTGATCCCGTTTTTGAAATTCTCTGCCATGTTGAAGTTCCTCCTTGATGTTTTGTGCCCTTATCTTAGCACGCGGCAGGAGGAAATAGGTCGCATGGCAGGCGACATTTTTAAGTTCCCAAAAGGCTCTGGTCAAAGGCGAACAGTGCCTCGTTGATCTCAAAAATGTCATAGATTCCGCGCTCGATGAAATACTCCACGATCACGTCGAACCGGCTGCTGCGCGACAGCGCGAAGCCCGCCTTGCTCAGAAGTTCGCGCGTCTCGTCCATGTCCAGCTCCAACGCGACGGCGAAGGCCAGCGCCGTGGTTTTGCGCGTCTTGTACTGCGGGTCGGAACGGATCTTGGAAAAGAGCTTGCGGTCAACGTTTGCCTTTTTGTAGCATTCGGCATCGGTCATGCCCTTTTCGTCGATCTTGCGCAGGAGCATCTGCGAAAAACTCTCGTCCATCTGCTGCAAAAGGCGGCGCAGCTCGGGCGCAACCGCGTTTTCCCGCGTGTCCTCGAGCGGCTCAAAGCGCGGCGCAGCGCTGCACGGCGCACAGGGCGCAGAAAGCGGCGCGGTCATGCCGCGGCGATAGGGATGCGCCTCGACATAGCGCTCGTCGATGTACTCGCGCAGGTCTGCAAAGCGCGCACGACCGAGCAGGAATGCACTGCGGTCGTAGACGACAAGGTAGACTTCCATCTCGTGCGACTGCAGGAACCGCTCGATCTCGGACTCGGCCACACGCAGCGCAGCCTCCCTTGGGTAGCCCTTGTTGCCCGCCGAAATCAGCGGCAGCGCGATGCTCTCGCAGTGCCGGTCGTCTGCAAGGGCAAGCGAGCGGCGATAGCATTGGCGCAAAAGCGTCTCCTCGCCCTGTCCGCCGCCCGTCCAGACCGGGCCGACCGCATGGATCAGGTATTTGCAGAGCAGACCGTACCCCGCCGTAATCACCGCATCGCCCGCCGGGCATCGGCCGACTGTGCGGCAGGCCGCGTCCAGCTCCGCTCCGGCGGCCTTGTGAATCGCGGCATCCAGCCCGCCCCCGCCGGAGAGCGATGAATCCGTGGGCGTGACGATGGCGTCGCAGCGCATTTTTGTAAGATCCTCGCGCACAATGTAAAACGGCATGAGCAGTCCCTCCTTATATTTTTATTCTAACACATGGAAAAACATTTGACAAGGCAGGAACTCGCCCTTGCCATCCGCATCGAATTGTGCTAAATTATTAGCAGAATGATAGAAAGGGTGTCCGTTTATGAGCTATTCCCTCCTGTATTCCCTGCCGCAGCCGCTGCGGTATTCCAATATTCCGGTGTCCGTAGAGGCAGGTCAGCTTCTGCGGGTGACGGAGAACGGCCAGCTTGCCGCACAGCTTCGCCTGAAAAACTGCACGGGCGTGCCGGTCACGGGCGCGACCGTCGGCATCTCGCTGTTCGGCGCAAACGGCGAACGCTTGGGCGGCTTCAGCTATGTGTATTCCGCCTACGCCGCGCCCAACGCGGAGTTCGGGCAGGCCGAAACCGTCGCGCTGCGCGACTGCCCCGCCGTTTCCTTCGCGGTTGAGCCATTGCGCGTGAGCTTCGCCGACGGACGCATTTGGGAGCCGTCCGACTGCCCCGTTCCGATTCCCGCCGCACCGCAGCAGTCGCTTGCCGGTCAGGGCAAGCGGCGTGTGTTCCCGCTGATCTTCGCCGTGGCTGCGCTTTTGCTCTACTTCGGGTCGCTTTGCTATAACTATACGCTCTATCAGGAGCACTACGCGTTTTCTTACTACCTCAGCATGATGATCCGGCCGACAAAAGTGTTTCTCCTGCTGCTCTCTCTGGTTTTCCCCGTGCTGTGCCTCGCGCTTACGCCGAAGGCAAAATCCGCCTGTAAGCCGCTGGGCATTGTCTGCCTTGCTCTGGGCGGTTTGCAGGTACTCTCCAGCGCGCTCCTTCTGATCTTCCTGCTCTACCAGCTCCCAGTGACAAGCCTTTCCTTTCTCTCCGCCGTCCCCGGCTCCGGCATTTTCCTGCGAATCAACCGCATGCTGGCCACGCACGTCTGGTTCGGCGACATCGTCGCACTGGCCGCCGAAGGCTGCCTCATTGCAAAGAATTTCATCACCGGCGCGGCATTTTTGAAGGCCGCACGGTAATTGGGACTTGTTATTTCCTCTGCAGTATGCTAAATTGATAGAAGAATAATCCGAAAGGGTGTGTTTGTATGGGCTATTCTCTGCTATATTCCCTGCCGCAGCCGCTGCGCGATGCCAGTATTCCGGTATCCGTGGAGTCCGGTGCGCTATTCCGCGACGAAAATACACACTGCCTCGCGGCGCAATTCCGCCTGAAAAACTGCGCGGGTATTCCCGTCGCGGAAGCGCTGATCGGCATCACGCTGTTCGGCGCAAACGGCGAGCGCCTCGCCGCCGTCAGCTATCCCTACCGTGCGCAGGCCACGCCCGGCACGGAATTCGGGCAGTTTGAAGCCATTGCACTGCGCGACTGTCCCGCCGTTTCCTTTCGCGTTGTCCTGCTGCGCGTGAGCTTCACAAACGGTCAGATCTGGGATCCCTATGCGCGTCCCGCAGCGCCCGAACCGCGTCCGGTGCAGATTCCCGTTGTACAGGTGCCGGTACAGCCCGAGCCGCCCGCCGCGCCTGAAAAGCCCGCAGTCCCCGAGGAACCCGCACCTGTGGTTCCGGAAAAACCTGCTGCACCTGTGATTCCCGGAGAACCTGACGCAATCGAGGAGGCTGCGCAGCCTGCCGATTCTGCGCCGACCCTCGTCTACACGCCCAAGCAATCCGCTGTGCCCGTGCAGCCGGTACCGGAGGCTCCCGTACAGCAGTCTACGCCGACGGTGCAGCCCGTGCCTCCCGCAGGCTCCGCACCGACCGAGGTGCTCACGCCTGAGCAATCCCCGCTGCGTGAGCCGCAGCCTGCCGCACAGCGAATCCCGCAGCGTCCCGTCCAGCCGCAGCCCGTGCAGCAGCCGGTCTGGCCGTCACAGACAAATTACCGCCAGCCCGTGCAGCCATGGCCCGCTCCACAGTCCGCTGCTCCCGCGCAGTCCCTCGCCGGTAAGCGCAAGCGGCAGTGGCTCCCGCTGCTGTTTTTCGGTCTGGCAATCGTGATGCAGTTTATCACCAATGTGGCTTTCCGTCGCGCGTATCTGAATCTTTACGACGGCAACCCGATCAGTGTTCTGCAAGCAATCACCGATGTACTGCGCTATGGATATGAATCCGTCGAGCTTCTCTTATGGCTTCTCGGGCTTGTGCTTCCTGTGCTGTGCCTCGTGCTGAGCAAAAAGGGCAAGGGCTGCAAGGCCCTCGGGATTGTCAGCCTCGCGATCATTGGCATTCAGCTTGCCGTTGCGGTGTGGTACGCCGTGCTTTGGGACAATGATTTGCTTAACAATCTGCCCCACGCACTTTATGTGCTTTTCTGGATTCCCGGCGCACCTCTGGTCATGGACTGCCTGTACCTTATCTACGAGTCCGAGTTCCTTGTGCCAAACCTGCTGTCTGTCATTTCCGATCTGCTTTTCATTTCGACCAACGTTGTCACCGGAATTTGCTTCCTCAAATCCGCACGCCGCTGATTCCACTTTTTGATTGGAGGAATTACTATGAACGAACATCCCGTCCCCGGCAAGGGCGGCGAGACCTATCTTCCCTACGCCGCACGCAGCGGCGAGGAGTCCGTGGTGTATTTCACCCGTGATCTCTCGGCAGAAGGTCTGATTAAAATTTACCGGCGCATTTCCGAGCATTTGCAGGGCAAGATCGCCGTCAAGCTGCACACCGGCGAGAAAAACGGCCCAAATATTCTCCCGCGTCCGTGGGTAGAGCAGCTTCTGCAATCCGAGCTGCCCGAGGCCACGATCGTGGAGACGAACAGCTATTACGAGGGCGACCGCTACACCACCGAGCAGCACCGCGAAACGCTCGCGGTCAACGGCTGGATCTTCGCCCCTGTGGACATTCTGGACGAGGACGGCGCTGCGCCTCTCCCCATTGAGGGCGGCAAGTGGTTCAAGGAGATGTATGTCGGCAAGCACCTGCTGAACTACGATTCTCTGCTGGTGCTGACGCATTTCAAGGGCCACACGCAGGGCGGCTTCGGCGGCTCGAACAAGAACATCGGCATCGGCTGCGCCGACGGCCGCATCGGCAAGGCCATGATCCACACCACACCCAACCAGGACAACCAGTGGGACATCGCCAAGGAAGAATTTATGGAACGCATGACGGAGTCGGCCAAGTCTGTGGTCGATCACTTTGGAGAGCACATCGTGTTCGTCAATGTGATGCGTAATATGTCTGTTTCCTGCGACTGCGAGGGCATCTATGCCGAGCCTGTGGTAACGCCCAACGTCGGCATCTGCGCATCCGTGGACATTCTGGCGGCCGATCAGGCCTGCGTGGACATGGTTTATGCCATGACGCCGCATGACCGTCACGCGCTGGTGCAGCGCATGGAGTCCCGCCACGGTCTGCGTCAGCTCAGCTATATGAAAGAGCTCGGCATGGGTCACGACAAATACCGCCTTGTTGACATCGACAACGGCGATGCACGCATCACCGCCGCCGACGCCGTGGCCGACGTCGTGCCCTTCGAGCTGTAATTCCCGCATGACCAGAATTCTATTCATCTGCCACGGCAATATCTGCCGCAGCCCGATGGCCGAATTCGTGATGAAGTCGCTGGTGCGCGAAGCGGGGCTGGAAAATGCGTTTTTCATTGCCTCTGCCGCGACGACCGACGAGGAGACCGGCAATCCCGTCTATCCGCCGGTGCAGCGCCTGCTGGCGCAGCGCGGCATTTCCTGCGCAGGAAAGACCGCGCGCCGCGTCACGCGCGGCGAGTACGCGAATTGGGACTACATCGTCGGCATGGACGGAGAAAACCGCCGTGATCTGCTGCATCTGTTCGGCGGCGATCCGGAAAATAAGGTCTCGCTGCTGCTGGACTTCACCGACCGGCCGCGCAGTGTGGCAGACCCATGGTACACCCGCGATTTCACCGCCGCCGAGCGCGACATCGACGAAGGCTGCCAAGCCCTGCTCGCGCAGATTCTTGAAACATAACGCAAACCGGCCGCGCTCGGCAGAGGCGGCCGGTTTACCGTTATCAATCGATTCATACAGCAATAGGTAATTAGAAAAGAGAACTTTGCACGGGCCGATGTGGACATCGGCCCCTACGAACGTACGAACGCAAAACGGCGTCTCCCATGCGGGAGACGCCGTTTCATGATTTCAGTGATTACAGTGCGCAGTACGCAGCAGCGGTCTTGGCCGCAAGTCTTGCGTTGTTGTAAACAAGCTGGATGTTGGAGTTCAGGCTGTCGCCGCCGGTGAGATCCTTGACCTTCGCCAGCAGGAAGGGCGTGGTAGCCTTGCCGTGGATGCCCTGCTCGTGGCTTTCCTTGATGGCCTCGTCGATGGCCTTGTTGATGACATCGGCGTCCATGGAGTATTCCTCGGGGATGGGGTTGGTGACCAGCATACCGCCGCGCAGGCCAAGATCGTGCTGGGTCTTGAAGGCCTTTGCCAGTTCCTCCGGCGTGTCGATCTCATAATCGACGCTGAAGCCGGACTTGCGGGTATAGAATGCGGGCAGCTCCTTGGTACCGTAGCCGATGACGGGCACGCCGTGGGTCTCGAGGTACTCGAGGGTCAGGCCGAGGTCGAGGATGGACTTCGCACCGGCGCAGACGACCATAACGGGCGTGGAGGCCAGCTCCTCGAGGTCGGCAGAGATGTCCATGGTGGTTTCGGCACCGCGATGCACGCCGCCGATACCGCCGGTCGCAAAAACCTTGATGCCCGCCATGTGGGCAATAATCATGGTCGTGGTGACGGTCGTTGCACCGTCCTCGCCTCTGGCGCACAGAACGGCCAGATCGCGGCGGGAGGCCTTGGCGATCGCAGTCCCCTTCTTGCCGAAGTACTCGATCTCCTCGGGAGTCAGGCCGGCCTTCAGGCGGCCGCCGATGATGGCGATGGTAGCGGGCACTGCGCCGTTTTCGCGGATGATGCGTTCGACCTCCAGAGCGGTCTGAACGTTCTGGGGATAGGGCATACCGTGGGAAATGATGGTAGATTCGAGCGCGACAACGGGCTTGCCTTCTGCGATGGCCTGTGCGACCTCGGGCTTCACGTCAAGATATTTATTCAGCATGATGAAAAACTCCTTTATAAATTTATTTGTTCACGTTGACCCGTTCGCGGACGGATTCAACGGAAAGCACGGGATTGATGGTCTCTGCGCCCTCGATGGCGATGGACGCAGCGGCAGAGGCCAGCGCGGCGGTATCCTTGAGGTCGGTTCCCTCCAGATAGGCCCACGCGAGCGCCGCCATGAAAGCGTCGCCTGCGCCGGTAGCGTTCGCCATTTTGGCAGGCAGACAGGGCTGATGGACAAAGCCGTTGTGATCTGCGGCAAAAACGCCGTCCGAGCCGAGTGAAATGAACACACGGCGCAGGCCGGTGTCCAGAAGTGCTTGTGCCGCGCGGTGCAGGCTACCCTCATCCGTGATCTTTACACCGGAGAGCAGCTCGGCCTCAATGCGGTTGGGTTTGAGCGTATGGATCTTTCCCAGCACGCCGCGCAGCTTTTCAGCCTTGCGCGTGGAGACAGGATCGACGAAGATCGGCGCGGTGCAATGGCTTGCAAGATATTCCAGCGACGCCTGCGGCAGATTCGTGTCCGCCACAACAAGCTGCGCACGGTTGAGCAGATTGAGATTTGCGGCGAAGTACTCCGGCTGCAGCTTTTCGCAGATCTCCATGTCCGAAACGGCCAGCGCCATGTCGCCGTCCATATCGTTGAGGAACAGATATGTTGAAGTCGTGCCGCCGGGAACCTGAAGCGCATGGCTGATGTCGATGCCCAGCTCACCGCAGGAGGCCGCAATGCGCTGCGCGTAAAGGTCATCCCCGAAGGCCGTCAGGAAGCGGACATCCACACCGAGCAGGCTCATGTTGTGCGCGATGTTGCGGCCGACGCCGCCAAGGCTCGTCGTCACGCGTCCGGGATTGGAGTCGCGTGCAACCATGGGGGCAAAAGAACGGCCGCCGATGTCCACGTTCACACCGCCCGCCACGACCGCGTAGGTGCCGGAGCGCAGAACGTATCCCTTTCCCGCGATGTAGCCCTTTTTCATCAGGTTGGAGATGTGCACCGCCACGGACGAGCGCGTAATGCCCGCACGCTCTGCCAGCGCCTCCTGCGAGATCATGGGATCGGCTTCGATCCATTGCAGGAGCTGGCGTTCCCGCTGCGTCATGGAAATCACTTCCTAAGTAAAAGTTTATTTTCTAATCTAATGCTTATTATAGCAGTGATTCCGCATTTGTCAAGCCGTTTTTGCGAAAAAATTCGATCATTTCTCCGGTCAGGCTGATGTCGGAGTGATCCTCGGGCAGATCGGCACGGTCAAACCACTGTGCCAGCGCCAGTTCGCCGTCGAGCAGGCGCGGCGTGGCCTCGCCATCGAGGTCGCAGAAGAACCCCAGGAGCAGGCTGTCTGTCAGGACCCACGGCTGGGATTTGTAAAACCGCAGGTTTTTCACACGCAGACCGGTCTCCTCCCAAACCTCGCGCCGCACGGTGTCTTCGACCCGTTCGCCGATCTCGCAGAAGCCCGCCACGAGCGCAAAACGCCGGAAAGCACGCCCGGCGTACTTGGTCAGAAGCAGCTTTTCACCGTCCGTCACGGCTACAATGACCGCCGGGTTGATGCGCGGATAGACCACTGCGCCGCACTTTGGGCAGCACAGAGCGCGTTCCGCTGCGCTGTCTGCCATTTCCGCGCCGCAGGCGCCGCAGAAGCGATTGGAGCAATACCAGCGGTGCAGCGTTTCGCCCACGGCGCAGGCAAAGGCCGTCTCGCGCGGCAGCGCATAGCGATACTCCACAGAGGGAAGCAGCCGCCACGCCGTCTGTTCCTCCGGCGCTTTTTTTGCCAGAAAATAGCGCGTGTCGTCTATGGAAAAGGCATAGCGCACGGGCATGTCCGGAAGATCGCCGCAGCGCGGCAGGCGAAATTCTTCCGGTGCACTGAGCACGGCGTTTCCGCGGTAGGCAAGCAGCATGTCCTGCGGCTGCGCCTCGCATTTCTGAAACGCATTGTGATACACATGGGGAAAAATGTCCTGAATCATAGCTCCCTCCACGAGATCGGAAAACGCTCCGGCGCACCGTCGGGCTGAAGCCGTTTTTCCAGCCACGAAACGTCGTACCACGCTCCGTTTTTGAAGCCGCAGGCGGCAAATTTTGCAAATTCACGATAGCCCAGCGCCTTATGAAACGCCATGGACGGTGCATTTGCCGAGGTCACAACGGCATAGACCGTGCGGTAGCCCTGCGCACGCAGGATCTCCTCCGTACGCGCGTAAAGCTGCCGACCCACGCCGCGCCCGCGCGCCTCCGGCGCAAGATAGCAGGAAATTTCCGCGCACCAGCGGTAGGCCGCGCGCTCGAAAGGCGCGCCCGCATAGATGTAGCCCAACACTTTCCCGTTTTCCTGCCAGACCAGCCACGGAAACTGCCGCGTATGCTCGTCCAGCCGGCGCAAAAATTCCTCGCGCGTGGGCGTTTCATACTCAAAGCTGACCGCCGTATGCTCGACAAAATAGGCATAAATTTCCAACATCGCCGGCACATCCGCCGGCGTCGCTTCCCGGATCGACATGAAACCACCTCTTTCTGCGCACCATATTACCACATTTCCGTCCGTAAAAAAAGCGCCTCGCGCGAAATTTCCTTGCAAATTCCCACGCGTCTGGTATACTGAAAGCAGGGAGGGAGTCGCCTATGACAAAATGGAAGCATTTTCCGCTCGGACTGCGCACGCTCAAGACCGCACTGGCCATCACGCTGTCGGTCGCGCTGGTGCGCCTGTTCGTCACGGACACGCTGTCGGTTTTTTACGCGGCCTTCGGCTCGCTCATTGCCATGGAGCGCACGGTCTCCGGCTCTCTCAAGCAGGCGCTCAGCCAGCTCATCGGCGTAGTGGCCGGAACGGTGCTTGGCTCGGCCGCGCTGCTGCTCTTTCCCGAGGGCACGCCCGCTCTGGCTGCAGGCGCAGGTGCACTGTTGCTGCTGCTCCTGTGCAACGTACTCAAGCTCAATTTCGTCTCGTCCTTTTCCTGCATCATTTTCCTCTCGGCCTGCCTGACGCCCTCGGACAACGTGCTGCGCGATTCTCTGTTCCGCCTGCGCGACACTGCCGTTGGCATCGCCGTGGCGCTGGCCGTGAACGCATTGATCGTCCCCTACAACAATCGCACCCGCATCCGCACGCTGCTGGCACAGGTGCGGCTCGAGATTCCACGCCATGTGGAGAGCATTGTGCTGCACGAGCGCTTTCCCTCCCTCGCACCCACGGTGGAGCTGCTGCGCCGCATCGACAACGAATTAAAGCTCTATCACAACCAGCGCTATTTCCACCGCCGCCACAACGACGAGGCTGCGCTGCGCGGCTGCCGTCAGCTTGCCGGACGGATGCTTGAAGAATTGGAGGCCATCTGCGGCATGGACACGCTGGGCGATCTCTCCCCGCAGAACGCCGCAGCAATGCGTGCGCTGGGCATGGACGTGCCGGAGGACGGCATTCACGGGCGCAAGTGTGCGCCGGAGGACACCGTCGTAATGAATTACCATCTGGAAAAGCTCCTGACGGCCTGCAATTATTTGACTTCCCTTATGGAATAGAGGAAATCCCCTCCGCATAGATTGCAGCGGAGGGGATTATTTTGAGTTTGACACAGCTTGCCCTGCGGCGTGCAGGTGCGGAAACCTTGCAGGACTTTCAGCGGCGGGAGGGGCTGTATCCCTCCGGGCAGGAGGATATTCTGACCATGCAGCGTCTGGCGTCCTATCTGCTTGGCTATGAACGCTACATGGTCAAGCCCGGCGACAGCTATTACCGTCTCGCCCGCGCCTTCGGCACGAGCGTGCGTGCGCTCGTCACGGCCAATCCCGGCCGCAACCCTGACCGGCTCTCGGCCGGGCAGTATCTGATCGTTCCCTATGGCTTTCCCGTTGTGCCGACGGACGTGCCGTTCACATCGGAGCTTTTACAGGTGTGCCTTCAGGGCTTGCAGGCACGCTATCCTTTTCTGACTCGGCGCACGATCGCGACCACGCGCTACCGCCGTCCCGTGAGCGCACTCTGTCTTGGCACCGGCCCGCGCACGGTGCTCTATAATGCCAGCCACCACGCCAACGAGTGGATCACCACACCGGTTTTGATGAAATTTTTCGAGGACTTCTGCCGCGCGATCAGCACAGGCGGGCGCATTTTCGGCAAGGACGCGCTCACGCTCTGGCGGCAAACGCGCCTCTGGCTCGTGCCCATGGTGAATCCGGACGGGGTCGATCTGGTCACGGGCGCAATTGCGCCCGGCTCGGAACAGTACGAAGCCGCACAGCGCATCGCCCGGAATTACCCGGACATTCCCTTCCCCGACGGCTGGAAGGCAAATCTTGCGGGTGTTGACCTGAACCTGAACTATCCCGCCGACTGGGAACAGGCAAAAAAGAATAAATTTGCCCTCGGCTACACCATGCCCGCACCGCGCGATTACGTCGGCGGCAGTCCGCTCGATCAGCCGGAGAGCGCGACAATGGCTGCACTGACGCGTCTCGTCGAGCCGCAGCTCACGCTGTCGTACCACACGCAGGGCGAGGTGATCTATTGGAAATTCCTCGACTTGATGCCCGAGGGGGCACAGGCGCTCGGCCAACGCTTCGCGCACGTGAGCGGCTATACGCTCGAGGACACGCCCTTTGCCTCCGGCTTCGCGGGCTACAAGGACTGGTTTATCCTCACCTATGACCGCCCGGGCTTCACCATTGAGGCCGGTCTCGGTGAGAATCCGCTGCCGCTGTCGCAATTCGACGAGATCTACCGTCGAAACCTCGGCATTTTGACTTTGGGGCTGGAGGGATAACAAGCCTTCCCCCGCAACAACGCGTTGCTTGCGTTCCGGTAAAAAATCAAGTATAATCAAACAGGGTGATAAATGTGGATACCAAAGACGTGATTCTTCAGTTAAGAACACAAAAAGGCTTATCACAGGACGAGCTGGCAGAAAAGCTCTTTGTCACGCGGCAAGCCGTCTCCCGCTGGGAAACCGGCGAGACCACACCGAACACGGAAACGCTGAAGCTGCTTTCAGCCTTCTTCGACGTTTCCATCAACACGCTGCTGGGCGCGCCGCGGCAGCTTGTCTGCCAGTGCTGCGGAATGCCGCTGGACGATTCGACACTGAGCAGAGAGCCGAGCGGCGAATTTAACGAGGACTACTGCAAGTGGTGCTACGCAGACGGCGAATTTAAGTACAGCAGCAAGGAGCAGCTCATCGACTTCTGTGTCGCGCATATGGCAAGCGAGCAGTGGCCCGCCGAGCAGGTTCGGGCGCATATGGAAGCGGTCGTGCCGCATCTCAAGCACTGGAAATAAGGCAAACGGGGACGTCTCACCAGAGGCGTCCCCATTTGCTTGTCAAAAAGCTCAAAGAGACTTTCCCCGGCACGCTGACAGACTGCGAAAAAGTTCGGAAGACAAGCAGCTCACGCTCACCGGCGTACATAGGTACGGTAGAGCGTGAGTTGCGCAGTAAGTCAAAATCCTTGCGCAGCAAGCTGTTTTTCATACTATTGAGTTTGGAATACTCCGCATTTGTAAATATAACCCTGAGAGTAAAAATCCATTAAATTGTGGATCGATTTTGACGATTACGGACTTTTTTGACAGGCTGAGGCGGCTGCTTACGCAGCCGCCTCTTGGTTTATTTGATTGCGTTTCTCCGGAAATTACTTACCGGACTTGGCTTTCTTCCTTGCAAAGATCACCGCAAGGACAGCGCCTGCGCTGACAATCAGCAGAGCGAACCACAGCATCAGGCCGGAGGCATCGCCGGTCTTGGGATCGGTACCCGCAGGAATGACGGTGTTCTCACTGCGCTTCATGCCGCAGACCTTGCATTCCTCGTGCTTGACGCCCGGCTTCGTTGCGGTTGCTTCCTGATCGACGACCCACTTGAAGGAGTGCTTTCCTTCATCGGTGCGCTCGGTGCAGCCCTCGTTCACACATTCGTGCCAGTGCGTGTTCTCGTCATACTTCCACTCGGCGGAGGCGTGGTGTGCGCTCTCCTTCCACTGGGCGTAGAGGACGATGGACTCGCCGGTCGGCAGATCGGCCGCTTCGTCGGCATAGCTCTTACCGGAGCCGTCGGCCTTGGTGTTCCAGCCGGTGAAGGTGTGATACTCTCTGGTGAAGGCGACCTTGTTCAGCTTATCGCCCGCCGTGTAGAGCTGACTGGGCATGGTGCCCTCGCCGCCGTTCGGACGGAAGCTGACGACCGTAGCAACCGCCTGACCGCTGCACTTGACATCGTCGCGGTCACGGATACGGATGCGCGGCGCAATGATCTGGCCGTCGAGCGCGAAGGTGTTGTCCCAGGAGGCCAGACCCGTGACCTCGACCTCGCAGCCGACGACGAGATTCTGAACTTCCTTGGAGGTGGTGATATAGCCGTCGATGAAGGCGCGGGCTTCGTTGCCCTCGGCGTCACGGACGATGACGGTCTGAACCTTGCCCTCGGCAGACTCGAAGCGCGTGACGATACCCTTCAGGGTGACGAGCTGTCCGAGGACGGACTTGTCGTTGATCTGCTGGGCAGTGACGTTCTTCGGTGTCACAGGCGTTGCGTCGCCGATCTTCTCGATGGAGCTGACCGCGATCTGGCGCTCGTCCTGATAGGAGCTGGTCGTGCCAGTGATGCGGATCTTATCGCCGATCTTGAACACACCGGCGACGGGGAAGGCATTGATGCCGCCGGTCTCGTCCTGCACATAGATGCAGTCGAAGAACGCGGTGTCCTTATCGTAGCCGGAGGCGTTGGAGGTCACGATGCCCTCGATGGTGTACTTGACGCCCTCGTCCGGCTCGGCCTGCACGTCGGCAATCGGTGTGATCTTGATGGGGTTGAGGTAGTTAATGAGGTTTTCGCAGATTTTGTAGTTGGAGTAGTTCTTCTCCGAACCGTTGTCGGAGGCCTGATACTGCACCTCGAAGTTGGACATAAAGGCTGCGCCGGAAACGATAATCAGGCCCTTGCCCGCGAGCTGCTCGCTGGCCATGACCATCAGACGGTCGTCGCCGGAGGCATAGGCATACTTCGGCGTGGCAGCGCCGCCGAGGCCGTCTTCGTCAACGTCCTTGGAATAGGTCGTTGCATGGCCGTAGACCGCCGGAGACACGGTTGCGGGCAGTGTGGAGGTCGGGTTGCCGTTGGCATCGACTGCGTAGATGCTCGCGCCGCCGTAGTGGCTGAAGCGCTCGGTGTAGAGCTTGTCATAGGGATGCTGCGCATCGTATTCAACACGATTCAGGAGGAAATTATCCATGTTGTAGGTGCTGAAGTACAGACGCCACGCGTCGACACCGTCAGCCTTGCTGCGGACATCGTCGTAGGTCGCGTCGTCGCTGATGCGCAGGCTGGAGCCGAGCGCCGCGAGGACTTCGTTCTGCGTTGCAGCCATGTGCTTGATCGCAGGATTGTTCTGGATCACGGGGTAGTTCTCGTAGTTATCCGACCAGCCTGCCAGCACGACCGTGCCGCCGTTGGCGTTGAACTTCGTGATCGCCGCAAGCTCGTCTGCACTGTAAGTCTTGGGATCCGCCTGGGCGGCCTCAAGACGGCGGGACGGCGCGGTGAGAATGAGCGCCTTGAACTTCTCGTTGGAGCAGGCCGCGATAAGCTCCTCGCTGGTCTTGAGGTCGACCGTACGGACGGAATACTTCGCGGCAAGCTCGCCGAAGTTGCCCATGGAATCCTTGTAGTTACCGGCGACGTACTCGTTGTAGTGAGAAGCGTCGATGCCGATATAGACCAGATCGTCGGCATTGAGGATGTCCAGCTCGATCTGCTTGGAGAAGGTGTAGGTCTCGCCGTTCTGCTCGATGACGGCGGTGACGGTAATCGTGGTCACGCGTGCCTTGTCGGGCGTCCATTCGAAGTTGACAGGCAGCGTGCTGCTGGCGCCGATGGTGTAGCCCTTGGAATCGGTGCCGATGACAAGATCGCCGATCTTATAGGTCAGGGTCTTGACGGTGGCTTCCTTGGCCTCGCTGTTGAACAGCGTGGTCGTCAGGGTGAGCTTTTCGTTCGTGACGGGCGTGGAGGTGCCGCACTCGAACTTGGAAATACCGAGCTTCAGCGTCTCACCGACCCAGACAGGAGCGGTCACGGCCAGATCGCCGTCACCCTCGGTCACGCGGACGAAGTAGTAGGTGTACTTGGGATCCAGCTCGCAGGTCAGCTCGCCCTTGTCGAGGTCTGCCTTGTTGTCCCATGTGTAAGCCACGATGCCGGAGTTGGCGACCAGCTCAACCTTGGTGATGGAGTCGGTCTTATCCGGATCATAGACGCTGACGTTGAAGGTCAGCTTTTCAGGGACCTTGGAAATGATGGTGCCCATCATTTCGTCGTTGACGGTGTAGTCGATCTCGAGGTTCTTATCCTCGGTGGCATAGACGCGGCGGGCGCGGATGGCTTCATAAATGCCGTTCTCGGAGAAATTGTCCGTGATGACGACGTCGCGCGCGTCGTTGGCGTTGCCCCAACGACCCTTGTGGTTATCCTGGTTGTTGGTCGGTGCAACGTGCCAGCCCTGATCGAGCGCGAGGATGTACTGCTCGTAGCTCGGATAGTAGCCGCCCTGGCCGATCTGGCCTTCGCCGTTGCCGACCTCAACGAGGAACATGCGGGTGTCGATAACGGCATCCCAATAAGCAAAGTCGGAGAAGTTGCCGAAGGTCTTGCCCGGATGGTTGAACTGGCTCATGGTGTTCGCGCCCTCCTGCTGGCTGAGCAGGGCGTAATAAGCCTTCATGCCGGCGTCTTCGGTCTTGTTGTTCAGCTCGGTGTTGTTGCGGGAAACGACGCCCGGGGTGTTGAAGGTGTTGATATGGCCGGGGCCGCCGGACCACGTCATTTCAAAGCCGCCGATTGCGACGATGCCGCTGTTGTTCTTGTTGAACTCCGCGATGGTGTCCTTATAGGTTTTCCAACTGTGGCTGGAGTCGGAATCCTTGACCAGCGTGGTGTCATAGAGCGCCTGCTTGTCATTGGGATTGTTTTTGGAGTCGAAGTAGTTGGAGTGATCGGTGAAGGCGACGAACTGGACGTTCGAGCTTTCGGGAATGCCCTTGATGTAGTTCAGAGCGTCCGTCAGGCTACCCGCGCCGTCGGAATACTGGGTGTGGCCGTGGAGCTGGCCGAAGTAGCGCTGATACTGCGCGGTGCCGATGGTGAAGCTCCATGTCTTGGTGGAGGACCTGCCGTCCTTGCGGGTGACGGTGACGGTCACAGTGGTGCGGCCGTTGGCCATGTCCGCGGCGGGCTTGTAGGAGACCTTGCCGTTTGCGTAGGTTGCCTTGACCTCCGTGCCGTTGACGGTCATCGTAACGGTCGGCTCCTCGCCGGCGTTGGCGACCTCTGCGGAGATCTCCGGACGCTTTTCATCGCCGGTCTGGGCGTTGATGGCGGGCGTGACGGTTCCAAACACCGGCTCGTCCTTGACGGGGATCTTCACGGTGTTGTTAAACTGCTCGCCCTCGTTGTCCGCACCGGAAACAGAGACGGCCAACTCCGTGCCGGTGATCTTTGCCGTCGGGAAGGTAACACTGTAAACGTCGTCCTTCAGCGTGGGCGCGTATTCCTCGCCGTTGAGGGTGACGACCGGCGTGCCCTTCACACCGAAGGGTGCATCGACGGTAAAGGTCAGCGTGTAGTCCACGCCGATATAGGCATCAAGCACCGAGCCGAAATCGACCTTCGGGGCGTTGACGATGCCCTTGACTACCTTCACACCCTCCGCAACGGGATAGAAATTGAAGGAGTAGATGGTGTAGTCCGTGACCTTGTACATGCTGTAAACCTTGAAGGAATCAGAATAGTACTCCAGCCACTGTGAATACTGTCCGTTGTACTTCGCGGTGCGGTGCTCCATCTCGTAGCCGCCCACGCCGCCGGAGCAGACGCGCAGCGTCCAGTCGGCATCCTCGCTGACTTCCTTCTGGTAGAAGGCGTTGTTGCCGGTGCCGTTGGCGCACAGATAGCCGTAGGTCTCGTTATAGAACTCGTAGTAGTTGCCGTTCTTCTTGACCTCAAAGACCACGGCACCGTTTTCGGGGATGGCCTTGCCGTCCTTGATCTCTGCCAGAGCCTTATTGATGGAGGGGCTGGCCTCGCCGTTCTGCGCAGCCAGAACCGCCTCGGCGTTCTGGTTGTAGATGACGACCTTGTCGCCTTCCTTCGGCAGCTCGCCCGTTTCGCCGCCGGCCTTCACGGTCGCGGGGACAAAGCGGAACTCAAAGTTCTTCTCAGAGCCGGACGCGATGCTGTAATATGCGGAGAAACAGGTCTTGTCCACATACCACTGCAAATAAGCGTTTCTTCCGGTATTTCTGATATAGTAGCGGCCGTTTCCGCGGTCGATCAGCTCCCACTTGTCGTTCACGCCGCCAAGCGGAGTGCTGGTCTTTTCCGCAGCCATGCCAAGATTCTGGCCGTTGAAGGAAATGGTAACGGTCTTGTCGGCGTTGCTCTTGACCGTCCAGATCTCGCTGGGGCTTGCCTCGGCCTTCACCGCGTCATCGGCAATGGTCATGCCGACGCCGGAGTTGTAATAGCCGCCGTAATTACTCGACAGCGCCATGTTGTGCGCCGGAACATAGAGCACATATTCGCCGTCGGGAATAATGCCCTCGACCGGCTCGGGATCGGGTGTTTCGCCGCCGGAGACGTATTCCTTATCCTGCGTCTTTTTGTAGAACTCAAAGCCGAAGGCCGCTTCCGTCAGCTTGCTCGGGCCTGCGTCAAAAGCGGTAAATTCCGGCGTCTTGGCTCCGGTTTTTTTATTGGTATATACAAAATACTCAATATAGATCTTGCCGTAGGATCCCTCCATGCCGTTGGCCGACAGATAGTAGGAATGATTTTCCTCGTTGCAGGAGGTCAGATCCCACGTGGCGCTGCCGGTACCGGTCACGTTCAGGTTGTAGACGGTCTTGCCGCTGCTGTTCGTGCCGCTGGAGGCACCGAGGGTCTTGTCGCCCTGCTTGAAGGTGTAGGTGCCGTTCTCGTTCTTCGTCACCGCCCAGACGATCGTGTCCATGGAGTCCGCAGTGAGCGTGTCCTCCGCCACGGTCGCCGCGACCGGCGTCAGATAGTAGCTCGAGAGGATCGTGGAGCTGAGCGCCATGCCATTGTCCTTGTTGAAGGCCACGACCTCGTCGCCGTCGGCAAGGGTCTCGGCCTTGACGTACTTGTCCACGAGCTTATAGGCCTTATAAGTAAAGGTCGCCTCGGCGCTGTCGGCCATGCCGTCCTTTGTGGCCTTGACCGTGAAGGTGGTCTCGGCGTTCACGGCCACCGGCGCGGTGTACTCAACGTACTCGCCCGTGGTCTTGTAAAAAATCTTCGCATCTGCGGTCGCGCAGGAGAACGCGACGGTGCTGCCGACCTCCAGCTCGCTGCCCGTTGCGGGGACGGCGGTCGGAGTGGCGACCTTTTCCTTCGCAGACTCGAGCTTATAGATCGAGGGCAGGAGCATGCTCTTATTTGTATTCGACGTATAGTTCATGAAGCGCGGAGTATTGACATTGTACAAAATCCGGCCACACGTCTCGTCCGTGCTGGCAACCGTTGCCGTCTTGTCAGCCGCAATCGTGATTTTCCATGTATCGGTGCCCTTGCCCGTATTGTTCAGGGCTTTTGCCGCCTGCGTGGAAATTTTCTTTCCGTCGGAAGCGGTCAGCGTCCATTCGTCCGCCTTGCCGCCCAGCGTGAAAACCTCGGTGCTGGCAGACAGATTGTCAATGGATGTCTCAACGCTGGTCAGGAACTTGCCCGACATCGCGCCTGCAACAAACGTCTTGCCGTTTGCTTCGGCAGCAAGGATGATCTGGTCGCCCGCTTTCAGTGTGGAAGCGTCAGTGACCAGCGTTGCCTTGCTTGTCTCCGGTTCCAGCGCGATCGCCTGCATGGGCAGGATCGACAGCACCATGACCAGAGCCAGCAGCAGCGCAAGAAGTCTGCCGTGCATGCCTTTTTTCATGAATATGCCTCCTTTAACTTTCCCTCGGGAAGTGCCCGCGACCGGCGGACGATTGCAGCATTTTCGCCGTCGAACGCCGGACGGGGCTTATTTCCCATATTAGGTTGTACTAATAATAGCATATTTTGGGCGAAAAGGAAAGCGAAGTCCTTTCAAATCTTTGTATGTTCCGTGTAAAAAAAGGCACCAAATATTTGTGCAGTTTGTACAATTCTTGTCAATAAAATCCACCGTGCTTGACTTGCAGACGTGAAATTGTTATGCTAAGCGGAGATTGGAAAGGGGTCGTGCATATGAAAAAGCTAAATGTCCGCTCCAGAAAGACATTCTCTCAATGGCTGCGCGAAAACCGCTGGGCGATCGTGGTTTTGGCCGTTGCGGCGGTGCTGTTCGTCGTGGTCGAGCGTCTGGCACGTCCGGAGCCGGAGGAGTCGCTTCAGGCGGGAGATTATGCCGAATATGAGACCGGACGCGTCGCGGAGGTTCTGACGGATTCGACCGTACTCGACCCCATTGCGGACAATTCCTATCGCGGAGAGCAGCTCCTGCTCGTGGATGTCACCTCCGGGCAATATAAGGGAGAGCAGCTTCAGGTCTATAACTACGCCTCACCGCTCTATGGCAGCCGCCTGCGCGCGGGAGACGGCGTGACGGTGCTGATCTCGACCTATGAAAGCGGCGAGGTGCGCGCGACGATCTTTGAATACAACCGCGAACCGGCAATTTTTGCGGTCATTGCCGTGTTTTTGATCGTGACCGTGCTTGTCGGCGGGAAAACGGGTGCAAAGTCGCTGGTGGGTCTGCTTATCACACTGGCCTGCCTGTTCTGGATCCTCATCCCGCTTCTGATGAAGGGCGCGCCGATGATCCTGACGGTCTTTCTGGTATGCTCCTACGCCGCTGCGGTGTGCTTCGTGCTTCTCGGCGGCATCACGCGCAAAACGCTTTGCGCCATGCTCGGCACGGTGCTCGGCATGGGCTTTGCGCTGCTGTTCGGGCTTCTCGCGCAGTCGCTCGCACGCATCAGCGGCCTGCGCAGCTCCGAGGTCGAGCCGCTTTTGCAGCTTCGCCAGCAGGGCACGATGATCGGCCTACGCGGCCTGCTCGTCGGCGGCATCGTCATCAGCACGCTGGGCGCGGTAATGGACGTTGCAATGAGCATCTCCTCGGCGCTGACGGAGGTTCACACCGCTAACCCCGCCTACGGGCGCAAGGAATTGTTCCGTTCGGGCATGAACATCGGACGCGACATGGTCGGCACAATGACAAACACGCTGATTCTCGCCTTCTTCGGCAGCAGCTTTGTGTTGATACTCTATCTATATTCCCTCGGGCTGTCGCGACACCAGCTTCTCAGTTCAGCCTACCTTGCATGGGAGGTCATCAGCGGTATTTCCAGCAGCATCGGCGTCATTCTGTCCGTGCCGATCACGGCGCTTGTCAGCTCGGTGCTTCTGGCAAAGTCCAAGGTCTAATACCCTAATACAAAGAGCCGGAATTTTCCGGCTCTTGCAGACTGTCAAAAAAGTCCGTAATCGTCAAAATCGATTCACAATTCAACTGATTTTCACTCTCTGGATTTCATTTATAAAAGTGGGAAACTTTATAGTCTGAAAACCAGCTTGCTGCGCAAGGATTTTGACTTACTGCGCAACTCACGCCCTACCGTACCGATGTACGCCGACGGGCGTGAGTTGCTTGTCCTCCGAACTTTTTCGCAGTCTGGCAGCGTGCCGAAAAGAGTTTTTCGACACGCTGAAAGAGCCGGAATTTTCCGGCTCTTGTTTTTTATCCAAACCACTGATATAATGACGAAAAAGGAGGGGACTGCATGACAAGGCGAACGCGGATCTATCTCACGCTGGCAGCTGCGGCAGCGCTGGCGGTGCTGTTCTGGCTGTTTCCTCTGACGGGAGACGACTGGTATCGTGAAGGATTGGGGCGTGAGCTGCGCTCTCTGGGCGATCTTGTGCGTGAACTGATTTTTCGCTGGAAAACGACAAATCCGCGTCTGCTCGGTAACGCGCTGGCCTATCTTTCCGGCAGCCGTCCGGTGCTGCGCTGGCTTTTGCGTACGGCGCTGACGCTGCTGCTGTTCTGTTTCGCGTCGAAGGCGGCGGGCGTGCAGTCCGGCGCGGGCTTTGTTCTGCTGACCGTGGGTGTTTTCGCACTTCCACGCGAGATGTTCCGGCAGATTTATCCGTGGTCGGCGGGTTTTTTCAACTATTTGCCGCCGGTTTTGCTGACCTTGGCCGCATTTTCTCTTTTGAAGAAAACACTCGACGATAGGCGCGAATCGCCGCTTCGCTGCGCTGCGCTGCTGTTTCTGGGCTTTATGGGGCAGCTATTTATGGAAAACAACACGGTCTACGCCGTGCTGGCGGGCGGTTTTCTGACCGTTTGGGTGTGGGCCGCGCGAAAGAAGCCGTCCCCCGCCGCGATGTGCTATTTTCTGGGCACGCTGCTCGGCGCCGCGCTGCTCTTTGCCTCTCCCAGCTATCGGCGCGTGACCGAGGTGGACGCGGCCTATCACATGGCAGACGGTCTTGCCGGTCTGCTGCTGACCGCGCGGGAGAATCTGCCGGAGCTTTCGCGCTGGCTGCTCGCGGGCTGCCCGGCCGTCTATTTGGGCTTTCCTGCACTGGCATTTTTGTCCTGCTGCAGGCAGAAAGCAACCGTTTTGGACGCGCCGCCCGCCGTTCTGCTTTGCCTGAGCGCCATTTGGATGATTTTTGGTCTTCCGGGGCGGGCTGTCGCCGTGCTGTCCTGGTTTGGCGGCGCGTTCTGGGCAGCATTTCGCTGGCTGGACGGCAGGAAGCGTCAACGTGCGATCTTTTATCTCGGCAGTGCGCTCGCAGCCGCCGCACCTCTGGCCTTCGTCTCGCCCATCGGGCCGCGCTGCTTCTTCGTGAGCTATGTCTTTTTGCTGCTGGCCGCAACGCAGTTTTTAAGCCTCGCCGGCTTATGGCAGAGGTTCTGTGCCGGTGCGCTGGCGGCCGGTGTGTTTATCGCTTGTCTCTGCATCTATCTTCCCATCTACCGAACGGCGCAGATCCGCGAGGCCGCCATCGCCCGCGCCATGGACTTACGGCAGACGCAGATCGTTCTGCCCTCCTTCCCGTACACGGAGTATCTTTGGGATGCCGACACGCAGAAGCTCTGCCGCACGTTCTACTATGAAACGCCGGGCGACATTGAATTTCTTTTTGTGCCGCAGGAGGATTGGATGCCATGAGACACCACCGTGCCATTTACGCCCGCTGCGGCTTCTTCGCAGCCGTGAGCGTGCTCTATCTTGTTTTGTTTATCCTTCTGACGCGCACCGGACTGTATCAGGTCGAAAACGCGCACAACGACCGCCTGTTCTCCGCGGACGATATATATTATGTTAACAGCTTTTTCTCCGTCGAGCGCGACGTCTCCCTGCGCATCATCAAGCACCCTCTGCTCATCGTGCTGGGCTGGCTGTTGACGCTTGCCGAGCGGGCGCTGCTGGGCACGGTGCCGCTTGAGACCCACTACTGCCTGATCGTCGGCGGGCAGCTTCTGCTGACACTGGCGACGATTTACGTCCTCGACTGCATTTTTGAAACGCAGTACGAGCTGAAGCCGCGCTTCGCGCTGCTGCTGTGCGGCATCTATGCACTGTCCTTCAGCGTGCTGTTTTTCACGTTCATTGCGGAGAGCTATGCGCTGTCCGCGCTGCTGCTCGTGCTGAGCTTTTATTTTGCGCGGCGGAAAAACCTCCCTGTCACGGTGCTTCTCGGTGCGCTCTGTGCGGGCGTGACGGTCACGAACGGCGTTCTCTGGGCGGCAATCGTCCTGCTCTCCGGCGGGCGTTTCAAAAAACGTCTTGCAGCGCTTGCGGCCGGGGCCGCGCTTTTCTTCGCGCTGACGGCGATTTCACCCGTGCGCGGTGTGTTTTTTACAAAGCTGCTCTCCGGCGGCCTGAACAGCGCCAAAAATTACAGCGACCATTTCGGCCTTTTCACCGCTCTCCGGTATAGCTTTTTTGCGTTTTTCGGCTCGACGGGCTTCGTGCTGCGCATGCAGACGCAGTCGCCCTTCGGGGATTTCGTGGACGACGCGGTCAGCTTTGTGCCCTCGGCTTCCTGGCCGGTCGCGCTGGCTGCGGCGGGGTTTGCGGCGCTGCTCGTATGGTCTGCGGTCAAATACCGCCGCGACCGTCTGCTCTACGCGCCCTTGGCGGTACTGGCACTGAACCTGCTGCTGCACGGTCTCATGCAATATGGGCTGAAGGAAGCCTTTCTCTATTCCCTGCACCACTACCCTGCGCAGCTTCTCATCGTCGGTCTGCTTCTGCGCGAGAAACGCACGGCGCGTCCGGCGGGCGTGCTTCTGGGCGTGTATCTCCTGTGTCTGATTCTCCTGAATCTTCAGGGTTATGTAAACTTATTTCAACTTCTCCGGGGGTGAGACCATGAAAGAGCGTCTGCGGCTGCTGCGCCCGGCGCATTGCCTGAAAAATCTTCTGGTATTGCTGCCGCTGGTTTTCAGCGGAAAGCTGACGCAGGCCGCGTCCGCCGCGCAGGCCGTCTGCGCCTTTGTGTGTTTCTGTCTGCTGTCCTCGGCGGTGTATGTGTTCAACGATCTCTGCGATCTTACGCGCGACCGTCTGCACCCGCGCAAATGCACCCGCCCACTTGCCGCCGGGACCGTCCGCATTCCCGAGGCAGTGGGCATCGCCGTGCTGCTTCTGTCCGCACTGACCGCGCTGAGTATCTGGCAGGCGCTGCCCACACGGGCGTGGCTGTGCCTCGGCGCATATCTGCTTCTCAATCTCTGTTACAGTCTGGAGCTGAAAAATATTCCGATTCTGGATGTCCTGCTGCTGGCTGCGGGCTTTGAGCTGCGCGTGCTGTTCGGCGCGGCGGTCATCGGTGTGCCGGTTTCAAGCTGGCTGTATCTGACGGTCGCGTTTTTCTCGCTCTATATGGGCTTTGGCAAGCGGCGCGGCGACGCACGCTCGGCAAGCGCGGCGACGGTCTACACGCCGGTCTTTCTCGAGCGTGCCATGCAGCTGTGTCTGACGCTTGCGCTGGTATTTTATTCTCTTTGGAGCGCGGGCGCGGGACTGGCAGGAAGCCGCATGCTCTGGACGGTGCCATTGGCCGTGTGCATCTGCCTGAAATACGCGGGCGACCTCGACGCCGGTGCGGAGGGTGACCCGGTGGAGCTGCTGCTGCACGACCGTGTGCTGCTTTTACTGTCGCTGGCCTTCACCGTCCTTGTCCTGCTTCTGCTGTATCTCTAAACTCCGCTGCGCCTGCCTGCAAGGATACTGCCCACTGCCGTCTCCGGAGGCCAGCCGGTAAAGATGCACCAGAAAACGCCATGTGTGCTTATCCACATGCCCATCTGCGTGAAGCCCGGCGCGCTCCTGAAGCCAGACGACGGCCTTTGTGGTCGCGGCATCGTGCTTCCCCGTCACGCGGACAACCGGCAGGCCGAGATAAAACCGGTCGAGCGCGGACAAAAGCGCCTGAATGATATACATATGCGTGTTAATATCCCCGCTGCGAATCACCTGCTCCGGCTGCAGGACGATTTGCAGCGGTTCTGCTTTTCCGCCCGTGACGAGTGCGCTGCGGTAGGTGAGCACAAGAATGTTCCATGTGGCAAGATCGACCTCGCCGTTGACCTCAAGCGCGTTCCTGCGCTGAAATTCCGAGACTGCGCCGCGCGTCTCCTCCCCGTAAATGCCGTCCGGCACGAGCCGCGTGTGATACTGCGTATCGGACAGGACGCGGCGCAGCATGATCTGCAAGGCCTGAATGGGGCTTGCCTCCAGTGGAATGACCGGGATCACAATGCTCCCCTCCCTTCAAAATCCGTGTCGCCATAGCGCAGCGTCTGCCCGGGAAACTGCGTGAGAAAGGCGGTGTCGGCATTGGTGATGTTCTGCCCGTTGTCCACGACCGCCGCAGACTGCGCATCCAACTCGTCTGCCTCGACGGGCGCGGTGAAGCGGTTCGTGTCGAAGCCCGTGTAGATCTCGATGCCCGCAAACTGATCGTACAATGCGTCCCATGTTGCCTCGTTTACCACGCCGTTCGCGTCCAGTCCGGCAAAGCGCTGGAAGGCCGTGACGGCGTTTGCCGTCTCCTGCCCGAAAATGCCATCGATGTTCACGCGTGGGATGCTGCTGATGAACTCTGCCAACACGCTGAGCATATATTGCAGCGCGCGCACCTTTTCCCCGCGGCTTCCCTCCTGCAGGGCGTTCTGATACTGCCAGTTGACGGCATAAAACGTCTGCCCCTCGGATTCCAGTTCTGCCAGCCGGTTGACACCGACGTACAGCCACACAAGGCGGTACCACGTTGCCTTGCCGATGATGCCATCGGCAGTCAGATTGAAGATGCGCTGGAACGCGCGTGTAGCCTCCTCCGTCTGCGTGCCGAAAATGCCGTCCACGGGATTGATCTTCGGAATGGCCGGATAATTCTGCGAAACGCGGTTGAGGCTCACCTGCGCCTGCACGACGTTCGGCCCGACGGAGCCGACGCGCAGCGGCTCGCCGGGGTACGACGGCTCATAGCCGCGGATGGGCGCGTTGCGGACAATCTCGATGTTGTCGCCGTAGTAATTTCTCAAAATTTCCACCGAATTGACACCCTGCTGGGCCAGTGCCTGCGAGCCCCATTGGCTCAGACCGGCGCAGGTCACGGTCGTACCGTTGCAGAATTTGGCCGCAAGCGGCTCGACAAAGCCCTGCCTGCGCAGATAGTTGTTGAAAATCTCATCGACCACGCGCTCGACGGAGGTAAAATAGTTCCGTCCGTTGATGAATTTCTGGTCGATGGCCGTCGAGGACGTGATGTCAAAGTCATAGCCCCGGCTGCGGTAAAACTCCGTGTACACGCGGTTAAGCGCAAAGGAAATGATGGCCAGAATGTTCGCCACCAGCGCG
Source organism: uncultured Oscillospiraceae bacterium (assembly GCA_934667815.1). Lineage (GTDB taxonomy): Bacteria > Bacillota > Clostridia > Oscillospirales > Oscillospiraceae > JAZOXB01. The sequence continues at coordinate 57,286 of CAKUMO010000008.1, forward strand.
CTTTCCTCCCACGTCGGGTAAATTTCGCTCGAGGCGACGTTTTTAACGTAGTCCGCAAAGGACACGGTCACGTTTGCGGCATAGGCATCGGGCGCGCCCAGATGCACTGTGATGGTCTCGGGAACGTAAGGAGTCACTGTTACCATAGGCGCCACCTCACAGCTCCTGCGCCGGAATGGTGAACACTTCCGTCATGTTCCACACCTCCGGCTGCTCTGCCAAGGGAATGAGGGCAAAATTCTGATCGGTCGTAATGTTGGCGAAGATCTGCACATTTTCCACCAGAATGCGCTCGAACTCCGGATGATCTGCGGTGATGTCCACGACGGCGAAGGGGCGCGGCGTGCCGGGGCTTTGGCTTTCGGCCTCGTCCGGCGCGGCGATGGCGACCGGCGCGATGCGTCCGCTCTCGTCGGCAATTCGCACGGCCAGCAGCTCCACGCCCTGCGCCCGCCGCTGCGTGATCGTGAAGGTCACGCCCTCGACGGGAATGCACGCCGCCGAGGTAAAGCTATGTACACTGAGATAACCGTTCATGTTACTGCACCTCCCAAACAGTCATGCCAATAGAATATGCCGCAGGGTAAAAAAGTGTGCACAGCCGCGTCAGCAAAAGCACGATGTTTGTTTCCCATGCAAGCGCCGAAGCTCTGCGTAGGGGCCGATGTGGACATCGGCCCCTACGGAATGCGCCTGTCTTACATGCCGGGGCGGGCAATTTCACAATTGCCCGCCCCGGCTGCGCTCCGGTATTCCTCACAGATACCCCTTCATCTGGTCGATATTGGCCTGCTCGGTTTGCAGCAGGCGGTTGGAAAGACCGGAGACCTTCGGATCGAGCAGCCCCATCGTGCGGATGTTGTGCATGCTTTTGATCATGCCGCGTGTGTTGCCCTGCAGCATCAGCTCGGCGATCTTGGCCGTTGGATCGCCGCTCATGCGCACCTTCATTTTCGACGACATCATCGAGCCATAGCGCGCAAGCGGGCTGACGTTCTGCACCCGTCCCTCGCGCTCGCGCAGGAGCCGGTCGGCCTCGGAATAGAGAGTCTCGTATTCGCGCAGTTGTGAACGCAGCGCGTTCTGCATCTCGTGATCCTCCGTCTCGTTCAGGACGGTCTGGATGCCATAGCAGCCCATCTGCGTCGTCTTGCGAATGGAATTGAGCATGGAAATATCGTTCAGCATCGTCTCACCTCGCTTGCAGTATGCCCGAAAACGCGGGAAAAATGCGGTTTTTTGATTGACATTTCCCGTTTCCGGCGATATAATAAATAAGTTGTGTCACAGGCACGACGAATCTTGAAAATGAGGAGAATGCCCCATGCATTATACAATGACGATCGCAGGCGTAAAGAGAGATTTGCCGATCTGCAAGGTCACGGATGACCTTTACATCGGCGCATTCGTAATTTTCGGAGACGTCGAGCTGACGGTCAAATCTGCCGCCGCGCTGCTGAAAAAGGCGCCTGAATACGACTACATGATCTCCGCCGAGGCCAAGGGAATCCCCCTGATCCACGAAATGGCGCGCCAGAGCGGCCAGAACAAGTATTTCCTCGCACGCAAGGCCCCGAAGCTCTATATGTCCGGCGTGTTTGAGGTCAATGTCCACTCCATCACCACCGCCAAGGAGCAGCACCTCTATCTGGACGTTGCAGACGCCGAGCTGATGCGCGGCAAGCGCATTCTGATTGTGGACGACGTCATTTCCACCGGCGAGTCCATCGAGGCCGTGGAAAAGCTCGTGCTCGAAGCGGGCGGCACCGTCGCGGGCCGCATGGCGATTCTGGCCGAGGGCGACGCGCAGGAGCGCAAGGACATCATCTATCTGGAAAAGCTGCCGGTCTTTAACGCTGACGGTACGGTGAAAGAATAAGAAGCATAAAATTTCCGCCGGAGGGCTTCCTCCGGCGGTGTCTTTTTATCTGCGGTTCTCGTTCTGGTTCTGCTGCTGATTCTGATTCTGGTTCTGCTGCTGATTCTGGTTCTTGTTCTGATTTCTGTTTTCCATGATAGAACTCCTCCTGAAGTACGATTTGCGGTGTTCCGCGTGGGTAGTATGCCCGCACCGCGCTCATTTATCCTTCGGTTTGAAGATCAGCCCGGCCAGCCAGCCGAAAACCACCGCCGCAGCGATGCCGCCCGCCGTTGCGGTCAGGCCGCCTGTGAGAATGCCCAATGCGCCTTTTTCGTCTACGGCCTCGCGCACGCCCTTGGCCAGCGTGTTGCCAAAGCCCGTCAAGGGCACGGTCGCGCCCGCGCCCGCAAAATCCACGAGCTTGTCATAAAGTCCCAGCGCACCCAGAAGCACGCCGGCAACGACATAAGAAACCAGGATCCGCGCGGGCGTGAGTCTGGTCTTATCGATCAAAAGCTGGCCGATGAGACAGAGCACGCCGCCGACCAGAAACGCCTTCAAATAATCCATGTGCTCAGCTCCTTTCCGTCGAAATCGCTACGGCGTGGCATACGGCCGGAATGGACTCGCCCTGCTGTGTGGACAGTGGCGAAAGCAGTGCGCCCGTACCACAGAACAGGAGATTTTTGATCTCGCCGCTGCGCAGTTTGTTCAGAAGATAGCCGCACAGCACGCTTGCGCTGCATCCGCAGCCGGAGCCGCCGCAGTGCACGTCCTGCTTCTCGGTGTCGAAAATCAACACGCCGCAGTCCTGATAGCGCTCCTTCAGCCGCACGCCCTCACGAGAGAACAGCTCGCGCACCAGCTCGCTTCCGAGCTTGCCGAGGTCGCCCGTAACAATCAGGTCGTAGTCCTCCGGCGCGCGGTGCAGATCGTCAAAATGCGCACGCAGCGTCTCAAAGGCTGCGGGGGCCATGGCAGCGCCCATGTTGTTGGCGTCCTTGATTCCCGCATCGACGATCGTGCCGATGGTCGCGCTGCGCAGAAACGGCCCCGCGCCCTCCACACCCAGAATCACCGCGCCCGCGCCCGTGACCGTCCACTGCGCCGTGGGCGTGCGCTGGCCGCCGTAGCCTAAGGGAAAGCGGTACTGCCGCTCGGACGAGGCAAAATGTGACGAGGTCATCGCCAGCGCCCGTCGGCAGAACCCACCGCTCACGGCCATACCCGCCAGCAGCAGGCTCTCGGCCATGGTCGAGCACGCGCCATAGAGGCCGAAGGCCGGTACTTCGCTGTTGCGCAGAGAAAAGGTCGAGCCGATGCACTGGTTTAGGAGGTCGCCCAAAAATGCCGCATCCAGCGCGGATTCCTCGAGCTTGGCCTTGTTCAGCGCGATGCGCAGCGCCTGCTTCTGCATCTGCGTCTCGGCCTTTTCCCATGTTTTCTGGCCGAAGGACGTGTCATCCGACGTCAGGTCGAAGCTCGTGCGCAGCGGCCCCTGCGCCTCTTTTTTCCCCGCGACGGACGCATAGGCGAGGATCGCAGGCGGTTGCGGAAAAACGATGCTCCGCCTGCCGCGGTGATTGGATTCCATGGACAGTCCCCCGATCAAAAATTCATGTGCTTATTATGCGCTTATGTGCGCAAAAAAACCGCAGCAGGAAATTCATCCTGCTGCGGAAAATTATGTCATTATTCAGTCAACGATGCGGCGGGCACCGATGTAGCGGTTGAGGTACCAGCTTTCCGTCAGGTTGGAAATGACGACGCCGGTCGCGGAACCTTGCGCGTGGACGAACTGGCCGCCGCCGATGTACATGCCGACATGGGATGCATACGAGCCGGAACCGAAGAATACGAGGTCGCCGGGACGCAGGCTGTCATAGGAAACGGAGTAGCCGTTTGCAAGCTGTGCCGTCGCGGTGCGGTTGATGCTCACGCTGAACTGACGGTAGATGTACTGCACAAAGCCCGAGCAGTCGAAGCCGGAGGGCGTCGTGCCGCCGTAGACGTAAGGATAACCGACGAACTTCTGCGCATAGGCCGCGATCTGTGCGCCGAGGCTGGAGGAATCGTAATCATCCGAAGGAGCCGAAGGCGTGGAAGGCGTTTCGCTGCTGCCGCTGTCGGACGAGCCGCCGGAGGACGAGCCGTTATCGGAGGAGGCGCTGCCGTTATTCGCGGGCGGAACCTCGGTCAAATCGACGAGGTCGCTGCGGATGTAACCAACCTGACCATTGTACTTGACCTTGTACCAGCCGCAGTTAAAGCCGAAGATGTCAACCTTTTCGCCCTTGCTGGCCTGATCGACGAGCGTGCTGCCCGTGGACGGGCCGCTGCGGATATTGACGAGGGAGCTGTTGATCTCGCCTTCGCCAAGATCGACGTTCTCACGATCCTTCACCTCGAGGTAATCGGCAGACATATAGCCGGTCTTGAGGTTGTAAATGACCTTGTACCAGCCGCCCTCTTTGTCGATGATGACAACGTTTGCGCCGTTGCGGGCGGTGGCGAGGACAGCCGAGCTGGTCGAAGCGCTCTCGCGCAGGCGCAGGCCGCTGTTGGCCTTGACGATGCCGATGCCGGACTTGACGCCCTCGACATCGGAACCGTTCGAGGAAGTCTCCTCGGTGACGTTCAGGTAATCGCCGTGCATATAGCCGGTCTGGTTGTTATAAATGACCTTGTACCAGTCGCCTTCCTTGGAAACGACGGAAACGCTCGCGCCGTTCGACGCAATCGCAAGCGTGCTCGTATCCGTAGACGCGCCGGACCGCAGGCGCAGGCCGCCATTGGCATCGACGATGCCCGTCCCGGCCGCGCTGGCCGTAACGGCCGCCGTGACCATGATGGACACCGCGATCAAGCTCCGATAAAACCGTTTCATTGCGAAACCTCCCAAAGTGCAGATTTATTTCGCGCTGTTGAGCGCTCTCTCCAGCCACACACAGCCAACATCCAACGCCGTGTAGAAGCCGTCCTTTTCGCTTTTTTTCACAACGCGGTCACGGGCCTTGACGGCCGGATCCGTCCGCTGAAGCTGAACGGAGACCTTCGTTGCCAGCTCGAGATCATCGAGCTTTTTGGATTCCAGCACCTGCAGCATGACGATGTATTCGTCTGCCATGGAGCCGTAATAGACCAGATTGTCCTTGCGCATCAGGGGATGACCCTTGTAGGTGAGGACTTCATTTTGTTCGGGCATATAAACCTCCCATAAAAATGTAACTAAATTGTAACACATGGAAATCGTTTTGTCAACACTATTTTGCATTTTGCTACATCTTGTAGCCGCTTTGCAAGTGCGCGCTGTGGAAAATACCACGTCTTGTGGTTCTGCGAGGGAAATTGGATGTTGTTTTGGGGGATTTCGAAAACTTTTTTGTCGGAAAAAGATTACAAGGGCAGCCTGTCAAAACCCTGTCCAGCCGAAAGCTTCGGAGGGAGGGATAGTGTAATACTACCGATTCTTGATTTCATCAAGAATCCCGTGCGCCTTGCGCACTATGGAGCACGCCGACGGCGTGCTCCGCGTCTTGTGCAGAATTTGACGCGCCTGCGGCGCTATGAAAAGCCGTTGGCTTTTCATGAAATTCTAGTATGAAAGGGAACCGTCACACCGAGCCGCAGCGAGGCGTTTCGGAGCGCAACCGCCGCAAAAGCGGCGGCTCTTAGCGCGGAGATGGGTTCCCTTTCGCGTTCAATAACCCGCCGCAGCGGCCAAAATTGCAAAATAATAAAAAATACAAATTCAGATTTTGCAATTTTGCCTTCAGCTTGCCATAAAGTCCAGAGGAAGCTTTATGGCAAGCTGAAGGGGCTTCTTGCGGAAGCCCCTTGCCCGCTATTCGGCAGTCAGTCGAACAGATAATGACGAACCAGCTCCTGCAGGAGCTCGTCGCGGTCGAGCTTGCAGATGAGGCTGCGAGCGTTATTGTGATTCGTGATATAGGTCGGATCCTCGGAGAGAAGATAGCCGACGATCTGGTTGATGGGATTGTAGCCCTTCTCCGTCAGGGAGCGGTAGACCTCGGTGAGAATCCGCTTCATTTCGTCAGAATTGTCCGCCGGTACGGTGAATTTAATGGTGTTGTCGTCCAAAACGTTCGCCTCCTTTACACCTTTTCCTTATCATATACCAATTTCGCGGCAAAGTAAAGCCGAAAACGTGAATAATTTGGAAATATTCGGCTGCAAAGGAAAAATCGGCCGTTTTTTCCTCAGCGCAGCTTCGCGCCGAGCGTCTCCTCGAGCTTTTGCAGCACGGCGGAGATCACGCCGTCGGAGTCCGCATCGGTAAGCGTGCGGTCGTCGGCACGCAGCGTCAGGCTGAAGGCCACGCTCTTTTTGCCTTCGGGCACGCCCCTGCCGCGGTAGATGTCAAACAGCTTTACCTGCCGCAGGAGCTTGCCTCCGGCCTTCCGGATGCACGTCTCCAGCTCAGCCACGGTCAGCGTCTCGTCGCACACGACGGCAATGTCGCGGGAAACGGCGGGATACTTGGGAAGCGGCTGATAGGTCTTTTCCGGCAGCTCCAGCGCGGCCAGCGCGGTGAAGTCCAGCTCGGCCGCATAGACCTCAGCGTCAATGCCGTAATTCTGCGTAACCAGCGGATGCACCTGACCGAACACGCCGATGTCCACGCCGTCGATCGTCACGCGTGCGCAGCGGCCGGGATGGTAGCTCGGATGGTTCTTCTCGGCGGTGTAGACGGCGGGCTTGACATTCAGTCCGCGCAGAATCGCCTCGATCTCGCCCTTGAGGGAGAAGAAGTCCTCGTTTTCGCCATAAGTACCGAGAACAAGGTGCTTTGGCTCGTCGGGCAGCGTCTGCCCTTCCTTGGGCAGGTACACCTTCGCCAGCTCATAGAGCTTGACGGCGGCATTGTGATAGGCGTTGTTGCGCGACAGGATCGCCAGCATGGACGGCAGCGCAACGGTGCGCATGATGGACGCGTCCTCGCCCAGCGGGTTCTGGATACGAAGCGCCTTACGCAGCGGAGAATCCTCCGGCAGACGAACCATGTCGAAGATGGACGGAGAGACGAAGGAATAAGTCAGGATCTCGCTGTAACCCAGTGCGCGGCACAGGGAACCGGCCTTGCTCTCGAGCACCATCGTGCCGGTGTAGCCGCCCTCGGCGGTTGCACTGCGGAAGGCCGTGGTGGGAATGTTGTTGTAGCCGTAAAGTCTGCCGACTTCCTCGGCGATGTCGGCGGTCATGACCAGATCGGGCCGCCACGAGGGCACCTTGATCTCGCGGCCGTCCACCTCGATCTCCAGACGATTGAGGTATTTGACCATGTCCGTCTCGGAAATATCGGTGCCGAGCAGGGCATTGATGCGCTCCGGCTCAAGCGTGACCGTGCGCGGCTGCGGAATATCATTCAGGATGTCGATCGTGCCGTCAAGCACCTCGCCCGCGCCCAGCAGCTCGACCAGTTCGCACGCGCGGTTGACGGCGGGGACGGTCAGAAGCGGGTCGATGTTCTTCTCAAACTTGCCGGAGGCCTCGGTGCGCATTCCCAGCGCAAGCGCGGTCTGGCGGATGGAGGTGCCGTCGAAGTTCGCGGACTCGAACACGACGTCCGTGGTGTCCGAGACAATCTCGCTGTTTTCGCCGCCCATGATGCCCGCAAGGCCGATGGGCTTCTCGCCGTCCGCGATGACCAGCATACCGGGCTTAAGCGGTCGCACCGTGCCGTCGAGCGTGGTCAGGCTCTCGCCCTCGACGCTTTCGCGCACGACGATCCTGCCGGAGCCGACATAGCGGTAGTCGAAGGCATGCATCGGCTGGCCATACTCGAGCATAACATAGTTGGTGATGTCCACGATGTTGTTGATCGGGCGCACACCGTTCGCGCGCAGGCGCTGGCGCAGCCACTTGGGCGAGGGCGCAATCTTGACGTTACGCACCATGCGTGCGGTGTAGCGGCGGCAGAGCTTTTCGGCCGGAACCTCCACGTCCAGAAGTGCGGAGAGGTCGCCCTCCGCACCGCCATGCACGACCGGTTCGTGGTGCTTCATGGGCTTATCAAAGGCCGCAGCCGCCTCGCGTGCAAGGCCGATGATGGAATAGCAGTCCGGGCGGTTATTCGTAATTTCAAAATCCACAACGGTGTCATCGTTGCCGATGACCTTGTTGATGTCATCGCCGGGCTTGCAGTCCTCCTGCAAGATCCAGATGCCGTCCTCGATGGCATAGGGGAAGTCGTTGAGCGTCAGGCCCAGCTCCTTCAGGGAGCACAGCATGCCGTTCGACGGCTCGCCGCGCAGCTTGCCCTTGGTGATGTGAATGCCGCCGGGCAGATAGGAATTGTGCAGCGCGGCGGGCACAAGATCGCCCTCGTGCACGTTCTGCGCACCGGTGACGATCTGCACAGGCTCGTCCTTGCCCACATCCACCTGACACACCCACATGTGGTCGGAATTGGTGTGACGCACGATGGAGAGCACCTTGCCGACGACCACGTTTTTGATCTCGGCATCCATGCGCTCATAGGTCTCGACCTTCTGGCCGGCGACGGTCAGGGTCTCGACAAATTCCTTGTCGGAAACGTTTGAGAGGTCAACAAATTCTTCGTTGAGCCATTTTCTGTTTAACTTCATTGCTGCACCTCCTTAGAATTGAGACAGGAAACGGATGTCGTTATCGAAAATCAGGCGAAGGTCATTGAAGCGCAGGCGGCCCATGGCCATACGCTCAAGGCCGATGCCGAAGGCAAATCCGGAATACTTCTTGGAATCGATGCCGCAGCCCTCGAGCACCTTCGGATGCACCATGCCCGCGCCCAGCAGCTCGATCCAGCCCTCGCCGTGGCAGGTGGAGCAGACCTGGCCGTCCGTCTCGCCCGTGCCATGGCACTTGAAGCACTGCATATCGACCTCGCAGCTCGGCTCGGTGAAGGGGAAATGGTGCGGACGGAAGCGCACGACGGCGTCCTCGCCGTAAAGGCGCTTAATCAGCGTCTCCAGTGCGCCTTTGAGGTCACCCATGGTAATGCCCTCATCCACGACCAGACCTTCGATCTGGTGGAACATGGGCGAATGCGTCGCATCCGCCTCGTCCTTGCGGAACACGCGGCCGGGAGCAAGAATACGGATGGGCGGCTTCTGGTTCTCCATCACGCGGATCTGCATGGGGCTGGTCTGCGTGCGCAGCAGCACCTCGTCGTTATCGTCGAAATAGAAGGTGTCCGAACGGTCGCGGGAGGGATGTCCCTCCTCAATGTTCAGCTTTGTAAAGTTATAGGCGGCCTCCTCGACCTCCGGGCCGTCCACGATCTGATAGCCCATGCCGATGAAGATCTCCTTGACCTCCTGCAAAACCTTGTTCATGGGATGCTGATGACCCATCTCGATCTCCTTGCCGGGAATGGTCACGTCCACGGCCTCGGCCGCAAGCTTCGCATCCAGCTCGGCGGCGGCAAGCTCACTCTTGCGCTGCTCGAGCTTTTCCTCCAGCGCGGTGCGCACGCTGTTGGCAAGCTGACCCATGACGGGTCGCTCCTCGGGCGAGAGCTTGCCCATCTGCTTTAAAAGCGCGGTCAGCTCACCCTTTTTGCCCAGCACGCGCACGCGCACGGCATCGAGGGAGAGGTTGTCCAGCGCAGAATGAATGTCCGCAAGCGTTTGTGTGCGGATTCTTTCGAGTTCTTCTCTCATACCTGATCTCCTTCATATGAAAATGACAGTAAAAAAGTCCTCCGTCCAACTGGGGACGAAAGACCAAACTTCCGCGGTACCACCCGCAATTCGCTGCTAGCACAGCGCACTTATGCCGATAACGGAGCGACCCGTCCATGCCTACTGCGAGAGGTCTCGGTTCAGCCGGAAGCTCGCGGGAGAAAGCCTGCACTGCGCTGCGGCGGACGGTTTCAGCAAATCCGTCCTCTCTGTCAGCCGAAAATCACAGCCGGCGGCCCGGTCAAAGCTCTTTTCAGTATTGCAGCGTTATTTTAACACACGCAGGGGAAAGATGCAAGTAATTCATCAAAAAACTTGACTATTTTTCCCGCAAGGGCTATGATGGGAGCACAAAAACACGCTCCCGGTGCAGCACACCGGGAGCGGCGCGGTCAATTGACGGCGAACCGAACAGGGGGAAACGAAAGGAGAAGCTGATGCGGAGAAAACCTCAGTCGAAAAATAATCGCGTCCTGCGCTTGCATCCTTAGGAATTGGTCTCTGCTCTGTCCATGCTCAGTATAGCAAACTTAGATAAATTTGTCAAGTATTTTTGCGGATTTTTGTTTAAAAAATACAAAGAGGTTTTATCATGGCAGTGATACGTGTATCTGCACCCCTGCACCGCGTCAGCGCAGCCGACATCCGGCGCTGGCTCCCCACCCGTCCGCGTAATGCGCACAAGGGCGATTTTGGAAAGCTCCTGCTGCTGTGCGGCGCAACGGGCTTTACCGGTGCGCCCGCACTGGCGGCAAGGGGTGCACTGCGCACGGGCGCAGGACTGGTATATCTGGGGGTTCCGGAGACGGTCTATCCCATCGTCGCAGCCAAGCTGGACGAGCCGGTCGTCTTTCCCCTGCCCGCGCAGGACGGCATGCTCGCAGAGTGCGCCGTGCCGGAGATTCTGCGCAGGCTGGCGCAGTGCGACGCCTGCCTGATCGGCTGTGGCCTCGGGAGAAGCGAGGGCACGCATGCGGCAGTGCAGGCCGTGCTGGCGCACGCAAAATGTCCCGTCGTGCTCGACGCGGACGGCATAAATGTGCTGCAAGGGCATATAGATGTACTGCGCGGCGCAGCCTGTCCCGTGATCCTCACGCCCCACGACGGCGAATTTGCCCGTCTTGCGGGAAAGCCCGTGGGTGAAAACCGGCTTCAGGCAGCCCGCGAACTCTCGCTTCAAACCGGCGCGACGGTACTGCTCAAGGGACACCGGACGGTGATCTATGGCGCAGACGGCTGTTATGTCAATCACACAGGCAACCCCGGCATGGCCACGGGCGGCAGCGGCGACGTTCTCGCGGGCGTGATCGTCTCCCTGCTCGGGCAGGGCTTGACGCCTGTACAGGCCGCGGCTGCGGGTGCGTGGCTGCACGGCGCTGCGGGCGACCGGTGCGCAAGGCGCTTGGGAGAGTTCGGGCTGCTCCCGTCGGATCTTTTACAGGAGCTGCCGCGACTACTGAAATAAGGGCGTGGTCTCTTGCGGCGTCTTGCGGCATTTTTGATCGTTTTTGTATTTATAATAGGTATCCTCACAGCCTGCGGCACACAGGAGGAGCCTCTCTCCCCCGCCATCGAGTTTCGCGCGAAGCTCGCGCAGAGCGGCTGCACCTTTCACGCGGACGTCACGGCCGACCTCGGTGAGACGGCGGTGCAGTTCGCCATGGACTGCGCCATGGACACCGAGGGCACGGTGCGCCTGACCGTAACGGAGCCGGAACGCATCTCCGGCATCACGGCGACGGTCGCGGCCGACACGGGAAAGCTCACCTATGACGGCATGGCGCTGGATTTCGGCCTTTTGGCCAACGGCAACGTCGTGCCCGCCGCCGCGCCCGCAATCGCCGCCGACTGCTGGCTGCGGCAGTATATTTCCTCCGCCGGATACGAGGATGAGCGCTACCGCGCAGCCTACGAGCGCGATTTTGACGAGAAATGCCTTTTTGTGGATACCTGGTTTGAAAATGCGGTACCAATTTGCGCGGAAGTGTGCTATAATGGTCAGCGTATCCTCAAAATACAGATCACGGAATTTCAATTCCAATAACGGATGATGAGTCATGGATTACTTAAAGAGAACCTGGGCGGATATTTCGCTGGACAATCTGAACTATAACTATACGCAGCTTCGCGCGAAGCTGCCCAAGACCTGCCGCTTTCTCGGCGTGGTCAAGGCCGATGCCTACGGCCACGGCGCCGTACCGGTCAGCCGTCACCTAAACGAGCTGGGCGCGGAATATCTCGCCGTGTCAAACATCGAGGAGGCCCTGCAGCTTCGCCGCGGCGGCATTCGCGGACCTGTGCTGATCCTCGGCTACACGCCGCCCTTCTATGCGCTGGATCTTGCGGGCATGAATCTTCGGCAGGAGGTTCACAGCCTCGAATACGCCAAACGGCTCAACGAGCGTCTGTCCGGAACCGGCCGCCGTCTGCGCATCCACCTGAAGCTGGACACCGGCATGTCGCGCCTCGGCTTTTTCGCCTATGACGACGAAAAAACGCTGGACGAGCTGAAGCAGGTCGCACAGCTTGAGCATCTTCTCATCGAGGGTGTGTTCATGCACTTTCCCGTGGCTGATTCGACCGCGCCGGAGGACGTCGCCTTCACGCGGCTGCAATTTGAGCGCTTTATGCAGATGCTCTCTGCCATGAAGGGCTGCGGCATCGCGCCGGAGATCCGCCACTGCTGCAACAGCGGCGCAAGCATTCTCTATCCCGAGTACGCGCTGGACATGGTGCGTCCCGGCATTGCGACCTACGGTGTGCTGCCCTCGCCGGATGTCGCGGGCAAAATCTCGCTGCGGCCGGTGATGTCGCTGCGCACGACGATCTTCCAGATTCGCGACTACGAGCCGGGTATTTCCGTCAGCTACGGCCGCACCTATACCACGACCGGCCATCAGCGCATCGCCGTTATCGGCATCGGTTACGCCGACGGTCTTTCGCGCAGCTTCTCGGGCAGCATTTCCTTCCTGCTGCACGGCAAGCGCGTGCCACAGGTTGGCCGCATCTGCATGGATATGTGCATGGTGGACATCACGGGCGTGCCGGAGGCCAAGGTCGGAGACGTTGTGACGGTCTTTGGCGAGGACGGCAGCGAGGCCATTTCGGTCGACGCACTGGCAAATCAGCTCGGCACGATCTCGTATGAGGTTCTCTGCGGCATCAACAAGCGCATTCCGCGCATCTATCTCGACGGAGAGAATCAGACGGAGATTTTGCAATATATCGTCTGACCGGCATAGAATGGAAGGGAGTTCCCGGCGTATAATTTCCGCGTTTGCGTGGGAGAATATCCTTGTCGTTACATAGGAATCCTGTGTGGCGGCAAAGACTGATTTCACGGAGCGTGAAGCGAATGGATACAACCGTTAAGAGAGGCGACATTTTCTACGCCGACCTGAGCCCCGTTGTCGGAAGCGAGCAGGGCGGGACGCGTCCCGTGCTCATCGTGCAGAACGACATGGGCAACAAGCATTCCCCGACGGTCATTGCCGCGGCGATCACCAGCCAGACCAACAAAGCAAAGCTGCCCACGCACATCGAGCTGTCCGGCCATGCGGTCGGGCTGACGAAGGACTCGGTGGTGCTGCTCGAGCAGATCCGCACCATCGACAAGCGCCGTCTGCGCGAGCATATGGGTCATGTGGACGAGAGCATGATGAACCGTGTGGACACCGCCATCGCCGTGAGCTTTGGCCTCCCGCAGAACCAATAGACAGATATAAAAAACTCGCTATGGATTTTGTCCATAGCGAGTTTTTTTACCGAATAAAATTCGTACGCAGCGGTGCTTCGTACTCCGGCTTGGCCACACCCGCGTTCCGTCCGGCCTCGATGCACTTGAGCAGCCACGCCAGATTCTCGGCCAGCGTGCGCATGGTCTGCAAGCCCTCCTCGTCCTTCAGAATCTCCTCCGGACGGTTGCCGTGCACCTGATTCCAGTACTGCGAGGTCACGATGGGCATGGAATTGATGCCGAAGTATTTCAAAAGGCGGTCATAGCTCGCACTTGCGCCGCCGCGCCGACAGGACACGACCGCCGCACCGGGCTTGCCGCGCAGCTTGCCGGAGGCGCTGTAAAACAGACGGTCGAGGAACGCCGTGCACTGTCCGCTCGGGCCTGCGTAATAGACCGGAGAGCCGACGACCATCGCGTCAAATTCGTCCAGCCGTGCAGCCAGCTCGTTCACGCCGTCGTCAAAGATGCAGCCCGCGCCGCCCGCGCACTTGCCGCAGCCGATGCAGCCCGCAACGGGCTTTGCGCCGACCTGAACGATCTCCGTCTCGATGCCATGCTTATGAAGCTGCTGCGCCACCTCGTGCAGCGCGGTGTAGGTGCAGCCCGCGCGGTTCGGGCTGCCGTTAAAGAGTAGAACCTTCATGAAAACCTCCTCCTTTTTCTTTTATCATAGCGCATTCGCGCGGAGAAATCAATTGAAAATCCGCCGGTACGGTGGTATGATGATCAAAAAGGAGGTGCTCGCATGCGAAAAAGAATCCGGCTTTCCGTTTGGACGGCGGCAGGTGTGGCCATTGCGGGCGCACTGGGCTTCACACTCGCTGCGCTGACGATACAGCCGGGCAGCTTTGCCGCGCTGCTGGGAAACTTTGCGCGTGAGCCGCTTCTGATCCTTCTGAATTTCCTGCCCGCTCTGCTGCTGACGGTTTTTCTCTGGCTGCTGTGCGGGAATCCCTTCTATGCGGCCTCGGGCGCGGGACTGCTCGTCTGTTTTCTGTCTTATGTAAACTTAATCAAAACCGGCTGCCGCAACGACCCGCTTGTTCCCGCCGACCTCACGCTTCTGCGCGAGGCGCTGACGGCCACGCAGGAATACGCGCTTGACCTGCATTTTCCCGTTCTTGCCGCGCTTCTTCTTGCTGTCCTCGCGGTCGCGGCGGGCGGACTGTTCTTCCGCTGCCCAAGGCCGAGGCTCCCCTTCCGTCTGGCCGGAGCGGCGGCTGCGGCGTTGGCCTTTGTGCTGAGCGTCTCCTGCATTTACACAAGCGACGCGCTCTACGCACGTCTGCTGCCCGAGGTCGATCGTGCGAATGTCCCGCTGACCTACGAAAGCTGCGGGTTTCCCTACTGTTTTCTGGCAAACTATGGCCGCTATACCGTGCAAAAGCCCGCTGACTACTTCCCCGAGGAGGTTGAGCGCTGGGCGCAGGCCGACGAGAAGGTCTACACCGAACCCGAAGCGCAGCCGAATGTGGTTTTCGTCATGTGCGAGGCGTTCAGCGACCTCTCGGACGCCGGCGTTTTTACCGATTCTCCCGAGGACGATCCGCTGCGCGGCTTCCATGCACTTGCAGCGTCCGACCGCGCGGTCAGCGGCAAGCTCGTCGTAAACAACTTCGGTGCGGGCACGGCCAACACGGAATTTGACGTCCTGACCGGCATACAGACCGCGCAGCTCGGCGTCAACTCGGCTTTCCGCGCCGTGCGCAGGAATCTGAACAGTCTGCCGCGTGCCTTCGCCCGCGCGGGCTACGAGCGGTTTTTCCTGCATCCGGGCTACGCGTGGTACTATAACCGTGAGAGCGTGTACCCCTTTCTCGGGATAGACGACTGCATTTTTGAGGACGCTTTCGGTGCCGAGGACTACAAGGGGCCGACCGTCTCGGATGCCGCCTTTCTGCGCGTTCTGACCGCAGAGCTGGACGCACGCTTGCAGCAGGACACGCCAGTTTTCGCTTTTTCGGTCACGATCCAGAACCATCAGGCTTACACTGCGCAAAAGTACGGCGAAGTCCCGCCCGCGCAGGTCTCCGTACCGCTCACGGAGGCGGAAAGTGAGACGCTGTCGGTCTATTTGCAGGGCGTGCGTGATTCGTCCGAGATGCTCGCGCAGCTTGCAGCCTATCTGGACACCGTGGACAAACCGACGATTCTGGTATTTTTCGGAGACCACCGTCCCGCGCTTGGCAGTGTCTATGACGCGCTGGGTATTTCGACGGATGGCCTTGCAGCCTTCGAAGTTCCCTATCTCGTCTGGACAAACCGTGCCTTCACCGGTTCGCTGCCCACGCTGCCTGCACGCATGGATGCAAATTATCTGGGCGCGGCTGTCTACGACCTCGCCGGTCTTTCCGGGAGCGACGCGTATTTTGACGCATTAACAGACGCAATGGCGGAGCTTCCCGTCTTTTCCCACGGTGCAGCGCTCACGCCCGCGCAGCAGACGCTTGCAGACAAGCTCGACCGTTGGGCCTACTACCGCATTACAGAGGAATAAAGGCTTGCGCCGCGCGCCGTGCTGTGATAGAATGAAGTAAATATTTGAGTACCAAGGAGCATATCATGCGAGGAATCCCGTCACTTATCACCGACATCCGTAAAAAGGTCTTTACCGAGGTCGCACGCATGGCTTATGAAAGCAGCGACTACTCCAAGGCCGAGGATCTGCCCTACGTCATCGTTCCCGGAGAAAACCCGCTGCACCGCGAGTCCATCTTTCTCGAGCGTGCCATCGCGGGGGAGCGCGTTCGTCTGGCCATGGGTCTTTCCGTGCAGCCCGTGCAGCAGCGCACGCTCCTGACCGAGGGTATGGATCACGCTGCAATTGCAGAGCAGTATTATGAGCCGCCGCTCATCAACATCATCCCCTACGCCTGCCACGCCTGCCCCTCGAAGCAGTATCGCGTAACAGAGCTGTGTCAGAATTGTCTGGCTTCGTCCTGCCATCAGGTCTGTCCGAAGGACGCCATCCGCTTTATCAACGGCAAAAGCTACATCGACCAAAAGGCCTGCATCAAGTGCGGCCGCTGCTCGAAGGCCTGCCCGTACCATGCCATCACGCTGATCGAAAGTCCCTGCCAGTCCGTGTGCGGCATGGACGCGATCAAAAAGGACACCAACGGGCGTGCGGTGATCGATCAGGAGCGCTGCGTGGCCTGCGGCCAGTGCCTTGTCAACTGTCCCTTCGGCGCAATCGTGGACAAGGGGCAGATCTATCAGGTCGTGCGCTCCATCATGGAGGGCGACAAGGTCATCGCCATCGTTGCGCCGGCCTTCATCGGCCAGTTTGGCAAGCACTCCACACCGGAAAAGTTCACGGCCGCCATGAAGGCGCTGGGCTTCGCGGGCGTTGTGGAGGTCGCCGTGGGTGCGGACATCTGTACCATGGAGGAAGCAAAGGACTTTCTGGAAAAAGTACCGGAGGAACAGCCCTACATGGCAACCTCCTGCTGCCCCGCGTGGCATTCCATGGTCTACAAGCTCTATCCCGATCAGGCCAAAAACATCTCCATGACGCTCACGCCCATGGTTTTCACCGCACGGCTGCAAAAGAAGGAGCACCCCGGCTGCAAGGTCGTTTTCGTCGGTCCCTGTGCGGCCAAGAAGCTCGAGGCCATGCGCACAAACATCCGCAGCGACGTGGATTTCGTCCTGACCTTTGAGGAGCTGATGGGCATGTTCGAGGCGAAAAACATCGACTTTGCCACCATCGCCGCAGGCGAGGAGCTGCGCGAGGGCACTGCGGCCGGACGCGGCTTCGCCGTCTCGGGCGGCGTGGCGGGCGCAGTTGCCGACGTCATCTCTAAAATTGCCCCCGAGCGCGAGCTGAAAACTGCCAAGGCCGAGGGTCTGCGGGAATGCCGTCAGCTCGTTGCGCTGGCCAAGGCCGGAAAGTACAACGGATACCTGCTCGAGGGCATGGCCTGCCCGGGCGGCTGCGTCGCCGGTGCGGGCACGCTGCTGCCGGTGGAGCTGGCCTCGCGCGTCGTCGGGCAGTATCAGAAAGAGGCCGATAAGGCAAGTCCTCTGGACAGTCGTTACAGTGAAACAGGAAGCGAGTTGATTGATTGATGAAAACCACCAGAAAAATCACCTATACCGCCGTGCTGCTGGCGCTTCTGATCGTCCTGCAATGGGCGACGAAAAGCCTCGGGCAGTTCGTGACCGGGAGCTGCGTCAACTGCATTCTGGCCGTGGCCGCATTGGTTGTCGGCTGGGAGGGCGGCCTTGCCATCGCGCTCGTGTCGCCCTTCATGGCGTTCCTTTTGAACATCGGGCCGAAGAACATTGCTGTCGTTCCGGCCATCGCCGTCGGCAACGCCGTGTTCGTTCTGGTTCTGTGGCTGATTTTACGGAAAAAGCAGGATATTCTTCGCAGCGTGCTGGGCGTCGCGTGCGCCTCGGCGGCAAAGTTCCTCGCGCTGTACCTGCTGGTCGTGCAGCTTCTCTGCCGCGTTCTGACCATGCCGGAAAAAATGGTTGCAACCTTCTCGACGATGTTCTCGTGGCCGCAGCTCGTCACCGCGCTCATCGGCTCGGCCGTCGCCGTGGCGATCATCCCGCTGGTCAAACGCGCCCGCCGGGCCTAAAATATCGGTCTCAATCAGCAGCGGCATCCACGGATGCCGCTGTTATTATATTCAGAATTGCGAATTCAAACTCAAATCACACCGGATCGTCTATTCAATGCAGGATAGCAGAGACATTCTTGCAGCACGCTCCGCCAAAGCGCAGCAAATGCTTAGAAATCCGGTGATTTTTTAAAGAAAGTTAGCCGATATTTAATTATTGTGAAATTTATCGGATACAAACGTGCACGGCGTTCATTTTTTGTTTAGAATTTCGACATATTTTTTCGTGTGAAGAATTGAATTATTTTGTGAAAAGCTGTATAATAATCCCAATTTTTTCAGACTTGATGAAACTTTATTCACATTTCTGGAAGCGCGGATTCCCCGGAAGCCGCAGAATGAAAACAGGAGGGATATTATGAAAACTCACACTCTGCCCAAAGGCTTTTTACGCGCAGCATTGTCGCTATGCCTGATTCTGGCTCTGCTGCTGTCTCTGGGCGTGCAGGCGTTTGCGACCGCGCTGAAAACAGGCACGGATTACCTGCAGCGTGCCGCCGAGGATTTCCGGCAGCAGCAGGTGCAGGCAATCGAGGAAAAGGACCCCGACGAGGTCATCCGTGCGCTGGTCGTCACGGACACGCCCACGGCGGTGGAAAAGACCGGCGACACGGCCTACACCTTTGCCGCGCAGTCGGCCGAGACGCAGTCCCTGCGGACGCAGGAGAGCGTGATCCGTCAGGTCGAGCGCATCACCGGCAATAAGGTCATCAATCAGTCGGCCTATCTGGTCAGTGCGTTCTCCATTCGCATGAAACGCTCGCAGATGGAGCAGGTCGCCAAGCTCGACGGCGTTGTGTCCGTCAGCGAGGTCACGACGTTTACCTCCGATATGTCCACGGCAAAGGATATGACCTCGGTCATGGAGCTATGGAAGGCCGAAAACGGCAGCTACACCGGCGAGGGCATCGCGGTCGCGGTCATCGACAGCGGCATCAACTACCAGCATCCCGACATGCAGATGCGCGAGGGCGCGAAGCTCAAGTACACGAAGGCCGAGATGGAAGCGAAGATCGCAGAGCTGGGCTACGGCGCATATTACTCCGACAAGATTCCCTTCGCTTACAGCTATGTCGCCGAAAACAGCGTTGAAAACAACGCCAACACGCACGGCTCGCACGTCACCGGCATTGTGGCCGCGAACGGCGACGAGGAAAACGGCGGCGTCAAGGGCGTTGCCCCTGATGCGCAGATCTTTGCGCTGAAGGTGTTCGCCTCGGACGGTCTGGGCAGCTCGGTCGATAATATCATCCGCGCGGTCGAGGACGCGGTCAAGCTGGGCGCAGACATCATCAACCTCAGCCTTGGCAGCACCCCGGGCTTCTACGACGATGTGGAATATCTGCAAAAGGCACTGGCAACCGCAGAGGAGCACGGCGTTCTGGCCTGCGTCGCAGCCGGCAACGACGGCCTTGCCTCCTCCGACAAGAATGCAAACAACAACACCAATGACTGGGGCGTCATCGATACCGGCGCTGTCTCCAGCCCGAGCGTCTATCCCGGCGCACTGAGCGTGGCGTCCGTGGACAACGCCTTTTACAGCACCACCGCCCTTGACATTTTCAGTGGCGAGGAGCAGATCTATTCTGGCGCAGCCACCGACTTCTCCGTTGGCAACCGTACCGACTGGACCTCGATCGGCGAGGTGCAGCTCGTGGACTGCGGCTACGGCGACCTGATGACGGACATCATGCCGCTGTTCGGCAACACGCCCGAAGGCCCGTTCGTCGCGCTGGTACAGCGCGGCAAGGACATTGCCTTTGGCACCAAGATCATGAACGCCTCCATGCTGGGTGCGAAGGCCGTGATCGTCTATAATAACGAAGCGACCGACGAGGTCGTGCGCAACGTGCTTGCAGAAAACGCGCAGTTCTATGCCGCCGTTTTGGTCAGCGGCAACACCGGCGCAAAGCTCAAGGAACTTGCAGTCTCCGGTGCGACGGTCAGCTTCCGCGGCCTGTATGACGCGATTGTCCCGAACACAACCAGCGGCGGCGACGTCTCCGCCTTCTCCTCTTGGGGCACCACGCCCACACTGGACATCAAGCCCGAGATCTCCGCGCCCGGCGGCAGCATCCGCTCTCTTTCTAAGGGTACGGACTACGAGGTCATGAGCGGCACGTCCATGGCAACGCCCTATGTCGCAGGCAGCGCGGCGCTCGTTCTCGAGGCCCTGCAGGACGCGCTGGCAGACGGCTCGCTGTCGCTCGGCGGCCAGAGCCTCAACGGCTTCCTGAAAAACACCCTGATGAACACCGCAGACCCAATTCTTGACGGCAGCTCTATTTTCTCCGTCCGTCAGCAGGGCAGCGGCATGGTCGATCCGATGGAGGCGGCAAGCAACCGCATCATCGCAACGCATGACGGCATTGCTTCCATTGCCCTGAAGGAGGTCGGCCAGACGACGAGCTTCACCGTCACCCTGACGAACTACGGTACCGAAGCCAAGACCTATACTCTGCCCGCATCCAGTCAGGTCTACACCGATTATACCGATCCCGATTCCGCAGACTACTACGTCGTACCGCTGAACGGCGCGAGCGTGAGCTACGGTGCTTCCTCCGTGACCGTCCCCGCAGGCGGCACGGCCAGCGTGACCTGCACGCTGAACATTCCCGCAAGCGCGGCGCAGAACCACTATGTCGAAGCCTATGTCACCTTCGACGGCGACATCGACCTGAGCCTGCCGCTGCTGGGCTTCTACGGCGACTGGTACGGCTGCGAGCGCATCGTTGACCTGCCCGCCTGGGACGAGGACAACATTCTGACAAATTTCTATAACAATCTGCCCGTGACCACCGTCGGTGCCGGCAACGGCTACGCAGGTCTGGATCCTGTGACCCTCATGCCCGCGACCGAGCGTCTCGCCTTCTCCCCGAACGGCGACGACGAATATGACACCGCTTACCCGATGCTCGGCATGCTGCGCAGCAGCGAGGAGATCATCGTGGATGTCCTCGATGCCGACGGCAAGGTCGTGCGCCAGATCAACCGCGTCGGCCAGACGGCCAAAACGCTCGGCATCGACGCCTATGAGAACCGCAACCCCGCCAGCATTCTGACCGGCATTTACTACTCCGGCGACGGCACATGGGACGGCACGCGCTATGATCCCAAGACCGGCAAGGACGTGATGTGCGAGGAAGGCCAGTATACCCTCCGCGTCCGCGCAAGAATGCCGGGCAGCGATACTTATGAAGAAACCCTGCTTCCCGTCAAGCTCGACCTGACCGCGCCGGAGCTGCACATCGCCAGCGCCACGCCCATCGACGGCAAGATCATCCTGAGCTACAAGGCTTCGGATTATTCCGGCGTGTTCAATTATGCGCTTGTCTATGTTAACACGGACGAAAAGATTGAAATTACGCCGAGCAAGGACGCGACCTACGACGAGGCGACCGGTATTTACACCGTCACGCTCGAGCCGCAGAGCTATGTCTCCGGCAAGATGAATGAAATCGCGCTCGTCTGCGCGGACAACGCGATGAACTCCAGCGTGGACATCGTCTATACCGATGTGCCTGCGGATGCAGCCGTCTATTTCTCCAACATCACAAACGACGATTCTCTGAGCATTCTGCGAGATGTCAGCTATCAGGCCGATTACAATCTGCTGACCGAGCGGTACTATAACTTCCGCGACTGCACCGCCGAAATTCGCGGCATTGTCTCCTCCAACGTTGCAAAGCTCACCATCAACGGCGCAGAGGCCGTCATCGACGAGCGCAACGGCTTTGCCGTGACGCTGCCGGTCGAGCAGCCCGGCGTGCTGACGCTGGACGTTGTCGCAGCGGACGCCGAGGGCGCCGAGGTCTACCGTGTGCAGAAGCCCGCACTCTATGACGTGCAGCGGCCTTATGTCCTCAACTGTGTCTCAAACGCAGCCGGTGAATGGGACGAGGACATGATTATGACCACCGAGTTCACCGAAAACGGCTACATCTACTACACGAAGTACACACACGATCAGGACATCCCCATGACCGTGCAGATTGAAGACGAACTTCTGAAGGAATTCACGGTCGACTGGCTCGTCGGCGAGATCTCCAGCAGCGACTTCATGAACTGGATGTTCGGCTACGGCGTCTCCTGCGAGGTGCATCACGCCGACTACACCGCCGACGATCTGGATGAAAACGGCCGTCTGTCCCTGAAGGTTCCCTTCGCCTACAAGCGGGTAGAGTACACAGATGAAAACGGCAACCTGATCGACGACAGCAAGTACACACAGATCGTGCGTGTCAAGGCCACTGACTACGCAGGCAACAAGACCAGCTTCAATGCCATTGTCTACGATGTCGTTGAGGGACAGGCGCAGCTCGATCGTGTAGGCTTCAAGGATGTCCGTAAGGGCGACGATTCGATTATTTCCGGATTCGCTGCGCTCGAGCCGCTGTGGTCCGCTGACGAAGATGTCGTAACCTCTTGCCTGATTGATCCCTCGTGGGTCGATGAGAACGGCATGATGCACGTTGTCGGCACGCTGAAACGTGATGGCAAGTGCGCAGAGTTCAACGGCGTTCGCTACTATCCAGAGGAGGGCAGCAGACAGGTCGAGTTCGATATTCCCGTCCAGCCGGGTCTGAATGTGGTCTATGTCAAGACCATTGCCGACATGATGGGCACCGAGCTGGAAATCAGCTATAAGCTCTTCCTGTTCTACCTGAAGGACGAGGTTCCGACGGTGCTGCACTTCGACGACGAAGCGATCACGGACGGCGCGGTGCTCTACACGAATCGGGAAACCTATCCTCTGCCCGGCACAGTGCTGTCCATGTACGGCGGCCTGACCATGAAGATCAACGGCGATCAGGTTTTCTATCCCGAGAACGGCATGAACATCGAGGGCGACTATGTCGAGCACAAGTTCTCCTACGGCGCTCGCCTGACCGAGGGTGAGAACCCCATCCACGTCGCGCTGAACGACGGCACGGGTTACAGTACCGAAATGAACTTCACCATCGTGCTTGACACCGTCGCGCCTAACGCGCCCGTGATCTCGCAGGGCGACACCGGCGCCGTGACCATCACGTCCGACGAAGCCGATGCAACGATCTATTACAGCTACGACGGCGAGGAATGGATCCTCTACACCGGAGCCTTTGTGCCCGCCGGCAGCAAGATCTATGCCAAAGCCGTGGATAAGGCCGGCAACGCGAGCGCCGAGGGCAACTATGCCATCGTCGTGCCCGCCCCCGAAGCGCCCGTCATCGCTGCCGATTCCAAGCACACGGTCACCATCACCGCAGGCGAGGGGCTAACGATCTATTATAGCTTCGACGGCGAAACGTGGACGGAGTACACCAAGCCCTTCGTCATGAAGCAGAACGGCAGAGTCTATGCCAAGGCAGTTGCCTCCAACGGTCTGGAGAGCGCGGTCGCATCGCGGTTCGTCACGGTCACCACCGTGCAGACCGGCGACAGCGTGCTGCCCTTCGCGGTGCTGACGCTGACGGTCTCCGCCATGGCGCTGGCTGCGCTCCTGCTCCTGCGCCGCAAGCTCCGCAAGAACTAAACGCTAAACCACTTCGAAAACTCCCTGCCTTCCGGCAGGGAGTTTTTTTGCGCATCCTATGGACTTTCCGGCGTTTTTTTGCTAAAATGGGATAGAATTTACGACAGAAGGAGCTTTTGGAATGGAAAAGCTGTTGGAAAAACTCTCGCAAACGGTTGCGGAAGCCTTTGAAGCGGCTGGCTACGACGCGGCCTGCGGAAAGGTCACGGTCTCCAACCGTCCCGATCTTTGCGAATTTCAGTGTAACGGTGCTATGCCTGCCGCCAAGACCGAGCACAAAGCACCGCTCATGATTGCGGAAGCCGTCGCGGAAAAATTGCAGAACAGCGAGGTCTTTGCCTCGGCCGAGGCGGTTAAGCCCGGCTTTCTGAATCTGCGCGTAAAGCCGGAGTATCTGGCGGCACATCTGGAGCAAATGCGTGCGCAGGCGCATCTTGGCGTGGCCGGGAGCATGCCCGCACGCACGGTCGTGCTGGACTATGGCGGCCCGAACGTCGCCAAGCCTCTGCACGTCGGCCATCTGCGCCCGGCCATTATCGGCGAGTCGATCAAGCGCATCTACCGTTACTTTGGCGACACCGTCATCGGTGACATCCATCTGGGCGACTGGGGCCTGCAAATGGGTCTGGTCATCGCAGAATTGCAGGAGCGTCAGCCCGATCTTCCGTATTTTGACGAGAATGCAGTCGAATATCCCGAAGGTGCGCCCTGCACCGTCTCCGAGCTGGAGGAAATTTATCCCTTCGCCAGCGCCAAGAGCAAGCAGGATCCGGCCTTTGCCAAAAAGGCGCACGAGATCACTGCGCAGCTTCAGACACATCAGCGCGGCTATTACGCGCTCTGGCAGCGCATTCTGGCCATCTCCGTAGCCGACCTTAAGCAAAATTATGAGAAATTGAACGTCAGCTTTGACGTCTGGAAGGGCGAAAGCGACGCAGAGCCGTATATCCCGCCCATGCTGAAGGAGCTGGAAGCGCGCGGCGTTCTGACCGAGAGCGAGGGTGCGAAGGTCATCGAGGTAGCCGAGCCGGGCGATAAGAAAGAGATGCCCCCCTGTATCGTCGTTAAGTCCGACGGTGCGACGCTCTACGCGACGACCGACCTTGCAACCATCGTGCAGAGAATGCAGGATTATCATCCGGATAAAATTCTCTACGTCACGGACAAGCGTCAGAGCCTGCACTTTGAGCAGGTGTTCCGCGCCGCACGCAAGGGCGGACTTGTGCCTGAGGCGACCGAGCTTCAGCACATCGGCTTCGGCACGATGAACGGCAAGGACGGCAAGCCCTTCAAGACCCGCGACGGCGGCGTCATGCGTCTGCAAACGCTCATTGAGGACATCACGGCCTATGTCGAAGCAAAAATCTCCGAAAATAAGCTCGTCGAGGGTGAGGAAGCGCACGAGACCGCGCGGCTTATCGCCGTCGCAGCGCTGAAATACGGCGACCTGTCCAACCTCGCCACGAAGGATTATATCTTTGACCTCGAGCGCTTCTCGGCCTTTGAGGGCAACACCGGCCCTTACCTGCTGTACACCATCGTGCGCGTTAAATCCATCCTGAGCCGCTACGGCAAGCCTGCCGGTCTGCCCATAGTTCCCGCCGACAGCGACAGCGCCAAGGCCTTGCAGCTCGTGCTCTCACAGATGCCCGATCAGCTCCAGATGGCCTACCGCGATTCCGCACCGAACGCAGTGTGCGCCTACGTCTATGAGCTTGCGCAGGCGGTCAATCAGTTCTATCACGAGACGCGCATTCTCACCGAACCGGACGAAGAAAAGCAGCGCGGCTATATCGCGCTTATTGCCATGGCCAAGCGTGCCATGGAGGAATGCATTGATCTTCTTGGCTTCTCCGCGCCGGACAAAATGTGACGCAGCGCTTTTGCAAATAATTGCAGTAGGTCCGCAAAGCCCCAAAGGGCTTTGCGGACCTCGTCTTGTCAAAAAGGACTTTTGGAACAAGCAAACGCGCCTCCGGGATCGGAGGCGCGTTTGCTTTAAGGGAAAAATCGGGGGTTAAAATTCTTTTTTCTTCTTCAAGGTCACCGCAGCGGTGATGGCTGCGGCGCTGACCATGCCGGTGGTGGTGGCGTTGGTATATTCCTTGGCTTTCACGCCGCAGAGCTTCCACAGGAGGTATTCGGGAATCATCAGAAAGTCCGTCACGCCCTCCAGCCGCCCGGCCAGCTTATCGGCATAGAACTGATAGATGCTGTTGAAGGGCTGGAACTGGCAGCCAGTTTTGGCGTACAGCTCCGAAAAAGGCAGGATTTTGTGCACCTTGGGGATGACCGCCTCCGTGCGGCTGTCTCGGTAAGCGTACACGGGGAGTATCTGAAAGCAGCACATTTTCATATCTGCCGTGGCAGCGGGCGGGGGCTTGTCCCGTCTTTCTCTCTCTTTTTCTACAAAGCCTTTTCCAAGGCTGCGGGGTTGCGGACACAGCATGAGCGGCTGGAAAAGGTGGGTTTTGCGTGGAAAGAAGCCACGGAAAGTCGAAAGGTCGCGGAATCGCATTATAGAGAATGGTCAAAATCAATTGGTGCAGATAATTCCATAAAAACACTTGCAGAATACTACGATGTGAAGTATAATGACTCTCCTCGGTATGAGCTTCTGCAAAGATACGCACGCGATGTTGACGCTGGCTGGATTTCCCCGCTGTCGCGTTTCGACAACTACGAAGCGCTATACAACCAGATTCAAACCGAGATTGTCGGAACGACGGCAAGCAACGGAGTTGTAATAACGGGGCAGTCGCAGCACTTTATGCAACGCGTAATCGGTACGATGGTTGATCCGCAAAAGCTCCGAGATAATTTGCAGATTATTCGCCGCTCTGGTGTTGACATCGAAGAAATCAAAGCAGCTATTTTCTCGCCGGAGAGGGTAGACCTGCCGGTATCTCGCCAAGATGGGATGCGCAGCATCCGATTCATCGGCGAAACGTGTGCTGTGACCGTGAACCCAGATACGGGGATGTTAATTCAAACAAATCGGATTCCAGAAAAGAGGAAACAAGATGCTTAATGCAAAAATGAGCGAGCAGTCAAGAAATTTTTTGAAAAGAAAGATTCCTGAATTTTTCGATTGCACGAACCTCCGGGATGCTTTGCTCTTACTTGATAATCTCATGTGTGACAGTCTGGACGATAACTACAACCCGACGCCGGAAACACGAGAGATTGAAAGCGTGTATGACGAAATCTACTGCTGCAATTAACAGGAGGTACGGCACATGGACAACTTTAAAGCAGTATACAAGATTCTTACCGCGCTGGAAAAGGCGATGGATTAGGCGAAAGTAAGGTTTTGTGTCCGAAGTTGTGTCCGAATTTTTTGAAAAAGACCAATTTTTTCGGCCATGGACTGAAATTTTTTACAAAATTCAGGAATGGTTTTTGCCAAAAAGATTCGGTTTTTACCGGCTTTATGGGTAAAAAAGAGGATTTCAAGACGTAATCTTGAAATCCTCGTTGGCAAAGAACCATAATTTTTATAAAATCCTTTCAGGCGGCACATCCGATTTACGATGGAAGCTGTCAATCCCATAAAGGTGAAAAATGAAGGGAGTAAAATTTCGCCATTTCCTCTCCTTCATCTGTAAGATGGTCTCTGATATAATTTGCGTAATTCTTCTGTTTTGCCGGGTCCACCTCAGAATATCTGTGGATGACCAGATTGCCCAGAGATTCTTCGCGCAGAATTTCACTGTATACATCGGCAATGCTCTCACATTGTGATACGGGAACATCATATTCACTCTCCCATGAGTGTCCTTTCCCGCGCGTCATGCCATCCGTCGAGTCAAGAACATAAATATATCCCGGTCTGCCCTTATAAAGCGTTTCCAGCTGATTGGGAAAATACTCAATATAGTGCTGCCTGCCGTCCGCTCCAACGCCCATCGTAACATAATTTTCGGCCCTGCTTCTGCAGCAAACCAGAGCATAGCATCTGTCCTCGCTGAAATAAGCAACCATTTTCCCGGTAGAATGAGATTTTGAATTTGCCTTGATTGTGTGCAGCCCAGAAATACACGAACCGTGGTAAATCATACTATTCCTCCCCAAAAATTACTTTCTCTAACGCTCATTATACCATCCACGAAAATGCCGTGCAACAAAGAATCCGCCGTAGTTTTATCAAAATTATAATGGATTTCTGATGAAACTGAAGAGAATACTCCTCGAGTTGCATTTCGCGCAGCGGCCGTGTAAATGCGGCAGACTGCATGCGGTCGAACCCGCAGGACTTCTCGCGCCACTCCGTTTCAGCATGCAAAAAGCCACCCACAAGGGGTGACTTTTCGTATGCCACCCGTACCCAATAAAGATACCTTTCTGTTTTTGGTAGGGGGATTCGTGACACTGCGACAATCATTATATCTC
>CAKUMO010000009.1 GCA_934667815.1 uncultured Oscillospiraceae bacterium
GGGCACTGCAAGGAAATGATGGTGGGCTACGGCGGCACCAGCAAGACCGGCAGGCAATATCACTACTATATGTGCAAGAATGCCCGCAGGAAAAAGTGCGGCAAGAAGATCGTCAGCAAGTCCTACCTTGAGGACCGTGTGGTCAACGAGTGTTTGAAAATGCTGACCGAGGAGAAAATCCGCTTCATTGCCAAGAAGGTGGCTGAGGAGTGCGCCAAAAGCCCGGATAACCTTACCGCCAAGGCGCTGAAAAAGGCGATCCGAGAGGCGGATACGGCCATTGAAAATCTCTGGAAAGCCATTGAGCAGGGGCAGGCCGTGGAGATGCTGACGGAGCGGCTCAACAAGCGCATGGCAGAAAAGGCGGAACTGGAGGCAGAACTCGCCATCGAGGAAAACAAGAAGATCACGCTGACGGAGGCACAGATTTTGGCCTTTCTGGACTATGTCTGCGAGATGCCCGCCGATGATGTGAACAAGCGCCGAGCCATCATCAATATCTTTGTTCATTCCATCTATCTGTATGACGACCACTTTACCCTCATCATCAACGCCAGCAAGAAGCCGCTAAGTATTGACAATATCCCGCTGGATGATATAGAAACGGCATTTGAAGACGAAACCGGAGCCTCGGAGGGGTGTTCATCCTTGAGCACCCCTGCTCCACCAAACACGGCTTTCAAGTTAGATGTTTGAAAGCCGATTTTTATGCGATTTTTACGTTATTTCTGTAGTTTTACGAGCTTATTGATTGAAAATCATTGCGGCTGAATGAAAGATTTTTCAGTATTTTGAAACATCGTGGCTGAAATTGAAAAGAATTCAGCCACGAATTCAGCCACGAATTTTGCTTTTTCAATGTCGCATATGGTATAATACAGACACGATATTGAAAGGGGCATTTTGATTATGGCAAAGGCGAAAAAACTGCCGAGCGGGGCTTGGCGTTGTAAAGCAAACGAAAACATATAGCGGCGAAAGAACGCTTCATTTACCACAGGTTTTAGTAGATGCTCTAGGCGACGTGGGCAAGCCTGACGATTACATTATTGACGATAGCCCCGACGCATTGGAAAGCCTCTATAAGCGGTTTGTTGTGAAGATTGATTTCCCCTATAACTTCCACGCTTTACGCCATTATTACGCCTCTGTGATGCTTCAAAGCGGTATTCCGAACCGATACGCAAAGGAAAGAATGGGGCACGCTACGGAGAATATGCTAGTAAATGTCTGTCAGCATACTTTCAAAAGCAAACAAGAAGAATTTGACGCCGTATTAGATACGTTCCTTGACGGTGTATTAGCGGGAGTAGGAAAAGAGTAGTTCTTTCCTACTCCTTTTTCTCTTATAACTAGGCTTAGACAGTAAGTAAAGCAGATTAGAAGTTTGCTTATAAGTAGGGTGGACTTGGTTTTGGTAAAAGGGTGTTTGCGTGCCCGCGTCGATATTCCACACCTAGCTTGTGTTATTACTGGCTTTATATAATACAGAATAATCAAACTTATAATCACAGTGTCTGATCTTTCGAGAATACCACAGAAAGCTATTGACAATGATGCTTCGGTTCGTTATACTACTTTCAGTTTCTGTGCCTTATTATACGTCCGTAGCTGGTCATTTAGATCACCTCTGATGGAAAGGTCAGGAGCTGGGAAGCATTGTGTGATGTGAGCGAGCCCCTCCCGCTTCTGCGCGCTGCGGGCACGTCGCCGCCGGCAGCGCTTCCCTTTCTATATGAAAAAGCGAGGTGTTCAAACGAACACCTCGCTTTTTATGAAACCAGACCGTATTTAACTTTAATGCGGTCGAGCTTTTCAAGCATCGGCTCGGCCAGAACAAGCAGGAACAGCACCGTTGCCGCTGCGTGAACGCAATCCACCGGAAATCCGGTAACATAGTAGGTCAAAATCAGCTTCCAGTTCAAGTCCTCCGTCCACAAAAGTGCGGAAACGGGATTCATAATGCCGCCGTAGATCACGATC
Organism: uncultured Oscillospiraceae bacterium; assembly: GCA_934667815.1. Taxonomy (GTDB): domain Bacteria; phylum Bacillota; class Clostridia; order Oscillospirales; family Oscillospiraceae; genus JAZOXB01. Next base: position 1,984 of record CAKUMO010000009.1, read on the forward strand.
GCACAGATTGCGCCAAAGACGGCAAGCGCACCGCGCGTGCGTCGAAGCAGACCCTTGCGGAATAAAATTCCCGCAAGGAAGCCGGTGATGCCCATGGAAAACATCTGGAACGGCGTCCATGGCCCTTGGGAGAAGAAAATGTTTGACAGCAGCATCGACATCGCGCCGACGAGGAAGCCTGTCTCGCCGCCGAAGGCCACTCCGGCGATGATGGTCATCGCCATGACGGGCTTGAACTGCGGCAGCATGAAGAACAGCGCACGCCCCGCGACACTCATGGCACATAAGACGGCGATGATAACCAACTCACGCGCCTGCGGCTTGCGCCCCTCGAAAATCAGGAAAAACGGCAGCATGCACTCCAGCATTACAAGAAGCGATGTCGCATAATACCTTCGATTTCCGAAATAACGCGCGCCGACAAAAAGCGTCAGCGGGACAAGCAGAAGGATCAGCGCACTGGCCGCAACCGTGCGTTTGGCGAGCTTTCGCTTCTCGCGCGGCGGCTGAGCAAGGATCGGCGGCGCGGAACGGCGTCCGATGGAAAATACCAGCACAAACAGCGCGGCAATAAATACGGCATAGAGCCAGAGTTGGTCTTTGGCAAGATCGGACAACGTTCCGCCGCCAACCAGCGCGGTCAGATCGGTCACACCGGCAGCCTGAATAAAAATGACAGCAGCGACCAATGCGGATACCGCAGCCAGAATTTTACGCCAGAGCGGCAGCTTGGCAGGCTTCCATGCAGTGCTTGCAGCAGATGGTTCAGGCAGCGGCGGTGCATACTCAGGCAGCTCCGGTTCCGGCGGGAGAGTCCCGCCAATGCAGCCGATCACATCCTCGACCGTGACGGCCTCGGGCAGCAGCTCCCGCGCCATGCGGTTTGCAGAGGTGGTATAAAAGCTGTTACCGGAGAAAAAGACGCGCGGCGCGGCCTGTGTGACGATATTTCCGTCAAAAAACAGCGCACAGCGATGGGCATAGCGGGCACAGAATTCGACATCGTGGCTGACCATCAGCACAGCGACCCCTTGCGCGGTCAACGCGGCCAGTATCCCGGCAAACTGCTGCTTAAACTCGGCATCCAAGCCCTTGGTCGGCTCGTCAAGCAGCAGAATTTCCGGTTCAAGCAGCAGCACCTTGCACAGTGCGGCACGCTGCTGCTCGCCTCCTGAGAGGTCGTAGGGATGCCGATCGAGCAGCGTTTCGAGCTTACAGAGTGCGACCGCGCGGCGCACGCGCTCATTTTGCAGTTTTTTATCAATTTTTCTTCCGTCAAAAACCTCAAACAAATCCTCGCGGACGGTTTTCCTGACAAAAAGCGACTGCGGGTTCTGCGGCAGCAGCGCAAGCCGGCCATTCCGAGTGACCTCACCTCGATAGGGTGTCAAAAGTCCGCCGAGGAGCTTGAGACTTGTCGTTTTTCCGGTTCCGTTGCCGCCGAGGAGCGCAAGAAACTCACCCTTGTGTACCTCCAGCGACAGGCCCTTGACAATGTCGGGCAGCTCGCGCCCATAGGAAAACCAGACGTCTTGCGTGCGCAGAATTACATCGCCGCAGGTGTGGACCGTCTCCGGTGGAAGCGCGGCGAGCGTATGTTCCGCAGCGTAATTTTGCAAGAAATCGCGGCCCTCGCGCACCGTGATCGGGCAATCCCGCGCCCACTCCACACTTGCCCAGATGCGCATGGCCGAAGGCATCGCCAGAAACATGCTGCTTCCGTGTGCGCGAAGCCTCTTGCCGACCTCGGCAGGCGTTCCGGTGCAGACGACACTTCCCTGCTCCATGACCGCAACCTTGTTTGCAAGCGTAAGCGCCTCCTCAAGCCGGTGCTCCGTCAGGACGATTGTCGTTCCGAGCTCACGGTTGAGCTTGCCGAGCACGGAGAGAAAGTCCGAGGCCGCAATGGGGTCGAGCTGGCTGGTCGGTTCGTCGAGGATGAGCACCTTTGGCTGCATGACCATGACAGCTGCGAGGTTCAATAGCTGCTTCTGACCGCCGGAAAGTGAGGCGACATCGCGGTAAAACCAGTCCTGAATGCCGAAAAATGACGCCATTTCCGCAACTCTGCGGCGAATGACCGGCGTCTCATATCCGAGGCTTTCAAGTCCAAAGGCCAGCTCATGCCAGACCTTATCGGTAACGATCTGCTCCTCCGGCGCCTGCTGTACAAAGCCGATCTCTGAGGCCTGTGTGCGGTTCGGAACCCCCGAAAGCGGCTTTCCGCAAAAACGGATCTCCCCTGTTTTTACGCCGTGCGGCGCGAGAGTCGTCTTGAGCTGACGCAGCAGCGTTGATTTTCCGCAGCCGGACGGCCCACAGAGAACGAGAAAATCGCCCTGTTCTACGGAAAGCGTCACACCGGACAGCGCATAGGCTGCCGTCTCGGGATATTGAAATGTAAAGTCAGAAATGCGAAAGATCTCTTGCATGGTCATGCCCTCGCTTGAATTTTTCGCCAGGTCAGGCGGGAATGCAGCTCCAGCACAATGGGTGTCAGGCACAGTAGCAGATACACAGCCTGAAATACGGCCGTGAGCGGCGTCCACGGCGCTCCGCGCAGCATGGGGCTGTAACTGTAATAGAAGCCGCCAGACAGTGCGCCCGCCAGAATAAACACGCCGCAGAAGCTCAGCCACGCAAGCAGCGCACGGTCGCGAGCATCAAAGCGGTAGATGGAAAAGGACGTGCGTCCCGGCTCTCCATAGCCGCGGCTGCGCATGGAATCGGCGGTCATGATGGCGTTTTCCAGCGCCCATGTGACCGTGATCGAGAAGATTTTCATTGCCGTGCGCAGGCGTTTATCCAGTCGACCGTTGGAAACGTCGCGTCCTAAGCAGCGCTGTGCGTCGGCCACGGCAGAAAGCTGGCGGTGAAAGCGCGGCACAAAGCGTAGCGCCATGCTGAGCATCAGCGACAGCGCGGGAATCACGCGTCCGAATAAGTAGACGAACTTATCCGAGGTAATGACTTCGTTAAAGCAGTAAAACCACATCAGCACCGCCGCCAGCAGCGCCGCAGCAGCGAGGCCATAGAGAATGCTCTCCAGCGTAAGCGGATTTCCCGTAGGCAGGTAGCATAAAATGGTCACGCCGTAGTGATTGAAGGCCGGATTCGTGACTGCGGCCAGCAGCATCAGCGGGAGCATCCACCGAAGCTGGAAGCGCACCGCGCTTTTTCCACCCAGAAGCGTTGCATAACAGCAGGCGCACGCGAGCGATACCGCAAGGCTCACCGGATGGCGGAAAAACATGGAGCACGCGAGCACCAGCGCAAAATATAGAAAGTTGACCGCCGGATGACAGCGGGAAAAGGGATCTTTCATGCGTCCTCGCTCCAAAAAATCGTTTGTGTCTCCCCTATCCTCGATTGGCAAGGGTACCGACCGCAAAAAAGCACGACCCTGTCAGGCCGTGCGAATGCTCACACTTCGGCTTCGGGGGTGGCGAAGGCCAAAATGCAGCGCAGGCGTATCTGACTCAGCCGTTCCGGCTTTACAGTGACCGTCTCGCGGGGATTTGCACCCCATTCCGCCCTCCGGCAAACGTCGGGTGCGCTGCATAACATATTTCCGTGTTTATTTTACTCGGATTTTTGAAAAAATGCAAGGATAAATCAGAAAATGGCGAATTTTGAAATTGTTTCGATTTCGTTCATAGTTTCTTCAAAAGTGTCCAATATACTGTGATTGTAAGGTCGATACCGAAATCGAACTTATGTGTCCATCTTTTCATTTATCTCTCTTTTTATTTTCCCCTCTCTCATTTCTGTAGCGAATACCCGTCTGGTCACCCCCTCGACCAGACGGGTATTCCATTTTTTATCGCTCGTAATCGAATTCGAAATCGTAAATGCTGACGGTATCGCCGTCCTGAATGCCCATTTCCTCCAGTCGCTCGAACAAGCCGCTCTTGCGAAGCTGGCGGTCAAAATACATCCGCGACTCATAATCGGCAAAATTGATGTCCGAAATGAGCTGCTGAAGCCACTTCCCGGAGACAATCCACAGGTCGTCAAGCTGTTCGATCTTCAGCTCGTCCAGATCACCGGCCTCAGCCAGCGGTTTGACATATTCCGGCTCATAGACGGTCACAGGCGGCAGCGTGGCGAGCTTTCCGGCAATTGCCCGGACGAGCGGGCGCGTGCCCTGCGTCGTCGCGGCGGAAATCTCAAAGAAGGGATACCCGCGCTGCGTGACATAGGCACGCAGCCGCTCGAGATTGTCGCTGCCCTCTGGAATAAGGTCGCATTTGTTCGCTGCGACGATCATCGGACGGGCGGCAAGGTCGGCGGAATACTCAGCCAGCTCCGCATTGATCTTTTCAAAATCGTCGATGGGGTCGCGATCCTCACTGCCGGAGACATCCACGATGTGCACCAGCAGGCGGCAGCGGTCGATGTGCCGCAGAAAATCGTGACCAAGGCCTGCACCCTCGGCAGCTCCCTCGATGATGCCGGGGATATCCGCCATGACAAAAGACACACCTTCCTCGACATAGATGACGCCGAGGTTTGGATAAAGCGTTGTAAAGTGATAATTTGCAATTTTTGGACGCGCGTTGGAGGTCACGGAGAGCAGCGTTGATTTGCCCACATTCGGGAATCCGACGAGACCGACGTCCGCCAGCAGCTTCAATTCCAGAATGACCTCATGCTCCTCGCCGGGCAGGCCGGATTTTGCAAAGCGCGGCACCTGCCGCGTCGGTGTGGCAAAATGCTTGTTGCCCCAGCCGCCGCGTCCGCCCTTGCAGAGAACGAAATCCGCATTGTCAGACATATCCTTGATGACCTCGTTGGTCGCCGCGTCGCGCACGACCGTACCGCGCGGGATCTGAATGACCAGATCCTCGCCGCGCTTTCCGCTGCACCGTGCGCCCTGGCCGTCCTGACCGTTCGGCGCGGTATACTTGCGCTTGTAGCGGAAGTCCATCAGCGTGGACAGATTGTCGTTGACGCGCAGGACGATATTGCCGCCCTTGCCGCCGTCGCCGCCGTCCGGGCCGCCCGCCGCGACGTATTTTTCCCGGTGGAATGCAACCGCGCCGTTGCCGCCGCTGCCGGCCTTGACGAAAATTTTAACTTTATCTACAAACATTTAAGACTCCCCTTTCAGATGCAGTTCATAAAACGCTGCGTCAAAGGTTTCGCTGCCGTCGAGCTTGCTGTACTGCCCATAACGGACGAGCTGAAATCCGCACTTGCGGATGACGTTTCCGGAAGCGGCGTTTTCAAGCGCATGCTCCGCAGCAAAGACGTTGATGCCCAGCTCCCGGTGTCCCCAGGAAAGCATCGCCTTTGCGGCTTCCGTGGCATAGCCCTTCCCCCACATATCGCGGCGGAGGTTGTAGCCCAGATTATGAAGCCCATCGCTGCATTTACCGATGCCGCCCGCGCCGATCAGCAGGCCGTCCTCCCTGCGGTAAAATCCGAATTCCAGATTCTCCGGCCGGAGGGATGCAATCCATTTCTGCGTTACGGAAAGCTCGCGGTGCAAAGGATAACTCATATAGCGGTTGACCTCCGGGTCGCTCGTCCAAACAAACATCGCCGGGGCATCTTCCAAGGCAACCGGCTTCAGAATCAGGCGTTCCGTTTCAATATGGTACTGCACTGCAATGCTCTCCTCATAAAAAAATCCCGAACATAAGGGTTTATGTTCGGGATTCCGTATTGCGTCTTACTGCTCCACTGCGTAGACAGAGCACATTTTGCGATCCTTGCCCAGACGCTCGAACTTGACGTGGCCGTCGATCTTTGCGAACAGGGTGTCGTCGCTGCCGATACCGACATTGTTGCCGGGATGAATGTGCGTGCCTCTCTGGCGAACCAGAATGTTGCCCGCGAGGACGAACTGGCCGTCCGCGCGCTTCACGCCCAGTCTCTTGGACTCGGAATCACGACCGTTCTTAGTGGAACCGCCGCCCTTCTTATGCGCGAAGAACTGAAAACCCATTTTCAGCATTTCTTACACCTCCAAAACTTCGATATAATCCGGATAATCGTCCCGCAGCGCACACATCGTCAGTGTGAACCCGGTGAGGACCGCCTGCACGGCATCCTCGTCATCACAGGCTGCGGGAAGTGTGAGGGTAACACGAGGCTCGTCCTCGTTCATTTTCACATTTGCGTGATTGCCGAGCACATCATTGATGGTGCACTCTACGAACGTGACCGCCGAAGAAACCGCCGCGCACACGATGTCGCTGCCCTCCTCGGCATAGCCGCTGTGTCCCGATACGGAGAATCCGTTGATTCTGCCGTCATGATTGAAAATTTCTACCTTTGTCATTACACAGAGATCTTTTCGATCTGCACCTTGGTGTAAGGCTGTCTGTGGCCGCGGATGGACTTGGAGTCCTTCTTCGGGCGATACTTGAAAACGACGACCTTCTTGGACTTGCCGTTCTTCAGCACCTTGGCCTCGACCTTCGCGCCATCGACCACGGGAGCGCCGAACTTGGAATTTTCACCATCAACGACTGCCAGAACCTGATCGAAGGTCACGGTTTCTTCAGCCTCAACGCCCAGCTTTTCGACGTAAATGACGTCGCCTTCCTTGACGCTGTACTGCTTACCACCGGTAACGATAACTGCCTGCATTTCTTTGCACCTACCTTTATTGTAGTCTCGCTCTGGAGGTGTGAGGGCATAGCTCAACTTCAACCTCTTCGACGCGGCCTTGCTATTGTACCATCTCCATGCAAAAAAGTCAAATACTATTTGACCAAATTTTAAATTTTTGGTATAATAATTCGAGAAAATCACGAAATCGGGTGGTCGATTTGAAACGAATCTGTGCCGTACTGCTGCTTGCCTGTCTGCTCCTGACCGCATGTACCGCAGATAGGACGGCAGAGCGTGAATTCTTCGCCATGGACACGCTGATGCGCGTGAAGGTCTGGGGCAGCGACGAATCCGCCGATGCCGTTCAGCAGGAGGTGTACCGTCTGGAAAAGCTCCTATCCGTCACAGAAAATAGTAGTGACGTTGCATCGCTCAACTGCGGCGGATACAAGCATATCGCTGATGAAACAAACGAGCTGCTGCACAGCGCTCTTGCAATTTCCGCACGCACAGACGGTGCCTTTGACCCGACGGTCTATCCTCTCGTGCATCTCTGGGGCTTTACTGGGGGCACGCAGCGCGTGCCGTCGCAGGACGAACTGCAAGCTGCGCTTTCGCATGTCGGCATTGAGAATGTCGATGCGCAGGACGGCTTTGCCGAGCTGAAAAACGGCGCGCAGCTCGACTTTGGCGGCATTGCCAAGGGTTACGCTGCCGAACGCTGCTCCTCGATTTTACAAGCTTCTGGCGTTGAAGCCGCGCTGCTCGCTCTTGGCGGGAACGTGCAGACCGTCGGCTCAAAGCCTGACGGCGCGCCGTGGGCCATCGGCATTGCAGACCCGGCGCAGCCGGAGCAGTCTCTTGCCACGCTCCGCTTTACGGGCTCTCTTGCGCTTGTCACATCAGGCGGGTATCAACGCTATTTTGAGAAAGACGGAGTACGCTATCACCACATTCTCGATCCTAAAACCGGCATGCCCGCGCAGAGCGGTCTTGCTTCCGTGACCGTTCTGGCACAGAGCGGCACGCTGGCTGACGCACTATCCACAGCGCTCTTTGTCATGGGTCTGGACGAGGCAACGGAATTCTGGCGTGCAAGCGATGATTTTGAGGCGGTGTTCATCACGGACGACGGCGAAATCTATGCCACGGCGGGCGCGGCAGAATTGCTGGGCGACTGCGAATTTCAGGTGCTCACGCGATGAAAACACGGACTTGGCTTTTGATCTTCGGTTCCGTAGCACTGGTCTGTGGCGCAGCGCTCCTGATCCCGCACAAGGCTGCAAAGACCGCCGAGGTGCGCTCGGACGGCAAAGTGCTTTACACACTTGATTTGTCAAAGGACGGCGAATACCGCGTTGAGCACGGCGAGGATTGGAATCTGCTCGTCGTGGAAAACGGAAAAATCCGCGTGGACGCAGCAAGCTGCACAAGTCAGGACTGTGTCCGGCGCGGTGAAGCCGACGGCGGAGCACCCATCGTGTGCCTGCCGAACAGGTTGGTCATAGAGTTCTCGGACGACGGCGCGCTCGACGCACTGCTGGGGTAGTATATACCACAAATTATTATGGCGGAACAGCATGGAAATCCATGCTGTTCCGCCGTCTTTTACTTCATTGCCGCCGGCATACCGGCTTTCTTCTTGAGATAGAGCACCAAGAGGACGATATTTCCGAGGAAGGAAAGAATCGAGATGCACAGGCCGGCCGCCGCAAGAATCCGCAGTGAATGCAGATCCTCCTGCTGCGCAGCATCGGTTGCAGCCAGCGCCTGCATGGTCTTGCTGTTTTCCAGATTCTGCGCCTCAAACTGCCCCTTGAGCGTCTGTAATTCGCCCTTCAGATCCGCGATCTCCTGCTCGAGCTCACTGCGTGTCTGCGAGAGATTCTGCTTCGTGGATTCTTCAAGTGCCTTGATGTCGGACTTGAGCAGCTCGTCGGCCGCCTTATAGGCCTTGGTCAGCGCGTCGATTGCGGCATTCAGGCGCTCGGCATTGGCTGCATCGCCCTCGGCTCTCGCCTTGGTCAACTCCTCGATGGCCTTTTCCAGATTCGCCTGCACGGTCGTAATCGCCTGCTGGAGAAGCTCCTTTGTCTGCTGCAGATTGCCCTCGAGGACGGTCAGCTTGCCGCCGAGATCGGTAATGTCCGAGCTTAACAGCTCGTCGGCTGCCTGATAGGCGGCGGTCAGGTCGACAATTGCCTTTTCCAGCGCCTCGGCGTTGGCTGCATCACCGTCATTGATGAGCTTTGTCAGGTCTTCAATGGCCTTGTTGAGGTTTACCTGTACGGCATCAATGGCGTTTTGCAGCGCTCCGTCGGCTTTGGTCAGCTTTTCTGCCAACGTAGTAAGATTGGCGGAAAGTCCGTCAATATCGGCCTTTAGGAGCGCGTCAGCCGCCTGATAGGCTGCGGTCAGGTCAGCTACGGCCTTTTGCAGCGCTTCGGCATTCGCAGCTTCGTTATCCTCGATCAGCTTGGTCAGGTTTTCGACTGCCTTGTCTAGGTTTGCCTGCACTTGATCGATCGCTGCCTGCAAAGCGGCGTCAGCAGCCGCGAGCTTGTCCTCCAGTGCCTTCATATCCTTACCGATCTCAGCTTTAAGCACCTCGTCGGCTGCCTGATAAGCTGACGTGAGATCGGCAACAGCCTTGGCGATGGCCTCAGCCTGACCGGTCTCGAGTGACGCCTTCAGGGCCGCAATCGCAGCGTCGATGCTGCCGCTGGTCTGCTCGATCAGCGCACGCACCTGCGGCTCGGTCAGGGCGAAGATGGCCGTGACCTCATTGGAGTCCGCGCTGCGGGTTTTGCCTTCCCCATCCTGAGCCACGACGACGAAGCTGGCCGTCAGATCCGTGCACTTGTAGGTGAAACTTGTTCCATTGGTACCCCGGATCATCTCGCGTTTTCCTCCGTCCGTGCGGTAGGCCTCGAAGTATCTGGCAGGAATACGTCCCTCCTGATCCGGCGGTGCAGTCCAGGAGAGAACCACCTCGCTCGGATTGCCCGTATAGGTACATTTCAGGTCGTTGACGAAGGCCATGGGCGCGGAGACATTCTTGACCGCATAGCCGACGAAGGGAACGTCCTTGAACAGGCTGTCGGCCGGCTCGGTCTTCCAGCCGATGAGCTGCCAGTCAAAGCCATAATTATTCCGGTCAGCGTCCAGATTCTGCACGGAGCCGCCGGTCTGGGTGGTCGTGACCTGCGCGGTAGACACGCCTTTCGAGCGTAGGGAGGACAGGCTGGAGCTGACGCCCACGGACGCGCCGAAGCCCATAAAGCTCGACCCGACAGAGACGGACAGATTGACGGACACACCGTCCGACGCGGTCTTGCTGCGCTCCGTGCCGACGGAGGTGCTGTAGGCCAGCTGGGAGGTGCCGCCGGAGTGGGACAAGCCCATCCAGACATTGTTCTGGCTCATGTTGAAGCCGTTGGCGTACTTGGAAACATCCGCCGCATAGGCATAGGGGTTGCCCTCATTGTTGAGGAAGTACTTCTTTTGCAGCGCGCCGTCGTTTTTGGAGATCAGGTCGAGGTAGTAGGACGGATAGCCGCTGCTGCCCGCGCCGTATTTTTCATTGTACGCCTGCGCGAATTCGTCGTACTGCTCCATGGACAGGGACATCAGAACCGGGTACTGCGGCACGGACAGGGTCACGCCGCACTCGTCAAAGATCGGTTCGCCGTTTTCGTCAAAGCCCGTCAGAAGGTCGTAGCAATAGAGGTAGAGCAGTGTTCGGCGGAGGATGACCTGGTTTTTGTCGTTGGCCTCAAAGGTGGTGCTGAATTCCGTCGTGCGCGATTCGGTAAATTCCTCGCTGATGTTGGACGTGAGTGAGGTTTCCACCTCGGTTTTCAGAACGGGCGTTTCAAAGCTCGCCGAAACGCCGACACCGCAGGAAAATTCCTTGCCGGTGGAGGTAGATTGGGTGTAGCTCTCGGAGTAGCTGTAAGAGGTGACGCTGTTGCCCGCGCCCAGCTCATAGAAATAGGGCGCCGCCTGCAGGAAGGCCACGACGTTCGGGTCGGTGTAGGCGCTGAGCGTGGTACGGTAGCGGAGAATGACGCTGTCGTTGCCGATGTCGATCGGACAGAGGAAGTCACCGGCAAAAATGCTGTCTCCCACAGATTGGTTGAAATAAAGATAACCGGAGTTGCCGCCCTTCTGAACCCATCTGCCGGAATCATCCTTGTAGATGTCGATCTTCTTCATGAAGTATTTGTTATCCTTGTTGGTCTTAAAGCCAACGATCAGGGAGATGCCCTCCTTGCCGCCGTCGCTGCCGTAGAAATTGCCAACCGCGGCGCTGCGGATGAAGACCTCGTTGACGTCCGTGCCGTTGCAGTGCGTCACAAGGAAGTTGAAGGCAAAATTGCTGTCGTTCTGGTTGCTCTTCTGGTCCAGCGCATCGGAGCCGGAGGCGCGCACCAGCTTTTTGCCGGAATCATTCCACTGGTAGAAATAGCCGTTGAGGAAGACGTAATCCCTCGTCCCCTTGCCGTCAAGGCTGACGCACTCCGTGGAGAACTGCTGCCAGTTGCTTTCGTCTGTGCGGATGCTGTCGCCCATGCTGATGGCGGAAACCTCTCCGTTATCGACCGACAGGACCCACTCTTTGCTGATTCGGGTCGGCGTCCACTCACAGTTGAGGACCCAATAGCCTACCAGGCCGTTATCTGAGGGTTCGAGGTCATGGTATACCTGGTAAACGCCGGCGACCACGACCTCGTTGATGCCGTCGCCGTTGATATCGCCGATGGAGACGTCCGGCGTGACCATACATGTGCTGGTATCCGGCTCATACCGCTGCACGCTCAGCTCACCGATGTTTTTCGTGCCCTTCTGGCCCTTCGCCACAGCCACCATCGGGATCGTCGCAGTTTTCGCTCCATCGTTGGCATAATTATCGGAGATTTTGTTTGCAGCGGAGACGACGACGAGATCGTCAATGCCGTCGCCGTTGACGTCGCCGCTTTCCAGCGCGACGGAGAGCTTGTTGCACAGGGCATAGGACTTATAAAGCTCTTTCTCCATGTATGTCTTGTTGAACAGCTCGTGTCCCTTGCGGGAGACGGAGATGTATACCGGGTTGCTCCAGTTTTTTCCGTCGTAGCTGATCTCCTTGAGGGCGTTGCTGCCGTCGCCGCGGAAGGTCGTGCAGTAGACGACCAGAGAATCGCGGCCGTCGCCGTTATAGTCGCCGGCGGTGATGGCAAAGAAGTTGTTGGCGTCCACGGTCGTCAGCTCGCCGATCCAGCCGAACCAGTCCTTATCCAACTCGTAGCTCTTGACCAGGGTGTCGGTGTCCGCGTTGATGATGTACAGATATGCAGCGCCGTTTTTGTTTCCGCTGGCCGGATAAAAGCCAAGGATCGCCATGTGATTCCGCTTTCCGCTTCCCGTGGGGTCAAAGGCAACAGCTTTTGTGAAACGCAGCCGCTTGAGCCCCTCTGAAAAGAGTCCGATGGCCTTCTGTGCGCCTGAGTCGGCGTTTTCCGTATAGATTGCGGCGCCCAGCGGCCCGTTTGTAAACATATAAAGCTCGTTCTTTTCCACGAGGACGAGCGGCTCCTCGGTCTTTTCATAGGGCAGCAGCGCGTCCTCCGGGACTTCTGCGGTCTGCTGCTCCATCTGCGTCAGCAGGTCGGTGCCGCTTGGCTCGCCGCCCTCGCCCGGGTTGGGGTTAAACGGCTTGATGATGATCGGGTCATCCGGGTCTTTGATCGGCGTGATCGTCTCTGCCAGCGCAAGCGTCGGCAGGAGACCAACGATCATGCAGACCGTCAGAATGATGCTCAGAATGCGTGTTTTCATTGCGTTACCTCCGTTTTTGTCAGGGAAAAATCAAACTTAATTTCGAGCATGGTAAAGAGCTTCTGCATGACCTCGGATGCGATGGCCTTTATGTCGAGTCCAGCAATGAAAGCGAGCACGCGCCGCTGCTCCTCCTCCGGGACTTTATACACCCGAAGGGACGATTCCAGAAAGCGCTCGAGCTTGCGCTCCAATGGGAAATGGAGGTCGCATTTTTTGGTCATATAATTTCGCATCAGGCCCGCTGTGCCGATCTCCAGTTCATAAAAATCGCATTCCGCGTAGTCCGGGAAATACGCACCAAAGATCTGCGTCAGCTCCGCCGTCGTGTGCAGATAAATATACTCCGAGGTGTTCGGCAAGGAGTAGGCTTCGATGTAAATTTCCCGCAGGTTTTCGTTCATCTCCGTGAGCGTTAGCTGAATGCACGTCTCGACGGCATAAATGTAAAGCGGCGGGAGTTGACTTCCTGCGATGCTGCGTGCAGCGCCGAACTGTCCTCCGAACATCGCTTCGACAAATTCCATCAAAACGCCGTCCTTGGTACGGAAGAAATTCTGAAAGCTGCCGCGTGCCACACCGGCCTCCTCGACGATCTGACTGACGGTCGTCTGCTTATAGCCCTGCTCCACAAAGAGACGGGCGCAGACCGAAAGAATACGGTGTCTGGTTTCAATTGAGCCTTGTCTGATGGACATCGCATCACCACCTGTATCATTTTTAATATGTGTACTAATTTTACAATAAATCAATGCAAAAATCAAGTGCTTGTGCAAATTTTTCCGGAATTGCACAAAATATATGCGGGTAATGCCATTGCATCACCCGCACAGCAGGCCGTATTGCCGCAGTCCGATGCCGCAGAAAAGTCACAGCCGCTTCTCGTTTGCGGAAATCTCACACAGTGCGCTTGCAGCCTCGGTGGAAAAATCCGGCACAACCGCGAGGTCGCCCAGTGAGACCATGCCGACAAGCTTGCCGTTTTGCTCGACCGGCAAGCGCCTGATCTGTTCGCGCGCCATGATCTGTGCGGCGGCTTCTGCCTGCTCGCCCGCATCCACGGAAACGACGCGACGCGTCATGATTTCGGATATTTTTGTGCGCGACGGCTCTTCCTCCGCTGCAACGCAGCGCAGCACGATGTCGCGGTCGGTCACTACCCCTTTGAGCCGCCCCTCGGCCGTGCAGACCGGCAGCGCACCAACATTGTACCGTGCCAAAAGCCGCGCCGCGACCGCGGCGCTTTCCTCCGGCGCGACGGAAACGATCCGCCGTGTCATAACGTCCTTCACCTTCATAGAAACACCCTCCCGTAAAAAATACCTCCGCCGGCCAAGCCGACGGAGGCTTCGTCTCCCATATTATGGGAAAGCGTTTCTGCTTTTATACGTTATTTTTGAAAGCTCGCATCGATCGCGGCGGCAGCCTTCTTGCCCGCGCCCATGGCGAGGATGACCGTCGCAGCGCCCGTCACGGCATCGCCGCCGGCATAGACGCCCTCGCGGGTGGTCATATTGTCCTCATTGACGATAAGGCAGCCCTTTTTATTGGTCTCAAGGCCCGGCGTGGTGGAACGGATCAGCGGGTTCGGAGAGGTACCGAGCGCCATGATAACGGTATCGACCTCCAACTGGAACTCGCTGCCCTCGATGGCGATGGGACGGCGGCGTCCGGAGGCGTCCGGCTCGCCCAGCTCCATGCGGATGCATTCGATCGCACCGGCGCGGCCATTGCCATCGTCGAGGATCTTGGTGGGGTTGCAGAGGGTCTTCAGCTCGATGCCTTCTTCCTTGGCATGGTGCAGTTCTTCCAGACGGGCAGGCATTTCGGCTTCGCCGCGGCGATAGACGATGTACACATGCTCCGTACCCAGGCGCTTCGCGCAGCGCGCTGCGTCCATGGCCACGTTGCCGCCGCCGACAACGGCAACCGCTTTGGAGCGGATGACCGGCGTATCGCTGGCTTCGGTATAGGCCTTCATCAGGTTGATGCGGGTCAGGTACTCGTTGGCGGACATAACGCCCTTGAGCTCCTCGCCCTCGATGTGCATGAACATCGGCAGACCGGCGCCGGAACCGACGAAAATGGCCTTGAAGCCCATTTCAAACAGCTCGTCCACGGAAAGAACCTTACCGATGACCATGTTGGTCATGACCTCGACGCCCATGGCCTCAAGCTTCTTAACCTCGTTGGCCACGATGGCCTTCGGCAGACGGAACTCGGGAATGCCATAGACCAGAACGCCGCCAGCGGTGTGCAGCGCTTCAAAAATCGTGACCTCGTAGCCCTTCTTGGCAAGCTCACTCGCGCAGGTCAGGCCGGAGGGGCCGGAGCCGACAATAGCAACCTTGATGCCATTCGTTTCAGGCTTTTCGGGCATTTTGTTGACATTCTCGCGATACCAGTCCGCAACGAAACGCTCCAGGCGGCCAATGGCGACCGGCTCACCCTTCACGCCGCGCACGCACTTGCTTTCGCACTGCGATTCCTGCGGGCAGACACGGCCGGACAGTGCGGGCAGTGCGTTGGTAGAGGTAATAATCTCATAAGCGGCAGCGAAATCGCCCTCACTGACCTTGGCGATAAACTCCGGAATGCGGATATTCACCGGGCAGCCTTCGACGCATTTCGGATTCTTGCAGTGCAGGCAGCGCTTGGCTTCCTCCACGGCCATCTCGGCGGTGTAGCCCAGCGAGACTTCCTTAAAATTCTGATTTCTGACGTTCGGCTCCTGCTCGGGCATGGGAGTCTTGGTCAAAGACATATTCGGCATGATTTCTCCCCCTTACTTGATCAGCTCTTTGCCGATCTTTTCGATGCGGCACATATGGTTCTTCTCGTTTTCGGCTTCCTGATCGCGGTAAACGCCGTTGCGGTTCATCAGCTCGGCAAAATCGACCTTATGACCGTCGAAGTCCGGACCGTCAACGCAGGCGAACTTGACCTCGTCGCCGACCGTGACGCGGCAGCCGCCGCACATGCCGGTGCCGTCGACCATGATGGGGTTGAGAGACACGATGGTTTTGACGCCGAACGGCTCGGTGGTCTTTGCGACGAACTTCATCATGGGGATGGGGCCGATGGCAAGCACCTCGTCATACTGCGTCCCGGCCTCGAGAAGCTGCTGGAGCTTGACGGTGACGAAGCCGTGCTCACCGTAGGAGCCATCGTCCGTCATGAGATAGAGATGATCGCTGCAAGCGCGGAATTCGTCCTCAAGAATGACGATGTCCTTGTTGCGGAAGCCAACGATGACATCGACCTCGCAGCCGGCCTCTTTAAACGCCTGCGCGGAGGGCAGCGCAATGGCGCAGCCGACACCGCCGCCGACGACGCAGACACGCTTGATGCCTTCCGTCTGCGTGGGGTGACCGAGCGGGCCGACGAAGTCGTGAATATAATCGCCCTCGTTCATCTCGCCGAGCATCTTGGTGGTCAGGCCGACCTTCTGGAAGATGATGCTGACGGTGCCCTTCTCGCGGTCGTAACCGGCGATGGTCAGAGGCACGCGCTCACCCGCTTCATCTACGCGGAAGATGATGAACTGACCGGCCTTCGCCTTTCTTGCAACAAAGGGCGCTTCGATCTCCATCAGGGTGACTGCGGAGTTCAGCTCCTTCTTGCGAACGATCTTGTACATAAAAGAATCATCCTTTCAAAATGAGTCTGTTCTAACAAAACAGTATTATAGCAATTCACGGCAGTTTTTTCAACCGTTTACGACAAAAAATCGCCGGTAATCACAAGATCCTCTCGGCGAATCTTTTTCCAGTCAAAAATTTCAATCAGCTCCCGTGCGGTGCCGGCGCAGGGCGCAGGCAGCAATCCTGCAAGAAACGCAAGGTTTCCGATCAGCAATTCGGGCGTACAGCGTGCACGCAAACGCGATAGATCGAGGTCGCGTTCGCGCTTGCTCAGGCGGCGGCCGTCCGGCGCAACGAGCAGCGGAACATGAAAATACTTCGGCGCGGCATAGCCCAGCTTTTCAAAAAGCCAGAGCTGGCGCGGCGTGGAGGACAGCAGATCTCGCCCGCGCACGACCTGTGAAATACCGCCAAGTGCATCGTCACAGACGACTGCAAGCTGGTATGCATACACGCCGTCGGAGCGGCGCAGGATAAAGTCCCCGCATTCAGTAGAAAGTCTCTGGGAAATCTCGCCGTAAACGCCGTCCGTGTAGGAAATCGTTTCATCCGGAACGTGGATGCGCCAAGCCGGTTTGCGCGTCTGCGCGGCGATCTGCGCCTGCGTCAGGTTCCGGCAGGTACCGGCATAGACGGGCGTGCCGTCTGAGGCATGCGGCGCGGAGGCCGCGTGCAGCTCGTTTCGCGTGCAGAAGCAGGGATAAAGCAGGCCCTGTGCACGCAGGCGTTCAAAGGCTGCGGCATAGACGGGTGTCCGAGTGCTCTGCATGGGCATTTCCCTATCCCAGTCGAGGCCGAGCCAGCGAAGATCGTCACGGAGCAGCTCGATGTATTCCGGCCGGCAGCGCGCGGGGTCCAGATCCTCGATGCGCAGGACAAATTCTTCTCCCGCAGCCCGGGCAGAAAGCCACGCAAGAAGCGCAGAAAAAACGTTTCCCAAGTGCATCCGACCGGACGGGCTTGGCGCAAAGCGGCCGGCCATCTTATAGCTCCTCCGGCAGATCGACGACCGTGGGTTCAATGCCAATCGCGGGCAGAATTTTCTCTGTAAGCTCGGTGGTCGGGAACGCAACGGTCGAGGTATTCCGGCAGGGATGGCAGGCAAACATCGGCGCGTTCAAAACAGGGCGGTCAATGACAAGACGCACACGGTGTTCCCTGTCGTTTTGCAGTGCGAGAACCGTCGCTGACCCCGGTGTTACGTCAAGCATTACCCGCATATTCTCCTCCGGTGCAAAGGAAACGCGTGCACAGCCAAGCTGCTGCGAGAGAAATTTGGTCTTGAATACCTTATCGCCGGTCAAAAGCAGCAAATAATACTGCGTTTTCTGCCGATTGCAAAGGAACAGATTCTTGCAGATGGGCGCGCCAAGCGTCTTTTCGACCTCGTGACACATGGGAATGGTCATCGCCGGATCATGATCGACGCGAAAATAAGCAATCCCTAAGCTGTCAAGCAGATCATAGCACTGCGTTTCGGCCGCAGGACGCGTGTCCTGCGGCCTGCCGGCGCAGCGGCCGGTCAGTCGTTTGAAATCGTCCATGTTAATACGCAATGTAGAGGTCGTCCCAGGTGACGTCCTTTTCATAGGGATTAAACGACTCGTTGATAATGGGCAGCAACTCGTCGCCGTTGACGATAACATATTCACCGCCGTCGGAAAGGTAGTTTGGGATGGTCATCATCTGCATATCGCCCGTTCCGCAGAGCAGGACGGACTCACCCAGCCAGAGCAGGTTTTCCATGCTCAGATCGGTAAAGGTGTTGTCCATCAGGAGCTTGAGTGCCTTCGGCAGGCGGAACAGATTCTTCACGCTGAGCCATTGGTGCATTGCGGCGGAGAGAAAATCACGCTGGACATTCACGCGCTGTAAATCAGCCATTGCATAACCGGAACGGAAACGAACAAGTCCCATCGCCTGCTCACCGTTGAGTGTTTGCTCTCCTGCTGTCAGATTGATATAAAGATCCTGCGTTGGATCGTTATAGTACATATCGCAGGGCACGTCAAAGCGCACGCCGCCCATCAGATCGACCAGCTCGACAAACACATTCAGATCGATCAACATGTACCCATCCGGACGGAAGCCCACGCATTCGGAAACATATTCCAGCAGCGCGTCCATACCCTCCTCGCCCTTGCCGTTGGCGATGTATGCGCCGTTGATCTTGTGCGGCGTATAGGTGGAATTGACTTTGGTGTCGCGCGGAATGCTCATAAGGCTGACCTTGCCGCTCTTGCGGTTGACGTTCAGCAGCATCAGGGTATCCGTGCGGTCGCCCGAGGCGTCCGTTCCAGCCAGAAGAATCGTCGAGCTGCCGCGTTTGCGGGTAAGGTCGCAATTTTCATCCGTCGGCTGCTTTGCAATCAGAAACAGCACACCCGTCAGTAGCGCCAAAATCAAAGCCACGATCAGCAGGAACTTCAAAAAGCCCTTACCGCGCTTTTTCTTTTTCTTCGGCTGCTCGGACGGCATTTCCTCCGGTTCCTCAAGCCGTTCCTGCCGCTCTGCGCACGGCTTTTTCGACGGCACGGCATGGCGCTGTTCCGGTGCGTTCTCCTTCACCGGCGAGTAGCGCTGCGTGGCCTCCTCCCGCGAACGCGGCTCGTAAGCACGCTGGCGCGGTGCAGGCTGGCGGTAATCGGCATTGTAGGCATGGATGGCCGGTTGGCTCTTTTCGCCATAGTCCTCCGACTGGTCGTCCTCGTCCTCATAGAGCTTGTCGGCAAACCCCTTTTCATAAGGATCCTCCTCGGTTGGATCGTCGCCAAGCAGTTTTTTAATATCCTCGATCAGTTTTTCGTCCTGATCCATAAGATCACCTTCTTTCGTGCCCTTATTTTACACGAATTTAGCTACGATGTAAATGCTTTTTGTCCGCTTTCCTGTGAGAAAACCGTCATTTGCTTGCGATAAGTGATGCGGAAATAAATAATCTCTGCCACGGCGGTAATCGTCCACGAGAAGGCATACATTAAATAAAGTGACATCAGCGTCCTGAAATACGCAAACACGGTATACACCCAAATGACACGGAACACGCAGGAGCCTGCAATCACGATAATCGTCGGTACAACACACTTGCCGAGGCCTCGCGAGGCCGCAATGGTACAATCCATGAATGCGGAAATGCCATAGGAGAAGCCCATCACGCGCAGACGTGCCATACCCTCCTGCGCTACGGCAGGATCGTCCGTAAAGAGCGCAAGAAATCCCTCGCCAAAGAATACCAACGCAAGGCCCAACGCCGTGCCAAGCGCAAAGGAATACGTCAGACTGATCAAATAGCTCTTGCGCACGCGGTCACGGTGACCGGCGCCGTAGTTCTGGCCAATGAAGCTGGCGCATGCAGTGTGGAACGCTGCCATAACGTCATAGACGAGGCCATCTGCATTCGAGGCTGCGGAGTTACCCTCCACAACGACCGTCGGAAAGCTGTTCACAGCGCCCTGAATAAAGAGGTTCGCAATGGAAAAAATCGCATTCTGAAAGCCCGCAGAGCAGCCGAGCGTAAGCAGCATCCGACTTTTTTCGCCGTGCAAGCGCAGTTTTTTCAAGTGCAGCGCATAATCCTCATGACTGCGGAACAGCGCGATTAAAATCAAAACCGCAGACAAATACTGCGACAGGATGCTCGCCAGCGCGACGCCGTCGGCACTCATGTTGCAGACGATGACGAAAAAGAGGTTCAGCGCGACATTCAAGATTCCTGCGATCAGCAGGAATACCAGCGGTCGGCGCGTGTCTCCCGCCGCGCTCAAAACGCCGTTGCCATAGTTATACAGCGCCATGGCAGGCATGCCGAGAAAGTAAATGTGAAGATACAGCGTCGCGCCATCAATCAGCTCATTCTTTGTGTGCAGCAGCTCCAACAGCGGGCGTGCAAGCACCATGCCCAGCGCCAGCAGCACGCCGCCGACGATCAGGCACAAGATTGCTGCCGTATGGACGGTCTGGTCGGTCTCCTCGCGGCTGTCCGCACCAAGATAACGCGCGACAAGCGCGTTCACGCCGCTGCCCATGCCGATCAAGAAGCCGGTGAACAGCGTGACAAGCGTAGCCGTTGAGCCAACCGCACCAAGCGCTTCCGGCCCGGAAAAGCGACCGACCACGGCAATGTCTGACATATTAAAAAGCACCTGAAGGACGTTCGAGAGCATCAACGGCAGACTGAAGCGCAGGATCTGCCTGCCGAGCGGGCCGTGTGCAAGCGCACCCTCCGTTCTGGTCTCCATCGGAAATCACGTCTCCTATTTATTTATATTCGATAACCGAGACAGTATAGCACATCGGTGCTTGCACCGCAAGTGGCCAAAAGGCTTTCTCTTGAAAAACACGCAAAAATTGTCATTGATATTCAAACGCTCGCCGGAAATACTACGAGCGAGGAATCAAATCATTCCATTTGATCCCCCTCAAAAAATAAGGAGATGAGAAACGATGAAAAACACCAACCAGATCAACGTTCCCGAAGCTCGCGAAGCGATGGACAAGTTCAAGATGGAAGCCGCCAACGAAGTCGGCGTCAACCTGAAGCAGGGCTACAACGGCGACCTGACCTCCCGCGAGGCCGGTTCCGTCGGCGGCCAGATGGTCAAGAAGATGATCGAGGCTTACGAGCGCAACATGAAGTAATTCCCGCGCAAAATGCAGCCGCCGGATACGGAACGACCGTATCCGGCGGCTGTTTGCCTGTTTTGAAGCTCCGCGCAAACTCGCCGTTGGAGGATGCTTCGCTCGAAGGCTTCTATGCTTTATTTTTTGAGGACAGGACACGTCAGCCGCGCTTTTTCTTTCGAACAAGCAACACGATGCCGCCGATCAGCAGAACTGCGCCCACCGCAATGACCGCGATGACCCACACGGGAACACCGCTCTTTTCCTGCGGCTGTTCCACGGGCGCAGGTTCTTCCGGCTGTACGGGAGTCATGTCAATGCCGTTGTTGTCCTTGGGCTTCTCCTCAGGCTCCGCATTCGGATTGGGGAGATTCTCCAATTCCGCAGGCGTCAGGTCAAAATCGTCCATATACACCGAACCGCTGCCTGCGCCAATGTCCACGATCACGTCATACTGCACGATCTCCACGCCGTCAAAGGCAGGCGCCTCCAGCGTGACCTTGAACCAGCCGTCCGAGGTACCCGTCGCAACGTCCGTTTTGGTCACATGCACATTGCCGAGGCTGTCCGTGCGTTTCACGCCCAGCGTAACGCCGTTGCCGTCGTAGACCGCCACATTTTCCATGCGGAAATAGGCCGTAACAATGTAATCCGCATTAAAGTCAAACCGGCCGGGATCTATGCAATACTGATAAACCGCCTGTGCGTTGGAGAACTCCAGATTCACGCGGATGGCATGGTCGCCGCTGTGGGAATCCTTCGTGACCTCATAGTTGCGGACGCCCTCGTCCGGATTGCCGGGCCAGACATCCCAGTCCAGTACGGAGCCGTCAGGATTCAGCGTCTCCAGACTGGGATTTCGCAGAAGGCTATCGGTAATCAGCGGCGTTTTGATTTCCTGCTTCTCCAGCGCGGCAGGTGTGAGATCAAAATCGTCAAGATAGATTCTACCGGAGCCTGTGCCGATGTCCACGATCACATCGTACTGCGTGATCGTTGCGCCGATCAGGCCGGGGACCTCTACCTGAACCTTCACCCAGCCGTCCGTCGTCCCCTGCCGGAGCGTCTGATAGACATTGTATTCCGAGCCGTTGGAGGCCTTTCGTTTTACGCCGATGGTCAAATTCGAAACCTGAACATTCTCCAGCTTCATCCAGACGGAGGCAATATAGCTGCCGTTGAAATCAAAGCGCCCGGTATCGGTGCAATACTGATAGACCGCATGGGCATTTCCGGAGACCGGCTCAACACGCAGCGCCTTGCCGCCGCTGTGGATCACGTCCGTGACGACCGCAAATCTGCGTGTACCCTCGGCAGGATTTCCGGGCCAGACATCCCAGTCCGTAACCGTGCCGTCGCCGTTCAAATTCTCCAAGCTGGGATTGCGCAGGAGGCCGCTTCCCGTCAGACCGGGATCCACAACATCCAAATCCGCAGGAACCAGATCAAAATCGTCCAGCCAGACGCTGCCCGAGCCTGTGCCGATGTCCACGACCACGTCGTACTGCACGATCGTCGCGCCCTTGACCTTCGGAGCATCGAGGGTGAACAGCACCCAGCCGTCGGTAGTTGCCGTCGGGAGATTTGTGGAAATATTGTGCTCATTGCCGTTGGAATCTCTGCGTTTGACCGTAAGCGTCAGCTCGGAGGTCTTGAGATCCTTCAGCTTCATCCAGACGGAGGCACGATAGGATTCGTTGAAATCAAAGGCGCTCGTGTCCACGCAATACTGATAAATCGCCTGCTTGTTCCCATTGTGAAGATCGATACGGACAGACTGCGTGCCGGTATGCGCATCGCTGACGATCTGGAATTTGCGCTCGCCCTCAGCCGGATTGCCCGGCCAGATGTCCCAATGGGTGATAGTACCGTCGCCGTTCAGCTCCTCCAAGCTGGCATTTCGCAGAATGGCGCTTTCAAACGCGGGATCGACGGGGGCATCATCCGGGTCATCCTGCGGCTTGACCGCGTTGAGCTTGAGGTCGTCTGCATAGAACACACCGGTGCCGGTCGCCGTGATATGGACAAGCAGCTCCTGCACCTGTACACCCTCACAGGGAACGGCCACCGTCAGCAGTTTCCAGTCCTCTGTCGTGCCGCTGACCATCTTGGAATAGTAATCGCTGACGCCGGAGGCAGTTTTCACCTCCGCACGCAGACGAATGCCGCCTGCATTCTCTCCTCCCTTGACCCACGCAGAGAGATACAACGTTCCGTCGGAATTGGCAGAAGCCTTGTTCGGCCACCAGCCGGAGGCCTGGAAAGCACTCTGCGCGCCGGTGAGCTTCGCGCTGAACGAGCCGCTGTGAGACTGCTCGGCAGAGTTTTCAAATTCGCCTGCCCATGCGTCCTTATTGCTCTCAAAGCTCTCGTTGCGGATGAGGTTCACGCTGTTATCGTCAGTGGTATAAAGGAACGCATCGTCAAAATAGACATCGCCCGAGCAACCGGCCGCCACGACGAATTTCAGGGTGTGGCGTTCGGTATTTTCCGCAGCAGGGACGTCCAACAGCACGCGCTGCCAGCCGGTCTGTGCAGCGGGGTGCACGCTGAGGCTTTCCCCTGCGGGGCGCTCTACAAGTACCGTTACCTTTTCGGCATCGGCTGCGTCAAACAGGAATACCCACAAACCGGCCGTGCAGGCAGCACTGCGGTTATAGGTCGCTGTCGTCGTGCAGCATGCAAAGGCTTCCTCCTCTGCACCTGCCGTGACCTTATAGCTCTTTGCGCCGCTGTGCGTAAAGGCCGTGTCGGTATTCTCCGTGACCAGAGATTCATTTCTGCCCCAGTTTTCATAGCCGTTTTCAAAACCGGGGTTGTCCATCAGGTTGATGCCCTTCAGGCCGGTGACGACCGTACCGGCACTGCGGCTTTCCTCAGAAGCGGGAGGAGCCTCTTTTGCATTCGGGTCTACCGCATTAACGCGTACTCCGTCGACATAGAACACGCCCTCGCCCCAAGTATTGACATGGAACAGAATTTCACTGACCCGTGCCGCGGGTGCAGGGATCGTCAGCACGAGCTGCTGCCATTCCCCCTTGGTATCGTTGATCTCGGCTTCCGTCCAGAGGTTATCGTCCGCAAGGCCGTCAGCCTTGACCTCGGTCCGGAGCTTCAGGGTCCCCGCGTTCTCACCGCTCTTGACCCATGCAGAGAAATAGAGCGTTTCGCCGGTGTTGACGGAGGCCTTGTTCGGCCACCAGCCGGAGGCCTGGAACAGATCCTTCTCGCCGGTGATCTTCGCACTGCTGTTTCCTGCATAAGCTTCCTCGGCGGTAACTTCAAAATCGCCGCCCCATGCGTCCTTGTTGCTCTCAAAGCCGTCGTTGCGAATGAGATTGATGCTCTCCGCGTCGGCGCAGTAGAGGTAGGCATCATCGAAGTAGATGTCCCCCACCGTCCCGCCGGAGACGGTGAACTTGATCGCGTGCGCGGTGGTGCCGGTCGTCGCTTCGCCGTCCACGCTCACACGCTGCCAGCCGGACTGGGCGGCGGGGTGCGCCTGCACGGTTGCGGCAGCTGCGTTGTGGCGCTCAAGGTGGATCGTGACCTTGTCCGCATCGGCAGGATCGCTCAGGTAGACCCACATACCGGCGGTAAACGCCGCATTGCGGTTGTAAGTCGCGGTATCAACGCAGTAGGCATAAGCCTCTCCTTCCACGCCTGCCGTGACCTTATAGCTCTTTGCGCCGCTGTGCGTAAAGGCCGTGTCGGTATTCTCCGTGACCAGAGCTTCATTTCTGCCCCAGTTTTCATAGCCGTTTTCAAAACCGGGATTGTCCATCAGGTTGATGCCCTTCAGGCCGGTAACCACCGCGCCCGCAGTGCGGTTCTCATCAGAGGTCGGCTCCTCTGCTTTTGCAGGGATACAGATGCCGGTGATTATGATGCTCAGGGAAAGAAGCGCAGCAGCGGCCGTTCTGAGCACGCTTTTCCAGTTTTTCATCTCTCTATCTCCTTCGGCTATGTTATTGTGGCTGCATAGCGTCCTTAATTGCCTGATCGACCGAGCCGCTCACCGTATCGGCGAGGGTGAGCCATGGTGTATCCATCGCGCGGAATTCCACATAGCCGTCAGGCAGAGGAATGTTTCTCGTCCAGAGGATTTTCGTCGGCATTTCCTGCATGGCAACAACTGCCTCAGCGGCCTGCCTTGTAAATCCATGACCCATCCACTCTGCAATCGCCGCCTCCGTGGGAGATTCGGCGTCCGGATTGGCGTTCAGCACGGAATCATACTGCTCCGCAAGCACCAGAAGTGCCGCGCCCTTGGGATTCTTCGCGCCCTTCATCAGCCAGAAATGGTCGGTCAGAGACGCCTGATACTGCTCGTCGGCACCGCTGTACTTAGGCAGCGGCACGATACCGATGCCGTCGGTCTGCCAAAGGTCTGCGTAGTCGATATAACCGCGGTAGTCATTCGTATAGACAAAGGCCGCCTTTCCGTTTAGGAATTCCGTCGTTGCATTTCCGAGATCAACGAGCTGATCTCCGTTCGGGCCGATGCCGTAGATAAAGTTAGCAGCATCCTGAATTTTGGTGCTCTTGATGTTATTGGTATATGTTCCGTTTTCATACTCAATGTAAAGGTCGCCGGTGCTTGCAAAGAAAGCCGTGAGGAAATCGCCGGTATTCACAAGGCCGTAGACATCGGTAATGCCATCGCCGTTGGTGTCGGCCGTGGTTTCGTACAGATACTCGCGGAATTTCTCCCACGTCCACTCGCCTCTGGCCTGAAGCTCCATCGGTTCTTCCAAGCCGGCCTCAGAGATCAGGCGCTGATTATAGAACAATACGCCAAGATTGTGCGCTTTATGGGTAATGTTGTAGATTTTCCCGTCGTAGGTCATCTTTTGGATATCCTGCATAGAGCCGGTCTGCTCCCAAATCGGGTCGGAAAAATCAACGTATTCGTCCCACGGCTGCACAAGATCCTTCATGATGAGCGCCGGAAAGCTCTGCGCGTCACCGATCACAATGTCCGGAATATCGCCCGCCGCGATCAGCTTGTAGAGATTCTCATAGTAGTCGCCCGAGGAAACAATGACCTCGACCTTGCCGCCATAGTAATCCGTGAAGCGGTATGCCTGCCAGTCCTCGGTGTATTCGGGCAGATATTCGCTCCAGCAGTAGATGGTAACGGTATCGTTCTCCAGAGTTACCTCCGGCATTCCTGTGACGTCCGCGCGGGTTCCCTCAATGTAGGTGCGTCCGGTGTCTGCCGGTGCTTCTGGCTGCTTGCTTTCGGAAGATGCATCGGGGGTCTTCGAGCCGCCGCAGCCCACAGCAAAGCACAGCAGCAGTACAAGAATCAGTGCAGTAATTTGTCTGATTTTCATAGGTTTGCTCCTCTCGTGGTATTCTCATATCTACATTATAGTGGTCAAAAACGGTGGATACAATTATACTTCCTGTTCAATTCTTCTCAATTTTTGCCCTGGATCGGGAAAAATTTCTCCGTCTATGACAAAAGCCTCCGTATATTGGCTCATCCGACGATCCCCGATCGTTCCACACTCTCCCGGAAATACTTTTGCAGCAGGAGGTATAACAGCAAGGGCGGCAGGATGGAAAGCAGCACACCAGCCTGCAAAATCAGGATGCCCTCCTGCGCGCTTGCGCCAACCTCATACTCCATAATGTGCGCGATGTGATTCTTCAGATTGTAGAGCTGATTCATCACCGTTTTATAATTGCTCAAAAGCGACGAGGTGTAGACATAGTCGTTCCAGTACCAGACCACGGAGACCAGCACCGTAATCAGGAATGCGCCGCCCGCATTGGGCGCCATAATCCGCGCGAAGGTGCGAAAAGAGCCGCAGCCGTCGAGATACGCAGCCTCCTCCAGCTCCTTTGGCAGGCCACGAAAGAACTGGCGGAAGATGAAAATAATCACGCCGGAACGGATGCCGCTGCCGAGCATCGCCGGCAGATAAAAGGCCAGCGGCGTATTGACAAGGTTGAGATTTACGTCGCTCCCCGTGACGGAATTGTAAAGGCTCACCACTCCAAAAGGATCAAAAAAGCGGAAATTCATAAATGTCGGGATCAGCACGGTCTGCGGCGGCACGATCATGGTCAGAACGACCATGAAAAACACCGCATTGCTCCCTCGAAAACGAAACCGCGCAAGGCCATAGCCCGCCATTGCACAGGAAACCACCTGCAAAAGCGTGCAGAGCGCGACCAGCACGAGGGAATTTTTCAGGGCTTCAGTGTAGTCGAGGTAGTGAATGGCATTTTTCATGTTATCCCAGACAAAGGTTCTGGGAACCAGAACGACCAGCGGATCGTAAAGCTCCTTCGCCGGACGGAAAGCCACACTGACGCTGTAAATCAGAGGGTACAGAATTACCACGCTCAGTCCGATCAGCAACAGCGTGCGAAAGAGCGCCTTCAGCAAATCAAAAGTATATGGGATCGCCAATGACGGCGTTCGCCGGATCTTTTTGATTTTTTCTCTCATAGTCAGCCTCCCATATACACCGTTCTGCGGTTGAGCACCCAGTACACGATCCCCACGACAGCCAGAACAACCACCAAATACATCCACGTCAGGCCGGACGCATAGCCGAAGTTCATGGCAGAGGTCTGCTCGTTCACGAGCCGGATGACCGGATTGGTGCTGCTGGTGCAGTAATCGATGATGCTGTAAACGGTATTCATCAGCAGCATGGGCGTCAGCAGCGGGAACGTAATTTTCCAGAAGGACTCCCACGCGGTGCAGCCGTCCAGCCGCGCGCTTTCATAGAGATGACGAGGAATCGTCTGAAGTCCAGCCAGGAAGATCAGGATTTGCACGCCGGTACGCCACACCAGATTGAAAATATCATAAACATAGGGCATCACGGTTTCCGCAAGCTGATAAGGAATTCCCATGGCCAGCAAGACTTCGTAGCTTCCTATCCCGCCGAACAGGCCTCCCGAGCTCTGCCCGCTCATGATTTGTGAGGAGAGATAGTCCGTCGTCAGAATCTCGATCACCGCGCCGGACATGATAATCACGGGCAGGAAAAAGATCACGCGCGCAACCGCCCTGCCGCGGAATTTCTGGTTCAGGAGCACTGCGAGAAACAGAGACAGCATTAAAATCAGCACCGTCTCTGCCGCCATGCTGCCCAAAGCGCCTGCAATGGCGCGCACATAGCGCGAGTCCGCCAACAACGCCTCCGTAAAGTTCTTCAGTCCGACGAAGCGCAGCTCAAGTCCGTTTTCCGTGATTTGCAGCGTGGAAAAGGCGTAGCGGATGGATTGCAGCATCGGCACAAAGAAAAACACAAAAAAACCGATCAGAAACGGCAGGCAGAACAGCCAGCCGCTGCGGGCGCGGCGTCCGGAGAAGGACAGTCGCAGTTTTTTCTTTTTCATCGGAAATCGCCTCTCTCTATCAGATAGCCCTCTGCGGGAATCACATTCATATCCACCACGGCGGATTCGCTGCCGTAATTGACCGTCACCGTGATTCCGTTTGCGTAATGCGTGCGGCGCAGACCGTCTGCAAGAATTTCATGCCGGAGAATTGCGCTGCCAGCAACGCATTCCAGCACGGCTCCGTAGTCCTGCAATTCTTTGCAAATTTGCTCTTTTTCAAGATTCCAGTCGCCGCCATAGAGCTGCTCCAGCTCCGTTCCCTGCAAGTCCGCCGTCTCACCGGCCAGCGCATAATGCAGACTGGCCCCGGTCTCCAAGGCGCACAAAAGCGCCAGCGTGCGGTTTTCGGCCTGATTGACCGGCGTGCCTGCGTAGCCCTTGACTCCGCTGAGAACCATCTGGTAAAACGGCACCTCCGCATCCGTAATTTCAAAGCCGCTGCTGTGATCCGGTGCTCCAAACACAAAGTCGGCATAGGGCAGCGCATAGAAATAGCCGGTTTCTGCCAGCACCCCACCACCGGAGTGCAGAAGCTCCAGAGTCTCCGTAAACCTTGCTGCGGTCTCGACCTGCGAGGCGGCGCATGCTTTGTGATAATTGGCATAGGAGAGTCCCGCGATGTCCTCGACCGCAATCCCCGCAAGCTGCCAGTCCCCTGCGGAATCCAGCAGGGTTTTCGCTCTTTCGGGAAGAACCGCACAGTCGAGCAGATAGCGAATCGGGCGACCTTCATCCGCGGAGTTGCTGGCACGGTAGTATTCATACTGGCAGGAAAGCTCCCCTGCCAGGTTGCGGATCGCATCTCGCTTCAGGCGGACTCCCTTTCCTGAACGCTGCGCCTGCGCCAGAGGCACGGAAAGGTAGACCGGCACCTCCTGCGCCGCGCACTGAGCAAGCAGCTTCTTCAGCTCCGTCTTTGAGCCTGCCGGCGAAAGCTTCCCTGCCGCGTAGCCCATGACGGTGTTTTCATCCCATGCGGCAAGCCGCACCAGCGGCGCCGCGCCGGTGGCAGCAACGCAATCGATGATCTCTGCCGCCGTTTGCGCAGAGGTAATCTGTTCCGCCTTCTCATAAAGCGGGATGCCCAAAATCTTCTGCTTTTCCCTGACGGCACCATAGATGCTCAAAAACACCGTCTGCGCGGCCGGTGCCGGCTGCATTCCCCGCGCCAGCAGATACGCCTGCAGGCGCTGTGCCATGGCGCTGTAACCGCCGTTTTCCTCGCAGAAGAAATAGGTCACTTCCAAATCGCTCTGCAAATGGAGCGTTTCCTCCACGACCGTCTGAAACGCATCGGCGGTGATATACTGTGTGTCCTCCTCGCGCAGGAGGAAGGCTGCATAGGCTCGGTTGCGCACAGTCTCGTTTCCGTTTGTCGCCGCAAAAATGCGTGCAGCGGCAGCACCGGACGTGACCAGCGCGAGGGCCGTATCTCCGCCGCGCTGCATCCCGTAAACCGGCAGATGGATCGTTTCGGTGGAAACGGCATAGGCTTCATAAATGAACGCCCGGTTCACACCATAGACCGGTTCGTCATATGTTCCCTTTTTCCCGTTTCCAAAGTTCATCAATGCACCGCAGCCGTCCGGCAGGAGGAAATATCCCTTCTGTCCCGTCTGCGCAGAGAGAAGGTTCGGCGCAATACGAAACCTTTTGAACACCAGCCGATCCGTCTCACAGATGGATTCGCGGGGAATCCGAATGACCAGTGCATCCTCCCGCAGTGCAAGCTCCACCGCAAAAGAAAGGCCGTCCTTCACGGTAAAGACCGTTCGCAGAATCTGCCCATCCTGTGAAAGTGCGCACTGGGCAGACACCTCGGGGTTGGCCGTGTAGAAATCCGTCTCCTTTTTCAGCTCCAGATCGTAATACGAGCCGGTCACAAGCGATTGAAGATTCAGCCGCATTACGCCCTTGACCGTCTCCGTTTCCTCCGCACCCGCGAAGGAAGCATATTGCCCGCCGTTTTTGAGATCAGTTACCGTGATCTCGTTCGGTGTTTCTCCCATGCTCACCCGCAGTGCGCCGGACTCCAGCACGGTGCCCCTTTGCACCGGCTCAGACGAGAATTCCGTCTGTGAGGCCGACTGCGCCGCCTGCGCCGGTGCGGCAGTGCAGCCGTTCAGCAGCGTTGTGCCGAGACAGAGCGCCAAGAAACATGCAATCCATTTTTTCATATTCACGCCCTCAGTGTCAGTTCGTTAAAAATGGTAATAATCAGATTCGCCACCTGCTCAAAGAGCACGACCAGTAAAAACAGCAGGAAAAATACGATTCCGATGCCGACTGCCGTCAGCAGCAGATTCACGCAGGCCTTGCCTATGCTAAAGTCATGCACCCGCGTAATCACGATTAAAAGCAGTGCGCCGCTCCAGACATAACCGGCCAGCGAAATCATGGTCAGGAAGGGCTTTTCCTCCAGGGTGAACATCTGGCTTAGAAGCAGCACCAGAAGCTGTGTCAAAAGATACGGCAGCAGCACATAGGCCGAAGCGCAGTAGATCTGCTTGAAGGTGCCTCGGCCGTCCGTCAGGCAGGATACCGACCAGTTGACGATGACAAACAGCAGGTAGATCACGCAGGTCGTCATCAGCGGAAGGAAAATATTAAAGTCACCTGCTTCATTCCGGTTGAACGGGAAGCCGGTCGCAAAATACTTGACGATCTCCAGGAGGAACCAGAACACTACTACACCGCTGGAGAATCCGACGGAAAGCCGTTTCTGATAGAGCAGCTCCTCCAGCGTTGCAATCGGCGCTTTTAACATGAATAGGTGATAAGTTTTTTCCTTGCGGTATTTCTTCCAAATAAATATCGCTGTCCAGATCAATGCCGCCAATACCGCCGCACCAAGAAGCAGCAGTGCAAAGTGCGAACGCATAAAGGTAAAGCGGTATTCCTCAAATGCCTCAGAGTACGCCTCCCGATCCTGCCCCCGTTTCAGATAGGACAGCGCCTCTCCGGAGGCCCCCTCCTGCATCAGCGCCTTGCCGATGCCGGTGCAGGCCGGCTGGCAATAGCTGTTTCTGGAGAGAATTTCCTCCCAGACCGGCTTTGCCTCGGCGTACTCGCCGCTGTTATATAATCCGACCGCCCGGCGCATCAGTCTGCCGTAATCCGTCAGGGAAAAGCGCGTAATATCCCCCGCCTTTCCGTCGAGCACAAAGAGATAATTTTCGAAGGTTTCAAGTGCTGCCGCCTTTTCAAAGGTTCCGAGCTGCTTGCCGCTGCCGCCGAATACGCCGAGCAGCTTCCCGTTCGGGTCATACTGGAATACACGTCCGCGCGCAGCGTCCAGCACGCTTAGAATTCCGCTGTCCGCAATGTCCACGTCCACGAGCTGACTCACGTTGGCAAGCCCGCTGACCCACTGGCTCTGGGGAATGTAATCTCCAAACAGGAGGTTTTTCCCGTCCCAGAGTCCCTTACCGGAGGGATTGAGCTTGCGCACACGCGTGCTTTCGCTGACGGCATTGCGCGAACAGGTGTAAACAAAGTTCTCGCCGTCAATATCAAAGCTGGTGTATGCAATAGGGACAAAGCGATCCATTGCATTTTTCTGTTCCTCGGTCAGCAGCTTTTTCCAGCTCTGGTCAACGAGCATCTCCACGGTCATTTCCACCTCGTTCGGTCCAAAAAAGCCGAGAAAATCGCCGTTTTCCGACAGCATGACCGCGCCGGAGTACATTCCGTCCACAAGGGCGTAGACATTCAGGCCGCGGTCTACAATGACCCGCGTGACCGCAAAGGGAACCGTGGCGTCATACGCCGGAGAATCCGGTCTGGTATAGCTTCGCTGCCGCACACCGCTCCAGTCAAAGCGCTCAACGCACAGTCGCTGCGTATCGGAAATATAGATCCCCGCCTCGCAGACAAACAGCCCCTGTGCCTGCGAAAACAGCAGCGGCGCACCCGTTTCGTCCGTGAAGTGCAGCTCGTCAAGCAGATGCAGCCGCATGTCCAGCACCAGCAGGCGGCTCTGCGCCGCGTCGAGCGCATAGAGCAGCCCATCATAGACAAAAAGATCCGTCAATCCTGCGGGCTGCTCCGTCGTGCCGAACCCCGCAGAGAAATCCGGCAGATAGAGCGCCGGTGCTGGCTGCTCGTGATTCTCTGCGTCATAGGTATAGCTTTCATAGGGCACCTCCACTGCCTGCGCATGCAGCATCAGCGCGGCAAGCAGCAGCACCGAAAGGAAACACGTTATCATTCTTTTCCTCATCGCGCTTACTCCTTAATGCCGGAGGCGGACATGGTTTCGATCACTCTTCGCTGCACCAGCAGGAAAAATACGATCGGCGGAAGGATCAGAAGCACCGCAGCCGCAGCCGCGACACCCGCGCGTGCCGTACCGCCCGAAGCGATCTGATTCAAAACCGTGGGAAGCACCTTGAATTCTTCCTTGTAAATATAAGCCGCACCTGCGCCAGCCCACAGGGACTGGAAGGTAAAGATGCTCAGTGTCAGCCATGCCGGACGCACCATGGGCATAACGATCTTCCAGAGCGTCCGCCACTCGGTACTGCCGTCGATACGCGCCGCCTCAATTACCGCAAAGGGCACCATCTGCTCCATAAACTGCCGCATAAGAAACAGTCCGAGCGGCGCAGCCAACGTCGGAAGGATCATGGCATAGTAGGTGTTCAGCATTCCCGCCTTGGAAAGAATCAAATACTGCGACACCATCAAAACCGGACTGGAAAACAGCAGTGCTTTCACCACGATCTGATTAAGCAGCATCTTGCCGCGGAATTTCCCGATGGTGAGCGAGTAGGCCGCCATGGAGGCGATAAGCACATAAACCACCGTGCCGACCAGAGATACAAAAATGCTGTTGAACAGATAGCGCGAGAAGGGCACCCACAGAGAATCCGTCAGGCGAAACAGCTCGCGGTAGTTCTCCCCCGTCGGATTCGAGACCCAAAAGCGCGGCGGAAAAACGAACAGCTCCTCCATCGGCTTGACAGACTGCACCACGGAATACACCAGCGGCAGCATGGAGAAGCTGCCAGCCAGAAGCAGGATCAGAAAGATCGCCGTCGTGCCCGCCTTGGAGCCGATGCCGCGCGTTCGGTTCGGGGATGTCAGGATTCGTTTCATGCTCAGTCACCTCCCACGCGACGGAGAATTTTCTGTACAAGGGCATTGAAGCCCAGCATCATCAGAAACAGCAGCACCGCAATGGCGCAGGCATAGCCCATCTCGTTGCGGACACTCGCCATATCGTTCATATGGGTAATCAATGTCGAGGCGGCGTACTGCGTGGAAACACCGTTGGCGGTCGCACCGGCCGCATTAAGCAGCGCCTGTCCGACTGCACCGGCGGCAAAGCTGGCGCCGATCTGCATCACCGCACCGAACAAAAGCTGTGGCTTCATGTTGGGCAGCGTGATATAGATCAGCTCCTGAAGCCGTCCGGAGATGCCGTCGAGCGCACCGGCCTCATATTGTCCGTGGTCTATCCCCTGAAACCCCGCAATGAAGGACAGGAAAGATGTGCCAAGGCTCATCCAGAGCTGCACCACAATGATGCACCCCATGATATATTTGGAGTCCGTTAACCACTGAATCGGCTCGTTCAAAAAGCCCATGGACATCAGGAAGCTGTTCAGCAGGCCGTATTGGTCTCCGCTGAAGATAAACGCCCACACCGTGTACACCGCCGTAGAAAGAGACGGCACATAGAGCATGAAGGTAAACACCGAGCGAATACCCGGCCGGAACTCATTGACCAGCCACGCAAACAGCAGGCAGATGAAGTAGCTCAAGGGTCCTGTCAACAGCGCAAACACAATGGTATTGTTCAAGGAGATCGTGAATACGCTGTCATCAAAAAACATCCGGATGTAATTATCCAACCCGGTAAACCTTGGCGTCTGCACAAGATTGAAATCCGTGAAGCTCAGAACCACCGACGCCAGAATCGGAAGCAAAATAAAGAAGAAAAACAGCAGTCCAAAGGGCAGCAGCATCAGATAATATACCGTCGTATTCTTTTTCATGCGTCACCGCTCCTTTCCGCTATATTCCTCGCGCTTGCGCTCCAGCTCCCGATCGATCTCGGCAGAGTATTTCAGCAGCGCCTCGCGGTAGTTCATTCCGTCATAGACCACGGAACGGAACGCGTTGGTCAAATTGCGCGGCGTATAATAAGCGCCGGGCATTTGAGGTTGTTCCTTAACATTCTGCCACTGGGCAAGGATTCTCTCCTGCTCCTCCGTCAGCCACGGCAGGTAGGTAAATGCCTCCTGATTTGCCGGTGCGTAGCGTCCGAGAGCACCGAGCAGAGCTTCGGTTTTCTTGCCATATTCCGCCTGCTGCTCCGCCGAAGCAAACCAGAGAAGAAACTGCACGGCCTCCTGCGTGCGGCCGCTTCCGCCCAGGACATAGCCGCCCTGTCCCGAGGAGGACTGCACGCTGCCGTCAAGCTTCCCGCCGCGCTGAGTCTCCGGTACGGGATACATCGCCCATTTCCCGGTGATTTCAGGCGCAGCAACCAGCAGGCGATTATATTCCACATAATCCGTAATGCCGAGCGGCATTTCTCCGCTGCGGAAACGGTTGTAGAAGTCATACGTCACCGGCAGGTCATAATCCGTAAAGAGGCGCGTATACTGCCGGAACACCTCGATTGCGGTCTGGTTCTCAAAGTTCGTTGCGGTACGATCGTCATTATAGTAGCCCTGTCCCTGCTGCCAGAGCATGGTCGCAAAGGTCGTCTCCGCAGAAGGAATGCCCACCTGCATATTTTTCCGCTGGATGGCGGGAATCAGCGCGTAGAGTTCTTCCCACGTCTGCGGGACTTCCAGCCCCAGTTCCTCAAAGATGTCCGTGCGGACGAACATCATGGGAAAGTTCTGTGTCAGCGGGACGCCATAGCAGCTTCCGTCGTAGTCATACGGCACAAACGCTTCGCTCTGGCACTGCGCTGCAAGCGCTGCCAGTCCATCCGCACCATCCAGAGGATACAGCGCACCGCGCATCGCCAGATTTACCACGTCCGTGTTCGCGGCATACAGCACTACATCCGGGCTGTTGCCCGCCAGAATTGCTTCCGTAATTCCCTGCTGCACTAGGCTGAAGCTGACCTTTTGCCCTGTCTGCGCCGTATAGGTGTTGTCCGCCATGTCCTTGATGACCTGCATCTGATCCCGTCCGACCGCGACCCAGACTGTCAACACGTCGCTGTCCTCCTCCGTCTTTGGGAAGAAGGAATAGAACAGTGATTTCACCTCAAACCACAAATTCTGGAAGAAGCTTGCCGAGACCGCCGGATTCTCCGCACCGGGCGCGTCAAGCAGAATATAATCCAGATCCAATGGCTGATCGCTGATTGTCAGCATAAAGCTGGACAGCGCATCGATATTGCTCTTAAAATTGCTCAGGCGCACGGGAATCGTGTCCGGCTTTTCCAAGAACGACCCGATCTGGCTTTGAAGCGTTGTGATCGATGCCAGTTCTCCGCTTCGCGCCTCAGAAATGCCCTCCAGCAGAGCGCGTTGTTCCTCCAACCGTTCGCTGATTGCCTCCAGACGCGGCAAAAGGTCCGGAATATCCCGCTCCAGTGCATACTCGCGGTTGCGATCCGGATTGACGCCGGTAATCATCATGATGCTGCGATACACATCCGTCAGGTCGGAAACAAGTGCGGTCAGCCCGACGATCGCCTCCGCTTCCGGCCCGGGCACGACCTCCATGCGCAGCGTATGCCGGCCTGCGCTCAGATAAACGGGAGCTTCCGAGCCGTCCTCGGCGCAGAGGGTGACCATCTGCCATCCACCGGAATAGGAAAATGCCAGATTTTCCGCCTCTGAAAACGGGATCTGGTCGTCAATGTAGATGCGGCGATTGACGGAAAGCCCGTTTTTATAATACTGCCGTGCTTTGAATTTCAGCGTATACAGTGCGGAGGTCGGAACGTCCAGCTCCCACTGTATCCATTGGCCGTCGGAATTGAAGTTCGCACCACCGGTGATATTAAGCAGCATATCTCTTGCACTGCAAGGCTGCACCAGTGCGTCGCTTCGGTCATACTGTGCGCCGATGGAGGCCTCAGAGGAACACATCAGCTCCTCTGCCTGAAAAATCAGTGCTTCGCCCGTGTAGGCATTTGCCGTCCGGTACTCGCCCTCCGCGCTGATCTGCGCATACGGGTGCGATTCGGGATAGGGCACAAATCGCAGGCCGCAGAGCACGAAATCCGTCCGCACGCCCTCCAGCCGCAGCAGCGCCTCTCCTGCATGCAGAGAAAAGCGCGTTGCCTCGTTTGTCACATTGTCCGACGTCCGAAGCAGCACCCGGTGCGCCGCACGGGAGGTCTGCGTCTCTGCCCGAAGCTGGTCGCCGTTCACATCCGTGCGAATCGCGCCGTATTCCACCGGCCTTGCAAGCTCAATGGGGAACTGTGTCGAGCCTTCTGCCGACGTCAGCGTTGCGGCAAGCTGGATAAAGTCGCTCTGCGACTCCTTGGCACGGTAGACCACCTCCAGCGCATAATCGCCGGAGGCCGGAATCTGTATGCGATAGGTCACGGCATTCAAATCCTTGGTCCACAAAAGAGCCTCATTCTCTGTCAAAAGCGTACCTTCGGCAGATTCCGGGCGAGCGGTCTCGATGGAATCTATCTCCGCCGCCTCCGCACCGCCTGCCAGAAGTACCGCAGCCAGAAGAAGGAGTCCCAGCTTCCGCCATACATTTCTCATAATCTTCCCTCAATTCAGCTTCCGGTTGCACTCCTGAATCAGTTGATCCAGAATATCATTGTTCAGCACATTCTCACTCAATAGCGTCACGATTCGCAGAGGCAGCTCGTTCACGCGTGCGGCACTCTCCGGACTATCGTCAAAAATTGGCAGACTGAGCATCTGCTCTTTTCCGGAACGCCGCAGAAAGTCCTTGATTTTCTCCAGCATCTCCCGTCCGGCCTCTGAGCTGTTAAGCTGACCGATGGTGGACCATCCGGTAATTTCCTTCTTCTTTCGGAAGGCCGGCGTCATATGCACCGTTGTGCGCAAACGGATATCCCTGCTGGACGCAGCGGCGAGAATTTCATAATCGCCCTCGGCCGCGTAAAAGCGCTTCAGCTCCGTGTCATAATAGGAAAAGCTCCTCGCGTCGAGGCGGAATGTCACTTCCCTGCTTTCCCCCGGCAGCAGTTCTACCTTGGCAAAATCGCGCAGCTCCTGCACAGGACGCAGCACCTCGCCCTTCGGGTTCCCGACGTAGAGCTGGACGACCTCGCTGCCGCGGCGCTTTCCGGTGTTGGTCAGCGTCAGCGTGACGGTCAGCGTATCCGCATCCGTAAGAGCGCTTTTCGATACACGCAAATCGGAATAAGTAAACTCCGTATAGCTCAGACCATGGCCAAAGGGAAACAGCGGCTCGATCTGCTTGGTGTCATAATAGCGATAGCCGACAAACACTCCCTCGTGATAGTGTACCTTGCCTCCCCGCCCGGGATAGTTCAGGTAGGCGGGCGTGTTTTCCAGTGCCTTGGGGAAGGTCATGGGCAGCTTGCCGCTGGGATTTGCAGCGCCGTAGAGCAGGTTGGCAAGTGCAGCGCCCATTGCCTGCCCTCCAAGGAAGCATTCCACGATTGCCTTCACGCGATCCTTCCACGGCATTTCCACAGGCGAACCGTTAGAGAGCACCACAACGGTGTTCGGCTGCACCTGTACCACCGCCTCCACAAGCTCGTTCATCGCCCTCGGGATCTCCAGATTCTTGCGGTCGCAGCCCTCTGCCTCAATGCCCTTGGGCAAGCCAACCATCACCACGGCGACCTGCGCCGCCCGTGCCGCAGCCTGCACCTGTGTCAGTTCTTCCCCTCGCCCCTCGACATAAGTGACCTCGCAGCGGCTGTGCTTTTTCAGCTCATCAAGCGGGATGTCCCAGCGGGTCGGATTGACCAATGCGCTTCCATCCATCTGGAAGCGTGGCTCGACGGCAAATTTGCCGAACACCGCGATTCGGCAATCCGGAGAGAGCGGCAGAAGCCGATCGTCGTTTTTCAGCAAAACCGTGCATTTTTCACACAGCTCCCGCACAAATTCATGGTGCTGCGACTCGTCCCATACAGCATTCGGATCCTTGTTTTTCTCTGCGCGGAACACGGCCTTCAGCAGGCGTGCGCAGCAGGCGTCGATTTCTTCTTCGCTAAGCGTCCCGTCGGCAACCGCAGCAAGAATACGTTCGTCACTGACACCGTGGCTGCACGGCATTTCCAGATCCAGTCCGGCCTTCACCGCGCGCACGCGGTTGTTCACGCCGCTCCAGTCAGACATGACAAACCCTTCAAAGCCCCAATCCTCACGCAGTACGGTCTTGAGCAAATACTCATTTTCCGAGCAGTAGCTGCCGTTCACCTGATTGAGCGCCGTCATCACCGACCAAGGCTTTGCCTCTTTGACCGGCTTTTCAAAGGCCGCAAGATAGATTTCCCGCAGGGTGCGTTCGTCGATCTTTTCATCAATGAATTCCCGATCGACCTCCTGACTGTTTGCTGCGAAATGCTTGATGCAGGTGCCGACGCCCTCGGCCTGCACTCCCTCAATATAGGCCGCAGCCATGCTTCCCGCAAGGCAGGGATCCTCGGAATAGTATTCAAAGCAGCGGCCGCACAGCGGCGTGCGGATAATGTTGATGGCCGGGCCAAGCAAAACGGAAATGCCGTTGGCCTTTGCCTCGATGCCAAGGTGGCTGCCTGCGCTGCGAATCGCCTCCCGATCCCATGAGGCGGCCATGCCCGGCCCGGAAACATAGGCCACCGACGGCCGGCTTTTGTTCCAGCCCATATGGTCGGAAATTCCCTCCTGCTTTCTCAGCCCGTAAGGACCGTCCGCAACCTCCATGGAGGGCACGCCGTACTGCGGGAAGGGCACCGTCTCCCAGAAATTCTTTCCGGAAAGAAAGGCGGCCTTTTCCGCAAGGGTCATACGGCTCAGGATTGCATCAATTTTATGTTTCATCGGCAAGGACCTCCAGTTCCGTCCGCAGTGCATTTTTGTCGCCGGAGGATGTTCCGACCGTAAAGCGGAACATTCCCGGCTCAAAGCGCCGTTCTCCCTTGGTATCATAGAAGCTCATCACATCGGCATCGAGCCGGAATTCCAGCGTTCTCTGCTCACCGGGCGCGAGATGCACCTTCTGAAAGCCCTTCAGCTCTCGCACCGGTCTGGAAATTGAGGCAGAAACATCACGCATATAGAGCTGCACGACCTCGCTGCCCGCTCGTTCGCCTGTATTCCGCAGCGTCACGCGGAGCAGCGCTGCCTCGTTTCGGTGAATCGCGGTGTGATCCAGCTTCAGGTCGGACAGGCAGAAGCTCGTATAGCTCAAGCCATATCCAAAGGGGTACAGAGGCTGATTTGAGCCGTCGAGGTAACGCGAAAGGAAATGCTCCTGACTGTTTTCGTCCTCCAGCGGGCGTCCGGTCGGCAAATAATTATAATACAGCGGGATCTGGCCGACGTCCATGGGAACCGACAAGGTCAACTTGCCGCTGGGATTCGCCTCACCGGTCAGCAGCCGTGCGGCCGCGCTGCCGGCTCTGCTGCCCAACTGATAGCATTGCAGGATCGCCGCGCAGTGCTCTGCGTACCAATTCAGCAGCAGCGGCCGGCCGTTCATCAAGCACAAAACCGTCGGCACGCCGGTTGCCTGTACACGTTCTGCCAGCTCCTGCTGCGCCTGCGGAACGGTAATGTGCATTCTGCAGCAGGACTCGCCGCTCATCACGTCGTTTTCACCCAGTGCCAGAATGACCACATCGGCGGCTTTCGCCAGTTCTACTGCGCGTTCCATACCGCCGTCCAGCGGCTCGTTTACGCCGCTGCCTGCTTCCACAGCAACCTCCCAGCCAAGCGCATTAAAGCCTTGCCGGAGCGTGACCGTTTCCGCCTTGCGGGTGCTGAAGGCCCAACAGCCGCAGAGATCGGTGCTGTCGGCAAAGGGGCCGATCAGGGCAATTTTTTGTCCCTTGCGCAGCGGCAGACAGCCGTCGTTCTTCAAGAGAATCGCGCTGTTTTCCGCGACCTTCTGGCTGTACTCCAAATGTTCGGTGCTGAACACCATGTCGTCGATTTCGTCTTCCCGCAGGAAGCGGTAGGGATCGTCCATCAGGCCCAGCCGGTATTTAAGCGTGAGGACACGCGCCGCAGCGCGGTCGATCTTTTCCAGCAGCTCCGGGTGCTCACGAACGATCTCAGCGCCGTACTGCTTGAAATAGGTGGTCGTCATTTCAATGTCAAGACCGGCGTCGAGCGATTTTTCCGCCGCTTCCTTCGGCGTAGCGGCAACGCCGTGCATCATCAGCTCCATCACGGCACTGTAATCCGAGATCACAACGCCGTCGAAGCCAAGCTCACCGCGGAGGACGCCCTCCAGCAGCGGCTTGTTCGCAACGGCCGGCACGCCGTCAATCACGTTAAAAGCCGTCATCACCGAAGCCGCGCCCGCCGCTACGCCTGCGCGGAACGGCGGCAGATAGGTGTTATACATCGCCGTGCGGCTGAATTCGGCGGTGTTGTAATCTCTGCCGCCCTCAGCCGCGCCATATCCCAGATAGTGCTTCAGGCAGGCGGCTACGCTGCGGTTGTTTTCTCCGAGCGTTTTTCCCTGAAAGCCCTCAACAATGGCCTGTGCAATTTTTGTACCGAGATATGGATCCTCTCCGGCTCCCTCCGCGACGCGCCCCCAGCGCGGATCGTGCGCAATGTCCACCATGGGTGAAAAGATATAATTGATTCCGCAGGCAGATGCCTCCCTTGCCGCAATGGCCGCCGCCCCGCGGATCAGCTCCGGATCAAAGCTGGATGACCATGCCAATGGAATCGGAAATACCGTTTCAAATCCATGAATCACATCCTGCGCAAACAGCAGAGGAATGCCGAGGCGCGACTCCTCCACAGCGATTTTCTGATAGCGGCGGATATTTTCTGCGAGCTTCTTTGGCTCGGCTACCTGAATCATGGAGCCGACCTGTCCGCTGCGAATCCAGCCCTCGACCGGCTCTGACTGCGTGGTTGTTCCGATATAGACAATGTCCGCACCGACAGACTGCGTCATCTGTCCCAGCTTTTCCGCCAGCGTCATCTCCGCCAGCAGCTCCTGCACTGCCGTGCGGATTTCTGCGGCATTTTTCAGCCCGGTTCTGTATTTCATACCGGTTCCCTCCCTTAACGTTTTTTCTTTCGCAATACCAGCGCAATCACCGCACCCGCAGCCGCAAGCGCAGCCGCGATAATGCCAACGAGCACCGGGACGCTGAGTTCATTCGTGCTCGGCGTTTCTGCTTCCGGCTCTGTGGGCACTGCCTGCGCAGTGCCGGGCGTACCGCTGAGCGTCAGGCAATCGACCCGTAAGCCAGTGTCGCCTTCCGCATACAGCGCGATCTCACCGTCGCGTGCCACCTGCGTGGAGAGCTTGACGGTTTTGAATTCGTCGGCTGCCTCCAGCGTCACGCGATATTCCTGCCCATCCAGCAGAAGATGGAGCTGTGTTGTTTCGGCAGCCATATAGGTAAGCTCCAGCGTTTCACCGCCGCGCACGCCGGTGAAGCGGACGGCGTTTCCCGCTCCCGTCAGATTTTCGATTGCTTTCCCCGCAGAAGCCTCCGGTACACTCACAATCTGCACATTTCCGGAAAGCTCGCCATACTCCGCCTCCAGCTTATCCATCAGCAGGAGCTTGTCGATCCGGATCGACCCGCCGGTGCAGACGATCTCCAGATTGCTGTCCTGCGCCAACACCAGCGGGATGCCATAAGCGCGGTAGGCCTCCGCAGCGGGCAGCGTAACTGTTCTTTTGGTCCTTCCGTCGGACTTCAGCTCCAACGACGGCGCATTCTCCGCGCGGTAGAACAGCACAAGCTGCTGCGTCATCACGCACTGAGAAAAGGAAATGCCTTTTCCCTCCGTCAGCAGAACTGCGGCGCCCTCGCTGGCCTCCGGGTCAGAGACATAGTCCTCTGCGGCATAGCCTGCATTCTCTGCCTCCGTTTCGCCGTCCACAGGATAGCGCAGCGACCAGTCCATAACGGCCGCAGGCGTTCCTTCCTCTTTGAAAAGGTTATAGCCGAAGTACAGCATTCCCTCAACAAAGGGATAGTTCTTCTTATAGAAGTCCACAGTGGCCTTCATAGCAACGCCCTTCGTCTCCCGGTCAAGCACCAGGCCGGCCGTCTGTCCGGGCCACTGGCCGTGGTTATACTCCAGCGTATGGAAGCCGCATTCTACCACCAAGGGTGCACCGCCGGGATAGTCGGCAAGAAAGCACTCCATCATGTTCTTCAGGCGCGCAGCATTGATGATCTCGTCCGGATCTCCGTCTGCACCGGGGAGTGTTTTCCCGACAGGATAGGAGTAATTGTTGATAAAGTAGCCGTCTGGATTGGCAGAGGCGTAACTCGGCACATCGAAGGAACAGTCCCAGCCGTAAAACACACTCAGATACAGCTTCGCCTCTTTATTTCCGTATCCGGCGGTAGCCTCGCGCATCAGCAGCACAAATTCCTCAGCATAGGAAACCTGATTTGTCTTGCTCATCTCGGAATTCACGCCGCCAAGATTGGCCTGCACGGCGGGATCGTCCACGGGCATGTTCAGGGCATAGTATAAGACCGTTTCACGGTTTTCAGTGCGGCTGGTGAACTCGATCAGGCTTTCATACTGGCTCACGACCGAGGCGGCATCCTGCTTGGTAAACGCGAAGGTACTGCCGTCATAGCTCTCAATGCGGACGCAGATCTTCATATCCAGCGCCTTGAGCTGATCGAACAGCAGTTGCTTATAGGTGTCGTCGTAGTCCTCCAGACCATAGATCGTGATCGCATTGAGGTGATAGATATTTTTGGCTCTGGTCAGCTCCGTTTTTAGCCACGCAGCATCGTCCGAGGTCTTTTCCAGCATAAAGGTCGCACCGCACAGATAGTTGTCGGTGCTCACCTGTTCTTCATAAGGGGTAAGCGTCGCTGCAAAGGTCTGCGCCGTGCATCCGAGTATCATCGTCATAGTAAGTACCAGTAATACAAGTTTCTTCATATTACCGCTCCTTTCTCCTTTTTCTGTATCCTCATTATAAGGAAAAATGATGGCTTCCACAATTCCCAGCAGTATTCTGTTCTTCTTAAAAAATGACCCAACTACGGGCGGTAGTTGGGTCAGGGTCATTTCAGCATAATGATCGATTTTCGGTACTGCGTCGGGGACATTCCGTTCATCTGCCGGAACAGGCGGTTGAAGGTCTTGACATTCGCAATTCCGACCCGTTCGCTGATTTCGGAGATGGACATTTGCGCGTTTGTCAGCAGCAGGTCGCGCGCTTTATTGATGCGGTAGGCGTTGAGATAATTCAAGAAGGTCTGCCCTGAGAACTTCTTGAAGAATCTTGCAAAGTAGCTGGCGCTGAAGCCGAACTCCCCCGCCACCTCCCGCAGCGTAAGCGGCTCCCGATAGTGCTGTTCAATATATAAGAAGAAATGATCCAGCTTCAGGAGCGTCTCTGCATTATCAGACTCCGCGTTTGTGTACTTTTCCACATAATTGCAGAGATAAAACACCAGATCAAAGATCCGTGCCCGCACCGCAAGGTCCCATGCAAATACATCCGACCGGTTCAGCTCCTCAAGACGGCGCAGGATGGTGCAAACACACTCTCGGTTTTCTGCACTCCATTGGCGGCTGGTCAGTGGAAGGCTCAGGAGCTTATTATGCAGCTCCGTGCGGCTAACACCTTTAAAGTTGTCTCCCTTTTCAAACAGGCGGTAATCAAACAGGATCACAAGCCGTTCGTTGTTTTCGGCAGCCATATAAAGGTGATTACAACCGTCCGGAATGACGATCACATCGCCCTCCTGCAGCTCATAGACGATATTGTTGACTACCATCCTGACGCCGCCCTTTTTGCACATCACGACCTCGACTTCGCGGTGCCAGTGCGAGGGCACATAACTGCCGGCACAGTCGTAGAATAGGCGATACGGGATCGACTGCTCCTTTTCATGCAGTTGGAAACTGGAATTCTCCATGGCCCACAGTCCTTTCTTGTCAGTATCATAAACGATTTTCCGACAATTTGCAACTGCTTTTCTCCAAAAACCAAGTTTTGCCCGCGAATGAGAACACACGCAAATCTACCACTCGCAAAGTAATTCCCGCGCAAAAATGCAGCCGCCGGGTACGGGACGACCGTATCCGGCGGCTGTTTGCCTGTTTATGCGTACTTTTCAATGATTTTCTGCATGGCCTCAAACTGCTGCTCCATATCGTGCACGAGCTTGAACTGCGTGCGGCAGCGGTCGAGGTTCTGCTCGGGGTAGGAAATGCGGAAATACCGGTCGCCGTCGAGGTAGTCCGTCAGGAAGCGGATGCCGCATTCCAGCGTCATCAGCCGCGCGCCCCACGGAAGATACGCAAGCTCTGTCTCCGTCAGGCCGCCCTGCGCACCGGCAATGAAGTTTTTCGTATAGATTTCGTATAGGGCAATGTCAAAATTGACCTTTGACAGGTCCTTCTCATCCTCCGCGCTGTGGTTCGCGCCGAAGCGAATGGAATCACCGAAGTCATTGATGGACAGGCCCGGCATGGTCGTGTCGAGGTCGATGACGCAGATGCCCTCGCCGGTTTGGCGGTCGATGAGAATATTGTTGAGCTTAGTGTCGTTATGCGTCACGCGCAGCGGCAGCTTGCCTTCGCGCAGCGCCTGAAGCGCGACCGAGCAGTCGGCCTTCCGATCAAGAACGAACTGAATTTCCTCCGCGACGCTCGCCGCGCGCTGCATCCGGTCAGCCTCGCGCACCGCCAGGAACTTACGGAACCGATCCTCCGTGTCGTGGAAATGCGCGATCGGCTCATGCAGCGTCTCGGCGGGAAAATCGCGCAGCAGGTACTGAAAATGTCCGAACGCCCGCGCCG
The DNA here is from genome assembly GCA_934667815.1 of uncultured Oscillospiraceae bacterium. GTDB lineage: Bacteria > Bacillota > Clostridia > Oscillospirales > Oscillospiraceae > JAZOXB01. The sequence continues at coordinate 46,913 of CAKUMO010000009.1, forward strand.
AGGCTGCGAACAGCTCCGGCGTCGCACGCTGGAAGCAGTCGGTCCCCTCAATGAATGGCATGACGCGCCAGACCTTGCCGGCGGCGTCGGTGAAATACGGTTTTCCATCGCGCGTGGGCAGCAAGCTGAGCGTTTCGCGGGCGGGATTGCCGCCGTTTTCCCTGATTTTCTCGCGCAGATAGTCCGTAATGCGGACGAAATTCTCCATCAGCTCCTCCGGATGCGGGAAGGCCGCAGAGGAAAGCCCCTGCAAAATGAAGCGCACGCAGTCGCCCTCCTGCGGCTGGCAGAGGACGCAATAGGTGTCGTTGATGTGGCCGCAGCCATAGCGCACCGCGCCCACGAGCGTCTCGGGGAAATCATAGGCCGCGAGAATTTCAGGCAGCTCTGTTGTTTGTTTCATATCTCTGCTCCATTCTTTTCTGATCTGAGCATAGCATACACGTTCTGAAAGCCCCTGTCAACCACTCGCGAATAACATCACACAAAAGCATGCAGAAAATCAATGCCTGAGAAATTTCTCGGCCGCCAATGCACTGACCGCACCGTCGGCCACCGCCGTGACAATCTGCCGCAGCGGCTTTGTTCGTACATCGCCTGCTGCAAACACGCCGTGCAGATTCGTGCGCGTGGTCTCGTCGGCCTTTAGATAGCCCCGCGCGTCCTGCTCAACCTCAGAAAACAGACCTGTCTCCGGGACGCGGCCAATGGCGACAAACAGCCCATCAAGGGCAAGTTCTTCGCGTGAGCCGTCCGCAAGGGAAAGCAGCACAACGCCGCGCAGGAATTCGTCCGCCAGCAGTTCTGTCACTTCGCAATTCCAGTGAATATGCAGATTATCAAGGCCGCAGAGTGCTTGCCGCTCCGCAGCGCTTGCGCGCAGGGCATCGCGTCTGTGGATCAGGTGTACTTCACTGCAAAAGCGCGAGAGCAGGAGCGCGTCCCCTGCCGCCGTGTTGCCGCCGCCGACCACACCCACACGCTTACCGCGAAAAAAAGCACCGTCGCAGGCTGCACAGTAGCTCACGCCGCGCCCGAGCAGCGCAGCTTCGTTGGCAAGTCCGAGCCGCCTTGCCGATGCGCCGGTTGCCAGGATTGCGGTTTTTGCAGAGAAGCCGTCCGCTTTTTTCACGTTTCCCGCAAGGGAAACGCTTTCCACCGTGTGCGCTATAAATTCCGCTCCCGCATAAAGCGCCTGCTCTCGCATTTTCTGAGCCAGCGCAAAGCCGTCCGCATCAGGAAGTCCGGGATAGTTGTCGACATGCTGCGTCAGCGCCATCTGTCCCCCCGGTGTGCCCTCGAGAACTATGCAGCGCAGCGCACTTCGCGCACAGTAAAGTGCGGCCGTGCGGCCTGCAGGCCCGCCGCCAAGAATCATGACGTCATACATAAAAATCACCTCTCCCGGCTAGTTTTGCCGGGAGAGGCAGTTTTTATGATTTATGATTCCTGTACCGGTTCGTAATCCATGCGTTCGGAAACGCGGCAGACGAGCACATAACGCGCATTCGTGTATTCATATGCGCAGGTGGAAAGCGTCACGATACGGTCATTCTCCCCGACCTGCACGTCGGCAGTAAATGGCGACTGGGATTTGGCGTAATTGATGTAGTTCAGGAACGCCTCACGGCTGGCAAAGGAGATCGTGTATGCCTCGGAATCATGGGGCGTGGTGTAGGCCGCAAAAATATCGAAGCGGTAAACGCCGTATTCGGTCTCAAAATAGAAATAGGGATGCTCCGTGTAATAGTCGGGATCCTTATAATTCTGTAGCTGGCCGAACATGTAGCCGGAGTGCATATTGTGACCGTAGATGATCGTATTGTCGTCCCCGAAGCCCTTGGCACAGCGGTAATCAATGAACAGGCTGCCGTTGCTATTATATGTGCCGTCCATCAAATGATAAAGATACGCGTCATTATCAGAAGCCTGCATGACAGGATAGTTGATTTTTGTATTCTCGCTGTAAAGCCAGCCCTGATAATCCGGATACTGCGCGGCAATGGCAGCAGAATCGACCACCTGTTCGTAGGGCGGTTCAGTCGGCTCGGTCGGATCATCGGCGGTATCCTTGGTCGGCTTCGGCTTTTTTGTTGGCATGGAATAGTTATCGAGCAGGTCGTTATAGACATTTCCTGCTTTGTTTTTCTCTCCATAATAGCTTAAAATTCTGTATCCGCTGTATATAAAAACAGCCAAAAACACTGCAAACAGCACCCAAAAGAGGATACGGACAGCGACCTTTTTCTTCATTGCAGCACCTCCGCTGACAGTTAATTTTAAATTATGATACCAAATTTTTTTGAAACTTGCAAGTGCTTCCGTCGTTTTTCTGCAAAAGCATTGCGTTTTTTCCTCTCTCCTGATATAATAGTAAAAAACATCGGAAAGAGGCGATGGCGTTGAATCGTTCCCTGAAAAAAGGCGGGCGCGAACTGGTATCCGTTTTGCTGCTGTTTGCACTGTTTTTCATTCGTTTTACATATTACGGATTAAAATACTATCCACAGCTCGACGATTATCTGCATTACAGCGTCTACACGGCAGACAAGCTCACGGCGAGCTTTTTGACAACGCGGCCGCTGGCCAGCATGCTCGATGTCTACCTCTGGAGCAATTTCTGGGGGAATCTTATCGTCGCGGTGCTGATTCTGTCCGTTCTCTATACGCTGGCAATTTATCTGCTCATGCGCGTGTTCCGGCAGTATTTCTCCTGCGGTTGGATGTTCCTGCTGATTGCAGCGCTTCTGCCCATGGGCTTTGAAGGGCTTTACTGGCTGTCAGCCTCCACGCGCATCATTGCCGGACTGTTCTTTGCGTCCCTTGCAGCCTTGATGCTGCAATGCTTTTTGGAATCCGGGAAATGGTATTTTGCCATACCCTTCGTCCTGCTGCAGTTGATTTCCTGCTTCTTCTATGAGCAGATTCTCCTGCTTTCGCTTGCAATCACGCTGGTGCAGTGCGTCCTCAGCTTCCGTAAGGTGCGCTGGCTGTCGCTTGCGGGTCTTCTTTCACCGGTCAACGTCATCATCTATTTTATTGTGATTTCCTGCCTCGGCCAGAGCGGCCGCGCGGAGTTTGCCAATCCCTTCCTCGCGTCTTACTGGACGCAAAAGCTGCCTGCCCTGCTGCGGCAATTTTTCGACTGTTTCATCAGCGCGAATTTCTTCACGACGGTCAAGGGCTTTGCACGCGGCCTGCAATACAGTGTGCGTGACGGCGCGTGGTTGTACCTACTCGGCGTGCTGGCGCTGTGCGTCGTGCTGTTCCTTCTGCAATACCGCAGCACGGAGGGAAAATTCTCCCGCCGCGCAAATGAAAACAACCGCCAGAGATATAAACCGCTGGCCGCGCTCGTCTTGTTCCTGTTCCCGCTCGGCGCGTTCTTCGTGCTCCGCTACAATTGGTTCTCTCTGCGCAACGCGGTTCCCTGTTTCATCGGGCTGGCGCTGCTGGGAGACTGGTTGGTCGAAGCGATTTTCGGTGAGTTCAAGCACAGAAAGGGAATCACCGCGACGGTCGTCGCGCTATTTGCACTGGTCTGCTGCATTGCCTCCGTGTCTGAGATTCACGACTATCACATCAACAATCGCAACGACACCAAGCTCGTGCGTGACCTTGCGCCCACACTCCAGCAGGAGCCTGCTGGTGAAAAGGTCGGCATTCTCCACCTCGAGGAAAGCTATCTGGAAAGCTGGAACTATCAATATCACGAACACTTCACCGGCTGCGGCAGCAGCGCATGGGCACTGAACAGCGCCATGGACGCACTCACGGGGAAAGCTCCGGACTGCGACGTCACGCCGCTTGCCGTGCATCCGCCCTACTCTACGCCCGAAACCGCCGAGGCCAAGCGCCTGACAAATTTCGACAAGCTCTATTTCTACGAGATTGAAACCGGCGGCGTGACGGAAGTGACCTATCAGGAAACGCCGGAGGGCAACTTCGAGGTATATCTTCCCGACGGCCGTCTGTTATTTACAATCTGGTACGGCCCGGATGGCTGCGGATATGTTCGATGGTAAACGCAAGTAATACAGTAAAACGAGCGGGGGCAATGCCCCCGCTCGTTTCAGACTGTCAAAAAACTATCCAACCGAAAGCTTCGGAGGGAGGAATAGTGTAATACTACGATTCTTGATTTCATCAAGAATCCCGTGCGCTTTGCGCACTATGGAGCACGCCGACGGCGTGCTCCACGTCTTGCGCAGAATTTGACGCGCCTGCGGCGCTATGAAAAGCCGTAGGCTTTTCATGAAATTCTAGTATGAAAGGGAACCGTCACACCGAGCCGCAGCGAGGCGTTTCGGAGCGCAACCGCCGCGAATGCGGCGGCTCTTAGCGCGGAGATGGGTTTCCTTTCGCGTTCAATAACCCGCCGCAGCGGCCAAAATTGCAAAATAATACTACAAATTTATATTTTATATTTTTCAATTTTGCAGGCAGCTTGTCAAAAAAGTCCAAAAGGACTTTTTTGACAAGCTAAAACGAGCGTGGCTTTGCCCCGCTCGTTTTAAATTATGCAACAGAATCGATCTCGACGTGCTTCGTCTCCCACTCAAGGAGCTTGACGGGCATCCAGATCGTGTAAATTCCGACCGTGACGATGCACAGCAGGCACCACAGGATCCATTTGCCAAAAAGCTGGCCGCCGGTACCGTTGAACTTCAGGCGATAGCCGCCGATCACGGTGTTGCGGTACTTCCAACGCAGATACCAGCATTTCAGTGCCGGGACGGCAAAGCCCAGAGAGAGGGCGGACAACAGACCAATGACCAATGACATGCCGAAGTGTGCCGCCGTGCTGCCCTCAAAGCGGGAGCTTCTCCAATCGGTCATGGGTGCACCGAAGCTCTGCGGGATTGCTCCACCGCCGGCGGGCATGGGCGGTGCAGGCGGCATGGGAGGAACCGGCGGTACGGCGTTGCCGCCCACAGGCTCATAGGGCTGCGCAGGTTCGAAAGTCGCTGCGGGCTCATAGGGCTGCGCAGGTTCGAAAGTCGCTGCGGGCTCATAGGGCTGCGCAGGTTCGAAAGTCGCAGCCGGTTCATAGGCCGTCGCTGGCTCGTAGGCAGACTCGGGCATGGGAACGGGCTTGGGTTCCGGCTCGGTCACAACCTTCGTGCCGCAGTTGCCGCAGAAAGCCGCGCCCGGCTCAAGCTGTGCGCCGCAATTATTGCAATACATTTCATTTACCTCCACATATTATCACTGATCTTTCAGGAATGCACAGGCGGAAAGTGCGGCGGCCGCGCCGTCGGAAACGGCAGTGGCAACCTGACGGTACTGCTTTGTGCGGCAGTCTCCGGCGACGAAAACACCCGGCGTGCCGGTCAGACAGTGCTCATCTGCGCAAATATATCCCGCTGCATCCAGCTTTGTGACATTGGCGAAGGGTTTGTTCTCCGGCTCGGTCCCGACGGCGAGGAATGCGCCGTCAACGTTTAGGTGCAGTTCCTCCTCCGTCGCGGTGTTCTTTAAAAGCAAGGCGTTCAGCGTCTCGCCGCCCTCATAGGCCGCGATGACGGTGTTATAAAGGCACTCGACATTTTCCTTCTCGCAGACGGCCTGCGCTATCGCGGCCTCTCCGGTAAGCGTCGGGAGGTTCTGAACGACCGTGACCTTGCGGCACAGCTCACTCAGGAGCATGATCTCCTGCAGGGCAGTATTGCCGCCGCCGACGACGGCGACGTGCGCACCACGGTAAAAGGCTCCGTCGCACACCGCGCAGAAGGAAATGCCATTGCCGATGAAACGTTCCTCGCCGGGCAGGCCGAGGCGGCGATGCCGCGAACCGGCTGCGATGACGACCGCACGGCAGGGATAGCGGCCGCTTTCGCCGATGACCGTCTTGATCTCGCCGTTTTCGATACCGGTCACGGTGTCGAGATCGATGTCCGCCCCCAGTGCCATGGCCTGCTCAAGCATCCGCTGTGCAAGCTCATTGCCGCTGATACTCTCAAATCCCGGATAGTTCTCCAGCTTCGGGGAAAATGTGACCTGCCCGCCGAAGGTGTCCTTTTCCAGCACCAGCACCGATTTTCCTGCACGGCGGGCATAAATCGCGGCAGTCAGGCCTGCTGGGCCTGCGCCGATCACCACAATGTCGTGCATGTTTATCCCCTCTCTGTCTGGCGCTCTGCAAAGGCGCGGATGTTGGAGGGATTTTCAACGCGCTCCACTTCCCTGTCATTTTCAAGGATCAGGAGCGTCGGCGCCTGCTTGACGCCGTAGGCGCGGGCAAGCTCGGGCGTCTCGTCCGCAACGACCAGCTCATATTGCAGGCCCGCATCGTTCAGGAACTTTTTCGCCATGACGCACTTCGGGCAGGTCTTAGTCGTGACCAACACCAGGCGGCCGTTTGCCGTCTGCTTTGCAGGCTGCGCGGCGGGCGCGGACTCTTTTTCCTGTGTGAAATGTGCCTGCATGGACGCGCCGATGTCATAGACCTTGCGGTCTTTATACTCCTGAGCCTTGCCGTCGTTCCAGTTCTGCACCGGACGGTAGTAGCCCGTGATGCGGCTGTAAACCTCGGTAGGCTTGCCGCAGATCGGGCAGATCTTCTGTTCACCGGCGAGGTAGCCGTGCTCCGCGCAGACGGAATAAGTCGGTGAAAGCGTGTAATAGGGCAGGCGGTAGTTCTCCGCGATCTTGCGCACCAGATTGGCAGCCGCTTTCCAGTCGGGCAGCTTCTCACCCAGGAACGCGTGGAACACGGTACCGGAGGTGTAGAGCGTCTGGAGCTTGTCCTGAATGTCCAGTGCGGTGAAAACATCCTCGGTATAACCCACGGGCAGATGCGAGGAATTTGTATAATAGGGCGTTTCGCCCTCCTTGGCCGCGGTAATGATGTCCGGGAAGTCCTTTTTGTCGTGCTTGGCCAGACGGTAGGTCGTAGACTCGGCAGGCGTGGCCTCAAGGTTATAGAGGTCGCCGTACTGCTCCTGATAGTCCGAAAGGCGCTCACGCATGTGGTTCAGGACGTCCTCGGTGAACTTCTGCGTTTCGGGGTGCGTCATGTCCTTGCGCAGCCACTTGGCGTTCAGGCCGACCTCGTTCATGCCGATCAGGCCGATGGTGGAGAAGTGGTTCTCGAACGTGCCGAGGTACCGCTTGGTATAGGGATACAATCCCTCATTCAGGAGCTTGGTGATGACGTCGCGCTTGATCTTCAGAGAGCGCGCGGAAATGTCCATCAGGTGATCCAGCCGCTTGTAAAATTCCTCCGGCGTGGCGGAAAGATAGGCGATTTTCGGCATATTGATCGTCACAACGCCTACAGAGCCGGTGGATTCGCCGCTGCCAAAGAAGCCGCCGGACTTCTTGCGAAGCTCGCGCAGATCCAGACGCAGGCGGCAGCACATCGAGCGGATGTCGCTCGGCTGCATATCGCTGTTGACATAGTTGGAAAAATACGGCGTGCCGTACTTCGCGGTCATTTCAAAGAGTAGGCGGTTGTTCTCCGTCTCCGACCAGTCGAAATCGCGCGTGATGGAATACGTCGGGATGGGATACTGGAAGCCGCGTCCGTTGGCGTCGCCCTCGATCATGACCTCGATGAAGGCCTTGTTGACCATATCCATCTCTTTTTTGCAGTCCTTGTATTTAAAGGGCATCTCCTTGCCGCCGACAATGGCCGGAAGCTCCGCCAGATCGTCCGGCACGACCCAGTCGAGTGTGATATTGGAGAACGGCGCCTGCGTTCCCCAGCGCGATGGCGTATTCACACCGTAGATGAAGGACTCGACACACTTTTTGACCTGCTCATAGCTCAGATGATCCACTTTGACGAAGGGCGCAAGATAGGTATCGAAGGATGAAAACGCCTGTGCGCCAGCCCATTCGTTCTGCATGATGCCAAGGAAATTGACCATCTGGTTGCAGAGGGACGACAGATGCTTTGCCGGAGCGGAGGTAATCTTGCCGGGCACGCCGCCAAGCCCCTCCTGAATGAGCTGCTTGAGCGACCAGCCCGCGCAGTAGCCCGTCAGCATGGACATATCATGGATATGAATGTCGGCGTTGCGGTGGGCGTTTGCGATCTCGTCATCATAGACCTCGGAGAGCCAGTAGTTCGCCGTGATTGCGCCGGAGTTTGACAGGATCAGGCCGCCGACGGAGTAGGTCACGGTAGAGTTTTCCTTCACGCGCCAGTCGCGCACCTTGACATAGCTGTCCACCAGCTCTTTATAGTCCAGAATGGTGGACTTCATGTTGCGCAGCTTCTCGCGCTGACGGCGGTACAGAATGTAGGCCTTGGCAACATCGTCATAGCCCGCACGGATAAGCACGGATTCCACGCTGTCCTGAATGTCCTCGACGGCGATGAGTCCCTCCTTGATCTTCGGCTCAAAATCCGCCGTGACCTTGAGCGCAAGGAAATCGATCACGGAATCGTTGTACTGCTTTTCCTGTGCGTCGAATGCCTTGCGGATCGCGTGGGCGATCTTGGATAGATCAAACTCCACGACCTTGTCGTTTCTCTTTATAACCTGATACATTTTCTTCCTCCCTATTTCCCCCGAAGCTGCGCCGCGGGGATTCCCTTTCTGGCAGAGGCCAGACATTGTTCCATTTTTTCGCGGCTTGCGGCGTGCATTCCCTGGCAGAGAATGTCGCCGGAGTCCACGAACTCCTGCAAAAAATATCGCTTTGCGCCGCTCAGCCATGCGGAGATCACTTCAAAATCCGCCGGTTCATGCAGCTCGTCGACCACGGTCGTACGGAATTCATAATCCGTACTTCCCTGCATCAAAAGCGCCGCGCTGTGTCGGATGTCCTGCATGTTTACGGGAACGCCCGCCGTTATTTCGTACTTTTCCGGGCAGTTTTTGATGTCCATCGCCACATAATCAACCAATCCGGCTTCCATCAGCGCCTCAAGCCGCGCGGGGAACGCGCCGTTCGTATCCAGCTTCACGGCAAAGCCGCGTTCGCGGATATGCCGCAAAAAAGGCTCTAGCGCAGGCCGGAGCAACGGTTCTCCACCGGTGACGGCCACGCCGTCGAGCAGTCCCTGACGGGTATCAAGAAAGCGGAAGAACGTTTCCTCGGAAATATTTTCACCTGTGCCTGTGACGAGCGGCGTATTGTGGCAGAAGGGGCAGCGGAAGTTGCAGCCCGACAGGAACACCGTGCAGGCGACGCGCCCGGGATAGTCCAGAAGCGTCAATTTTTGCAAACCGCCGATTCGCATAATTGCCTCCCAAATTTAGTGATGTCTTTCTCTCGCAGGCACAACATCTAGTGCTGCACCCTAGATAGAATACCCTCTTTTCCATAGTTTGTCAAGCGTGAAAACGCGGGCAATTTCCACAAAAAAGCGCCGACTGTTTTGACAGACGGCGGCTTGAATTTCGTCGTTATTCCTGATAGACCAGAATATCCTCAATTTTACACTGTAACACGCAGCAGATGCGTGCGAGAATGTCCAAGTCAATCTTTTCGATACTTCCCTGATACCATTTATCCACGACCTCGAAGCGTGCGCCAATGCTCCGCGCCAGCATGTTGCGGTTGATGCCGCACACGTCCATCAGCTCTCTGAGCTTCAGGTGCACCGTGCCATAATCCTGCATCGTTATGATCGAACGTCCCTGCATAAGCAATCACCTCAACCAGATACTACATTCGTGGTAATCTATTGACATTTTATCTTACAATAGTTACTATTAGAATAGCATCTATTTAAAAGATAACTATATGTAAGCTTCAAAGAAAGTCTTAATTTTATTAAATAATCGCCGCACTGGTCGAAGAAGCCTAGCGGCGGAATTTGCGCTCGATCTGCGTCTGCGCATAGGCAAGCATCCGTTCGGACTTCGTCCCGAGGGCGGCCTTGAGCAGCGCCCGCTCGTCTGCAGCTCCCTGCCCATGCAACACATGGAACGCGCCGGCATCGCTGCCGCAGCCGACCGTGCCGCCGTCAGAGACGACGCGCGCGGCATTTTCCTGCTGCTGCGCAAGCAAACGGCGCAGCACAGCATCCGGATGACGCCCACAGCCGATGAGATTTCCGATCGTCGCCAAAGTCGGCACCCAGACCGTCTCCGTTTCACTCAGGCGGCGCAGCGTATCGCGGCTCAGATACGCACCGTGCTCGATGGATTCCACGCCCGCCTGCAGCGCCGCGCAAACTGCGGCGTCGCCGTTGGCGTGTGCCATGACGGCAAAGCCGCGCTCGTGCGAAAGATCAATCATCTTCCGAATGTCCTCGGGTGCAGGCCCGGCCTCGGTCAAGCAGCCGAATTCATTGAAATCGATCAGACCGGAAATCATCAGCTTGATAAAATCCGCCTGTTTTTCCTCGGCCTCGTCCAGAAGTGCATCGTATTCGTCCCAATCAGAAAAGCCTCGCCCGATGAATGCGCCGTAATGCCCGCGCCTGTAAATGGGAAAAGCCGGACTGCGATAGTCGATGCCGTATTCTCGGCTGAGCGCACGCGCACGAAGACTCACACCCCACGCATCACCGCCGTCGCGGAGGAAGCGCACACCGCGCGCGTGATAATCTGCCAGCCGTGCGCGGAGCAGCGCGTCGTCGGGTGCAGCCTTCTGTGCGCCGATGGCGTGCTTCCAGTCCACGCCGTCCAAAATCATATGAATATGCAGGTCTTCCATAAGATTTCTCCAAAAAACCGCGCGAACTTTGTCGCGCGGCTCAGCTTGTCAAAAAAGTCCCTTTGGACTTTTTTGACAAGCTGCCCACAAAATTGCAAAAACAGAATTTGTATTTTTATTTTGCAATTTTGGCCGCTGCGGCGGGTTATTGAACGCGAAAGGGAACCCTGACGGTTCCCTTTCACACTTTCCTTCCCTCCGAAACTTTCCGTCAGATAGTTATTTTGACAGCCGGAACCGCGCGAACTTTGTCGCGCGGTTTTCGTCTATTACTATATAGCTTTACAGGTGGAGCACGCGCTCCTTGATCTCCTGCGTTCTGCCCTGATTCCAGAACTGCGTGCCGATGTAGCCGCAGGTACGGCGGGCGACGTTCATCTTGCTCTGGTCGGTGTTGCCGCAGTTCGGGCACGTCCAGACCAGCTTGCCGTCCTCATCCTCGATGACCTCGATCTCACCGTCGTAGCCGCAGACCTGGCAATAATCAGACTTGGTGTTCAGCTCGGCATACATGATATTGTCATAAATAAACTTCATCAGCTCGAGCACGGCATCGATGTTGTTCTGCATATCCGGCACCTCGACGTAGCTGATCGCGCCGCCAGGCGAAAGCGCCTGAAACTGCGCCTCAAAGGCCAGCTTATCAAAGGCATTGATATGCTCCGTCACATGGATGTGATAGGAGTTTGTGATATAACTCTTATCCGTCACGCCCGGAATAATGCCGAAACGCTTTTGCAGGCACTTGGCAAACTTATAGGTCGTGGACTCCAAGGGCGTTCCGTAGAGGCTGAAATCGATGTTGTTTTCGACCTTCCACTTCTTGCAGGCATCGTTCATGTGCTGCATGACCTGAAGTGCAAAAGGCTTGGCGGTCGGGTCGGTGTGGGACTTGCCGGTCATATATTTGACGCACTCGTAAAGTCCGGCATAGCCCAGAGAAATGGTGGAATAGCCGCCGTAAAGCAGCTTGTCGATCGGCTCGCCCTTGGGCAGACGCGCCAGCGCACCATACTGCCAGAGGATGGGCGCGGCATCGGACAGCGTGCCCTTGAGGCGATTATGGCGGCACATCAGCGCACGGTAGCACAAATCGAGACGTTCGTCAAAAATTCTCCAGAACTTGTCCATATCCTTGTGCGACGACAGCGCAACATCGACCAGATTGATGGTCACAACGCCCTGATTGAAGCGGCCGTAATACTTCGGCTTGCCGTTTTCATCCACATAAGGCGTCAGGAAGCTGCGGCATCCCATGCAGGTGTAGCAGTGACCCTCGCCGTTCTTGTCCACCTTCAGCTCAAGCATTTTCTTCTCGGAGATATAGTCCGGCACCATGCGGCGTGCGGTGCATTCCGCAGCAAGGCGCGTCAGGTAATAATACTCGGAATCCTCGTGGATGTTGTCCTCCTCGAGCACATAGATGAGCTTCGGGAAGGCCGGAGTGATCCACACGCCCTTTTCGTTCTTCACGCCCTCGTAGCGCTGGCGCAGAGTCTCCTCGATGATGATGGCAAGGTCCTTTTTCTCCTGCGGATTGCGTGCCTCGTCCAGATACATGAACACTGTGATGAAGGGTGCCTGACCGTTCGTGGTCATGAGCGTGACGACCTGATACTGGATGGTCTGCACGCCGCGCTTGATCTCCTCGCGCAGACGTTCCTCAACGATTTTGGAGATCTGCTCTTCGGTCGCAGAGGTGTTCAGCTCCCGCACCTCGCGCTCGACGCTCTGACGGATGCGCTTGCGGCTGACGTCCACAAAGGGTGCAAGATGCGTCAGGGAGATGGACTGCCCGCCGTACTGGTTGGAGGCAATCTGCGCAATAATCTGCGTAGCGATATTGCAGGCCGTGGAGAAGGAATGCGGCTTTTCGATCAGCGTGCCGGAGATAACGGTTCCGTTTTGCAGCATGTCCTCGAGGTTGACAAGGTCGCAGTTGTGCATATGCTGGGCAAAATAGTCCGCGTCGTGGAAGTGGATAATGCCCGCCTCGTGTGCCTCGACGATGTCCTGCGGCAGCAGGATGCGGCGCGTGATGTCCTTGGAAACCTCGCCTGCCATGTAGTCGCGCTGTACGGCGTTGACGGTCGGGTTCTTATTTGCGTTCTCCTGCTTGACTTCCTCGTTGTTCGACTCAATCAGGCTGAGGATACGGTCGTCCGTGGTGTTGGATTTGCGAACGAGAGAACGGGTATAGCGGTAGGTGATATAGCGCTTTGCGACCTCAAACGCGCCGTGCGCCATGATCTGATCCTCGACGAGATCCTGAATCTCCTCAACGGACAGGCTGCGGCTCATCTCCTGACACTGGATCTCCACGCTCTGGGCGATGCGCTCGATCTGCAGCGGCGTCATGCGCTCGCGCTCCTCGGCCACGTCGTTGGCCTTACTGATCGCTCTTTTGATTTTTTCAATGTCAAAAACGGCCTCTGCGCCATTTCTCTTAATGATTTTCATAGTATTTCTCCTTTTTGCATGCCGTGCTTTCTGTTCATCTTCAAGCCTTCAAGAGCTATTATACTATATCTTGTGCTAATTTCAAGAGGGAGATACCAGATTTTCTAAATTTCTTTTTTCGGCTGTGGGGCTTTCCTTTCCGGTCAAAGTGGTGTATAATAGATAAAATTAACCGTTCCGAAGCCTTTACGGAGAGATACCATGAAACGAATTGTCACGATACAAGACTTATCCTGCGTCGGCAAATGTTCGCTGACCATCGCACTGCCGGTGCTTTCGGCGCTGGGGCTGGAATGCTGCGCCCTGCCGACGGCCGTTTTGTCGGCGCACACCGCTTTCGACGGCTTCGCCCGCAAGGATCTGACCGATTTTCTCGCACCTGTCAGCGCACACTGGCAGTCGCTCGGATTGCAATTTGACGCAATCTATACGGGCTATCTGGCTTCCCCCGCGCAGATTGATTTTGTTGAGGACTTTTTTGTCCGCTTCGGCGGCGAACATACACTGCGCTTCGTCGACCCCGTTATGGCCGATCAGGGCCGGCTCTACGCAGGCTTTGACGAGGATTTTCCTGTCCTGATGCGCAAGCTCTGCGCCCGCGCGGACATCATCACGCCGAATATCACGGAAGCCTGCCTGCTGACCGGCACACTATACCGCGAGACACTTGACGAGCGCGATCTGCGCGTCCTTCTGGAAAAGCTCCTTGCCCTCGGCCCGCGCATCGCAATCCTGACCGGCGTGCGCACGCAGCCGGGCAAAATGGGTGTAGCCGCCATGGATGCAAGCGGCACACTTGATGTCCATCTTACGCAATATATCCCCGCGGTCTTTCACGGCACGGGCGACCTGTTTGCCAGCGTCTGTGTGGGGCTTCTGACCCTCGGGCATCCGGTAAAGGATGCCATTGCACTGGCCTCGGACTACGTCGTGCAGACACTGCGCGCCACCGCCGCCGACCCGAACGCACGCTGGTACGGCGTAAACTACGAAGCGACGCTTCCCCTGCTGCTGCGCAGCTTAGAGAAACTGGAGGAATCATGAACCATCTGGAACGAAAGAAAAACCGTCTGCCGCTGCTGGTGTGCTTTGCGCTTCCCTTCACGCTCGCGCTTTTGATCTTCTTCATCGGCGGGCTGTGGCCCATCGGCGACCGACAGATTCTCGCGCACGACGGCTGGCATCAGTATTATCCCTTCTTCGCCGCCTTCCGCGAAAAGCTGCTGTCCGGCGGATCCCTGCAATACACATGGGACGTCGGCATGGGCGTCGGCTATCTGTCTCTTTATGCGTATTATCTCGCCTGTCCGCTGAACTTTTTGAGCGTACTTGTCCCGGCCTCGCTGCTGCGCGAATACTTTGCACTGCTCACCATTCTCAAACTCGCGCTGTCCGGCTTCTTCTTCGGCTGGTATCTGAAGCTCGTGTTTCGGCGCAACGACTGGACTCTGCCGTTTTTCAGCCTGCTCTATGCCTTCTGCGCGTTCATGGCAGGCTACTACTGGAACCTCATGTGGCTGGACGTGCTGGCCATCTTCCCGCTGCTGGTGGCCGGTACAGTCTGCCTGCTGCGCGACGGCAAATTCCGCCTGTACTGCGTTTCGCTGGCGCTGAGCCTGTGGTGCAACTATTATCTGAGCTTTTTCTGCTGCATCTTTGTCGCGCTGGCGTTCTTCGGCTACTGCATCTGCAGGCCGAACGGCTTTGCGGGATTCTTCCGCAGGCTTGCACGCATCAGCCTGTGTACGCTTCTTGCCGTCGGCTTGACGGCGGTGCTGCTGCTTCCTACGCTTTATGGCCTGCGCAACACCTATTCCGCCGCCAGCGAGTTCCCCAAACTGCTGGCCATGAACATCGCGGAAAACGGCTCCGGCACGGTCATCGGAAGTGTCTGGGAAACGATCAAATCCGACACGCTGCCCGGTTTCCTTTCAGCCTCACGTCAGGTGCTCGCGGGACTGCTGGTATCCTCAGAGCCGACCAAGATGGAGGGTCTGCCGAATGTGTTCTGCGGCATTTCCACGGTCACGCTGGCGCTTTATTATCTGTGCTGCAAGCACATCTCCGTGCGTGAAAAGCTCGTCAGCCTCGGGCTGCTGTTCTTCTTTCTGCTGAGCTTCATCTTCCGCGTACTGGATTACGTCTGGCACGGATTCCACTTTCCGAACATGCTGCCCTACCGGTTCAGCTTTTTGTTCAGCTTCGTCCTGATCTCCATGGCGTTCCGCGCGTATACGCAGCTTCGCTTCTTCAAAAAGCGGTATTTCTTTGTGATCGTGCCTCTGGCGCTGGCCCTCATCGCCTGCGGCTGGGGGCTGACCGACGGCTGGCGGCGCATGGCGCTGAGCCTCGCTGTCTTTGTCGCAGCCTGCGTGGCGCTGGCGATCTACTCGCCCTTCCGTCCCCGCCGAACGACCGCCGCGACGATCCTTGTATGCCTGTTTTCGGCCGAGGCTGTGTGCTCCTTCGGCATGGGCGTGGGCAAGGTTGCACTGACGACGCGTTCGAGCTATCCCAAGGAAAATGACGATGTGCAGGCCGTGCTTGCAGAAATGCGTGAGCGCGAAGGTGACCTGTTCTACCGCGCCGAGGTGAACACCACGCAGACGCTCAACGACGGCGCGCTGAACGGCTACCACGGCGTGACGGCCTTTACCTCGTCGGCAAACGTCCGCTTCAACCGCTTCACACGCTCCCTCGGCCTTGCCTCGTGGCCCGCAAGCAACCGCTATGCCTACTACGAAAGCGCGCCCTTTACCGACCTGATGTGCGGCATCAAATACCTGATTGACCGTGACGGAAAGCAGCTCGACGAGACTTACAGCGCGCTTGCCGCGCAGTCCGGTGACGTTCTGCTGCTCGAGCGGACGGGATATGTCGGCGTAGGCTTTTTGGCAAAATCAGGTTTGCAGGATTTTGTCATTGAGGAAAACCGTTACAATCCCATCACGGAGCAGGAGGAGCTGTTCCGGCTGGCGACCGGC
This sequence comes from uncultured Oscillospiraceae bacterium, assembly GCA_934667815.1. Lineage (GTDB taxonomy): Bacteria > Bacillota > Clostridia > Oscillospirales > Oscillospiraceae > JAZOXB01. The sequence continues at coordinate 62,977 of CAKUMO010000009.1, forward strand.
GTGGAAGATGCGCTCTACGAGCATCTGGCACACGATGGGCTGGACGCACCCGAGGGCTGCTCCATCAAGGCCACCGGCACCTCCGGAACGCAGTACAGCTATTCCACGATTGGCCAGACCGACACCGTGCGCATGAGCGTAAGCTACACCATGCCGCGCGACGGCGTGCTGTGCGCAACGACGAAGTCTAACGGCAACAACGATGTTGATATTTACCGTAACGGTGAGCTTCTGTACAGTCCGAATATCAAGGTACGCTTTCTGATGTCCCTCGGCAGTGTGCAGGCAGGCGACGTTATCACCTTCTCCTACCCGATCAAAAAGGCCGAAAACGGCACGATCTCGCTCGATGTCGTCCTGCAAAACGACGCTGTATTTGAAGAAGGCCGCACCTATCTCGCGCAGGGCGCATGGGTGCTCGATCACTTCTCCGACACCGAGCTGAGCGGTACGGTCACGGCAAGCGAAGACGGCTTTTTCTACACCTCCGTTCCCTACGAGCCGGGCTGGCGCGCCTATGTGGACGGCGTGGAGACCGAGCTTGCACCAAACCTTGACCCGAACAGCAAGGATTTGCAGCTCACCGATGCCGTATGTGCCTTCCCACTCAGCGCTGGCACGCACGAGATCACGCTCAAATACACCGCGCCCGGTCTGAAAACCGGCGCAGTCATCTCTCTCGTTTGCCTCGCAGCGCTCACGGCGCTGTTTATCGGTCTGCGGCGCAGACCCGTTCTGTTCCCCGACCCTAAGAGACTCCGTCCGCAAACAGACAATCAAACCTTGGAAGGCACCGCGGCCATTGCCGCAGAGCTTTCCGCACCAACAGAAAGGAATGATCCAAATGAATGAAAACGAATTTGAAAACGGCTATTCTCCCGTTCCCGTACAGGCAGAGCCGCCCGTCCCGACCCCCGCGCGCGTGCTGGGCTACGTCACGCTGGGCTTAGGCATCGCGTCACTGTGCACGCTCTTTGCCGGGCTGCCCTTTGCCATCGCGGGCCTGATTACCGGCGGCATCTCCCGCAGCAAAAACTATGGCCGCCTGACCAAGCAGGCACGCATCGGCCGCATTCTCTCCATCATCGGCATTCCGGTATCCGTGCTGTGGTTCATCGGTTACGTCGCACTGCTGGTGTTCATCATGGAGGGCAGCGCGACTCCACTGCCCATAAACGGCACGAAGGATTTCTATTTCTTCCTCCGCACCCTGTTCTGATCGCTTCACAAAAAAATCCCTGACGGAAAACCCGTCAGGGATTTTTTAAATATTCGGCAATCAGCCTTCCATGATCTTCAGCGTAGCGCTGGCGCCGAGGCGGCTTGCGCCCGCCTTGAGCATCGCAACGGCATCGTCATAGCTGTGAATGCCGCCGGAGGCCTTCACGCCCAGCTCCGGGCCGACCGTCTCGCGCATCAGCTTGACGTCCTCGACATTTGCGCCGCCGGTGGAGAAGCCGGTGGATGTCTTGACAAAGTCCGCACCCGCGAGCTTGCTGACCGTGCAGGCCTTAACCTTTTCCTCGTCCGTCAGCAGGCAGGTCTCGATGATGACCTTGACTTTTGCACGACCCTTGACGGCATCCACAACAGCCTCGATGTCACGCTTGACGAGCCTCCAGTCGCCGGACTTGACCGCGCCGACGTTGATGACCATATCAACCTCGCGCGCGCCGTGCTGCACAGCGTCAAATGCCTCAAACGCCTTGACCTCGGGTGTGGTCGCGCCGAGCGGGAAAGCGACGACACAGCAGGGCGTCACATCCGTACCCTTGAGCTGCTCGGCAACCAGCGCAATATACGATGGGTTGACACAGACGCTGGCAGTCTTGAATTTCTTCGCCTCGTCGCAGATGCGGAGGATGTCCTCGACGCTCGCCTGCGGCTTGAGATAGGTGTGATCGATGTATTTCGGCATATCCGACGGCGCGAAGCTGTCGGCCATGGGTTCGGGAGTACGCGGCGCGGAAGCAACCTCTTGCGTGACCTCGTTGATAAGCTTTTGAACGTCCATAAAAAGAACTTCCTTTCGTTTCATTCTGAACAAAGCATACCATATTTCCCGAAAGTTGTCAATCATTCACAGGCGATAACTGCACATACTGGGAGAAAACGAAAGGAGCAAATCCATGACCCATCTAACCTCCGGCAACTTTTTTCAGGAAGCGGAGCGCAGCGAGCTGCCGGTTTTGATCGACTTTTATGCTGCGTGGTGCGGGCCGTGCAAGGCGCTCGCACCCACATTTGAATCGCTGGCCGAGCAGTACGGCGCACACGTGAAATTCTGCAAGGTCGATGTGGACGCAGAGCCGCAGCTTGCCGAAAAGTTCGGCATCATGAGCGTACCGACCCTCGTGCTGCTGAAAAACGGGCGCGTCTCGCAGCAGCTCAGCGGCGTGCGTACCGCAGCGGAGCTGACCGGCACGTTTGCATTAAGCTGAGGTTCATCGAGTCCGGCAGCAAAGCTGCCGGACTCGATGATTATTGCATCAGTGTCAGGATTCTTGCGCGAGCCTGCTCGGTCAGGTAATTGTTCACACAGTCATCGAAAATTTCCGAATCGACCGCGCGCTGTGTTTTGAGCATCTGCACAAATTCCTGCCGTTCCGCCCCTGCCAGAACGGCCAGGAGCAGATACATATCATAGTTTTTCTGCTCGCTGCGCTCTGCCTCCGTCCACCGGACACGCTCTCTGGGCACGAGGTAAAGATTTTCAAGCTGCGCACACAGCGCCCGCCAGCCCTCCTCGCCCCACTTGACGGAAATCTGCCCCCAATCGATCACAGGAAGAAGCATACGGAGCGAAACTCTGTTTTCCGGTTCTCCTCGCACCAGATTATCCATCACCGAGGCAAAGATCTCCTCATTCTGCGGACTCATCAGCCAGAACATCATGTCGTTACCACCAGAGCTGCCACTTCCGTCCTCGATGCACGTCCAGTAATCCGTCCCGTTCTTGCGCTCCAAGATGATCTGAGCGTAGTAATGGATGTACCACCCATCTTCGCTGCGATACTGCGGATAATTCAGGTCGTCATGCCATGCATGTGGAGCAAAGAAGCGAAGCGTTTCCTCGCTGTCGCTGGCAGGCTGGAAGGCCAGTGTTACGCTATATGCAACCTTGTTCTCGCCATTCTGATTGCCGTTATAAATTCCCACGCGCGTCGGCGTACATGCAAGCACAACAGCGTCCTTGCAGCGCATCGGGTTTTCTTCCGACAGGCCGTTGACAAATTGCTGCACATAGGCCTCCATAAAGGCTCGGCCAACGTTGGGATAGTCCTGTTTGTATCCGGTCTTGACGGCAAGCCCCTTCAGCGGCGCTTCATCACTCCACCTCTGAAGCTGTGCCTCCGGTGAATTCGGATTATCGTGCGGCACATAGGCATGGTTTGTTCTCACATAATAGCGGTCTCCCGCCGGTTCGAGCACGGCGACCATCTGCGGCGGCTGCGTGCGGTCGATCTCGTCACGGTCCTCGTTATAATAGAGGTTGATCGTACCGTCGTCCTGCACGCGCGCATCATAGATCGTCAGGAGCTTGCGGTTCGTGTCTCCATGCTGAATATAATAACAATCCGTCTGCGCCCAATAGGTCATGCTGCTCAATCCGATGCCCTTCATTTCCTGCAAAGAAAGGCCAAAATACCGCTGCACCATCTTCTCCATCTCGGCAACCGGCAAGCGCGTGACATCCGTGTAGATCTTGCCCCATACGGACTCAAGATATGCGGTCTCCGCCTCACTCAGCGTCTGCTCCGTGCTGGGAATTCCGTTGTAGAAGAAATAGCGCAGATCGATCTCCTCTGGCTTTTCGTAGAGGCAGCCATAGGCAATGGCCTGCCCGTAAAGCTCGCCGTCGGAATCAAACAGCACCTTCAGGCGTGCCAGCTCCGAATCGGGCACCGGCGTGCCGGGGAGCGTATCATCCGCAGGCTCGAGCGCGTCAGTCATACGGATGGTGCTCGGCTCGGAGGGTTCGGAGCTTTCGGACGGCGTCTCGGTGGGCTGCGAATCTTCCTTTGCGCCCGTGAAGGTGTAGCCCACGGCCAGCGCCGCGACCAGAAGCACCACGACCAGCGTGTAGACCGCCGTTTTCGGCTTTTTGGCCAGCAGCAGGATGCGCTCTCGGATGCCGCCGCCCGTCATGGTCGTAGCCGCGGTCAAAAGCCCGCCGTGCTTGCGGTAGGTCAGGCGCAGCAGCGTGCGGCCGTACTCGGCACGTTCGCTTTCGCCCAGGCGGCGCACGGTCGCTTCGTCACAGGCAAGCTCCGCATCCTGCCGCGACAGGAACGCCGCCCACCAGACCAGCGGATTGTACCAATGCAGCGTGAGGCACAAGCAGCGCAGCGCCGCCCAAATGTGGTCGCCATGAGAATAATGCGTCAGCTCATGCACCAGCGCATGCCGCTGCACGCTCTCGCCTGCGGTTGCCTCGGGCGTCAGGTAGACCGCCGGGCGGAAAACTCCGAACAGGCAGGGCGAATCCAATCCCGTGCAGATATAAACCGGCAGCTTTGCGCTGCAATCCAGCCGCACACGTGTTTTGCGCAGGCGAAGCGCGAAACGCAAATTCAGAATCAGGAATCCGGCCGCAACAATGCCTGCACCGCTCAACCAGAGCACATAGGCAATCCGTACGGGTGTGAGCGACGTCTTGGACGGCTGCACTGCGGTCTCCCTCACCCCGGCTGCAGCCACGGCCGAAGGACTGACCGGCTCAGGAATCTTAACAGGCGCAGCCTCCGACGGCGAGGCCGCATCAGCGTCCTGTTCAGCGTTCTGAAACGGCGGGACGCTCTCCGGCTGCGTCAGCGCCTCCCAGCGCTGCACGGGCGGAATCTGCCGGACGGTGTTCTCAACGCTCATACGCGTTGTGCCGATGCTGAACGGCAGCAGAAGCCGCAGCAGCACCAGCCCCCACAACGCATATTGCAGACGTGGATTCACTCGCCCGCGCAGCAGATAATGCAGGGCGATAACCAGCGCAGTGAGGATGGTTGCGGTAATGATCCAGTTAATCATGTGCTTTCTCCTCCAATTTCTGCAATATTTCGTAAAGCTCCTCCAGTTCCTCCTGTGAAAGTGCCTGTTTCTGTGTCATGGTGCTGACCATCAGACTGAGGCTGCCCTGATAGACGCGGCTGAGAAAGTCCTCGGTCTCCTGCAAGGCGGCCTCCTCGCGCCGAATGAGCGGACGGAACGCCTTGACGCCGTTCTGCGTTTCATCAGCCACGGCCTGTTTCCCCTCCAGACGCCGCAGAAGCGTCAGCGTCGTGCTGCGATTCCAACCCGCGATTTTTTCGAGCGCCTCGACCAGCTCGCGTCCGGTCTGCGGCTCATGCTGCCAGAGCAGCTCCATCACGCGCCATTCCGCATCGGTCAGTTTGATGTCGTTCATGTGTCTCACCTCCATTGTTTACATCTGTAACTACACCATATCATATTTGTTTACGCTTGTCAACAGTATTCCCCAAAAAAACTGCACGGGATTATCCCGTGCAGTTTTCATTCATTAGTAGTCAGTGCTTACTTTTCGTCCTTGTGCGAGTTCTTTTTACGAATTACAAGCACCAGGATCAGTGCGATGATGCCGCAACCGGCAATCGCGGTCAGCGCAATCAGCCAACCGATGGACGTCTCATCGCCGGTCGTGGGCGTGGCAGCCTTGACCTTGACCGTGAGGCTGCACTCGGCGGAGCCGGCCTCAAACGTAACGGTCACGGTGTGCTTGCCGACGAACAGCTTCTCGAGCACCTCGGCCTTGATTGTGAGCTTCTTGCCCTCGAGCGTGTAGTCCGCGTCAGAGAGCGCCTTTCCGTCGATCTGTACGCCGGTGACGGAGTCGTCGTCCACGGTGATCGTCACGCCGGTCTTTGTGCCCTTCGTCCAGCTCTCGTCGCCCTTGATCTCGTGCTTGAGAACCTCGCCGTCCTCGAAGTACAGTGTGTCGCTCAGCGCGCCGCAGGCAGAGCAGGTGTACCAGTAGGTCGCCTTTTCCGCAAAGGTCGCGGCGGAGCGCAGAGTCTTTTCGCTGACGGTCTTGACGGTAAAGTCGTGACCGCTGGCCTCGATGACAAGCTCAGCTTCAGTCGTCTCGTTTTTGCCCTCGGAGTCGCTGAAAATCTTCTGGCAGACTTCGCACTTCCAATAGGCCTTCTTACCGGTCTCGGTGCAGGTTGCAGGAACCTCCTTGACCTCGGTCAGCTTGTGACCCTTGGCCTCAATGATGAGTTCAGCCTCAGTCGTCTCGTTTTTGCCCTCGGCATCGGAGAAAATCTTCTGGCAGACAGAGCACTTCCAATAGGCTTTCTTGCCGCTCTCGGTGCAGGTCGCGGGAGCTCCCTTGACCTCGGTCAGCTTGTGACCGTTGGCCTCAATGACAAGCTCGGCCTCAGTCGTCTCGTTCTTGCCCTCAGAATCGCTAAACAGTTTCTTGCACACGGAGCACTGCCAATGCTCCTTGACGCCCGGCTCATTGCAGGTCGCGGGCTTTCCAGCGATCTTGTAGAGCTTGTGGCCGCTAGCCGGAATCACAAGCTCGGCTTCGGTCGTTTCATTCTTGCCCTCGGCGTCGGAGAAAATCTTCTGGCAAACTTCGCACTTCCAGTAGGCTTTCTTGCCGGTCTCGGTGCAGGTTGCGGGAACCTCCTTGACCTCGGTCAAAGAATGCCCCTTGGCCGGAATGGTAAGCGCTTCAAAGCTCGTCTCGTTCTTACCCTCGGAATCGCTAAAGAGCTTGTTGCAGTCCAGGCACTTCCAATAGGCCTTTGTGCCGGTGGCCGTGCAGCTTGCGGGAATCTCTGCGACGCCCTCAAGGTTGTGGCCCTTGGCCGGGATCACGCGAGCGTCCTCGGTCGTCTCATTCTTGCCCTCAGAATCTGCAAAGAGCTTCTGGCAGACGGAGCACTTCCATGCTTCCTTTTTGCCCGGTTCGGTGCAGGTCGCGGGCGTTCCCTCAAGCTTATCGAGGTTGTGACCCGCTGCCGGAATGACCAGTGCATCGGCGGTCGTCTCGTTCTTGCCCTCGGCATCCAAGAACAGCTTGCCGCACACTTCGCAGCTCCAATAAGCCTTCTTGCCCGGCTCCGTGCAGGTCGCAGGTTCTTCGGCGTGCGCGACAAGCGTATGGCCGTCGGCGCAGGGACCTGAGGAACCGTAGGTCAGCTTGATGTTATCGATGGCGTTCCAGCAATCGTTGTCCGTGTAGTATGTTCTCGCCTTCTTTGCGAAGTGGAAGGCAAACTGCGTGCCTGCGGTCAGATATTCCTCCGGGACAGTGATCTCGGCCGGCCCTTTAAGGTTCCAGCCACCGGGGTTCGGAAGCTCAGCCGCATTCCAGACGACATTCCAGGTCTTGCCGCCATCGGTAGAAGCCTCGACCGTAAACTTATAGACGCCCTGGAACAGCGTGGAACGATGGAGCAGGTAGTCAAAGCTCAGCGTCGCGCTCTTGCCGGTCAGATCGACCGCCGGAGAGATGAGGTACTCATCCTGCGCCTTATCGCTGCCGGTGCTTGCCGGCTGCACTTCGTGGACGCTCCAGCTATCGCCGGAATCATCATAGAGATAATCCAGATCGATGCGTGCCTGACGTGTGGTGTTCAGGTTACGGTTCGTGCCGACATACCATGTGCAGGCGGGGTCGGTGTGCGTGGACTTGACCGTCCAACCGTGACCCGGGAAATCGTCCTGCTCGAAGTCGTTGTCAAACTCGACCGCGCCGAGTTTGAAGCCGGCGGAAATGGTATGAGCCGCCGTGACATTTTCGAAGGTGTAGGTCTCTACCACGCCGACGCTCTGACCATCCACGAGGACATCTGCGATCTTGTAGCCGCTTGCGGCCTTAATCTCAAAGGTCTGGGACGCGCCCTCCTTGACGGAGACTTCGCCGTTCGGGGTGATTGTGCCGCCCTCGCCCGCCTGAGCGGTGATGGTGTACTGCGCGGCGACCGGACCGTCCTGCACGGCCTTGAGCTTGACATTATCGATGGCAAGCTGGCCGGTATCGTCGTTCTTGTTCACATAATGGAACGCAAACTGTGCTCCGCTCACGGCGTAATCGGCGGGAATTTTGACCTCGGCGCTGCCGGTGATGACACTGCCGCTCTGGCCCGTGTAGCTATCCTGGAAGTTCCAGATTGCTTTCCACGTCTGGCCGCCGTCAACGGAAGCCTCGACGGTCGCCGTATAGGTCTTGTTCTTTGCGCCATAGACGCCGTAGGCATATTCAAAGCTCAGAACCGCATCACGCGTGCCGGACAGATCGACCGCCGGGGAGATCAGCAGCTCGTCCTGCTTGACGCCATTCCAGTCATTGGTGATATAAGCGTGCTTGGAGTCACTCCATGCAGAGCCGTAGTAGCCATACTGCTTCCATGTGAAGTAACCGTTGTTTGTGCTGTCCGTTGTCTTGACCTTCCAGCCGTGGAACGGGAAGCTGTCGCCCGCGATGGACTCGAAGTCGTTCTCGAAGTAGACCGTCGGCACATCAGGGATGGTCTCGAACTCTGCGCTCACGCAGTAGCTCTGATCCATGGTCAGGTCAAGCGTGTTAGCGGAAACATCCACGGTGCGGCCGTTGAGCTTGACGCTCTTGAGCTGATAGCCGCTATCCGGCGTAAACGTGACCTTGACAGCCTCGTCCGCAGTATGCTGGGTCTGTCCCTCGGGAGAGACCGTGCCGCCCTCGCCTGCCAGCGTGGTCAGAACGATGCTGCCGGAGGCCGTGCCGGGCACGGTGAGCTTGGCGTTGTCGATTGCAACATTGCCTGCGCCGTTCGGTACCGTCTTATAGTAACGGAAAGCAAACTGCACACCGGCGGTCTGATAGGCCGCGGGAACGTCAATCTCGGCAGTACCGGTCTGGAAATAGTCGGAACCGTTTTCCACGTCGTTCTTTGCATTCCAGATGGCGCTCCAGGTTTTGCCGCCGTCGGTAGAAGCCTCGACCGTGAGGGTCATCTTGCCACTGTAAAGCGCGTTGCGGGCAAAGCCGTAATTGAAGGAAAGCTTCGCCGCCTTGCCGGTCAGATCGACCACAGGGGAGATAAGCAGCTCGTCCTGCTTCGCACCGCCGGACCAGCTCTCCTCATCGTATTCGTCGGGATCCACGATTGCCTGCTTGTCCGCAGTACCGGTAGAAACATAGGTATTGCGTGCCTGATGCCAAGCATAATAGCCGCTGTTGGTCTTTTTGACCGTCCAGCCCTGTCCCGGGAAGTCGGCAGCATCAAAATTGTTGTCAAAGAGCGCAATTTCGCCGCCGGTCTGTGCCTGCTTGAAGGTCACGGAGATCGCATGATCCTGACCGACACGCTCGAAGGTATAGTAGCTGATCGGGCCCTGATCGACGCCGTCGACCCGAACGTTCTCAATCTCATAACCCTCATTTGCAGCAATGGTAAAGGTCTTGCTGGTGCCCTTCTTGACGAGCGTCTTGCCCTCGGGCGTGATGGTACCGCCCTCGCCTGCCGTGGCATTGACCTCGATGTAATCCTCACGGACATCGGAGTAGAGCACGACATTGTCAAGGTCGAGCGCAGAGCCGCCCTTGCCGGTATAGACAAACGCGAAGCGCAGATTCTTGCTGTTCTGGAACTTTTCGGGGATCGTGACCTTAGCCTGCGTCTTTGTCCACGCGGTGAACAGGCCGGAATCGCGCTGGAGGTTCCAGATCTCCTCCCAGTTCGTTCCGTCGTCGGAGGCCATGACCAAGAGGTTGCAGTGCTTATATTCGACGGTATACCAATAGGTGGTGTAGAAATCGAAGATCATGTGCGTCTCGGTCTCCACGCCGCTCAGATCGGTCGTGCGGGAATAGAGCCACTCGTTTTGCTGATAATCGTCGTCGTAGTCAATGGAGGCGGTGTAGTCCTCGCCGTAGTCCTCGCCGCGATACCAGGTATTCGGCGAGCCGCTCTTGGACTCAACGCTCCAACCGTCGGGGAGCCATGCGTCGTTGAAGTTTTCCGTCCAGAGGATGTCCGTCGGGACGATGGTCGCATGATCGTCGGGGTTGCCGGGAACCTTGACGTTGTAGCTCTTGGAGTTTCCGGCGTAGTCATGCACGATCATACCGATGGTCTCGCCCATGCCGGTCACGTCGTACTGCTCGACATGGCTGGTCATACCGGGCTTCATCTCACCGAAGCCCTGCTGACCGTAGAGCATCTCGTGGTTGGCCACATTGTAGAAGATGACCGCCGCGACATACTGGTTGTCCGTCACGTCGAAGTTCAGGTAGTAGCGGCCCTCGGACTCGGTGACCTTCAGGTTCTTGGCCTCCGGTTCCTCGGTATCGACTGTAATGGGGAATTCCCAGGAACTCTTGAGGTTCTTGCTGCCGCCGTCGCCGTAAGGCAGGGTCGCCTCGATGCGGACGGTCGCCTTGGTATTATTGGGCAGCTTGGAATTGTGCGCATCGGTGCCGTACCACGGCGCGATGCCGTCATATTCCGCGTCAACGCCTGCGGGCGCGATGCGGTAATAGTCGTAGCTGTAAATGGACTTGGCAACATAGTCGCAGACCTTGCTGTAATATACCTCGCCGTTTTTACCGGTAATGGTATACTTCAGGCTCTTTGTGTTGCGCAGCAGGCCCGTGTAGATGCCCGTCAGACTGTCCTTAAAGTCGTCGTCGTTAGGCGAAATAGCGTTGCGGTCGGCAAGGTAAGGAACCTTTGCGTAGCTGTTCTCGCCGATGTAGGTATCGACCGTGTTCTCGCTGGAGGAGGAGAATGCGGTGTTCATATACGCCTGCGCCTTGCTGGACGAGCCGTCAAGAGTCTCCCAGTAGTCGGTAGAGTCCATGATCGGCGCAACCGTCCAGTCGCCGTAGAACGCAAGGAAAGGCACGCCCAGATCGATGGAATCGGCCAGCTCACCGCCGTCCTTGTCCACCTGCGTCAGGGTAACAAAGCCGTCCACGAACGCGCCGTTGGTAAACGCGGCCATCTGAGAAGGATCGGTCAGCGTGACGGTCACGGTGACGTCGGCAGTCTTTCCGGCAGCCACGGCAACGCGGTTGTTCTCGCAGTTCGTGGTGAAGGTGTGTGCCAGTTCAATGGCGCTCTCGCTCGAGGTCACGAACTTCTCGTTATCGCTGTTTTCATAGACCGTCGTGCCGTCCGAAAGGACGATGGGCTTGATGTTATAATAGAGCGTCTCGTCGCCGGTGTTATGTACCGTGAAGCGCATGGTATACACGCCGGTCTTTTCCGGATCGTCCTTCAGCTCGAGCTTCGGACGCTGCTGCCCCCCAACGGAGAGATAGCCCTTGGTGTTCACGGCGTCGGCAATGCTCATCAAGCCTGCGCCCTGTTTGCGCGGAGAATAGGCATGGCCGTTTTCATCATAAAGAATGTGTGCCGTGCTCATGAGCAGGGTATCGGTCAGGTGCTTGCGCTCGCCCGCATCGGTCACGCCGCGCGCCTTGAGGGCCTGCTGCACGATGGCCATGCCGCCCGCAACGTGCGGGGACGCCATGGACGTGCCGTCCATGCTCTCATAGTCGTTGCCGGGAACCGCGGCATAGATACCGGCGCCGGGAGCAGTGATCTCCGGCTTGAGCACCAGCTCGGTCGTCGCACCCCAGGAGGAGAAGTCGGCCATGCCGGTGATGGGAGATTCCACAGTGTCGTCGAAGGCGGAGACGGTCAGGGTCTTGGTCTCCTGCTTCTTCATGTATTCGCCGGCCGCCTGAGAGATGAATGCGCTGGGCATCTCCCAGTTGGAAATGGACATGTAAAGCATGCCCGGCGTATTGTTGTAAACCAGCATGCCGATCGCGCCTGCGGTCTTGGCATTGTCCATCTTGGCCTGATAGTAGATGCCGCCGCGTTCGACAAGGGCGATCTTTCCATTGACATCGACCTTGGCAAAGTCCTCGGCCGTGCCCGTGCCGGGAACGACGGCGTATTCCATTTCGCCCTTCTTGGCAAGCGTGCGCAGAGCGATGGCATTTGCATCCTCACTGACCAGTGCGGAGTCCTGATAGGCGATCTTCTTCTCACCCACGGTGATGAAGGGGCTGGTCACCATGGCATTGCTGACCGCCGCGACGGACATGGACTCTGCATAGGTGGAAGGCTCACTGCTCAGGCCGTAGTCCGGGTTGGTCGCAAGTGCCTTGCCGCCGAACGCATCGCCGTAGGCCGCGCTGTAAGCGTTGCCCGCTGCAACCGCGAGGGACGTGCCGCTTTCGCCGACCTTTTCAAAGACATTCAGCAGATTCTTTGTCCACTCGTCCTCGGTGTCGTAGTCAACATAGCCCGCGTCGGAGCCAAGGCTCAGGTTGGCGACATCGACGCCCAGCGCGATGCAGTCCTCGAGCGCACAGAGAATGTCGGAATAGGACGCGCCGCCGGAGGATTTGAATACGTTCATATTGACGATCTGTGCCTCGGGCGCAACACCCATGACCTCGTCATTAATTCCCGTGCAGCCCGCTGCGGTGGAGGCGACGTGCGTGCCGTGGCTGCTCTTGGTTCCGGGCGAGCCGTCCTTGTCCTTGTCGCCGTAGTCAAACTGGAACGGGAACTTCGCACTCTTGTAGAGATCCTCGGCGTTCAGGCCGGAAACGATCTCGGTTGCCTGGAACTTCTTGTTTGCAAGAAGCTGTTTCAGGCCGTCCTTGGTCAGGGACGGAGAAGTCGGTTCCTTGGAGAAGATCTTGTGCGTCATATCGACGCCGGTGTCCAGAATCGCAATGAGCATTCCCTCACCGTTGAAGCCGGTCTTGTTGTACAGGCCGCCGCCGATCATTTGGTTGCTGTTGGCGGTTGTAGGAACCAGCTCAAAAGTCGGAGAAATGAACGCTGATTCCACGAAGCTCAATTCGCGGATCTTCTGATACTCTCCGTAGGTCACGGTCGTGGAGAAGCCGTTAAAGAGCGTCGTATACTGATGCTCCGGCTCCACCCGCGCACCGTCAAGTGCCTGCGTGGAAATTTTCTTTGCAACCTTCTCCTGCGTTTTCAGCATGGAGCGGATCTTGGAAGCCGCCGTCGGTGCGGCGGTGGTGTTGTCCACCACGACGATGATCTCGACCTCGTCGTCCTCGCCGTAGCGAGGTATGGAGTCCAGCTGGATCTTGCCGTCTCTGTCCCGGCTGCCTTGGATGACCTGTTTTGCGACATCATTCGCGATGTTCGCCACAGTGGTTTCCGTCAGTGCAGCGCTGTCGGTCTCAGAGACAGCAAAAGCCGTACCGGGAATGAGCGCCAGCAGCATGACCAGCGTCAAGACCCATGCACAGCAGCGTTTAAATGCTGTCATCTCGAGTTCCTCCTCAAAAGCTTTGTCCAAAGCGGCGCACAAACCGCCACTTTAAACTTAAGAATATTATACCGCCGGCAAATAACGTCTTCAATGAACAGATCAGACAATTTTCTTTGCGACATGTCAATAAATTTGGACATTTTTAACAAATTATATCGTTATTTGTTTCCGGTCTGTGGACGGCCAGCCGCGGCGCGTAGACTTCGCGGCCACTTACCCGAATAAACGCTCGCCGTATGCGCATAAAAACTCCCCCTGTCCGTAGGGTTTTTACGGTCAGGGGGAGATCAAATCTAGTTGATCTCGCGGCGGCCCTCCAGCGCACGCAGGAGCGTCACCTCGTCAGCATATTCAAGCTGGCTGCCCACGGGGATGCCGTAGGCCAGACGCGTCACGCGCACCTCCATCGGCCGCAGCAGACGCGAGATGTACATTGCCGTAGCTTCACCCTCGGTATCGGGGTTCGTAGCCATGATAACCTCGCGCACATTGCCCTCGGCCACGCGCGCCAGCAGCTCGCGGATGCAGATGTCGTCCGGGCCGATGTGGTTGAGCGGCGAAATCACACCGTGCAGCACATGGTACACGCCGTTGAATTCCCTTGCACGCTCCATGGCGATCACATCTTTCGGCTCGGCTACGACGCAGATGACGCCGTGGTCGCGCTCCTCATTGTCGCAAATCGGGCAAATATCCTTGTCCGTCAGATTGCGACAGACCGGGCAAAGATGCACCGACCGCTTCGCCGCAACAATGGCATCGGTAAACTCCTGCGCTTCCTCCTCGGGAACCGAGAGCAGGTAGAACGCAAGCCGCTGTGCGGTCTTGCCGCCGATGCCGGGCAGCTTGGCAAACTGTTCCGTCAGCCGCTCCAAAGCGGCGGGAAAATAACGCATCTCAGAACAGGCCGCCGAGGTTCAGTCCGCCGGTGAGCTTGGACATATTCTGCGCGGCTTCGGCCTCGCCCTTACGCATAGCCTCGTTGACTGCCGCAACAACCATGTCCTGAAGCATTTCCACGTCCTCGGGATCGACCGCTTCGGGATTGATCGTCAGACTGAGCAGCTCGTGCTTGCCGTTGACGACCGCCTTGACCATGCCGCCGCCCGCCGTAGCGTCGTACTCCTTGCTCTCCATTTCCTCCTGCATTTTCAGCATGTCCTGCTGCATTTTCTGCGCCTGCTTGATCATGTTCATGTTCATGCCGCCGCCCATACCGCCGCGGTATCCGCCTTTTGCCATCGTTCAAAACTCCTTTTATTTAATGTCAACTATATCGGGATGCTCCGCGCCGAAGCGCAGGAGCTTGTCAAACTCTCCGCTCTGCTGCGGCGCTGCGCCGCCCTTCTGCACCTGCACGGCGACCGGCCGCCCGAGCAGCGCCGCCGCCTTTTCCGAAACCGCCTGCAAGACATTCGGCTTATCCACAATGCCGAGTGTAAAATCGTCGCTTGCGACCAGCAGCAGCCGGTCGCCCGTGAGTATGCCCTGTAAGGGCGCGTTTTCCGCCGTACTGAACATTCCCATCGCGGGCGGCTTAAGGCTCGTGCGCAGGCGTTCGACCAGCTCCGGCCAGAAGCCCGCCGGTGCGGCGGGCGGCGCACTGCGCTGCTCATTGGGATTCTCCGGCGGAATGTCGGAATCATCCGGAGGAGGCGGCGCATCGTCGTCCCATGGCAGCGCTTGCTCCTGCTGCTGCGGTGCAGCGGCAAGGGTAAGCTGACCGCTGGCGAGCTTTTCCTCCAGACGGCTCAGCCGCGCGTTGAGCGACTGCACATCCATGGCAGCCTCCGGTTCGCACAGACGGATGAGGCACAGCTCGGCATCCACGCGCCGGTTCGTGCTGATGTTGAAGCCCACGGCAGCGTCGCGCAGGATACTTGCCGTGCGCAGCAGCTCGCCCACGCTCCAAAGCGGCAGCAGCTCCTTGAGTTCGCCGGGCGTGCAGATGCTCGTGACCTGCCCTGCCGCATCCTTGGGCGCGGTCTTGCAGATCAGAAGGTCGCGCGCCACGGCGCACAGCTCGTTGAGCATGGCCGCAAGATCCTTGCCCTCGACATACTGTCCGTTGAACACGGAGAGCGCCTCTGCCGTATCATGCTTAGCAATCGCGCGCAGCATCGCAGCCGTCGCCCTTGCTCCGGCAATGCCCAGCGTGCGGCACACCTGATCGACCGTGACGGACTCCGTCGTGGCAGAGGCGCACTGGTCGAGCAGACTGACCGCGTCGCGCAGGCCGCCGTCGGCCAGCCGTGCCAGAAAGGCCGCCGCATCCGGCTCCAGCGAAATGTGCTCCTGATAGGCGATATAGTTCAGCCGCGCGGTGATGTCCGCAGGCGTGATGCGCCGGAAGGAGAAGCGCTGGCAGCGCGAAAGAATCGTCGCCGGGATGGATTGCAGCTCCGTCGTGGCCAATATGAACAGCAGATGCGCAGGCGGCTCCTCAATGATCTTCAGAAGCGCGTTGAACGCGCTCGTCGAGAGCATGTGCACCTCGTCGATGATATACACGCGCGTACTGACCTCCGAGGGCGTGAACTGCGCGTCGTCGCGCAGAGCGCGGATGCTGTCAACGCCGTTATTCGAGGCCGCGTCGATCTCGAGCACGTCCATGCACGCGCCGGAGTCGATGCTCCGGCAGGCCGCACAGTGGTTGCAGGGATTACCGTCAATGGGGTGCTCACAGTTGACGGCCTTGGCCAGAATCTTCGCGCAGCTCGTCTTGCCCGTGCCGCGCGTGCCGGTGAACAGATAAGCGTGGCTCAGGTGCCCGGTAAGGATCTGATTTTTCAGCGTCTGCGTGATGCTGAGCTGCCCGACCACATCGTCAAAGCTCTGCGGGCGATATTTGCGATAAAGCGCCTGATACATTTCCGTTCACCTCTGCGTGGCTTTTAATTCTTCGCTTCGTAGAAAACCTTCATGCCCTTAAAGGTCATATAAGTGTCGAGCTTCGAGACCAGCTCCATCGGCGCATGCATGGAAAGCACAGGCACGCCCGCGTCCACGGTCTCGATGTTGCGGTTAGCCATATAGCACGCGACCGTGCCGCCGCCGCCCTGATCGACCTTGCCCAGCTCGCCAGTCTGCCAGATGACATCCTGCTCAGAGAACAGCTTGCGGACGTAGGCCATGACCTCGGCAGCCGCATCAGAGCTGCCGGACTTACCGCGTGCGCCGGTGTACTTGAAAATGCCGGTGCCATAATTGATCTTGGTGTTGTTGCTCTTGTCGCAGGTCTCGGCGTAGAGCGGGTCGAAGGCATTGCTCACGTCGGCCGACAGGCAGAAGGACTTTTCAAAGCAGCGGCGCAGCTCTGCGCCCGCTGCGGCGCAAAGGTCGCCCATAAAGGTCTCAAAATAGTCGCTCTGCATACCGGAAATGCCCTGTGAGCCGATTTCCTCCTTGTCCGCAAGAACGCAGACGGCGGTCTTTTCGGGCATGTCCAGATCCAGCATCGGGCGGAACGCGGCGTAGGCGCACACGCGGTCGTCATGGCCATAGGCGGCGATGAGGCTGCGGTCAAAGCCCACCTCGCGGGCACGGCCTGCGGGCACCATGGTCAGCTCGGCAGAGAGGAAATCCTCCTCGGTGATGCCGTACTTCTCATGCAGCAGGCACATAACGGCAAACTTCACGCGGTCGCCGCCCTCGTCGTCCGTCAGGGGGCGGCTGCCCAGCAGCACGCGCAGGTTTTCACCCGTCACGCCCTCTGCCAGCGTCTTTTTCATCTGGTCGGCGGAAAGATGCACCAGAAGATCGGTCACGCAGAAGATGGGATCACTCTCGTCTTCGCCCACGGTTACGGAAACAACCGTTCCGTCTTTCTTTGCGACAACGCCGTGGATGGCCAGAGGTGTGGTCGTCCACTGATATTTCTTAATACCGCCGTAATAATGCGTCTTGAAATACGCCATTTCGCAGTCCTCGTACAGCGGATTCGGCTTGAGATCAAGGCGCGGAGAGTCGATGTGCGCGGCGCAGATGTGTGTACCCTCGTTCAAAGACTGCTTGCCGACGACGGCAAAGATCACGCTCTTTTTGTGGTTGTTACCATAGACGCGGTCGCCGGGCTTGAGCTGCATGCCGGGCACCAGCGGCTGAAAGCCGGCCTTTTCGGCCTCTGCGATCGTCCACTCAACGGCCTCACGCTCAACCTTGCAGGTGCTGATAAAATCGATATAGTCCTTGCAGTACGGCTCCATTTCCGCGAGGTCTGCCTCGCTGATGCGGTCATAGCCGTTCTTCGGCGCAAAGAGGACCTCCTTGCGCAGCTCGTCGTATTTGTTGCTCATAGAAATAACTCCTTTCAGAAATTGCTCACATTGTTCTTCAAATTCCGCGATGGTTCCGGAATTTTGCAGGGTAAAATCGGACATTTCGGAAAACTCCGCATCGCTTTTCTGTGCAGCGATGCGCTGCGCGGCGTAAGCTTCGGAAATGCCCTCACGGCGCATCAGACGTTCGATGCGTGCGCTCCTTGGCGCAGTCACGGCAACCGTGCAGTCGCACAGGCGCGCAAGCCCGCTTTCAAAAAGCGCAATGGCATCGACGGCCGCAAGCTCGCACCCGCGCTCACGCGCGAGGTTTAAGCGCACCCGCACCGCGCGGCACACTGCACCGTGCGTGATCGCGTTCAGGTCGCGCAGCGCGGCTTCGTCCGCAAAGACCAGCTTGCCCAGCGCCTTGCGATTCAATTCTCCGTCCGTCACAACGCCCGAAAACCGCGCGGAAATTGCTTCCAGCAGCGCCGTATCTGTGTGCAGCAGCGCATGGTAGAGCGCGTCGCAGTCGATAACCTCGCCGCCGTGCCGCTCCACGCAGCGCAGAAGCGTCGTCTTGCCGCAGCCTGTGCCGCCGGTGATGCCAAGAATCTTCATGCTTCCGTCTCCGCGTTGACGATGTGAAAGCCCGCGGCCTTCTTCAGCCGGTTGCCGATGGCATAGGCCAGTCCGCCGCCCTCCGGGCAGCGTGCAAAGATCATGCGGATGTCCGGCCTGTCAAGATCGCGCAGCGCGGCAAACAGTCCGGCCGAGAGCGTCTGCGGCGTATCCAGGCGACCGTAGGCCATGGGGTCGCAGTCCTCGTAAAGCGGCAATTCTTCCTCAAAGCACAACACGGCGTCGCCGGTCTCAAAATGCCGGTGGACATACCGCGCGGCATCCTCGCTGCTGCCGGAGACGATGACGACCTCGGCGCTCGGCGCATAGTGCTTATATTTCATGCCAGGCGCACGCACAACGGCATCGTTTGCGATCTGTCCGAGCACGGCGCGGTCAATGTCCAGCTCGCCCAGCAGCGCTTTTAATTCCTCCGGCGTCACGCCGCCCGGCCGCAGCAGGCGCGGGCGCTCACCGGTCAGATCGACGATGGTCGATTCCACGCCGACCTCACACGCGCCGCCGTCCAGAATTGCGTCGATGCGCCCATCCATATCGTGCAGGACATGCGCGGCGGTCGTGGTCGAGGGCTTGCCGGAGCGGTTGGCGGATGGCGCAGCGACGGGCACGCCCGCAAGCCGGATCAGCTCGCGCGTCGCAGGCGTTTTCGGGCAGCGCACCGCAACCGTATCCAGTCCCGCCGTGGTGCGTTTTGGTACGCAATCGCGCACGGGCAGCACCATCGTCAGAGGGCCGGGCCAGAAATGCCCGGCAAGCACCCACGCCGCGTCCGGAATGTCATGGCAGATGCTCTCAAGCTCCCGCGGCTCGGAAATATGCAGGATCAAAGGGTTGTCCTGCGGACGGCCCTTGGCCTCGAAAATATGCAGCACGGCTTCCTCGTCCAGCCCGTTGGCACCGAGGCCGTAGACCGTCTCGGTCGGGATGGCGACGAGCTTACCCTCCCGCAGGAGCTTGGCCGCGAGGGCGATGTCCTCCTGCTTTTCGGTGGAAAGCATCAGGGTTTTCATGATTCTTCACGCTCACTTCTGCGGAGTTTTTCCGCCTGATCGGCTGCGATCAGTGCGTCGATGATCTCATCGAGTGCGCCGTTCATGACGGCGTCGATCTTATAAAGCGTCAGGCCGATGCGGTGATCGGTCACGCGGCTCTGCGGGAAATTATAGGTACGGATCTTTTCGTTGCGCATGCCGCTGCCGACCTGACTTTTGCGCTCGGAGGACACGGTGGTCTCTATGCGCTCCTGCTCCAACTGATAGAGCTTGGACGAGAGCATCATCATGCACTTTTCGCGGTTCTGAAACTGGCTTCGTTCCTCCTGACAGGACA
>CAKUMO010000010.1 GCA_934667815.1 uncultured Oscillospiraceae bacterium
CACACGCGGCGGCGCGGCGGCGTGACCTCGCCCTTGAAATAGGGCTTCATCGGCGCCATGCCGGAGTTGATGAGCAGCAGCGACGCATCGTTCTGCGGGATCAGGGAAAAACTGGGCAGACGCAGGTGTCCCTTGCTCTCAAAGAAGGACAGGAACATCTCGCGCAGCTCGTTTACGCCGTACTTTTTGGTCATTGGAAATTCCTCCATCAGGTAAAAAATATACCCCACCCCCGGCATAGGGGCGAGGCTCACTCGCGGTACCACCCTAATTACCGCCAAAAGCGGCATCTTAAGTCATCCGCTAACGGGGATGAACCGTCCCGCTCCTCGCGGGCTGCTCAGAAGTGGCTGAGTCTACGGCCGGCCGCAGGGCTTGCACCAATCCCCTGCTCGCTGACGCCGCCGGTAGGCACTGGCTTCCTCAACGCAAAGTTGCGATATTACGGTTTTATTCTAACAGCGCTTGCGGATTTTGTCAACGAAAATTTTACAGTCAGCTTGTCAAAAAAACCTCGGCGGAGCAAAACACATTTTCCGAACTTAATAAAAACTTAATTTCTTTTGGCTTATATTTTTAACAACTCCGGCCTACAATATAAACTGTAAGTGTTGAGTTTTTCTTTTTCATTTTCCCCCTCTATTAATACCGGAGATTGCAGGCAAGCCAGCCACTTGCCTGCAATTTTCATATCCATCGGGAGCACGGCGAATCAGTCCAAATATACAAGCGCTGCGAAAGCCTCCGCAGCGCTTGTTTTATCTATCCGATCTTAGTAGGCCACGCCCCAGTAGATCATCTTCTTGGCAGGCTTGCCGCAGATGGCGCAGCGCTCGCCCAGCTTTTCCTGCGCAAAGGGAATGCAGCGGCTGGTCATGCCCGCCTCCTCCTTCATGCGCAGCTCGCAGGCCTCCTCGCCGCACCACATCGTGCGGATAAAGCCGCCGTTCTCCTGCTGCAGGCGCTTTGCCTCCTCGAGCGTCTCTGCATCGTAGGTGTGCTCGGTGAGGTTCTTCTTCGCCTTTTCGTACATGCCGTGATGCACGGCATCCAGCAGCGCTTCGACCGTATCGGCAAGGCCGTCAAGAGAGACAAAGCTCTTTTCCGCGTTATCGCGGCGAACGAGCACGCACTGGTTCTGCTCGATGTCTTTCGGGCCAAGCTCCAGACGCAGCGGCACGCCCTTCATCTCATATTCGGCAAATTTCCAGCCGGGGCTCTGCTCGGATTCGTCGATCTTCACACGCAGACCGGCAGCGCGGAGCTGCGCCGCGACCTCGCGCGCCTTCTCCAAAACGCCCTCCTTGTGCATGGCGATGGGGATGACCACGATCTGCACGGGCGCGATCTTCGGCGGCAGGACCAGGCCGTTGTTGTCGCCGTGGGTCATGATGATGCCGCCGATGAGGCGCGTGGAGCTGCCCCAAGAGGTCTGGAAGGGGTTGACCTGCTGGTTGTTCTTATCGGTAAAGTGAATGTCAAAGGCCTTGGCAAAGCCGTCGCCGAAATAGTGCGAGGTGCCAGCCTGCAGCGCCTTGCGGTCGTGCATCATGCACTCGATGGTATAGGTTGCCTCGGCGCCGTTGAACTTTTCCTTCTCGGTTTTCTGGCCGCGCGTGACGGGCATGGCCAGCACGTTTTCGCAGAAGTCGGCATAGACATTGAGCATGCGCTCGGTCTCCTCGCGCGCCTCCTCGGCGGTGGCGTGCATGGTGTGACCCTCCTGCCACAAAAATTCGCGGTGACGCAGGAAGGGGCGGCTGGTCTTTTCCCAGCGCAGCACGCTGCACCACTGGTTGTACATCTTGGGAAGGTCGCGCCATGAATGGATAATATCATGGAAGTGCTCGCAGAACAGCGTCTCCGAGGTTGGACGGATGCAGCAGCGCTCCTCGAGCTTGTCGTTGCCGCCCATCGTGACCCACGCGCACTCCGGTGCAAAGCCCTCAACGTGATCCTTCTCCTTCTGCAGCAGGGATTCAGGAATCAGCATGGGCATATAGACGTTCTCTGCGCCGGTCTTTTTGAACTCCGCGTCCATGAGCTTCTGGATGTTCTCCCAGATTGCGTAGCCATAGGGACGGTAGACGAACATCCCCTTGATGGAGGTGTAGTTGATCAGCTCCGCTTTTTTGCACACGTCGGTGTACCACTGGGCAAAATCGACCTCCATATCGGTGATCTGTTCCACTTTTTTCTCTTTTGCCATATTCCTCTCAGCCTTTCCGAGCAATATTTTTACATCTATATTATTTTATCACGGTTGTCAAGTCCCTGCATAGGATGAATTATGCCGGATGACCGGCAAGTTTTCAGCCAAGGGAGGCTGCCGCATGGTGCAGATCACCGTCACTCTGGATAACACGACCGCCGCGTTCTACCGCCACATCGCATCTCTGGCCGGACTGCCGCTCGAGACCGTTCTGGCCGATGCGCTGTTCAAGCTCGCGGGCGAGCTGTCGCTTGAAGCGCTGCAGCAAAAAGTCTGATTGATTTTCGGGAAATTGCTGTTATAATGGAAGTACTACAGAAATAATACGGAGGAAAATCAACATGAAATCAATCCGTGATGTTTATAAGATCGGCAAGGGGCCGTCCAGCTCACACACCATGGGGCCGGAACGCGCCGCAAAGGAATTTCTGAGGCGCTATCCGGATGCGGAGCGCTACCGCGTCGTGCTGTATGCCTCTCTGGCCAAGACCGGACGCGGTCACGGCACCGACCGTGTGCTCTACGAGGTTCTGGGCAAGGACAAAGCCGAGGTCGTCTTTTCCGACGAAATGCCCGCCGATCTGCCGCATCCGAACACGCTGGACTTCTTCGCCTATGACGGTGAGCGCGAGCTTGGCTCCATGCGCGTGCAGTCCATCGGCGGCGGCGACATCGTCATCGACGGCGAGGATCCGACCGCGGGCGAGGACATCTATCCGGAAAATTCCTTTGCCGAGATCGAGCAGTTCTGCCGCTGGCGCTACATCACGCTGAGCGAATATGTCGAATTGAACGAGGGGCCGGAGATCTGGGGCTTTTTGGCCGAGGTCTGGAAGGCCATGACGGATGCCATCGAGGCCGGTCTGAACGCGGAGGGCATCCTGCCCGGCGGTCTGCAGGTCGAGCGCAAGGCCAAGCGCCTGTACGCGCAGGAGAAGCCCGATGAGCTGCCGCAGATCCGCGAGCTGCGCATGGTCTGCTCCTACGCCTTTGCCATCGCCGAGCAGAACGCCGACAACGGCACCATCGTCACCGCGCCGACCTGCGGCTCGGCCGGCGTTTTACCGTCGGTGCTGCTCTATATGCAGAAGCGGCACAACATTCCGGACCGCAAGGTGCTCGAGGCACTGGCCGTCGCGGGTCTGTTTGGCAGTCTGGTCAAGCGCAATGCGTCCATTTCCGGCGCGGAATGCGGCTGTCAGGCAGAGATCGGCACGGCCTGCTCCATGGCGGCCGCCGCGCTGTGCTACCTGATGGGCAAAACGATCAACGAGACCGAATATGCCGCCGAGATTGCCATGGAGCACCAGCTTGGCCTGACCTGCGACCCCATCTGCGGCCTTGTGCAGATTCCGTGCATCGAGCGCAACGCCGTCGCGGCCAAGCGTGCCATCGACGCCTTCAACCTCTCGAGCCTGCTGTGCGGCTCGCGGAACATCAGCTTCGACATGGTCGTGCGCACGATGAAGGAGACCGGCATTCACATCAGCGACCAGTACCGCGAGACCTCCGAGGGCGGCCTCGCCCGCCTGTATAACCGCCGTCGGGCGTAAGAACGGCATTTTATAAGACGATCATAGATAACTAAAACACCGCCGGGGCGTGCAACGCACGCCCCGGCGGGTTGTTTATTCTCATGTATTCAGTTCGATTGCCGTATTCTGTAAATACCCCCTATGTCCTTACCAACATATTCAAATGTCCTTGCATCTTCGGTAAGAACCGCTTTCAGCAGCCAGCCCACATCCTTTGCCGCATCGCCCGCCGGGTCTTTCGCCTTTTTTATGTCTTTATGGTATTCATAAATAGCTTGGAGCGGGGTATTTCCCCAATCTCTGTTATCCCCGCCGAACAAAATGCGCACAGACAATTCGCCCGCCGGGTCGTTGCTGCAATGAGCATGGACGGCTCCCTGAATGTAGGCCTTGGCAAGCGCAATTTCCGTTTCCGGGATTTTTGCGGATACTTTCCGGACAGTCTGGCTCGTGTTTTCTATCAATTTCCTCACCATGCTTCCAATTTGATCATGCTTTTGCTTATAAACTACTTTTCACTCTCGGATAAATGTTGCATATTTATTATATGCATAGTTAAACTCTGTCATCAGCAGCTTATACGCTTTCTCCGGGTCAGATAATGTGTCAGACGATATTTTCGTTACGGAAGAGGTCGTAGGAGCTGTACGGCTCCATCCATTGGGATTCTTAAATATCACACGTGTCACACCGGAGTTTTCAAACTGAGATGCGCCTCCGCCCGCTATTTCATTCACATTTTCCGGGATGGTCAATTCTTTCAGATTCGTACAGCCGATAAAGCAACCACTACCAATTTTCTCTAAACTTTGGGGAAGATCAAGATGCGTTAAAGAGGTGCAATTATAAAATGCACTTGCCCTTATTTCTTTAAGATTATTTGAGAATGTGATGTCATTCAGCGAGGAGCATCCGAGAAAGGCCTGATTGCCAATCTTAGTGATAGAATCCGGCATAACCACTTTTTTTAGTAGAGGACATTTTGAAAACGAATAGATCACCGTAACCTTTCTGCCGTAATACTCCGAAGGTATGTATACTTCTTCAATAAATGCTTTGTAATCGCTCTTAATCGAAACTCTGAACGTCCCATCGTCAAGCAGTTCGAATTGAAGATACTCCGTGCTTTGATTTTGGTTATTGATCTTTCCCAGATTATCGCTCGTACCATCGGTATAGGTGATCACAAGCTCGCCGTTTACCAGCTCGGTACCGGCGATTCCTCTGCCATCCTTGCCGTTTTCTCCGGGATCGCCCTTGTCTCCCTTTTCGCCCTTCTCGCCGGGGTCGCCTTTCTCGCCCTTTTCGCCCTTCTCTCCGGGGTCGCCTTTCTCGCCCTTTTCGCCCTTGATGTTGCCAAGGTTATACACGCTGTTATCCGTCATGAGGATGCTCAGGTCGCCCGCAGAGGAGAGCGTGACGTTCTTGATGCCGACGCCGTCGGCGCCGTTTGCGCCGTTCGTTCCCGTGATTTTCCCGAGGTTCTTCGTCGTGTTGTCCGAATAGGTCAGGAGGAGCTCTCCGGCGGCATTGATCTCGGATTTCAGGATGCCGATGCCGTCGGCGCCCTTGATATTTCCAAGGTTCAGAACGCTGCCGTTCGTCAGCGTCATGGTGAGCGCGCCCTCCGGCGAGATCGTCACATTCTGAATTCCCGTGCCGTCCTTGCCGTCCGCGCCGTTCGTACCGTCGACGCCGTCCCGGCCGTCTTTGCCGTTCACGCCGTCTTTTCCGTCCGCACCGTCTTTGCCGACAATGCAGCCCAGATTGACGCTGCGCAGATCCGAGAAGGTCAGAACGAGTTCATTTTCTGCATTGATCGTCACATCCATAATGCCGACGCCGTCTTCGCCGTCTGCACCGTTCTGACCGTCAACGCCGTCGCGGCCATCCTTACCGTTCACACCGTCAACGCCGTCGCGGCCGTCCTTGCCTGCTGCGCCGGTGTCGCCCTTTTCACCGGTGTCACCCTTCGCGCCGTCGTTGCCGACCACGCGGCCAAGGTTTGCAGAGGTCCCGTCGGAATAGGTAATGACCAGCTCGCCGCTCTCCGTGATCTCGGATTTCGTCACGCCGACGCCCTGTTCGCCTTTATCGCCTTTATCGCCCTTTGCGCCGTCTTTGCCATCTTTGCCGTCCGTTCCGTCTTTGCCGTTTGTACCGTCGACGCCATCCTTGCCGTCTTTTCCGTCGGCACCGACCACGACACCAAGGTTCACCGCCGTAGCATCCGAGTAAGTCAGCACCAGCTCGCCATGCTCGTTGATCGACGCGGACGCAACGCCGCGCCCGTCCTCGCCGTTCACGCCGTCAACGCCGTCCCGGCCATCTTTACCGTCCGTACCGTCAACGCCGTCCCGGCCGTCCTTGCCTGCTTCACCGGTGTCGCCCTTTTCTCCTTTTTCGCCCTTCGCACCGTCCGCGCCCTTGATCGTGCCAAGGTTCAGCTGCGCGCCGCTGCTCAACAGGATCTCCAGCTCTCCGGCATCATTGATCGTGATGGTCTGGATTCCGACACCGTCCGCGCCGTTTGATCCATCTTTACCGTCAACGCCATCCTTGCCGTTCGTACCATTCTGGCCGTCCCGACCGGCTTCGCCGCGCTCGCCCTTTTCTCCCTTTGCACCGACAACGACGCCCAGATTGGCTACATTGCCGTCGGAATAGGTCAGCACGAGCTCGCCCTTCTGATTGATCTCAGACTTTACGACACTGACGCCGTCTTTTCCGTCCGCGCCGTTCAGGCCGTCTGCACCGTTTGTTCCGTTTTTCCCGTCAGCGCCGACGACCCGGCCAAGGTTCGCCCGCTGCTGATTGGAGAAAGCAAGCACAAGCTCCCCGTCAGAGTTGATCTGCGCTTCGATCACGCTGATCCCATCGGCACCGTCCTTGCCGTCCAGACCGTCCTTGCCGTTCTGGCCGTCTTTCCCATTTTTGCCGTCTTTGCCGTCTGCGCCGACGATCCTGCCGAGGTTGGCTGCGGTCCCGTCAGAATAGGCCAGCTCCAGTTCGCCCGCGGCATTGACGAAAGCGTTGGCAATGCTGACGCCATCCTTGCCGTTTTGGCCATCCAGACCATTTTTACCGTCCTGACCGACCACAACGCCCAGATTCGCCGTCTGACCGTTGGAATAAGTCAGAACCAGTTCACTGCCGATGATCTCGGATTTTACAACGCCAACGCCATCTTTGCCGTTTTCGCCGACGATCTTATCCAGATTCACGACCCGGCCATCCGAAAAGCTGAGCAGAAGCTGCCCTTCGGAATTGACGGATGCGCCGCTGACGCCGATGCCGTCCTTGCCATCCAAGCCATCCTTGCCGTTCTGTCCGTCTTTCCCGTTCTGACCGTTCTTGCCGTCTGCCCCGTTCTTGCCGACGGCAACGCCCGCATTCAGGACGGTTCCGTCAGACAGGGTGATGAGCAGCTCGCCCTCAGTGGAAAAGGAAGCCGAGCGGATCGTGACCACTTCGTTCTGTGCCGCCGCGTTCAGCGCATCGGCCCAGTCCGACTCCGTCCCGGTGTAGCCGTTTTCCTTTGCGATCTCATAGGCAGACTTGCCGTTCAGGGATTCCAGCCATTCCTGCAAGCTGCCCTCGTAACCGTATTTTTCCGCCAGCTCATAGGCGGAAAGGCCGTGCTCTACCGTCGCCACGCCGGTTTTATGTACGATCTTTGCCACAATAAAAGCGATGCCGATCATCAAAAGGATTGCCAATATGACGCATAGCACCTTCCATAAAACCGATTGTTTCTTTTGGGCTCGCTGTTCCATGTTCATTTCTCCTTCTCTCCGCTCAGTGGTTGTTTTTGATATTCAATAAACACCTCCGGACTGACATTCAGCGCCAGACAGATCGCTTTGAGGTCATCGGCATACATCGTCCGCTTTCCGTTCAGGATGGCTTGGAAGGTCGCCTTTGAAATTCCGGCCTTCTCCGCGACCGCGCCCCGCAGATAGCCCCTTTCATCTATGTACGCCCGCACCTTTTCATATACTTGCACCGTCCTCACCTCGGATACAGTAATTCTGTGTTTCTCTGTTATATTATCACAGTAAATCTGTAAAATCAAGGCATGGTTTCAGATAATCTTGATTTTTCGGTTGCTATTTCCCGTTTTAAACTCTATAATTAGTAAAAAGGCGGTGGCATTGTGAAAGAAACAAGATATGATATCGGAAAGCGGATTCGCAAATACCGAGAAGAATGTAACATGACACAAAGACAGCTTGCCGAGCGGATCGGCGTCAGTAACAACAGAGTGTCCAACTGGGAGCAGGGACTTAACCGCCCGGACGCGGATATCCTCGCTGACATCTGTGTCGCGCTGGATATTTCGCCCAGCCTTTTACTCGGGATTCGGGTCACAGGCGACGAACTGACCGCACAGGAGCGGCAGGTGCTGAAAGCCTATCGTGAAAAAGGCGACGTCCGTCAGGCGGTGCATATTCTCTTGGGAATTTCGGAGAATCCACAGGAATAAAACCAGCGCTCCCCGACTTCCCCAAAAACTCCGCTTCGAGAACCATTACGGCAGCTTGAAGCATCGCGAAAAAAAGTGTTGAGGAACAGGGAGAACTGTGCTATATTTGTTTTTAGTCTGTGGCTTAGCCGCTGCATTGTGCATCAGAAAAGCTCAAGGAGAGGTAAAGATATATGAAATTAGGTATCGTCGGGCTGCCGAATGTCGGCAAGTCCACCCTGTTCAACGCAATTACAAACGCCGGAATCCCGGCAGATAACTATGCCTTCTGCACCATCGACCCGAACGTCGGCGTCGTGCAGGTGCCGGACGAGCGTCTTGAGTGGCTGCGCGACCTGCACCATCCGAAAAAGTTCACGCCCGCCGTCATCGAGTTCGTGGACATCGCGGGTCTGGTCAAGGGCGCATCCAAGGGCGAGGGCCTGGGCAACAAGTTCCTGTCCAACATCCGCACGACCGACGCCATCATTCACGTCGTGCGCTGCTTTGATGACAGCAACGTCACGCACGTTGAGGGCAGCACCGATCCCCTGCGCGACATCGACATCATCAACCTCGAGCTGATCCTGGCCGATGCCGAAATGTGCGAGCGCCGCGTGGATAAGGCGCAAAAGGCGGCCAAGGGCGGCGACAAGCGCTTTTTGCGTGAGGCCGAGGTCTTTACCGCGCTGCTCGAGCACCTGAACGAAGGCAAGCTCGCGCGCACCATTGAATGCTCGGACGACGACCGTGCGCTTATTGCGACATCTGATCTTCTGACATTGAAAAAAACGATCTATGCCGCAAATATCTCCGAAAACGACATCAACAACCCAGAAAGTGTTCCATATTTCCAGCAGGTCAAGCAGCTGGCCGACGCCGAGGGTTCGCTGGTGCTGCCCATCTGCGCCAAGCTCGAGGCCGACATTGCCGAGCTGGACGATCCGGAGGAAAAGGCCATGTTCATGGAGGAGCTGGGCCTGAAGCAGTCCGGTCTCGACCGTCTCATCAAGTGCAGCTATGACCTTCTGGGGCTGATCTCCTTCCTGACGGCGGGCAGCGACGAATGCCGCGCGTGGACAATCAAAAAAGGCACGCGTGCACCGCAGGCCGCTGGCAAGATCCACAGTGACTTCGAGCGCGGCTTCATCCGTGCGGAGGTCATCGCCTTTGAGGATATGAAGGCGTGCGGCACCATGGCCGCAGCCAAGGCCAAGGGTCTGGTGCGTAGCGAGGGCAAGGAATACGTCATGAAGGATGGCGACATTGTCAACTTCCTGTTCAACGTCTGATTCGAAAGGAGC
The DNA here is from genome assembly GCA_934667815.1 of uncultured Oscillospiraceae bacterium. Taxonomy (GTDB): domain Bacteria; phylum Bacillota; class Clostridia; order Oscillospirales; family Oscillospiraceae; genus JAZOXB01. The sequence continues at coordinate 9,517 of CAKUMO010000010.1, forward strand.
GACAACTTATGGCATCTGCTGGAATGGGCTGGGGGGCCTTCTTGATTCTTCTGATCTTGAGCGGCGGCATATTCTGCGCGATCTTCTTCCCCTGCCGCGGAGCTGCGGCAAGGCGTGCCGCGCAGCGCCGGCTTGAGGCACTGCATGCGCTCGACGCGCTCGTGTTCGCCGCCGATCACGGGGACATGTCCGCGCAGCAGCAGCTTGCAGCGGAAAAAGCCCGTCTGAATGTCACAAACAACGAATATCTATCTTACCGCCGTGCGCTTTACACGCGTCTTGCGCAAAACGGCGATGCTTTTGCCGAGTATCAGCTCGGTGAGGATGCGCGGGTCTGTCTCCGCCAGCCGCGTGCGGCCTATGACCACTACTACCGTGCCGCCAATCTCGGCTCTGCCGAGGCCATGGCTGCATTCGGCATGCTCTACGCCACAGGCGCAGACGGCTTTGAGCAAAACCCGACGGTGTCCTTCCAATGGTATCTGGCTGCGGCCAACGCCGGAAATGTCGGAGCCATGCGCGAGGTCGCACGCTGCTACCGCACGGGCTGCGGGGTTGCCGCCGATCCCGCCGAGGCCGCCGCGTGGGCTGAAAAAGCAAACGCATAATTTTCGGCTTATAAAAACCGAGAGATGCAACTGCATCTCTCGGTTTTTTACGCCGGCTTTTCATATTCCAGCACCGGGCGGACGTGCTTGCGGCCGCGCCAGACCAGAAGCCAGCAGGCCGTCATCGCCGCCGCACCGCAGAGCGTGACGCACAGCCGGTAATCCAGCACCTCGCCCAGTGCGCCGACCAGCAGCGCAAGGACACTCGAGGCCAGCGTCTGCTCCATGTTAAAGAATGCGTTCACGCGTGCACGAAGCGTCTCCGGAAGGTACTGCTGCACCGCCGTCTGTCGCATCGTCGCGCTGTTCGACCCGAGGAAGCCGCAAAGTGCGCGGTTGACCAGCATCAGAGGATACGGCAGCCACAGCAGGCACATGTCCATTGTCTCATAGGCCTGATACACACCGAAGATCATGCCGAAGCGGCGCTTGGCCGGAATTTTGACCGTGTATTGCAGCAGCCCCGCAAGCGTCCGTCCGGCAAACTCCGCGACCGAGAAAAACGAATACATCACCATGCTGAAGCCCGCCGCCGTGCGGAAAAAGGCCGTGACGATCGGGCCGTAGCCCGTCGCAACGCCGTTTGTAATCGCCATATAAGCGTAGAGCGCACGCAGGCCCTTTTCCTTTTTAAAGTACCGCCCGACCTCGCAGAGATCCTGCCACCAGAGGCGCAGCGTGTAGCGTCTGCCCTCGAGGCGCTTTTCCTCGGAAATACGGATGCGGCTTTCCAGCAGCGCTGCCGCAAGTGACAGCCCACCCTGCAGGAGCAGCAGCGTTCCCACGCCGAGAAGATCATATAGTGCTGCCGCGACCGGCATCATGACGACCTGTACGATCGGATAGAGCATGCCCGAGACGGCGTAGCCCTTCTGCTCCATGCCCTGCGGGATGAGCTTGGGATAAATGCTGTTGTAGGCAAGCTGGTCAAAGGCCGAGAGCGTCGCCAGCAGCAGCGAAAAGCAGAGATAGCCGAGGTAGCTGAACCTGCACAGCAGCAGATACACGCCCGCACCGACATATAAAAGGCCGTTCAGCGCGTCGCCGCCGACCAGAAAAGGCTTGCGCGGCATGCGATCCATCCACGGCGCAATGAAGATCGGCAGCAGAAAGTCCGGCACGATCTGAATCGCCAGCACGATGGCCGAAGCCATCGTGCTTTTCGTCTCGTCGAACACGAGCAGCGACAATGCGTAGCCGCCCGCGATGCCGCCGACGCAGCCAAGCAGCGTCGAGAGCATTAGCAATGTATAATTTCTTGTCCAAAGCGTCTTTTTCATTCTATCGCCTCCGTGCATATCATAGCACGAGATAGAGCAAAGAAAAAGCCGGTATATTCGGGAAAATTCTCTCGGATATACCGGCTTAAATCACGATTTTGGAATTAAATAAGGAAAATCTCGCATCAGCTCATATGCCTGCTTGTACTGCCGCGAAGCCGTGTACCACTCCAGCACCCACGGCAGATGAAAGGACGCGTAGCCCACTGGCAGACGGCTGCGGCAGTCGTCAAAGCAGCGCAGCAGCATTTTGCCATAGGCTTCGTTGTGCAGATAGTCCGGGTCCTCCAGCCGCATGCGCACAAGGCCGCACAACCGGCGCGCGGTCTGCGTATCGGGGTACTCGCTCTGCATCGCGTCCGCGCGGTCGAGCGCTTCGAGGGCTTCCTCCTGCCTGCCGAGCTTTTCGCAGCAGATGGCGAGCTTGTGCAGCGTCATCACGCTCGGCTCGGAAACGGCGGAAAAATACGCATAAGCCGTGGCAAAATCGCCCGTTTCCAGCCGCGCCGAAGCAATGTTATAGTGAATCGTTTCCAACAGCTCCGTGTCGTTCAGCGCCTTGCAGAGCCGCTCCGCGACGGCGTACTGCGCAAGCATGTTCGGCACGTCGAGCAGATTGCAGTAACAGCTTCCCGCAGTTGTGCGGCACAGCAGCATCAGGTGCGCCGCCCCCTCCTGCGCGGCCAGCTCATAGCCCGTTTGCAGCAGGCCAAGCGCTGCCGAATAGTTTTCACCGCGCCAATAGGCGTCGTTTCCCGCCATGTAGTAAAAATATGCCCGCGGATACAGCGCGACCGCCTCGGAAAACCGTCCCTGAAGCGCCCGCTGCAGCGAGAGCTGCCGTGCATCGAGACAAGGCTCCAGCTCCGCCGCAAGAGGCTTGCGCTCGCTCGCGGCAAAAGCGGTCAAGAGCATTGCATCCGGTGCAAAGGGGCTGCACTTCTGTGCGTCCAGCGTCTTTGCCAGCGCAACAAACTGCGTCATGCGATGCGAAAACAGCGCGTCATAAGCCGCCTCGACCGTTTCGCGCAGGCACTGCACATCCTCGGGTGCATTATGCCAGTCGATGTCCATGCGTGCAAAGAGCTGGCGCAGCAGCTCCGGTGCAGCCACCGCGCTCCCTCGCTCGATCTTTGACAGATAAGACACCGTGCAGACACCCCTGCACAATCCCTCCTGGCTCCATCCGCGTTCCAGCCGCGCCCGCCGCAGCAGCATTCCCTCCGTAGTCATGCGCATTCCCTCCTCTGCCATTACTATAACAGATTTCGCGGAAAACGCAACCGCGATTTATGTGCGCGGGCGAAGCGACAGCACCACCGCCGTCATGTCGTCCTCGGCCGGCGCACCCGCCAGAAGCAGCGCAGCCAGCTCGCGCGGCGAATTGCCGGTGTAGCCGGACAGGACGGACTCGGTCTCCTCGCTGCCGGCGCCGTCGCTTAAAAGGATGAGCAGTTCTCCGCTTTTCAGAGAAACCGGATAGCGTTCCGGTGCGTGCTCGCCGCCGACGCCTACGCCGGGCGGCAGCGCCGCCGCGCCCATTTTCTTGATATGCGCCTCATTTTCGCGCAGATAGGCAGGTGCCCCTCCCCATTTGAGCAGCTCCCCCTCGCCGCGCACGAGGTCGAGCCAGAGCAGATCTACCGTTGCAAAGCAGCCTGTCCCACGTAGGAGGAATGCACCGTTGAGAACCTGTAACGCGTCCTCCGGTTCCATACCGGAATAGAGCAGCTTTTTCAGAAAATGCACCGTTTCACTGCTGAGCGCCGCAGCCTCGCGTCCGCTGCCCATACCGTCGCACAAGAGGACATAGTAATCTGCCCGCGGGCCAAAGAAGCAGACGCCCCTGTCACCGTTTGCAAAATTTCCCGGCTTGCGTGCCGTGCTCACACCCGTGACGGGAAGATAAGCGCCGCAGCCGTGCCCGTCATCGTGCAGCTCTTGCTGCATATCGCGTAAAAACCCGGCCACGCAGGAAAATTCCTTCGCCACAACCTGCCGCGCCTCGCCCATCTGCATGCGGTAGCGGCGCAGGTAGAGCATCCCCTCCAGCTCCTGATTGACCGCCGTGAGAAAGCCCTCCAGATGGCAGCAGCCCTCTCGAAATTCCTCCGGGAAGTCCTCCGGCCGCGCCACGCCGCGCTCGATGATCTGCTTCGCCGCGCCGGTCAGGGCATAATACGTCCGCTCCGCAGAATGCTCCCAGCAGCGGTGCAGACGCGGGCAGCAGCGGCAGACGCGATCGGCGGCACCGTCAAAGACCGTGTCGGCCTCGCTCTGCTCCGGTTTAAGACGATCGGCAAGCAGCACCTGCGATTGCAGCGACTCGAGCACCTCCGCTGCGTCGTCCAACGTATGTGCAACGCGCTCCTTTGCCGTTGCGGAAAATTGCAGCCACGGTAGCTGCGCCCGTGCAAGAAGCAAACCCGCACATTCGCCCAGCGCTACGGCCAGAATCGCACGCAGCCCGCCTCCGCCGAGCACGGCCGCAGCGCCCGTAAGTGCCAGTCCCACGCACGCGCGCAGCGCGTCGTTCCGCATCCGTCCGACGCGCCAGACGACCGCAGGCAGCAGGAGCGCCGCAGCGGCCCAACCCGCGCCTCCGCCGACCTCCAAGGCCACGCCGAAGGCCGCGACCGCCGTAACCTCCGGTGCACACAGGGTCAGTGCCGCCCCCGCCGCAAGCCCCACGTTGATAGGAAGCGGCATCCCGCTCAAGCCGCATAAAAGCGCCGCAGCGGCAAACAGCCGCCCGCGCCGGTCACCCTGCGACGCTGCGCGCAGGCAGAAGGTTCCTCCCGCAGCGCAGAGTATTTTCAGTCCCCACTGTCCGAACGCCGTCCGGCTTGGAGCACTCAAAAAGAACACCGCGCCGAGCACGGCAGCCACAGCGCCCGCGATGGCCGGAAAAAACCACCGCCGTGCCGGAAGCTCCGTCCCCTGAAAAACCGCCGTGGATGCCAGCATCAGAATTGCCGCCGAGACCAGCTCCGCCGTCTCGCCGCCCTGCGAAAATACAAAATAACCGCCCGCCGCACCTGCTGCGGCGAATACGGGCCGCAGTCCCGTCGGCAGCACGGCACAGAGGCAGGCCGCCAGCGGCAGCGCCGTGCCCGCGATGCGCATCCCGGCCAGCACAAAGCCCGCCAATGCGCACAGCGCACAGTCGCGCAGCAGCGCACCCCAGCCCGACATCCAAAATCCGCTCCATTTCGGCACGCTTCGCCGTCTCGGCAGAAGCCGCGGCGCGCCGTTTTCTCTCATGCGATCCACCTCGTCCGTACTCATTTACTTCATTTTAGCACCGCACCGTGCGCAGAATTTGTCGAGACGGCGAAGCGCCGCGAAAAATGCCGCACCGGTTGACACGCGGCAGCGCAGGTGCTATGATGGGCACAGAACTGCAAGGAGGCACGCTATGGGACAGGAACTGGAGATCAAGCTGGCCGTCGCGGACGAAGCGCAGCTTGCGGCGATTTTGACCGACCGCGACGTATGTGCGCTCGCCGAGCATTGGACGGAAAAGCCGATGAAAACGACCTATTACGACACGCCCACGCTCAGTCTTTCCGCCCGGAAGTGGATGCTGCGTCAACGCAGGGAAGGCAGCCGCAGCGTGGTCTGCTTTAAAATGCCGCTGGACGCGCATCTGCGCGGCGAATGGGAGACCGAAGCGCCCGCGCCCAATCGCGCAGCGCTGGACGCCCTCGTGCGCAGCGGCGCACCGGAGACGTTGACTGCGCTCAGTGCCGAGGGGCTTGTGCCCGCGTGCGGTGCGGAATTTCAGCGGCGCTGCGCGATGCTGCATTTTGCGGACGGCAGCCAGGCCGAGCTTGCGGGCGACTGCGGCACTTTGCATGGGAGAACAGAGAAGCTCCCCTTCACCGAGCTGGAGCTGGAGCTTTACGGCGGCAGCCCGGAGGCCATGCTTGCGCTTGCGCAGGTGCTGATGCAGCGCTACGGGCTGCACGAAGAACCGCTGAGCAAATTCGCCAGAGCAAGAAATTTGAAATAAACAACGGGCAGGAGCTTTGCTCCTGCCCCAGCGTGTCGAAAAACTCTTTTCGGCACGCTGACAGACTGCGAAAAAGTTCGGAAGGCAAGCAACTCACGCTCGTCGGCGTACATAGGTACGGTAGGGCGTGAGTTGCGCTGTAAGTCAAAATCCTTGCCTAGCAAGCTGGTTTTCAGACTATAAAGTTTGGAATACCCGACTATTGCAAATATAATCCAGAGAGCAAAAACCCATTGAATTGTGAATCGATTTTGACGATTACGGACTTTTTTGACAGTCTGAACGGGCAGGAGCTTTGCTCCTGCCCGTTGCCTTATTGGGTCTTATCCTTTATTTCAGCAGCATTTCGCCGGCTTTATAGATATCGCCTGCACCGACGGTCAGGATGATGTCGCCCTCACGCGCAATGCTGCGCAGATGCGCTGCAACCTCCGGCAGCGTCTCAAAGTAGACCGCCCCCGGAATCTGTGCAGCCAGATCCCGCGAAGAAATGCCGATGGTGTTCTGTTCACGCGCAGCATAAATCTCCGCCAGCACCGCTACATCCACGCGCTTCAGCTCGCGTACAAAGTCGTCAAACAGCGCCTTCGTGCGCGTATAGGTGTGCGGTTGGAATGCCACGATCACACGCTTATAGCCCATGGTGCGCACGGCATCGATGAGCGCATGCAGCTCGCCCGGGTGGTGTGCGTAGTCGTCATAGATGTCCGCCCCCTGAAAACGCCCCTTGAACTCCATGCGCCGGCCCGCGCCGGTGAAGCCCGCAAGCCCCAGCGCGACAGATTCGCCGTCCACGTTCATAACATAGGCCGCGGCGGCCGCCGCCAGAGCGTTATAGACATTGTGCCGCCCGTAGACGTTCAGATGGACGTGCGTATAGAGCTTACCGAAGCAGTAGACATCGAAGGAGCGGAAATCCTCCGAGAGATTTTCGGCATGAATGTCGTTGCTCTTTCCAATGCCGAAGGAGAGATAGTGCAGATCTGCAAGGGTCTTGACGGTATTCTCATCGTCGCCGTTGGCGATTACATAGCCCGTGCGCGGCACCAGCCCGGCAAACTTGCGGAACGAAGCCTCGACCGCAGCCAAATCCTTGAAATAGTCGAGATGATCGGCCTCGATGTTGTTGATGATCGCAACGGTGGGATAGAAATTCAGGAAAGAATCGCAGTATTCGCAGCTCTCCATGATGATCGTGTCGCCCTGACCAACGCGGTGCCCCGCCTTCAGAAGCGGCAGATACCCGCCCAGCATGACCGTCGGGTCGCGCTGTGCCTCCATGAAAATATGCGTAATCATGGACGTCGTAGTCGTTTTTCCATGCGTGCCGGAGATGCAGATGGCATTTTTATACTCGCGCATGATGAGTCCCCACGCCTGTGCGCGCTCAAAGACCGGAATGCCCTGTGCGCGGGCGGCGGCGATCTCGGGATTGTCGTTGTGGGCAGCGGCAGTGCGGATGATGCAGTCCGCGCCCTCGATATTCTCCGGGCGGTGGCCGATATGCACGGTGATGCCCTTGGCGATCAGCTCGTCGGTGGAGACGGAGGCGTTCATGTCCGAGCCGGTAACGATCATGCCCTTGTCACGCAGAACCAGGCCCAGCGGGCGCATGGAAACACCGCCGATGCCGATGAGATGGATATGCTTACCCGGTACCAGATATTTGTCCAGCCGTTTACGGATATTTGCCATGATGATTCCTCCAACCATATCTTATCGCTTTATTATAATGCGCCGCCGTCTGTTTTACAAGCAGAAATCCTGCTCCGGCAGCTCAAAAGCGTAGTCTCTGCCGTCGAGCGGGAAGCGCAGCCGCCACGAGCAGAGCTTGAGCGCACCGGACGTGGCCGCGCCGTATTTCCGGTCACCGCAGAGCGGATACCCGCGCGAGGCAAACTGCACCCGAATCTGGTGCGTCCGTCCTGTGAACAGCCGCACTGCGACCACGCTGCATCCGTCCTGCACGCGCAGAACACGGTAAGACAGCTTCGCCTTTTTCACTCCCGCGCGGGCACGGCGCACAACGTAGGTCTTGTTTTTGATCCGGTCGTGGTAGAGAAGATCCTCCCACGTTCCCTCCCGCGGCGGCGTTCCCTCGCAGACGGCCAGATATTCTTTATAGAACGCACCGGACTGTACCGTCGCCGAGAGCTTTGCCGCACACTGTGCACTTTTGGCAAAAACCATCAATCCTCCGGCCTCGCGGTCGAGGCGGTGCACCGGCCAAACCGTGCGCGGCGCCAGAAGCGAGGCCATGCTGGGCTTTCCGGAAGCATCCGCTGCCGACAAAACGCCCTGCGGCTTGACACAGACGACAAAGTCTGCGTTTTCAAATACGATCTGCATTTTCTCGCCTCCCGACGGTTTATCATACCGCATTCCGGCAGAAAATGCAAGATTGACAAAAGGCCGGATTGGAGATACTATAAAGAAAACAGCAAAAGGAGAGGTTTTTATGACGCTGAAAATCGAAGGCATGATGTGCAAGCATTGCCAGGCACGCGTGGAAAAGGCGCTCAAGGCCGTTCCCGGCGTGGAAGCCGTCACGGTCGATCTGGAGGCCAAGACCGCCGAGGTTACGGGCAGCGCCGCACCCGAGGCACTGAAGAAGGCCGTCCTCGACGCAGGCTATCAGGTGCTCTGAGCATTGACAGCCTGCAAAATTGCAAAATCTGAATTTTGTATTTTTTGTTATTTTGCAATTTTGGCCGCTGCGGCGGGTTATTGAACGCGAAAGGGAACCCTGACGGTTCCCTTTCACACTATTCCTCCCTCCGAAACTTTCGGCTGGATAGTTTTTTTGACAGCCTGCTTGTTAAATTCAAATTGAAAGAACTATCTTTTTCCTCGGATGTGTATAGAATTTCCGGAGGTGCGTAGGGGCCGATGCCCACATCGGCCCGTGGGTATCGTCTGCGCTATTTGCGGATGAATTTCACAGTCATTTGCCCTTGGGCCGAAGCAGGCCGTCAAGCACCGGCGCCGGTTACTTTGCCAGCCATTCGCGCAGCTTTTGCAGCCATTCGAGCGTTTTGAAGCGCAGCTCGTAGCGCTCCTCGCCGCCCGTGACCAGCGCCGTCTCGGCCGAATCGAAGCCGCCCGCCTGCGCACACTCGCCGAAATCCTCCGCCGTCGCAGCCGTGCAGAGCGACGGAAACACGACGCACCACCAGTTGTGCCCCTGTGCGCTGCCGATGTTCACGCGCAGCGTGGGATATTTACCCGCAGGAAGCGAGAAGGTGTCGTAGACCCGCGTTTCAAATTCCTCCGTGCGCAAAATCGCCTCCGCACGATAGGCGCTGCGCTCTGCGTCCAGCACCCGCTGCGCCGCCTGCTCGATCTCCGGAAGATGCGCGGCCAGCACGCTTCTCGCCTCCGCGGCATCGCTGCACTGCGCCGTCAGCGCTCCCGCGCACTGCAAGACCGCATCGCGGACACGCAGCTTCTGTGCCTGATCCGCATCGGAATCGGAATTTGCCACAACGTGCAGCCGCACGGTCTTTTCCGCAAGCGTGCGCTGCTCCAAAAGCGACTGCGCCGAGAACAGGCCGAAGGCCATCAGCACCACGAGCAGCAGCCATGCGATTACTCTGAATTTCAAATAAATCACCGTCCATACCGGGAGTATGGACGGTGATTTCTAAAATCATACATTTTTTGCGATGAACACCTCGGAGTAGTTCTCCTTGAGCATCATGCAGGCCACGGCGGCATATTCAAAGCTGTCGAAGATGCCGAACACGGCCGAGCCGCTGCCCGTCATCTGCGCGCCGTAAGCGCCGTAGGTCATAAAGATGGACTTGATATAATTGATCTCCGGGTTGTCCAGCACGACCGCTTCCTCAAAAACGTTACCCAGCGCCTTGCCCACGGCCTCGAGATCACCCGAGAGCAGCGCGGACTGCATCTGCTGCACGTCCGGATGCCGCGTGACATGCGTCTCGTCGAGCTTCCGATAAAGCTCCGGCGTGGAGAACGACAGTTTCGGCTTGCACACGACGTAGAACATCTCCGGCGCATCGGCGAGCTTGGTCAGGCGTTCGCCGCGCCCCTCGACCAGCGCCGTGCCGCACAGCACACAGAACGGCACATCCGAGCCGACCTGCGCGCCCAGCTCACACAGCGCATACACCGACAAGGGATACTCGCGCCAGCGATTCAGCGCACGCAGCACCGCAGCCGCGTCCGCGCTGCCGCCGCCGAGGCCGGCCCCGCTCGGAATGCGCTTGGTCAGGCGGATTTCCAGCCCGTCCGGCCGTCCGCCAAGGGTCTGGAAAAAGACCTCTGCGGCGCGCCAGGCCAGATTCGTCTCGTCCTTTGGGACGTCCTCGCGATCGCAGATCAGCGACCAGCGGTCGGAATCGTTGAGAATCAGCTCCACATCGTCGCGAATGGAAATCGTCTGCATGACGGAGCTGAGATTATGGTAGCCGTCCGGCCTGCGATCAAGCACGTCCAGCGTAAGGTTGAGTTTTGCGAATGCACCTTCGGTGAGCGTCGTCATTTGATTTTTCTTCCTTCGAGATAATAGCGTTTTTCGCGGCTGTGACCCATGGAGAAGGTCTTGCGCGGCAGGATGCCGTCTGCAATGACGCCGCGGAAGAGCTGGCTCTTGCCCATGGCGGGCAGCAGGAAGCCGATGGCCTTGTCCTGCTTTGCCAGCGCGATGAGCGCGTCGTCGTCGTGGATATAGTCGATCTCGCCGTCGTGCTCCTTGAGATAACCGTCGAGGAAGCCCTGCAGAACGCCCACGGCAAGCTGGCTCTTTTCGGGATCCAGATGCACCGTGCCGGACTTTTCGCCCGCGTACCACTTGACCTCGTAGCCGTTCTCCGCGCAGGCCTCTGCCTGCAATGCGGCAAGCAGCGCCTCTGGCTCGCACGCGGTAATCACGCGGTGGATCGGCTCAAAGACCTGCGCGTCATCGTGGATATTCTCCAGCTCGACAAGCGCGAAGCGGGCAGGATGGTTCGACAGATCGACGCCGGGATTCTGCTTTTTCAGTTCCTCGTAGCAGGACTTCGCCGTCGCCAGAGAGTGATTGCCGTCGCCCACGGCAAAGACCACGGGCGTGCCCTTGAGGCCCTCGTATTTCTTGCCGACATTCGCGGTATAGGCAGTCAGTCGGTCATTGAATGCCTTGGCCTCCTCGCCGTCGACGAGCCAGCCGGTAATGTGGCCGCCGCCCTCCATGAGATCGAAATCGTAGAGCTTGCGCAGAGATGCCTTGTGCGCGGCGATCGGCTCGATGAGAACCTTTTCGTCGTCGTCACAGAGCATGAGAATGTGCGGCAGCTCGATGGGCGCGTCGCGGCGCACGCGCATACGCGGCGGAATGCGCTCAACGACGGTCTTTTCCGTTGCGCGGATGGCGGAAACGGAGCCGGTGGAATAGTCATATGCATCCAGATCGACCATGCCGACAAGGCCCGGGCGGACAGAGCCGTTTTCCAGCGTGCGCTCGACATAGACGAACGCATCCTTGAGCGTTTCAAACACGCCCGCGTCGAGATATTCCTTCATCGTGCGGTTGATCAGCGCCGTGTGCGCAGCCTCCTGCGGCGTGCCCAACTCGGCCTCGGGCAGGATGAGGTTGATGGTAGAGGGCGCGCCCTCTGCGTTCTTGCGCACACGCTCCCAATATGCGGGGTCGGAGGTAAACTGGTCGCAGGCGATGACCGCCCACTTTTCCATGGAATCCACCTTCGGGAACAGGATATCAGCCGGCAAAAATGCGTTCATGCGAAAAACCGCCTTTCAAAATCATTCGTAATTCACGGCAAGCCGTGGATAGTATTCATTATAACGCAAAGCGGGGGGATTTCCTAGTCCTTTTGCCGAAAAGCCACATCGTGATTTTTGACAAATTTTTGCAAAAATATTTAGTATATCTCACAAATTTTTAGGCCACACTATTCACAGCACAACAAGGAAAGCTCTGATGAAGCTCACCGGGATGGACGGCGAAAGCTTTTTCAACAAGCCCAGTTTTAAAAACGCAGGATTGGCGGAAGAGATTCGGCGTCTGCCGCAGGGATAATTCGGAGAATTCCAAAGGGAGGTAACGCAATGGACACGTTTGCATTGATTCTCAGCGTCATCGGCTCTCTGAACTGGGGGCTGGTGGGAATTTTCAAGTTCGACCTTGTCGCATGGATCTTCGGCGGGCAGACCTCGGTTATCAGCCGGATCATCTACACGCTTGTCGGCCTTGCCGGCATCTGGTGCATTTCGTTTCTGTTCCGCAAGCGTGCGCTTGCCAGTGCAGAGGATATGTGACCCGCAGCGGCGCAGGCGCAGGCGCAAAACCGCCTGCGCCGCCGTTTATGCTTTCACATCCGGTTGATATGCCCACGGAAAAAGGTGCCGCGAAATTCCGTTGGCGTTTTGTTTTCGTGATAGGTAAAAAACTTCAGAAAATATTTATAGTCCGAAAAGCCGCATCTCTCTGCTATGCTTTGCAGGGACAAATCCGAATTGAGCATCAGCGCCTTGATCTGCTCCATTCTCGCCTGGTCGATCGCCTGCTTGATGCTGATGCCGAAGTTTTGACGAAACACGCGGTTGAGATAGTCCGCGTTATACTGCATTTCCCGTGCGACGTCTGAAATGCGCAGAGCGCGGTCGGCATTTCCACGAATCCACTCCGCCGTTTTTGCCGCCAGGCCGATGCCCGGCTTCTGCTCGGACTGCATATTCAATTCTATCAGCAGCAGACGGAACAGATACTCCTTCCCCTCCTGCGGAAATCCCGGTGTTGCCTCATTATGCAGGAGCTGGCGCATCAGGAGCAGTACGCGGTAAGCGTTGCGCAGCGTCAGCGTTTTCGGCACGGCCGGTGGACTTTCCGACCAGAAGTGGAACCAATAAAACGCCACATCCGATGTCATGCGCGTTCCGTAATGCCGCAGTCCCGGTTCCAGCAGAAGCATTTGCTGCGCAGTAAGCTCATATTCCCTTCCGTTCTCATTCAAGCAGACGGTTCCCTTTTCCATTATTATGATCTCATAGGAATCGATCACACGGTCGCCGTGGCACCAAGCGCCGCGCGAACAAAACAGGCCGCCGTTGCTGTACCGGATTTCTTCGTACATAAGTCGGATTTTCACTCCAAATCTACATAATATCAGGTTGCGATATTTCACAATTTCTCACATAATTAGGACGTAAGCATTGTAACAAATGCCGATCAATTCGTCAATAGAGAGGAAGGAAATCTCATGAACCCAAGCAAATTGCTCAAAGCAGCCGCGAGCATGGCGCTGACCGGTGCGCTCCTGATCGGTACGCTCAGCGGCGTCGCAGCGCGGGATTCCGCAGGAGGAGAACCGACCATGGCAAAATCACTTGACTTCACACAAGTCCAGATCACGGATGAATTCTGGTCTGCACGGCAAAAGCAATTTTTGTGCGTCACCGTGCCGACCGGCATTGCCAATGTGGAAAAGCCCGGCGGCGGCCTGACCAACCTTATCAACGCCGCAAAACATAATCGCGGCGAGGCCTGCGGCGCTTTTGAAGGCGCCTTCTACGTTGATTCCGATGTACATAAGATGGTCGAAACCATGTGCTACGCGCTTCAGATCAACGCCGGCGGCGATGTGCAGATGCAGCAGGCGCAGGAGCAGATCCGTACAAAGCTGGAAACATGGATTGACTACTATCCGGGCGCACAGGAGGCGGATGGATATTTTGATACCTATTTTACCCTCGCACATCCTGACGAAAAATTCACGGACTTCCTTTACCACGAGCTTTACTGCGCCGGACACATGTATGAAGCCGCCGTTGCGCACTATCGCATGACCGGCGGCAAGGATTCCCGTCTTCTTGACGTGGCGGTGAAGAATGCGGACTATCTCTGTTCCCTGTTCGGAGTCGGAAAATGGAAGGCCGTTCCCGGCCATCAGGAGATCGAGCTGGCTCTATTGAAGCTGGCAAATCTCTGCCGGGAAATCGGCGGCAGCTACGCCGCCAAGGCAGACGCATACACGGAGCTGGCTTCCTTCTTCCTACGCACACGCGGCGACCACGAGGGTCGGCACGGAACCTCCTTCTGGCCGGAGGGCTGCCAGGACTACGCTCCCATCACCGAGCAGCAGCAGCTTCTCAGTCATTGCGTCCGCGCACACTATATGTGCACCGCCATGGCAGACCTTGAGCTGCAAACCGGCGCAGGCGTTTACACGGAAACGCTCAAGCGTTTCTGGAACAGCGCCCAGACAAAGACCTATGTCACCGGTGCAGTCGGGGATCAGAATCACCACGAAGGCTACGGCCCGGACTATTATATGCCGCTGAACAAGAGCTACGGCGAAACCTGTGGCTCCGTTTCCAATATTATGTGGAATCAGCGTATGAATCTGCTCTTTGGAGACAGCAAATACGCCGATGAGATGGAGCTACAACTCTATAATTCCATGCTCAGCGGCATTTCTCTGGACGGCGACCGCTTCTTCTATCACAATTTTGTCTCTACCGATGGGCGTGAACGTGAGCAATGGTACGGCACCGCCTGCTGTCCTCCGAATCTGATGCGCACGGTGCTCTCTCTCGGCGGGTATGTGTATACGCAGCAGGGAGATACCGTCACGATGAACCTCTATGTCGGCAACGAGGCCGATCTGACGCTTTCTCAGGGCGATGTGCATCTGTCTGTCACTTCGGGTTTCCCTTGGAATGGAAAAGTCACCGTGCAGTTGAAGTCCGACGGAGCACGACAGATGAAGCTGCGTCTGCGCATCCCCGACTGGGCAAAGGGCGCAAATTCGCTGCTCCTCAATGGCAGTGCCGTCAGTGTCACCGCAGATGCGCAAGGCTATGCCGTTCTAGACCGAGTCTGGCAAAACGGCGACACGCTCACGCTCGAGCTGCCCATGCAGGCGCAATCCATTGATATGGTTGAGGGCTGTCAGGACACCGCCGACTACACCGCTTTCCGGCGCGGCCCGATCGTTTACTGCGCCGAGGCCATAGACAATGCTGCAGCTCCTGCACAGTATTATCTCAGTCCTGATGCAATTTTTACGGAAGAATGGACGGACAATCTGGATGGAAAGGCGGACCCTTACGGTGTCAGAGGCCTGATGACCATTACGACGCAGGAGGCACATCTTGCTTCTCCTGGTGCGCCCGAAACCGTCCCGCTTAAGCTGATTCCCTTCTATGCCAACGCCAACCGCGGAAGCTCTGCAATGGAAGCCTACCTCAGTCTCTCCCCCAAGTGGCAGCGGCTGGAGCACTATGCCGAGCCAAGCGCCTCACACACCTTCGACGGCAATGAATATGACAGCGTAACGCACCTGAACGACAACAACGAAAGCCTGGAAAGCCGCTGGTCGTCTTACAACGGAAGCGACGTTCTGGCAAATCCGTGGGTCATGTACACCTTCAAATCCCCCGTCACGGTCAGCGGCTGCAAAGTCCTCTGGTATGACGACGGCGGCGGCGTGCAAACGCCCAACGGCCTGACCATCGAGTATTGGGACGGCGAGCAGTTCGTTCCCGTTGAACACGAGCAGAACTACACCGCCTTTCCCAAAAATCAATACGGAGAGTACCGCTTCTCACAGGTTCGCACAACAAAGCTTCGTATGACCATGCACAACGATCAGACCAGCGCGGCCACCGGCATTGTGGAGTGGCGATTGATCGGTGCCTGCGAGAGCGTCTTGGATATGCAGCAGCTCCCGGACGATCTCTTTACTGCGGGTCTGGCCGAAAGCTATTTCCCGGACAATGTCGGCGCAGTCCGTGCCGACGGCAAGGGTGTCAATGACACCGCCGCACTGGCTTATGTTTACAAAAACAAGGACGGTGGAAATTATTGGGGAAACAGCATTTCTCTCTCCCTTTCTGCGCAGCAGGGACTAAAAACCGACTGGTCGTCCGGAAAGATCTTCTGGTTCTGGGTCGATACCACGGAATTCCAGTCTCAGCTTTCTCTTGACATTTGGCTGAACGACGTAAAGCCCAGCGAGGGCAGCAGCTACTATTTCTGGAGCGGTTCGGCAAATGACGACATCGAGGAAGGCGGCATTCTTCCCTTGGCCTACACCGGTGCCGGCTATGGCCGTCTGCCGCTGCCTGCGGCTTATAAAGGCTTCGTCGGCATTTCTCTTGATGCTTATCACGATCTGGATCTCAGCCAAATCGGAAAATTCTATTTCTATTTTGAATGCAATCAGGATACCGATTTTCTTCCCAAAAGTCTGTACCTCGATGAATTTTGGGTCACGGACGAGGCAACTACGCCCACAGTCACGGTCGAGCGCAATACTCCCGCCTATTTCCGGATGCTCTGGGATATGGAAGCACTCCCCGATGATCTGGTCGGCGCAGGAAACATCTCCACATGGGGCAGCTACCATGAAAAAGTCGAAGCCGTCCGTTCGGAGGGCAAGGGCGTTGATGGCTCTACCGCCTTTGGCTATCGCTACAATTCCTGCACCGCAGGTGCCGGCGGCAGTGACATTCTTCTGATTAACAACGCTCCCGGTCTCGGCGCTTCCTCCGATTTTTCCGGCGGCGACCTGCTCTGGTTCTGGGTCGATGCCTCCGAGATGCCCGTTCCTCTCCGCTTTGAAATATACCTCAACTGGACAAATCTCAAGACGGGTGCCAAGGTACTGTTGTTCAACGGAACCGATGCACCCACAAAGATCACAGCAACGCCAGCATGGGGTGACCAGCCAAATGCGCGCATTGACCTTCCGCTCGGCTACACCGGCTATATTGGTCTGCGTCTGAAGGATTTCTGCGTATTTGACGGTCAGGGCAATGTCACCGGCACACTGGATCCGAGCTCCGTTACCAGCATTCTGCTGTACTATGGTGCGGAAATCGACAACGCCAAGCTGCCCGCCACACTCTATCTGGATAATTTCTGTCTGACGGATTCTGATAGTCTGCCGGGCTGCAAGCATGCGGCGACCGTCACGAAAAACGCAAAGGCCGCAACCTGTACACAGAACGGCTACACCGGCGATCAGATTTGCAGCGTCTGCGGAAAAACCGTTGTTGAAGGTCAGACGGTCAATGCACTCGGGCACGATTGGGACGAGGGCACCGTCACGCAAAAGCCCACCTACGCCGAACCCGGCATTCGCTTTTTTACCTGCCGACGCGATGGCTGCGCCGCAACAAAAACAGAGCCGATCGACAAGCTGATTCACGAGCACACCTACGGTGACTATCTCCACGACAGTGAGATGCACTGGCACGAATGCACGGCAGCAGACTGTCCGGATGCAAACCGCGGCCGCACAGAGGCCGAGCCGCACGTCTACGAGGATGAAAAGGACACCCAGTGCAACGTCTGCGGCTATGAACGTGAGCTGACACCCGATCCTGATCCGAAACCTGATCCTGATCCGAAACCCGATCCCGATCCGAAACCTGATCCCGATCCGAAACCTGATCCCGATCCGAAACCTGATCCCGATCCGAAACCCGAGAAGCCCTCTACCCCGCGCACCGGCGACCACTTCCCTTTCTGGGTGCTGCTTCTGTGCGTCTCCGCCACGCTACTCGCAATCCTCTTCCCGAAAAAGAAAAAGGCATAAAAAAGCAATTCCCGCAGGTGCAAACACCTGCGGGAATTGCTTTGAATTGAGGCTTGCATATACTTGCATATAAAGGTCTATGAACCAGCCGAATTTCTGGCCGCCATGGATGGCGGATAGCCAAAATGCCGTGAAAAGGCGCGCGAAAAGACGGATGCATCACGGTAGCCGACCAGCTCGGCCGTTTTGGCACAGGTCTCACCCTGCTGCAAAAGGCACACCGCCTGCTGCATTCGCACGTCCTCCAGATACTGCTGCGGCGTCATTCCCTCGCAGTTTCGGAACACTCTGGAAAGATAATTGCGCACCAGACCGCAGTGCTCCGCAAGCTCCTGCATGGTCACCGGACGCATATAATTCATGCGCAAATACGCCTTTGCGCCGCGGACGTGTTCGTTCCCCGGAAAACGCTGGATCATTTCGCAGATCAAAAGCTGTGTGTGCCCGGCCAGAAACATCTCGCGGCAGTCCGCATGCGTTTCCACCTTATCCATCTCCGCAAAGCGAGACGTCGGATAGCGGAACACGAGCGGTAGCTGCCACAGCGCCTCTCCCAATGACCCGTCAAAGCCGACCCAGTGGAATGTCCACGGGTCTTTTTCGTCGGCGACGATTTTGGTATTTGCGCCCGGCCGAACGAGAAAAACATCTCCTGAAGTTACATTATAACATTCCTCGTCGGAATAGAATCTTCCGCAGCCCGCATCTACATAGTAGATCATCCAGTGCGGGCGCCGGATGAATCCAAAGGATTGCCCCGGTGTGCAGTCCTCGTGCCCGTACAGATGCGGATTCATCTGCGGCCAGCGATGGTTTTCAAGCAAAGAAACCCAGTACATTCCAACCCCTCCAATAGTTACATTTTAACAAATTATCGTTTCATTCTGCAATCGACATTTTGCACAAAATCGGGTAGCATAATTGCATAATCTTTAGGAGGGTGAACCACATGAGAAACCGAATCATCTCCGCTTTTCTCTCACTTTGCATGCTGGTCGGCCTTTGCGTCTCCGTTAAGGCCGAGTCCGGCAATCCCGATGAACCGCCCGTCGTCCAAAGCGGCGTGACCGTCTGGGACATGGAATCCCTGCCGGACAGCTTCCCCGACTGGCTGATCGACCGCTACGTCGAAATGGGCTGGCGCAACCCGGGCGAAATTGCCTCCGGCGCAGGCTTTGTGACCCTGTCCGGTGCAACCGGAAAGGGCTTCGGCGGCAGCCGCGCACTCGGCTGGACGCAGAACAAGAACGAATGGGGCAACGCAACATGGGTCTGTCTCGGCAACGACCGCACCGCAAAAACGGATTGGAGCGGTGCAGCAGAATTGTATTTCTACATCGATGCCTCCGAACTCTCCGAGGCGCTAAAGGGTGAGCTTCTGCTCTACACCGCCGCAAACCAGGCGCTGCGCATGCAGCCCGACAGCACTTGGTATTACTGGCAGAACGGCGCTTGGGTGCAATCCGCCGTTTCCGAATGGAACGAAATACAGCTTCCCGCCGGCTATCGCGGTTGGGTGCGCCTCCCCATCACACAGGTCTACGGCTCCTGTGAGCTTAGAAATGTACAAAGAATAGGATTCAGTATGGTATTTTCTTCCGAACACGTCAGTGTCTACATCGATCAGTTCATGCTCGATGCCTGCACGGCAAGCTCCTCGTTCGATCGCGCTGCGCTGGAGGCAGCAAAAACAGAGATCAACCTCGTTCCCGCCGCAGCGCTGGCCGACTCCGCCGACTATTTCTGCACTTGGGGAACGCAGAGCATCGTCTGCGGCAACGGAAAGACGGTGCGAGATGTTCTGACGGACGAAGCGCTTTTCGGCGCCAACGGCTGGGCATATTTCTTCGACGCAGAGACCCGCAAGGATCTGACGATCGTTCTGGACGACGGGTGGGATCTCCCCTATTCCGATAACGGAACGGACAATGCGGATTATTACGGCTCCTTTATTCTGGACGAAGCCAAATTCCCGAATTACGGTGAAACCTATCCGCAGCGCCTGAAAACACTGGTAGACAAATTCAAGGCCGCAGGCTGGAAGGGCGTCGGCGTATGGGTCTGCTGTCAGGAGGACGCCGCCCACCGCAGCGGAAGCACATGGGACACCGCCTATTGGGCCGAGCGCATTCTCTGGTGCAGGGAGGCCGGCATCAGCTACTGGAAGATCGATTGGGGCGACTACTGCGGCTCTGCGGAATGGCGCAGGCTCATCAGCGATCTTGCCGAGCGGCTGTATCCTGAACTGGTCATCGAGCACATCGTCCCGATGCACGGCACAAACGATGCCTCCGGAACGGGGGACATCACTTCCCAGCTGAATCAAATGGTGGAAATTGCCTCCTTCAGCGACGTATTCCGCACCTACGACGTGACCACGCAGCTCTCCATGGCGACCACCTTTGAGCGAAACGCACGCCTGCTCGCCGCCTCGCGCAATCTCAAGGGCGACCAGCTCGGCCTGATTAACTGCGAGGACGAGCTATATCTCGCCGCAGCGCTCGGCCTGTCCGGCGGGATCATGCGCAGCGAGGTCAACCGTATCGCGCCGACGGATGAAGCCGCCCGCATGGTGCGTTGGCACCGCATTGCCCCCTCTTACGACGCAAACGCCTATCCCGCAGCCGTCAGCGCTACCGTCCTGACAGGCACATGGCACTTCAACAACGACACTTGGGACAGCAGCATCAACCAGAGCACCGTGCAGCAGCACGCCCCCGCCGCAGTCAGTCGCGGTATTGACCTTCCGACCGCAAACGGTCAAGAGGTTCCTTTCCTCGCCGCCAGCCGCAATCCCCTGAGCGGTGCAATCTCCGTTGGCAGCTTTCGCCGCACCTCGCAGGAGAGCCAGAACCATCTGGTCTATTCCGACGTCAGCCTGAACGTTGGCGCACTGACCGGAAAGATCGGCGTTTTCGGCGTCTATGAAAGCCTGACTCTGACCTTCGACACCGAGCTGACCGGCAAACGCATTCTGGCGCAGGATCTGCTCGGCAGCGCCGCCTATGACATCACCGATTTTGTGGAAGTCAACGGCAGCACTCTGAAAATCGCCGGTGATCTGTTGCAGTATCTCGGCACCTCGGCAGCCGCCACCAACGACGCGTCGGAGCCGGGGCTGGTACTTCAGATCGGCTCTGAATTCAGTGAAGCCGCACCCGCAAACGATCGCACCGCGAGCGAACGCTACCGTGTGAATTTCCTTCAGGCCGCCGGAATCCGCTTTACCTCGGACGCTTCCGCATCGGTCGAACGCGGCGAGGCATTCCGCTTTTCCGTTGCACTAGAGGAAAGTTATGACCCCGCAACGCTGATCGTGTATGCAAACGGCGTCCCGCTCGAGAAAGTCGACGGAGGCTATGTGATCGAAAAGATCTATGCGAATCAAACCGTCACGGCCGTCTGTGAGAGGCATGCGCACACCTACGGCGGCTATCTCCACGACAGCGAGGCGCACTGGCGCGAATGCACGGCAGCAGACTGCCCGGATGCAAACCGCGGCCGCACAGAGGCCGAGCCGCACGTTTACGAGGATGAAAGGGATACGCAATGCAGCGTCTGCGGCTATGAACGCGAGCTGACGCCTGATCCCGATCCGACACCCGATCCCGATCCGAAGCCCGACCCCGACCCGAAGCCCGACCCCGACCCGAAGCCCGACCCCGACCCGAAGCCCGACCCCGACCCGAAGCCCGAAAATCCCTCCGCGCCGCGCACCGGCGACCACTTCCCTCTCTGGGTGCTGCTTCTGTGTGTCTCCGCCGCACTACTCGCGATTCTGTTCCCGAAAAAGAAGAAAGCATAAGCAAGAACCGGCAGGTGCCAAGCACCTGCCGGATTTTTTCGCATAGGCATACAAAAAACGCGCCCTGCGAAAGCAGGACGCGTTTGCTGTTCCATATTCAGGAAAATCAATAACCGCGTCTCTTGTTCTTACGAGCAGCTTCAGACTTCTGCTTCCGCTTGAGACTCGGGCTGACATAGTGCTCTCTCTTCTTGACTTCAGCGATAACGCCATCCTTGGCGCAGCTACGCTTGAAGCGCTTGAGCGCGCTTTCCAGAGACTCGTTCTCTTTTACGCGAATTTCAGACATTGATTTCCCTCCCTCCGACGCACCCGGCTAAATCCATGATGCTTTCAGGGCCGCTACAACGGCACGAATTATTATAGTGATGGTTGGCGAAAAAGTCAAGCAATATCTTACAAGTTTTTTAATTAATTTCTCGATTCCGGCAAATCCCGCCGAAATCAGCAAAACTCCGGCCCGGGATAAGATCGCACACCCACACCCGACTCTGCGGCCATACCCGTTTCCCTCGCAGTTAGCTCAGAAACGGCATCCTCGCGGCACACGGACAGATCCGCTTAATGCTGCTCGGTTCCCCGCCTGACATGGTTCACGGGAGCCCGTTGCGCAAGACCGATCCCTCAACACCACTTACTCGGACAGACGGTACAGTGCAAAGCCTCATATGGGAATTCATCCCTGCTATAGCGGATTGCAGGTTACAGGGAGCCGCTGCTTCCCCGACTAGTGCGACCTTATTCCAGGCCGGAGCAAAAATTGGTTCAGCCGATCTCTGCCAGCTTTTCCTCGATGAAGTCTGCCAGCTCGCCGATGGTCTGCACCTCGAGCTTGCCCTCCATCTCAAAATCCACGCCGAGTTCTTCTTCCATATCCATCACCATCTCGACCATATCCAGAGAATCCAGATGCAGGCTCTCAAAGGTGGTGTCGCGGTTCATATCCTCCGCAGGAATGTCCAACTGTTCAGACAGATACTTGATGATCCGTTCCAGCATTGACTGTCGCCTCCTACTCGTCTCTTTCTCAGAGTAACAATAATATGATACGATTTTTTCCGGCAAAGTCAAGGATTATTTTCGGCAACGGCAGAAACACGTCGCCAAATATTCCGTTAATTGATGAAATCCTTCAAAATTTTCGACCGCGAGGGGTGGCGCAGCTTGCGCAGAGCCTTGGCCTCGATCTGGCGGATGCGTTCGCGCGTCACGTCAAACTGTGCGCCTACCTCCTCCAGTGTGTGCATTTTTCCGTCCTCCAAACCGTAGCGCAGGCGCAGGACCTTTTCCTCACGCGGCGTAAGCGTTTTCAGAACGCCCGCAAGCTGTTCGCGCAGCATGGCAAACGACGCGGCATCCGCAGGCTCCGAGGCATCCTCATCCTGAATGAAATCCCCCAGATGGCTGTCGTCCTCCTCGCCCACCGGCGTCTCCAGTGAAATAGGATCCTGCGAGGCGCGCATGGCTTCCTCGACGCGTTCGACCGGTATATCGAGCCGCTGCGCGATCTCCGCCGCAGAGGGGTCGCGTCCCAGCTCCTGCACCAGCTCGTGCGTGGCGCGGGAGACACGGTTCATGGTCTCGACCATGTGCACGGGGATGCGGATGGTGCGGGCATGATCTGCAATTGCGCGGGAGATTGCCTGACGAATCCACCACGTCGCATAGGTCGAGAACTTATAGCCCTTGGTATAGTCAAACTTGCCGACGGCCTTAATCAGTCCCAGATTGCCCTCCTGGATCAGGTCGAGCAGCGGCAGACCGCGCCCAACGAAGCGTTTGGCAATGGAAACGACCAGCCGCAGATTGGCCTCGATCATCTTATTATGTGCCGCCTCGTCGCCCTCGGCCATTTTCTTGGCCAGCTCGGTCTCCTCCTCCATGGTAAGCAAAGGAATTTTGCCGATCTCTTTGAGATACATCCGCACGGGATCGTTGACATTGACGCCCTCGCTGAGATCGTCGGTATCGGCCAGTCTTTCCTCCTCGACCACCTCCAGATCCTCGCGGCCGGGTAGCATGTCGTCGGGCTTTTGCAGCAGCTCCACCACGTCGGATACGTCGATGTCCACGCCCGCTGCCTCCAGCGCGTCGTAAATCAGGTCGGTTTGACGTTCGTCGGCATCGATGGCGTCCAGCGTGTCGATCAGATCCTTCGAGGGGATCTTTTTCTCTTTCTTTGCACGTTCAAGAAGCTGCTGGAGCTTCTCGTTCAGTTGTTCTTCCTGATTGCTCTCCGGCTTTTTTTCTTCCACCATCGCTAAGTACCTCCATATCCTTTTTTCTTTTTCAGGCTCTGCTGCACGGCGCGCAGGCCGTCGGCATCCGAGACCACGCCGCGCACCGATTCCTCGAGCACGATGCGGCGGCAGTCCTCAAACGCCTCGTCCGAAACGGGCGAATCCTGCTTTTGCAGCACGGATGTCAGGTGTGCCAGTTCTTCAGTGGTCAGGAGGCTCTCCAGACCGGCTGCTGTGACCGGCAGGCCGTCCCTCCACCGCTGACGCCAAAAGTCGAACACGCGCCCGAAAAACGGCACGGAGAACGCCTCCGCCGTCAGGGACTCGGCCTTGGCGAACAGCTCCGGCTCTTTCAAAAGCATCCGCAGCAGTTCTTCCTCCGCAGCCGCCGAGCGCACGTTTTGATAGCGCAGCGCACGGCTCTTTGGCTGGATCATGACCGAGGGGGCAAGTTCGCGTTTCTCCTGTTCCTTGCGCTGCCGCGCCACACGTCGTTTGAACGCCTTGGAGATTTCGAGCTTCATGACCTCGGGCGTCAGTCCGGCAGCCTCGGCTGCACGCGTGCCGTAAATTTCGCGCTCCACCGCCGTGGAAAACGTGCAGATCAGCTCCGCCGCCTGCTTGGCAAATTCGACCTTCTGCTCGTCCTGCGTCAGGTCAAACTGCATCTGCAGCGATTGCAGCCGGTATTCTGCCTGTCCCTCCGAGCCTTGCAGCAGGAGCTTGAAGCGGTCCGCACCGTATTCGTGCAGATATTCGTCCGGATCCTTCGCGCCCTGCATCCGCAGAATTTTGATCCGCAGACCGGTCTTTTCCAAAATCGGAATCGCCCGGCGAATGGCGTTCTGCCCGGCGGCATCGCCGTCGTAGATGAGCACGATCTCCTTGGTATACTTGGACAGCAAGTCCGCGTGCTCTTGCGTCAGCGAGGTGCCGAGGGACGCCACCGCACAGTCAAAGCCGTACTGATGCAGCGTTACGGTATCCATATACCCTTCCGTGAGGATGATATAGCCCTGCTTGCTCTTTTTGACGAAATTCATCGCAAAGAGGTTCCGCCGCTTGCTGAACAGGGCGGATTCTGGCGAATTGATGTACTTCGGCTTGGAATTGTCCAGCACGCGGCCTCCGAAGCCGATAACATTGCCGCGCACATCGATGATCGGGAAAATGAGCTTATTGCGGAACCAGTCGTAGATTGATCCGTTCTTCTCGCTTTTTCGCACGAGTCCGGCCTCTAAAAGTTCAGATTTTGTGTAGCCCTTGGCCGTCATTGCATCGGTCAGCGCCGTCCAGCTATCCGGTGCAAAGCCGATGCCAAAGCGCGTGATCGCACCGTCGGACAGGCCGCGCTTGGCAATGTACTTTCTGGCCTCGGCCGCCTGCGGTGTCTTGAGCTGCGCATGGAAAAAGCGTGCAGCGTCCCGGCACAGCGCCCATAGGCGCTCTTTTTTGCGGAACTGTGACTGATATTCGTCGTCCTCCGGTACCTCCATCCCCGCACGCTTGGCCAGAAAACGCACCGCATCGTGATAGCTGAGGTTCTCGATCTCCATGATGAAATTGACTGCGCCGCCGCCCTTGTGGCAGCCGAAGCAGTAATAAATACCCTTGTCGGGCGCGACCGAGAAGGACGGCGTTTTTTCGCTGTGGAAGGGGCACAGGCCAAAGAGATTGTTTCCGCGTTTGGTCAGCGCGACGTACTGCCCCACGACGTCCTCAATGGGATTTCTCGCGTTCAGTTCGTCCAAAAATGCCGGCGAAAAGGCCATGTACTCCCTCCTTTCAGTCTCGAACCTGCCAAGCCGTAGGGATAAACAGCTCGGAGTATTTGTACATTGCGTATTTATCGGTCATTCCGGCAATGTAATCGCAGACCGTGCGGCCCATGCCTTCAAACGTGATCTGCGGCTGGAAGTCCTCCGGCAGCGCCTCGGGGTGCCTGATATAATACTCATAAAGCTCCTGCAAAATGCGCCGTGCCTTGGATTCCTCGCCCTTGGCGACGGGATTTTTATATACGCGCTCGAACATGAACGCGCGTAGCGACTCCATGGCCTGCCGGATCTCCTCGTCCATACCCAGCTCGCCGGAGTTGAGCGTGTGAAAGATCATATTCGTGACCAGCGTGTTGATACGGTCGCGGTGGCTCTCGCCCAAAACGTTGGCAATCTCGCGCGGGATGTCGCGGTCGGTCAGAATGCCTGCGCGCATCGCGTCGTCAATGTCGTGGTTGATGTAGGCGATCTGGTCGGAGATGCGTACGATCTGTCCCTCAAGCGTCTCGGGCAGACGGCTCGAGCGGCTGTGCCCGAGGATGCCCATGCGCACTTCATAGGTCAGATTCAGTCCCGCACCGTCCTTTTCCAGAAGATCGACCACCCGCAGCGACTGCTCGTTGTGGTGGAAGGGCGTGCCCATGACCTCCGTCAGAGCAACCTCGCCCGCGTGCCCAAAGGGCGTGTGGCCGAGATCATGGCCGAAGGCGATGGCTTCGGAAAGATCCTCGTTCAAGCGCAGTGCGCGCGTGATCGTGCGAGCAACACGCGCAACCTCGAGCGTGTGGGTCATGCGCGTGCGGTAGTGGTCGCCCTCCGGCTGCAAAAAGACCTGCGTCTTGTGCATCAGGCGGCGGAAGGACTTACTGTGCAGGATGCGGTCGGAATCGCGCTGGTAGCAGGTGCGCACATCGTTTTCCTTTTCCGGCTCCTCGCGCAGCCGTCCGCGCGAAGCGTCCGAAAACTGTGCGCGGCTGCTCAACCGCAGGTGCTCCTCCTGCTCCAATTGCTCGCGGATGGTCATGACTGCACGCTCCTTTTCATTTCATTCAAGCGGGAATGCGCGGTATTCGTTTTCGCCGGTGATGCCCTCGATGGTTCCGGCAGAGAGGTCGTAAACATGGTCCAAAAACGCCGTGACCTGCATCTGCGGCAGCAAAAGATCAAAGCTGACGTCCGCGCCGAACTCCACATTCTGCACGATGCCGCCGAAGGCCGTGACCTCCAGCCGCAGCCGTTCATACCAGCTATAAGAGCATGGCAGATATACCCGCGTCCACACGCGCTTCATCGCGCGTCCCGCGGTGTCGAGCGCCAGCTTGGCGCTGTGCGCATAGGCGCGCACCAGCCCGCCCGCGCCGAGCAGGATCCCGCCGAAATATCGTGTGACAACGCACGTCACATTATAAATTTCCTCACGCTGCAGAACCTGCAAAACCGGCATGCCCGCCGTGCCGCCCGGCTCGCCGTCATCGGAAAAGCGCGTCGGGCCGTCCTTGATGATGTAGGCATAGACATTGTGCGTCGCGTCCCAGTAGGTCTCGCGCATCTGTTTGAGCCGCGCAAGAGCCTGCTCCTCCGTATCCGTGCAGAAAATATGTCCGATGAAGCGTGAACGCCGCTCGATGAACTCAGCATCGGCGTCCTTGGCCGGGATCAAATACTCCGTCATGCCTCCGGCTCCTTTACAAAGCGGCGGTAGCGGCCGAAAAGCTCGTCATTGCAGACGACCTCGACCTCAACGCCCTCCGCGCCGTACTCCGTGCGCAGCACCTGTGCCTGATCGTGCAGCGTCTCCAGAACGCCCGCCTGCGCATACGGCAGCAGCAGCGTCACATGATGGAGCTGACCCAGCAGCGTCTCCTCAATGCGCGTGAGCAGCTCGTCCATGCCGATGCCGCTCCGGGCGCACATGGGGATGTTCTTCTCCCCGATGGGCAGAACGGTAATATCCTGTAACAAATCCGCCTTGTTATAGCAGCGCAGCACCGGCACACCGGGCTTTGCCAGCTTCTCGATCAGGCCGTCCACGACCTTGATATGCGCCTCGCGCTCCGGATCGGACGCGTCGATGACGTGCAGCAGGAGGTCGGCGTACTGCAATTCCTCCATCGTCGCCTGAAACGCCTCAATGAGATCATGCGGCAGCTTGGAGATAAAGCCGACGGTGTCGGACAGCAGAATTTCCAGATGATCGGACACACGCAGACGGCGCGTTGTAGTATCCAGCGTGTCAAACAGACGATCGTTTGCCGGGATGCCTGCATCCGTGAGCTGATTGAGCAGCGTGGATTTTCCTGCGTTCGTGTAGCCCACCAGCGCAACAACGGGAATGGAATTTTTCAGCCGGCGTTCGCGCTGCACGCCGCGCACGCGGCGCACCTCGTCCAGCTCCGCACGCAGACGCGTAATGCGCTCGCGGATGTGGCGGCGATCCGTCTCGAGTTTGGTCTCGCCGGGGCCACGCGTGCCGATGCCGCCGCCGAGACGGGACATGGACTTGCCCATGCCGGAAAGCCGCGGCAGCAGATACTGATACTGCGCCAGCTCCACCTGCAGACGGCCCTCGGCCGTCTTGGCACGCTGGGCAAAAATATCGAGAATGAGGGCGCTGCGATCCAGAACCGTCGCCTGCGTCAGCTCCTCAAGAGAACGGATCTGTGCGGGCGAAAGGTCATTATCGAACACAACCAGCGTCGCGCCGGTATTCTCCACAAGCTGGCGCACCTCCTCGGCCTTGCCCTCGCCAATGAAGCAGTGCGGGTCGGGCGTGTGGCGGTTTTGCAGCACCTTGGCCTCGCAGAGGCCGCCCGCCGTTTCCAGCAGCGCTTCCAGCTCATCCAGCGAGGCCTCCGTCGCCGTTTCCTCCGGCTTGAAGCAATCGGCGTTCAAGCCGACAAGGATCGCCTTCTCCGAGGCGACACGATCGTTTGGAATCATCGCATTCTCCTACCATGATTTGACAAAAAATATGAAAAAAGTTCGCACCGATACGATGCGAACTTTACTCATTACTTCAGACCGAACTTCTTGTTGAAACGGTCAACACGTCCACCAGTGTCAACCAGCTTCTGCTTGCCGGTGTAGAAAGGGTGGCACTTGGAGCAAATTTCAACCTTGATGTCCTTCTTGGTGGACCCGGTCTCGATAACCTCGCCGCACGCGCATCTGATCGTCGTCTGTTCGTACTTCGGATGGATTCCTTCCTTCATTGCATTCACCTCTTTCTCTTAGTCGTAAAAGGACATTCTTGTCCTCTTGTTATCAATCGCCCGACTATAGTATCATAGATTCTGCCGGATTGCAAGTCTTTTTTTCGAACTTGGTAGAAAAACTTTTACTCCATCGGCATTTCATGGGGCATGGCAGGCTCAACAATGAAGGTATTGCTGAACACGCCCACTTTCATATACACCTTGGCATAGGCAATCGGTGCCTGCGGTGTCAGCGTAAAGGTCAGATCCCGGCAGCGCCGGTTCATGCCGCAGGCAAAATGGAGCGTGTGCGTTCCCATCGGAAGCGGAATCCGAAGGCTCTGCTTGTTTCCGATATATCCCAGCGGCTGCCCGTCAATATAGATTCCGAATCCGCCGGCAATGCCGATGGGAGAACCCTTGCGGTAGATCTGCACCATACCCATTCCGGCAAAGTGAATGGGCGTACCGCATTTCCCGCAGTAGCAGTTTGCCTGCGTTTCGACAAGTTCACCGCACTGTGGGCATCTCGTGCGAAGCATAATTGCCATATCTTTCTCTCCTTTTCCTGATCATGGTTATCATATCATATTCTTCCGGCCTTGTCAATTCATTGCGGTGCACGGAACAAGCGCGCAGTGCGCTCCCGGTTTACCGCAAAATGATCCGCCGTACCGAACAGGCCATAGAGGTCGGCTGCGCGGCGCTCCAGCTCGGCATACTCGCATGCGGGGGCGCGCTCTCCGGTGTGCAGGAGCAAAAGCTCCCCCGTCTTTTTCGCCTGGCGCAGAACGCCCTGTCCGCGCGAATCGACCGCCAGCACGCGCACATAGGGCGCAGACGCGCTCAAAAGCGCCTCGGAAATGCCCAGATAGGCGCAGAGCAGCAGACGCATCAGCCGCGTGTGCGTGTAGCGCTTGGATTTTGCCGCGCTCACAATGTCCGCAAGCGTTTCTTCCGTGCGGCAGGCCGTCATGACCCTGCGCCACAGTCCCTCAGAGCCGTAGGGCAGCGCCTCGAATTCCGCCGCGCTCATTGCCCGCAGACGTGCCAGCCACGCCCGCTCGCCCGCCTCGACGGTGTAACGTGCGGCGCCGGCAAAGATCCTTCGCGCATTCTCCGGCACAAAGCCCGTCCAGTCCGATTGCCTGCGCAAAAACGACGCCGAGGGCGCGGCAGGATCGCTGCCCGCGTGATAATCTCCGTCTCGATGGACAAGCACAGGCTCGATCGCGCTGTTCTGCCGCAGCAGCGCCTTGCAATACTCCACAGCCAGAATGGAATTGGGCGTTTCCAGCACGGAGGCCGGCTGCCCCAGTGCCTCGAGCGCACGCTGCCGCGCCGCCGGGAAGGAGATTCCATGCTTCAGTTCACGCTTCAACGCTTCGGAAAAATCAGGGGTATCCAGCGCTCTTGCGGTTGACATAATTCTATTCAAATCTGCATCCTCGCTGCCGAAGCACAGTGCGTCGATGCAGCCCATGCGCGTGAAGATCTCCACGCCGCCTGCCGCGAAGCCCTCGGCCGAGCGCAGCGCATAGGTCACGGGCAGCTCCAGAACCAGATCTGCACCGCAGCGCAGCGCCGCCTCTGCCCGCGTCCATTTATCGAGCAGTGCAGGCTCGCCGCGCTGGACATAATTTCCGCTCATCAGGCAGATCTTTACGCCTTCGAGCGCAGCAAGCTGCTTTGCATGGCCGTTATGAAAGGGATTGTACTCGCAGATAATGCCGATGTTTTTCAGAAAAATCCCCTCATTTCAAAAAAGTACTTGTCACTTCTGCAAATTTATTATAGAATAGGGATGTATGTGCTAATACTACCACAAAATGCAAAAAATAGAAACAAGTTTTTACAGGAGTTGAAATCACCATGAACATTCTCGTTATCAACGCAGGCAGTTCCTCGCTCAAGTATCAGCTCATGAACCCCGAGACCGGCGAGGTCTTTGCCAAGGGTCTGTGCGAGCGTATTTACATTGACGGCCGCCTGACGCACAAGGTTCCCGCAAAGGACATCAAGGTCGTGCGCGAGATTCCCATGCCCAGCCACTCCGAAGCCATCGAAGCCGTGCTGTCCATTCTGGTCGATCCGGAATACGGCGTTATCAAGTCCGTCAGCGAGATCGACGCCGTCGGTCACCGCGTCCTGCACGGCGGCGACAAGTTCATTGAGTCCTGCATCATTGACGAGGCCTGCAAGCAGGCCATCCGCGACTGCATCCCGCTCGGCCCGCTGCACAACCCTGCCAACCTCATGGGCATCGAAGCCTGCGAGAAGGTCATGCCCGGCACGCCACAGGTCGCCGTGTTCGACACCGCGTTCCATATGACCATGCCGCCGAAGGCCTATCGCTACGCCATCCCCACCGAGTATTACGAGAACGACCATCTGCGCCGCTATGGCTTCCACGGCACGTCCCACCGCTTCGTCTCCAAGCGCGCCATCGAACTGATGGGCAAGCCCGCAAGCGAGCTGAAGATCATCGTCTGCCACCTCGGCAACGGCTCCTCCCTCTCCGCCGTTGCGGACGGCAAGTGCCAGGACACCTCCATGGGCCTCAGCCCTCTGGCCGGTGTTCCCATGGGCACGCGTGCGGGCGACATTGATACCTGCGTCGCGCAGTTCATCATGAACAAGTACAACATGACCGCCGACGAATGCCTGACCATGCTCAACAAGAAGTCCGGCGTACTTGCACTGTCCAACGGCCTGTCCTCCGACTTCCGCGATCTGGAAGCCGGCGCAAAGGACGGCAACGAAGCCTGCCAGCTCGCGCTGGACAAGTTCTGCTACGAGGTTCGCAAGTATATCGGCGCCTACGCCGCCGCGCTGGGCGGCCTCGACTGCCTCGTGTTCACCGCCGGTGTCGGTGAGAACGGCTGCACCAACCGTGCCGCCATCTGCGAGGGGCTGGAATTCCTCGGCGTGAAGCTCGACCCCGAGCGCAACAAGGTTCGCGGCGAGGAAGCGCTGATTTCCGCCGACGATTCCCGCGTCAAGGTCTGGGTCATCCCCACCAACGAGGAGCTTATGATCGCGCAGGACACTGCCGCTCTCTGCGGAAAATAAATGCAAAAAACTCTGCCCCGACACCGGTCGGGGCAGAAGTCGAATTAGGAGAATGATTATGACCGTTTCTGAACGTTTTTTACACTACGTTTCCTTTGACACACAGTCCGACGAGCACTCCGAGACCTGCCCGTCCACCGCGAAGCAGAAGCTGCTCGGCGCGGCTTTGGCAGACGAGATGCGCGCCATGGGCATTTCCGACGTACGCATGGACGAAAACGGCTATGTCTACGGCTCCGCCCCCGGCGCGGAAAACGCACCCGTCATCGGCCTGATCTCGCACATGGACACCTCTCCGGACTGCTCCGGCCGCGACATCCGCGCAAGAATCGTCGAATACAAGGGCGGCGACCTCTGCCTGAACGAAGCCGAGGGGATTTATCTGCGTCCGTCCGAGTTTCCGAGCCTGAACCGCAATGTAGGCAAGCACCTGATCGTCACCGACGGCACGACACTGCTCGGCGCGGACGACAAAGCCGGCATCGCGGAGATTCTGACCGCCATAGAGGAGCTGATGGCCTCCGGCGAGGCACATGCGCCCATCCGCATCGCCTTTACACCCGACGAGGAGATCGGCCGCGGCACCGACCGTTTCGATCTTGCGCACTTTGACGCCGACTATGCCTACACCGTGGACGGCGGCACGCTGGGCGAGCTGGAATACGAGAATTTCAACGCCGCCTCCGCCGTCGTGACCGTCCACGGGCGCAACGTGCATCCCGGCAGCGCGAAAAACTGCATGAAAAACGCGCAGCTCATCGCCATGGAATTCAACGCGCTGCTGCCCGTCCACGAGCGCCCCGAGAGCACCGAGGGCTACGAGGGCTTCAGCCACCTGTGCGAAATGCAGGGAGAGGTGGAGCTTGCGCGGCTGGACTACATCATCCGCGACCACGACCGCACGAGGTTTGAGCGCCGCAAGGCGCAGTTCGGCGAAATCGCCGCGTTCCTGAACCGCAAGTACGGCGAGGGCACGGTTGAAGTCACGCTGCGCGACAGCTACTATAACATGCGCGAGAAGATCGAGCCGAAGCTCTTTATCGTCGAGGCTGCCGAGAAGGCCATGCGCGAGGCGGGCGTCACCCCCAGCATCGTTCCCATTCGCGGCGGCACGGACGGCGCACGTCTGTCCTACGAGGGGCTTCCCTGCCCGAACCTGTTCACCGGCGGCGAGAACTATCACGGCCGCTTTGAATACGTTCCCGTCGAGGATATGCAGGCGGCAGTGCGCGTGCTGAAGAACATTCTGACCGACGCCGCCAAATGACACCGAACGAGTATCAGGCGCAGGCCATGCGCTGGCTGAATCCGGCGCTTTCCGAGAAGGACACGCTCATCAACGGCGTGATGGGACTCTGCGGCGAGAGCGGCGAGGTCATCGACCTTGTAAAAAAGCACCTGTCGCAGGGACACCCCCTCGACCGCGAGGCCGTGGCCGGGGAGCTGGGCGATGTGGCGTGGTATCTTGCTGAGACGGCCTACGTTCTCGGTTATTCTTTAGAGGACATTTTCAAGGCAAATCTCGCCAAGCTCGCCGCCCGCTACCCCGACGGCTTCTCCGTCGAGCGCTCCCTCCATCGGGACGAGTAAAATTTCATTTTGTCTCTTGACATTTGATCCGAATTCAATATAATAAAGCTAAGGACAGACGCAGCATAGGGTTTCCCGCAGCCGCGTCTGTCTTTTTATCAATTTTCAAATGATGTGAGAAAGAGAGGAGAAATCATCATGAAACGCCTTCTTCCCCTGCTGCTGTGTCTCACGCTGCTTCTGACGCTCGCAGCCTGCGCCGTCAAGCCCGAGCCGACACAGCCGCCCGCCTCCGAAGCGCCGACCGAGCCTGCCGAGCAGGAGCGCTACGCGCAGGCCATCGCACTGCTTTCGGAAAAGCAAGCGCTCAAGGTCGAGTCCGAGCTGACCTATAAGCGTACCGTCGGCGGCGAAACGCTCAAGGAGAGCATCAAGCGCATCGCAGCCTACTCCGGCCTCGGAACGAACGCGCTGCAATCCTATGTCAAGAACGATATGCGCCTCGGCGCAAGCAAGTTTACCTATAACGAATCGTACACGGACGGCGCGGTCTTTGTCTCCTACAACCGCTCGAACATCACCTCCACCGGGCGCTACTGCGCAGAGCTGTCTGCCGAGGATTATCTGGCGCGTGAGTTGCCGGTCGTGCTGCTGCATCTTGAAAATTACGGCAAGCTCGAGCCGGCGCCGCAGGCCAACGGCGAGACGCTCCTTACTCTCTCCGAGGCGACCGCACTGGAGCCTTGGGTTGCCTCCGAGGACGCCGTTTTGAAGGAGGCCTCCGCCACGGTCACACTGACTGCCGACGGTCAGATTGCCGCCGTTACCTACAACGCCGTCTACCGTCAGGGCGCGACGGACGTGGACATGCAGGTGCAGTGCAGCTATTCCGACCCTGGGGACACGGATTTTGACCGCGTTCCCACCGCTCCGGACGGCTACCAGCAGCTCGCGGACATCGACGCCGTTCTGCTGCTCCTGCGCAGTGGACTGCTGATGGAAAACGCCATGCTGCGCGGCGCACAGTATTCGATTCAGATTGCCAATGAACTGGCGCAGGCTTCAATCGTCAGAACCGGCAACTGCAACGAATACGAGCTGGATGGCGACTACCTGTTCCACAGCGATTTTCAGGTTGTTTTCAACAGCACCGCCACCGGCGAGCAGCAGACGACCACGGTTTCCGAGGATTACAACGACGGAATCTATACCTACACGCTAGACGGCGAAGCCACACAGAGTGATTTTTCTGACGACACTTATTTTCACAAGCTGGTGACGGACGATCTGTCCGCATACTTCTGCACGCCCTCTCTGCTGACGGACGCAACCGTAACCGACACGGGCGACTGCTGGCTGATCGAATGCACCTTTGATCCCGCCGCAGGAGACGCACTGGAAACCAAATATTGCAGCTATTTCTATGACGACAGCGGCTTCCTCCGCAATGAGACCGAGGACTATTCCACGCTGCACCTCACCGCTGCCGTTGCCTTGGAGAAGGACAACTATCTGCCCACCTCCTTCACGCGGGAGTTTGTCGGTACATACACCTACAACGGCATGCCAGCTTCCGTGATCGCAAATGAAACCTCCGTCTTCCGTCTGAGCACACCCGAGCTTTACCGCGAGATCACCGGCGAGGATCTGCCTGAGGAAGCGCCTGCCGAGCCTGCCACGCCGCTGTTCTACGAGGTCACAGGGCAGAACGGCGAGAAGCTCTATCTTCTCGGCACCATCCACGTCGGCGACGAACGCACGGCCTATCTGCCGCAGGAAATCTACGACGCTTTTGATGCCGCCGATGCGCTGGCCGTGGAATTTGACACGGACGAATTCCTGGAAATGCTTGGAAACGACCCCGAGCTGGCTGCAAGCGTAGCAAAAGCCTATGTCTACGAGGACGGCAGTGAGATTTCCAAACACCTCGACGAGCAGCTCTATCAGGATGCGCTTGCAAGGCTGAAGGCAACCGGCAGCTACAATGTCGCTATGCCATCGATGCGCGCTTCTGTCTGGACGAACATTCTTGAGCAGTTCTTCCTCCGCCTCGGCCGGACGCTGGACGCGGAAAAGGGCGTGGACAATCGTCTGATGGCGCGTGCAAACGAAAAAGGAAAGGAAATTCTGAGCGTGGAATCCGGCGAAGCGCAGCTTGCCATGCTTATGGGCTTCTCCGACGAATTGCAGGCGGCGCAGTTGAAGGAGATCGTCAATACCACGAGCCACGCGTATATGTCCGGTGTGGAAGCTCTCTATGAAAGCTGGTGCCGCGGCGATGAGGCCGAGCTGACCGAGCTTGTCTCCGCGGACGATGAGGGGCTGTCTCCGGAGCTTTATCAGGAATACCACAAGGCCATGATTACCGACCGCAATGCGGGCATGCACGAGACCGCCGTGGGGTATCTGCAAAGCGGCCGCACCGTTTTCTATGCCGTCGGTCTTGGGCATCTGCTCACGGACGAGGGTCTGGTCAATTCTCTGAGAGCCGCCGGTTATACCGTCACACCGGTCAAATTCGGCTGATTGTTCTCTAACAAACGACACAAAGCAATCCCCGCAGCAGGCTTTCTGCTGCGGGGATTGCAGCTTGTCAAAAAAGTCCAAAGGGACTTTTTTTGACAAGCTGCCTGCAAAATTGCAAACTCTGAATTTGTATTTCTGATTATTATTTTGCAATTTTGGCCGCTGCGGCGGGTTATTGAACGCGAAAGGGAACCCTAACGGTTCCCTTTCACTCTTTCCTTCCCTCCGAAACTTTCGGCCGGATAGAGGTTCTTTGACAATCTGAAATCTATATCATCTATGTCTCTATCTCTTATCGGTTGTTGAAATTTCTGCGCCAGTAATACTGCACGTCGTAGAATTCGTCTACGATCGTCTGCTGTTCCGGTGTCAGCTCCCGGCAGACCTGACCGTCCTGCACAACGATGCCGGTGGAGTGAATGTCCTGCATTTCGTGCATAAGCTGCGTTGTATACTGCGTGTAAGCATTGCCGGTATACCCCGCCTGCTCAAAGAACAGATTCATCAGGAAGTTCGTGCCGATGGTCGGGCCGTCGCCCACAAAATCGTTACCGAGCACCTGCTTGGCTGCATCGTTCGCCCAGATCACATAGGGCGTGGAATAATAGTTGTAGAAGCCTTCGTCCGTTGCAAGGTCAAAATTGATTTCTGCCTCTGCATAGGCAGATTCCCGATCGCCCAAACCGGGCATATGATCCCCAAACAGGATCAGAACAACCGGCGCTTCACTCTCTCGCAGAGACGCAACCATGTCAGCAAGCGCATCATCAACATCATCGATGATCGCAAGATAATTATTCAGATAGTGAAATGTTTCGTCGGAATAGCCCGGATTCTCCACAAAAGGATGGTCATATTCCTGTTGGTCGGAATACGGACCATGCCCCTGAAATGTTACGTTAAAAGAGAAATACCACTCGCCGCGCGCAGCGGCATTCTCAAATTTCCTCACAACCTCCGGTAAGAGCACGCTGTCCTGGCTCATCTGCTCACCGCCGTTCAGCGCCTGATAGGTATCTTCGTCAAAATAATAGTGCTCGAAGCCAAGGCGGGGATTGATCTTGTCGCGGTCATAAAACCACGAATAATATGGATGGCTGCCCTCGACCGTGTAGCCCTGCTGGCGGAAATACCATGCATAGGAATTGGTCTTACGAGAAAAGGTCGGCAGCTTCGTCAACCCGGTCAAAAACTGCCGCTCCGGTGTATTCGTACCGCCAGCAAACGCATAGCTGAGCGTGTTGCCGCTGTAAGACTCCTTTTCCAGCGCGTGGAAAAATTCATAAGGATCCTCTGTGAACGTCAATTCATAAAAGCGCGTAAGGTCGGAGTAGGATTCGAGCATACAGGCAATGACATTGACTTTTCTGTCCTCCGGAATATCCTCATAGATGTACTGCGAAAGTGTGCTTTCTGCCCGCTCTGCATTGTAGCCGTCGGGAGCTCGGTCAAAAGCACTGCCGGTGCTGTGCAGAAAGGGATAGATAAAGCCGCGATTCTGGAACTGGTCGCTTGTGCTCCAATAGCTCTGGAAGGTCAGCGGGCGATAGGTCCCGTCATAAACGCTGTCGGAAAGATAGACCATCCGGTATCCGACCGCCGCGAACGCCAGCAGTGCAAGCACCGTAACGGCACGTGTCTGCGGACGGAAACGGCTTTTGCGGAAAAACAGCAGCACGGACACCGCCGCCGCAGCACCCGCAATCAGCCACATATCCGGCGTCAGGGTGATGGCATAGCTTCCCGTCATCGCTCCGGCCTCGCGTACAAGCTGAAGCTCCTCGAAAAGGAAGGGATCGCCGCGGAAAAACAACTTGAAATAGTTCACCCACGTCATAATCAGCGTCAGTGCCGAGGTGCCGAGCGCTGCGGCGCCCGCGCTCGAAAACAGATAGTACAGCAGGAACATCAGCCAGACCACAGGCGCGGCATTCAGCAGCAGCACACTTGGCGAGGAGAGATACGAGCGCAGCAAGGCTGACGGCTCAGACGCGCCGCGCGAGGCGTAATATAGTGACAGGAACGACAACAGCAGCGCATAAGCAAGCAGCAAAAGATGCGTCAGCGCCGCACGTCCTGCAACGTACCGGCGGTATTTTCTGAGATCTTCCGTCATCTTTCGCCCGCAGACATAGATTTTTTTCTCCGCGCTCTGCATCAGCGGCGAGTGCGGGGTTCCATAGGCTGCGTAAGGTGCATCACCGGCCAGCTCCCGCTCCGAACGGTAATCGGAAAAACGTCCGATCTGCGCATCAAATTCATTAGCGTGCAGCGTGTGCGCTGCGCAGGCAGCCTCAAGCACCTGTCTCGGCTGGTCGGAGACGACTTCGACCTCCGGCGTTGGGAAACAGAGCTTCTGCTTTGCAAAGAAGTCCTTCAGCCGTTTTTCCGGCGTATGCACGCTTGACAGGAAGCGCCAGCGGCGCTCTAAATAGCGCGCGCGCCCGCTTAGGTGGAAGAAATACGCCAGATCTGCTGCAAAATTGCCCGGAACGAAACGCCAGAGGCTCGGCTGCCGCCTGCGGCAATAGGCAAAGAACTTCCGTTCCGGCCGTTTTTTATAAACAACATTTTCAAAAGCAACCAGTGCTCTCACGGTCTAAGACTCCTCCCGAAAATGATCTTTATTCTTCTGTCGGCGTATCCGACGGCTCCGTCTGCTCATAGGTACGGTCGGCATCGGACAAGGTGCGCGCAGTCGCGGAGTTGTGGAACAGGCAGTCCACCGCCGGCGTGATAGACGAGAGCTTGCCGCGCGTGACATAGATCGCATAGCTCTTGAACACCACCGGGCAGATGGGCGCGGATTCCAGAATTTTGGTGCAAAGCTCGGGATAATTGCCGGAATTTTCCAAAGCGGCACTGCAGAGCTGCGTCAGCGCAGAGTCAGAAATCCCGCCATAATTCAGTTTTCCGTTAGAGGAAAAGAACTCTGCCAGATCAAAATTCGCCGTCAGGCGAACTTCTCCGAGATAGACATCATATCCGCCCGACGAAAGCGCAGAGCGATAGGCATTGGCAGAGGCGGACTTGAGTCGAAGATACAGCCCGCACTGCCGGAAGGTCTCGATCAGCGCCTCAGCCACGGCCACGCGAGTCGGATCGTCCGAGCAAACCAGAAACACGCCCGGCGCTTCTTCGGAGGTCTCCACGCCGCTATTGTTCACCGCCGCCTGAAAGCGCGGCAGATCATAAGCGTATTTACCCGCGAGCTGCATGTCGTAGAGGTCGGAATCCGGCGAGCACGGCAGCACCGTCGGGAGGGCGAAGCCGCCATAAAAGCTGTTTGCGATGCTCTCGCGGTCAAGCATATAGGTCACGGCTGTGCGCAGCGTCTCAGAGGTAAAGGGGCCGCTTTTCAGATTGAAGCCCAGATAGTGCAGAACGGTCGTCGGCACCTCCCAGACCTCGAAATCGCAGCGGTAGCCAACCGAGGCGGCGGCATTCGGGTCGCAGTAGACCAAATCGGTGCCGCCGAATTCAAAGTTGTCGCGCAGCTCGTTCGGCGTCTGCACGGCGGTCAGCGGAATCACATCCACCTTAGCCGCCGGTTCGCGCTCCTGCCACCAATTGCTGTTGCGGCGGATTTGTGCGCCCGCAAGGGCGTAAGGCCCGGTGCCGATGGGAGAATCGGCCTCCACGGTGTCGGCCTTGACAATAGGCACGTCCAGCATCAGGGAAAAATTCTCATAGGTCGCATTCAGCGTCACGGCAAAGCGCAGCGTGTCCAGCGCGTAGGCGCTCGTAACATGCGAAAGCCGCCCGGAATAGAGCTTGCTGCTGCGTGCCGCCGTAATCGAAGCCACGGCATCCTGCGCCGTCATTGCGCTGCCGTCGGAGAACGTAACGTCCGAAAGCAGCGTATAAGTATACGTCCGGCCATCCTCGGAGACCGCAAAGCTCTCGCACAGCAGCGGCTCGGCGCGGAACTGATTGGACACAACAAACAGGCTCTCGTAAAGCAGCGAGAATACCGCACGGTTCACCGTGGAATTGCAGGTGAAGGGATTCAAGCCGAACTCCGGAAGATAGGACAGCCCGAAGCCGTCGCCCTTAACGGCCAGCGGCTCCGACGGCTCGGTCGGCGCTTCGGTCTCTGAGGACGGCGGCGCGTCGTTCTTTGCACAGGCGCAGAGCGTCAGGGTCAGAGCAAGCGCAAGCAGCAGTGCAAGACACCGCTTCATTCTCCCGCCTCCTTCAGCATGATGACCGCGGCCAGTGAACCGCGCTGATTTCCGACTCTGCGGTGCGACCAGAAGCGCTGTGGCTGACAGGCCGTGCAGTCGCAGGAGATGTCGATCTCCGTCACGCCCGCACGTCTGAGCCACAGGGCGTTGAGTCGTTTCAGGTCAACATAATATTTTTCGCCCGCCGGACGGATCGCGCTCTGCGCCTCCGCGCCCAACGCGGCAAGCATGGCCTCCGGGACGTCGGAATCCGTCTCAAAGCAGCACTGCGAAATGCACGGGCCGATGGCCGCACGGAGATTCTCCGGACGGCAGCCGAACTCGCGCCGCATTGCCTCCACGGTGCGCGCAGCAATGCCCGCAGCCGTGCCGCGCCAACCTGCATGCGCCGCGCCGATGGCGCGCGCGACCGGGTCAAACAGGAGCACCGGCGTGCAGTCTGCCGAGAAAATGGTCAGCGCAACGCCCGGCTCGTCGGTCACAAGCCCGTCACGTGCCTCCTCGACCGGATACACGAGGCCGCGCCCGCAGTCCTGTCTGCCTACTCGCTGCACGATGTCCGAATGCACCTGTTTTGTGAACACCGTGTTTTTCGGATCAAAGCCCACGGCAGCCCCCAGCCGGCGATAGTTCTCGCGAACGTTTGCCGGCCGGTCGCCCCGGTGTACACCGAGGTTCAGGCTGGCAAGCGCACCCTCGCTCACACCGCCGAAGCGCGTGGAAAAGCAGTGCACCGCGCCCTCGAGCGCACTCGAGGTGAGATATTCCAGTTCGTTCTTCTTGTTTACATAAAAACTCATTTCTTGGCCTCGTCCTTGTCGCGGCAGCAGTATTTATACTTCTTCCCGCTTCCGCAGGGGCAGGGGTCGTTTGCGCCGATCTTGATTTTCTTGACCGGCTGCTTTTTGACGGTCTTGTCCGCGCCGCCCGTGGCGACGATGGTCGCCACCTGCTTGCGCTTGACGTCCTCCTGCGTGCGCAGACGGAACAGGAACAGGCGGCGCACGGTCTCCTCGCGGATGGCGTTAATCATGCCGTCAAACATGGCGTAGCCCTCGCGCTTGTAAGCCACGACCGGGTCGGTCTGGCCGTAGGCACGCAGGCGAATGCCCTGCTTGAGGTCGTCCATCGCGTCGATCTGATCCATCCAGTATTCGTCCACGACGCGCAGCAGGATGATGCGCTCGATCTCGCGCATGCGCTCGGCGCCGAATTCCTGCTCACGGCGGGCGTAGGTCTCGTGGAACAGCTTCTCGAGCGTGTCCTTGGCCTGCTGCTTGCTCATGGAAGCATCCGGACGGAACGCGCCCTTGGCAAAATAGATGCCCTCAAACTTCGCGGTCAGCGGTGTGAGCTGCTCGGCGGATTCGGCGTGCTCGGACGCACCGTAGACGTCCTCGACCTCGCTGTCGATGACGTATTTCATCATACCGTTGATGGTCGAGGAAAGGTCCTCTCCGTCGAGCACCTTCTGGCGCTGCTCATAGATGACGCTGCGCTGGGTGTTCATGACGTTATCGTACTCCAGAACATTTTTACGGATCTGGAAATTGCGGCTTTCGACGGTTTTCTGGGCGTTTTCGATTGCGCTGGAGAGCATTTTCGCGTCGATGGGCGTGTCCTCGTCGATGCCGAGGCTGTTCATCATGCTCATCACGCGCTCCGAGCCAAACAGGCGCATGACGTCGTCCTCCAGCGACAGGAAGAACCGCGTTTCGCCGGGGTCGCCCTGACGGCCGGAACGGCCGCGTAGCTGATTGTCGATACGTCTCGACTCGTGGCGCTCGGTACCGACGATGAAAAGGCCGCCCGCCGCACGCACCTTCTCTGCCTCCTGTGCAATGGCAGCCTTGTGCTTGGCCAGCGCCTGCTTGAATTCCTCGCGCACGGCCAGAATTTCGGGGTCGGTCGTCTCGGCGTAGGAATTGGCCTCAGCGATCAGCTCCTCGGGCAACTCCTTCTTGCGCAGCTCGGACAGCGCCAGATATTCTGCGTTGCCGCCGAGCATAATGTCGGTACCACGGCCCGCCATATTGGTGGAGATGGTCACCGCGCCGAACTTACCGGCCTGCGCAACGATCTCGGCCTCGCGCTCGTGGTGCTTGGCGTTCAGGACGGTGTGCGGCACGCCCTCGCGCTTCAGGAGCTTCGACAGCAGTTCGGATTTTTCGATGGAGATCGTACCGACCAGCACGGGCTGTCCCTTCTCGTGGCAGCGCTTGATCTGCTCGATGACCGCGCGGAACTTGCCCGCCTCGGTCTTGTAGACCACGTCGTGGTGGTCGATACGGATGACCGGCTTATTTGTCGGGATCTCGACGATGTCAAGGTTATAGATCGCGGAAAACTCTTCCTCCTCGGTCAGCGCCGTGCCGGTCATGCCGGAGAGCTTTTTATAAAGGCGGAACAGATTCTGGAACGTAATGGTCGCAAGTGTCTTATTTTCGCTGGCGACGTTCACGCCTTCCTTGGCCTCGATGGCCTGATGCAGGCCCTCGTTGTAGCGGCGGCCGTACATCAGTCGCCCGGTGAATTCATCGACGATAATGACCTGACCGTCCTTGACAACGTAGTCGATGTCGCGCTTCATAATGCCGCGCGCCTTCATTGCCTGATTGATATGGTGCGAAAGCGTGGTATTCTCCACGTCCGCGAGGTTGTCCACGCCGAAGTACTTCTCGGCCTTGGCGATGCCGGAGGCCGTGAGCGAGACGGTGCGGGACTTTTCATCGACATAGTAGTCGCAGTCCAGATCGTCCTGAATTTCCTTTTCGTCCGTGGTGGCAAAAACCTTCTTTCGAAGGCCGGAGACAAAGCGGTCGGCCATTTCATAGAGCTTGGTGGATTCCTCGCCCTTGCCGGAGATAATCAGCGGCGTTCTGGCCTCGTCGATCAGGATCGAGTCCACCTCGTCCACGATGACGAAATTGTGTCCGCGCTGCACCATATCGCCCTTGTAAAGCGCCATGTTGTCGCGCAGATAGTCGAAGCCCAGCTCGTTATTCGTGCAGTAGGTGATGTCGGCAGCATAGGCCGCGCGGCGTTCGTCGTTTTTCAGGTCGTGGACGATCAGGCCGACCGTCAGGCCGAGGAAACGGTAGACCTTGCCCATCCACTCCGAGTCACGCTTGGCCAGATAGTCGTTGACTGTGACGATGTGTACGCCCTCGCCCGTCAGCGCATTCAGATACGCCGGCAAAATGGCCACAAGGGTTTTGCCTTCACCGGTTTTCATCTCCGCGATGCGTCCCTGATGCAGCACGATGCCGCCGATGAGCTGTACGCGGTAGGGCCGCATGCCCAGCACGCGGTCGGCAGCCTCACGGCAGACGGCAAACGCCTCGGGCAGCAGCTCGTCGAGCGTCTCGCCGCTTTGATAGCGGCGCTTGAATTCCTCGGTTTTTTCACGGAGCTGCTCGTCTGTGAGCTTTGCCATCTCCGGGCCGAGCGCCTCAATGCGCTGCACCTGCGGCATGAGCTTTTTAACCTCGCGCTCCGAGCGGGTACCGAACATTTTTGTAATGAGTCCCATATTGCAAACTGACCTTTCGTCATGGATTTCTTTAGATTATTCCGATTATAGCACAATTGAAGGTAAAAGAAAAGCACGGCCGGGATTTTGAAACAGAAAGTTCAAAAATCAACCATCAGTATGTTGCGCAACCGCAGCTTTCCTGCTATCATTTCATCATGATTCCGGCTGCATTGCCGGGTCGAAGGTAATGACGGTGTAGTACTTGTGATCCTCAAACTGTACGCACTCGTCGATACGGCGCTTTAATTCTGCGGTCTTTCCGCTTAAATCAAAGGGCACGGCAAGATCAAAGATCAGATTGGTGTGCTGCGGGCCGCGCACCATGCGGAAATCGTGCATCGACAGACGCGGATCGAGCTGCTTCAGCTTTTTTTCCACAAGCGCACGCATGTGATTCAGTTCGACATCATCCGTGACGACAGGATCATAGTGAATGACCAGATGCACATGCAGTTCGCGCAGCGCGTCGCGCTCGATGTCATCCAGAATGTCGTGGCAGACCAGCGGGTTTTCATGCATATCCATTTCGACATGGACGGTAGCGAAGCACTGACCGGGGCCGTAGTCATGCACCATCAGGTCGTGAATGCCCAGAATTTTCGGATGACCAAGCACAAGATCGCTGATGCGGCGGACAAGCTCGCGGTCAGCCTGCTTGCCGAGCAGCGGACTGATCGTCTCCTTGGCGATCGACCAACCGGAAAGCAGGATGAACACCGCGACGAGCACACCCACCCAGCCGTCGATGCGCCACCGGAAAAAATGACCGGCAAGCAGCCCCAGAAGCACCGCCGAGGTTGTAATCACGTCGTTGCGGCTGTCGGCCGCGGTTGCCTCCAGCGCGGTGGAGTCGATGGCCTTGCCCAGTTTTTTGCAGAACAGGCACATCCACAGTTTGACAAGGATCGACGCAATCAGCACGCAAAGCGTCAGGACGGAAAACTCCACTGCCTCGGGATGGAGAATTTTCTCGACGGAGGACTTGGCCAGCTCCACGCCGATGACCAGAATCAGCACGGCCACCAGCAGCCCGGACAGGTATTCCATACGCGCGTGGCCGTAGGGATGCTCCTCATCGGCGGGACGCTCGGCCAGCTTGAAGCCGAACAGCGTTACAAGCGAGGACGAGGCATCGGAGAGGTTGTTCACAGCGTCGGCAGTGACGGAGACGGAACCCGCCAGTGTGCCCGCAACGAGCTTTCCGGCAAAGAGCAGGAGGTTGCACACCAGCCCCACCAGTCCGGCAAGCCGTCCGTAAGCGCCGCGCACCTTGGGATCATCCGTATTTCGATAGTTTTTGACAAAGAGACGCAGCAGGAGCTTCGTCATCG
This sequence comes from uncultured Oscillospiraceae bacterium, assembly GCA_934667815.1. Lineage (GTDB taxonomy): Bacteria > Bacillota > Clostridia > Oscillospirales > Oscillospiraceae > JAZOXB01. The sequence goes on from CAKUMO010000010.1 coordinate 54,185, forward strand.
GCCATTCCCCCTTCAGAGTATCTTATTTATTATATAAAATTTTTTCGCAAATGTACACTATTTTTTGTCTTGCTATTCCATGTTCCGGAAAACTGTGATAAAATAATCGAACTTTGGGAGGGAACGGATTATGGACGAATTTACCACGGCTCTGCTGCGCGCGATTCAGACCGCACAGGATGAATGCGGCGTCCGGCAGGCGCGTCTGCGGCAGTCCGTGCAGGACTATGGCGGCGTTTCCACTGCCAAACGTCAGATCAGACGAAACTGCGCCTCTGAGGGCTTCGACGCTCTGGCGGAGGCAGGGCGGCTCGAGCTTTCGCTGGAGGCTCTGGCCGTCAGTGCAAAATTCAACGCGCTCTTTACGGACGAGGAGGTCAACGCCTGCTTCGCTCTGCTTTGCAGCGCGGACTATTACGGAAGTAACAAAAAGAAATGAAACGAATTATCAAGTATCTCAAGCCCTATCGCGGAAAACTCGCGCTGGCCGCGCTTCTGGTGTCGGTCTCGACGCTGTGCGATCTGCTGCTGCCGACGCTGATGTCGAACATTCTCAACAGCGGCATCCGCACAGGCGAGTTTTCCTCCATTCTGCGCACCTGCCTCGCCATGCTTGCAGTCGCGTCGGTCAGTCTGGCCTGCATTCTCTACGGCACCAAGACCTCCTCGCGCGTCGTGGCGGACTTCTGCGGCGACCTGCGCGCGGACATTTTCCGCAAGGTGAACACGCTCTCCTTTGAGGAATTCGGCCAGCTCGGCACGGCTGCTCTCGTCACACGCGCAACGCATGACGTTGAAACCGTTTCGTGGGTCGCGTCCATGCTCTGCGGCACCGTGGCGACCATCCCGATGCTCTTTATCGGCGGCATCGCGCTGGCCATGGCCAAGGACGTCACGCTGTCGCTGGTCCTGTTGGCCTTTGTGCCGGTCATTTTGCTGGGCGGCTGGCTTGCCGGCAAGCGCGTGCTCCCGCTTTGGAAGAAATCCGACCTGTACATCGACAAGCAGAACGGCATCATGCGCGAGCGTCTGCGCGGCATCCGCGTCATCCGCGCATTCAATTCCGAACCGCATGAGCACGAGCGCATCGCCGAGGCCACGCACGTCATGGCCGAAAACATCATCCGCAGCAACGTCGCCATGGGCACGCTGCTGCCGCTGGCAACGCTGCTGCTGAACGTCGCGGTGCTGCTTATCGTCTATCTCGGCGGCTGGCAGATGGTACATCACGCCGGTCGTGTCAGCGCGGGCGACATTTTCGCCATCACGCAGTATGTGACCATGGTCATGAACGGCGTTGTCATGGCGTCCTTTGCTATTATCATGTTCCCGCATGCACGCATTGCGGCCGGCCGCATCGGAGAGATCATGGACGCCGAGGGCATGGGCGATCCCATGACGGGCAAGACCGCCTCGCTCACCGGCGAAATCCACTTCGAGGACGTCAGCTTTTCCTATGGCGGCGCAGAGGCGGCGGTGAATCATGTCTCGCTCGAGATCAAGCCCGGCCAGAAGGTCGCGCTCATCGGCGGCACAGGCAGCGGCAAGTCCACGCTCATTTCCCTGCTGCTCGGCTTCCGCCTGCCGACGGCGGGGCGCGTGCTGCTCGACGGCATTCCCACAAGCGAACTGAGCAAGCACACCCTGCGCCAGAATATCAGCAGCGTTCTGCAGGGCGCGGCGATCTACACCGGCACGATCGAAGAAAACATTCGCATGGGCAATCCCGATGCAAGCGAGGCCGAGCTGCATGAGGCTGCCGAGATCGCCCAGCTTGCGGACTTTATCGAAACCTGCGAGGGCGGCTACGCGCACGAGATCAAGCAGGCGGGCAAGAACCTCTCCGGCGGGCAGAAGCAGCGGCTTTCCATCGCCCGCGCGATCATCAAGAAAGCGCCCATTTACGTTTTTGACGACAGCTTTTCCGCCCTCGATTTCCTGACGGAAAAGAAGCTGCGCTCTGCTCTGAACGAAAGGATTCGCGGCTGCACGCAGCTCGTCGTTACGCAGCGCATCACCTCGGCCATGAGCGCCGACTGCATTTTTGTCATGGACAACGGCCGCCTGATCGACTCCGGCACGCATCAGGAGCTGCTTTCACGCTGCAAGATCTATCAGGAGATCTACGCCTCGCAGACAGGAGGTGGCGTAAAATGAAAAAAGACCGCGACCACATTCTGCGCCGCCTCGTCCTGGAGACGCGCCCGATCTGGAAATGGCTCGCGCTGGCCTGCCTGCTGTGCATCTGCCTGATCGTCTGCGCCGTTCTGGGGCCGAAGCTCCTCGGAAATCTCATTGACCAGCTCTACGCCTACTGGGACGGCAGCTTCACAGGCGACCTTCTGAAAACGATTCTGCCGATGATCTTCTCGCTTCTGGGCGTTTATGCGGCCTATGCGCTGTTCTCCTACCTCAAAATGCTGCTTTTGAACAAGGTCGTCAGCCGCTATTTCACCTGCAATCTCCGCATCCGCATCTCGGACAAAATTCGCCGGCTGCCCGTGAGCTATGTCGACCAGACCTCTGTGGGCGATGTTCTCTCCCGCATGACGGGCGACGTCTCCACCATGGGAAACTACGTCCACCAGATCGTGGACACGCTGATGACGGGCTTTTTGATGATTCTCGCCATCGCCGTGATGATGCTTCTGGAGGATTGGCGGCTGGGCCTGATCGTCATTGCGCTCACACCGCTGTCGATTCTGCTGTCCTCTTTTCTTTCGTCTAAGAGCGAAAAGCACTTTTACACGATGTTCACACAGGCGGGCGAATTAAACTCCCTCGTGGAGGAAGCCTTCACAAACTTCGCTACCACGAAGGCCTATAACCTCGAACGCTATACCGAGGACAAGCACGCGGTCGTGAACGACCGCCGCCGCGACTCCGAAGCGACTGCGAATTACACATCCTCCATCGTGCGTCCGCTCATCGCCTTCACAAACGCATTGGCTTACATTGCCATCTGCCTGCTCGGCGGCTGGCTGATCGTCTCAACCGAGGCGGTCACGGTCGGTATCGTCGTGACCATGCTGCTCTATGCCAAGCAGTTCTCCGCCCCGCTTGAGCAGATTGCGGGCGGCTTCGGCGATTTACAGCACGCCAAGGCCGCAGCACGCCGCGTGTTTAAGCTTCTCGACCTTCCCGAGGAGGATAATCCCGACGGCGCACTTCCCGGCAAGGCAGGGGGCAGCATTCGCTTCGAGCACGTCGATTTTTCCTATGACAAGGCCAGTCCGCTCATTCAGGATCTGAACATCGACGTTAAAAAGGGTCAAAACGTCGCCATCGTCGGGCCGACGGGCGCGGGCAAGACGACCATTGTCAATCTGCTCATGCGCTTTTACGACGTAGACCGCGGCCGTATTCTCATCGACGGTGTGGACTGCGCCACACTCTCGCGCGAGGCGCTGCGCGATCAGTTCGCCATGGTCTTACAGGATACTTGGCTGTTCCGCGGGACGATTGCGGAAAACGTCGCCTACGGCAAGCCCGGCGCGACGCGGGAAGAAATCGTCGCTGCCTGCGACCGCGCCTACTGCGACCACTTCATTCGCACGCTCCCGGCCGGCTACGACACCGTCGTCGGAGACGACATGACAAATCTCTCCGGCGGTCAGAAACAGCTTCTGACGATTGCGCGCGCAATGCTGGCCGACCGCCAGCTTCTCATTCTTGATGAGGCCACCTCCAACGTGGATACCCGCACCGAGGCGCTGCTGCAAAAGGCCATGGATCGGCTCATGCGCGAGCGCACCTGCTTCGTCATCGCGCACCGGCTGTCCACCATTGTCGATTCCGACCTCATTCTGGTGCTCGACCACGGGCAGATTGTCGAGCAGGGCACACATTCTGAGCTGCTCGCCAAAAAGGGATTCTATTATCAGATCTACACCAGTCAATATGCGATCTAAATCAAAACCTCCGGCTTAGCCGGAGGTTTCAGACTGTCAAAAAAGTCCGTAATCGTCAAAATCGATTCACAATTCAATGGGTTTTGCTCTCTGGATTTCATTTACAAAAGTCGGGGATTCCAAACTTTACAGTCTGAAAACCAGCTTGCTACGCAAGGATTTTGACTTACTGCGCAACTCACGCCCTACCGTACCTATGTACGCCGACGGGCGTGAGTTGCTTGTCTTCCGAACTTTTTCGCAGTCTGTCAGCGTGCCCCCCCTTTCGGCACGCTGCGCTTGTCAAAAAAGTCCAGAAGGACTTTTTTGACAAGCTGAGACACCGACCGGAAAAACCGGTCGGTGTCTTTTAATAATACATTGAATATCAGCCGTTTCTGGTTTTCATGAGCTGGCGCATACGGGCGGAGTGGTCAAGCTCGCGCTTGCGGATGCGCAGATTCTTCGGCGTAACCTCCAGAAGCTCGTCGTCCGCAAGGAACTCGAGGCACTGCTCCAGAGACAGGACCTTCGGAGAGGTCAGACGCAGCGCATCGTCCGCGCCGGCAGCGCGCATGTTGGTAAGCTGCTTCTTTTTGCAGACGTTGACCGTCATATCCTCGTTGCGCGAGCAGATGCCCACGACCATGCCCGCGTAGACCTCCACGCCCGGGCCGATAAAGAGCTGGCCGCGCTCCTGCGCATTGTAAAGGCCATAGGTGCAGGCCTCGCCCGTTTCAAAGGCGATGAGCGAACCGGTCTTGCGGCGCTCAATCTCGCCCTTCATTGGCGCATAGGAATCCAGCACGGAGGACATGATGCCCTCGCCGCGCGTATCGGTCAAAAATTCGCTGCGGTAGCCGAACAGGCCGCGCGACGGAACAAGGAATTCCAGACGATAGCGGCTGCCGACAGGCGTCATGGACAGCAGATCGCCCTTGCGGCGTCCCATTTTCTCGATGACGCTGCCCATGGAGGCCTCCGGCACGTCTGCAACCATGCGCTCGATCGGTTCGCAGACCTTGCCGTCGATGACCTTGGTCAGAACGCGCGGCGTACTGACCTGGAACTCATAGCCCTCGCGGCGCATGGTCTCGATCAGGATGGACAGGTGCATTTCGCCGCGTCCTGCAACGTTGAAGGCATCCGTTCCCTGCTCGGTGACGTGCAGGGACACGTCCTTCAGAAGCTCACGGTTCAGGCGGTCGCGCAGATTGCGGGAGGTGACATATTTGCCCTCGCGTCCTGCAAAGGGAGAATCGTTGACGCTGAAGGTCATTTCGATCGTCGGATCCGAAATTTTCACAAACGGCAGCGGCTCTGGCAGCTCCGGCGCACAGACCGTGCGGCCGATGGTGATGTCCGCCATGCCGGAGAATGCGACAATCTCGCCGGCGGAAGCCTCGGTGATGGGCTTCTTGGCCAGTCCGTCGAACTCATACAGCGCGACAACCTTGCCCTTGGCGCTGTGCTCGGGGTCGTGATAGTCGCAGATGCTGACCTCCTGATTCTGGCGGATGGTGCCGCGCTCGATGCGTCCGATACCGATACGGCCGACATAGTCGTTATAGTCGATGGACGACACAAGCATTTGCAGCGGCGCCTCGGGGTCGCCGGTAGGCGCGGGGATATAGTCCACGATGGTCTTGAACAGCGGGTCGAGGTTGACGCCCGGCTCCGTCGGGCCGTAGGACGCGACGCCCTGACGGGCAGAGCAGAACAGCGTCGGAGAATCAAACTGCTCCTCCGTGGCGTTCAGGTCGAGCAGCAGCTCCAGAATTTCGTCCATGACCTCCTCGATGCGCGCATCCAGACGGTCGATCTTATTGATGACGACAATGACCTTATGCCCCAGCTCCAGCGCCTTTTGCAGCACGAAGCGCGTCTGCGGCATGGGGCCTTCGGCAGCGTCCACAAGCAGGATGACGCCGTTGACCATCTTCAGAATGCGCTCGACCTCGCCGCCGAAGTCCGCGTGGCCCGGGGTGTCCACGATGTTGATCTTCGTGCCCTTGTAGTGCACGGCGGTGTTTTTGGCCAGAATGGTGATGCCGCGCTCGCGCTCGAGATCGCCGGAGTCCATGACGCGGTCGACGACGGTCTGATTCTCGCGGTAGATGCCGCTCTGCTTGAGCATCTCATCGACCAACGTGGTTTTGCCGTGGTCAACGTGGGCGATGATGGCAATGTTACGGATATTTTTCTGTTCGTACATACAGTACATTCCCTTCTGTCAGGCGGCATCCCGGCCGCCGATTAAAAGATTTCTCATTCAGCTCTAAAATATACCACACGAAATCGAAAATCGCAAGTAAAAACCGCTGATTTCTGCATAAATCGTCGGAAAACTTTTGCACAGTGCGGCTTTTTTACAAATTGTTCACCCAAAACGAAAAATGCGGGCTATAATGTAGAGGATAACAGAAATACGAGAGGGGCGTTACTATGGCAAAAACCGTATTGATCGTCGAGGACGACCGCAACATTGCGGATCTTCTCCGGCTGTATCTGGAAAAAGAAGGCTACGAGGTCGTCATTGCCCTCGACGGCCTGAAGGGCGTGGAAAAATTCCGCGAGGTACATCCCAGTCTTGTGCTGCTGGACGTGATGCTGCCCGGCATGGACGGCTGGGGCGTCTGCCGCACCATCCGCTCGGAATCAAAAACGCCGATCATCATGCTCACCGCAAAGAGCGAGACCGAGGACAAGGTCTCCGGTCTGAAGCAGGGCGCAGACGACTACATCACCAAGCCCTTTGAAATGAAGGAGGTTCTCGCGCGCATCGAGGCCGTGCTGCGCCGCAGCGGCATCGAGCCGGAAAAGACTGCGCACCGTCTGGTCTTTGACAAGCTCGTCATCGACATGGACGCCTTCGAGTTGACCGTGGACGGCAAAAAAGTCCCCACGCCGCCGAAGGAAATGGAGCTTTTGTACCACTTGGCCTCCACGCCCAACCGCGTCTATACGCGCAATCAGCTACTCGACGAGGTCTGGGGCTTTGATTATTTCGGCGACACCCGCACCGTGGACGTGCACATCAAGCGTCTGCGTGAAAAGCTCGAGGGCGTTTCCGATCAGTGGGAGCTGAAAACCGTCTGGAGCGTGGGCTATAAGTTCGAGGTGAACCAAGCATGAACACCACCTTCCGCCGCCAGCTCACGCTGATGCTGTGCATCCTGCTGGCGGCGACCATTCTGCTGGGCGTGGCGTTCTGGCTTCTCTTTGATCGCTATGCCGCGCGCAAGCAGCAGGCATCGCTGCAAAGCACGGCGGATACCGTCTCCGCGCTCACGCAGTTTTACAGCTCTCCCCTGTCCATGTACGCCGACTGGAACCTGCGCGTAACGCTCGCCGCCGCTTCCGGCGCCTCGGGAAACGACATTCTGATTGCTACGCCCGAAGGCTCGGTCTTTCTGTGTGCACAGGACGTCCAGGACTGCGGGCACGTCGGTCAGAGTCTTGACGCTTCGCTCGTCGAGACCATCCGGCAAAACGGCAGCGCCCATATCAACGATGCCGCCTCCGCAATTTACGGTGAAAAGCGTCTGGCCGTGGCCGAAGCCGCCTATTCCGGTGAGGGCGAGCTGCTGTGCATCGTCATTGCCTCCATGCGGCGCGCCGATCTTTCTGCACTGACCGGCGGCACGGTGCGCATTTTTGTTCTGACCGCCCTGAGCGTCTTTCTCATCGCGCTGCTGGCCATGCCGTCCCTGACACGGCGCGAAACCAAGCCCATCAAGGACATGGCCACCGCCGCACGTCAGCTTGCCCACGGCAATCTGGCCGTCCGCGTGCCGACGGGCTATCAGAACGAGGAAATTGAGGAGCTTGCCGTGGCCTTCAACAACATGGCCGCGTCCATGCAGCACTCCGAAAGCATCCGTCAGGAGTTTGTCGCCAATGTTTCGCATGAGCTGAAAACGCCCATGACGACCATCGCCGGCTACCTCGACGGCATTCTCGACGGCACCATCCCGCCCGAAAAGCAGCGCTCTTATATGGAGCTGGTTTCCACGGAGGTGCGCAGGCTGTCGCGTCTGGTGCGCAACATGCTCGACGTAGCACGCCTGAAGGATCAGGGTATCCCTCCCGAAAAGCTGAGCGATTTCGACATCTGTGAGGAGGCCAGTCAGGCGCTTCTGAGCTTTGAGCAGCGCATCAACCAGAAAAAGCTCAACGTGGACATCGACATGCCGGAGTTCGGTCTGACCGTCCACGCCTTTGCCGACGCCGTGACGCAGGTGCTTTACAATCTGCTTGACAACGCCGTTAAATTCATCAACGAAGGCGGTACACTCTCCGTCCGCGTCGTCCAGCAGGGCGGCAAGGCCGTCGTGACGATCGGCAATACCGGCCCGACCATCGATCCGGAGGAGCTTCCGCTCATCTTTGACCGTTTTCACAAGACGGACAAGAGCCGCTCCACCGACCGCGACGGCGTGGGACTCGGCCTTTACATCGTCAAGACCATCGTTCTTGCACACGGTGAGGACATCTATGTGACCAGCCGCGACGACAAGACGGAGTTTATCTTCACCATGCCGCTGAAAAAATAAGAAAGTCTGTAAGAAAGAAGGTGTGCAAAAATGGATGACCTGACCCCGATGGATCCGGAATACCGCGAGGCTCCGCCGGAAACGCCGCAGGAAACACCGTGCTATTACGGCACGGGACGGCAGCCCGAGCAGCGTCCGTCGCATCTTCCCATTATTATCGTGCTGATCTGTCTGCTGGGGATCGCAAATTTCGTCACGGTTTTTGCACTTCTTGAATTAAAACGCACGCAGGCTGCTGCACCGCAGCCCGGCACGGACATCACGCAGCAATTCACGCTGCTTCCCGCCGACGAAAGCAGTGAACCGTCAGAAAACGACGATCTGACGCTCAGCCGTTCGGATGAGAATGCGCTGTCGCTGCACGACCTGTATGAAAAGGTCATTCCCAGCGTCGTGACGGTACTCTCCGGAAACGACCGCGTCGGCACGGGCATTGTCCTGAGTGCCGACGGCTACATTCTCACCAACGCCCGCACCGTGCAGAACGCATCTTCCCTTTCCGTCCGCACAAACGACGGCGAAACCTGCGAGGCGACTCTCGTCGGTGCGGACAGTGGCAGCGATCTTGCGCTGCTTCTGGTGCACGGCATCAGCCTCACACCCGCCGAATTCGGTGATTCCGAGCAGCTTGCACCCGGCGACAGCGTTGTGGCCTTCAGCAATCCCTTCGGTTCGGAGCTGGGCACGACCATGTCGCAGGGCTTCATCGCCGCCGTCAACGACAATGTTGAGCTTTCCGGGCGGCAGATCGGTGTGCTGCAAACGAACGCCTCCCTGAATTCCGACAGCGCGGGCGGCCCGCTATTCAATGCCTGCGGCCAGGTCATCGGCATCAATGTCTCGCGCGTCGGTTCGTTGGTATCCTACGAGACCGTTGCAAACATCGGCTTCGCCATTCCCACACGCGATGTCAAGACCATTCTGCGCGACCTGCTTTCCGGACAATCCGACCTTGGGCACGCGTCCCTTGGTCTGACGGTCATTGACATTCCCGCAGGCCCGCAGAGCTATTGGAATCTGCCCGCAGGCGTGATGGTCGGCAGCATCCGCTTCACCGGCCCCGCCTATGCCGCTGGCATCCGCAGGGGCGACGTGATCGTAAAGCTCGGCGACTATGAGATCGCAGGCACGCAGGATTACGCGATCGCACTTGACGCATGCATTCCCGGACAGAGCGTGCGGGTGTATCTCTACCGCGGCGGGAAGTATTATTATGCCGACATCACTCCTGAAACCGCAGAGTGAACAGAAAAAACGATGGGGCCATGCCCCATCGTTCAGCTTATCAAAAAGTCCCTTCGGCCTTTTTGATAAGCTGCCTGCAAAATTGCAAAATCCGAATTTGTATTCTTTATTATTATTTTGCAATTTTGGCCGCTGCGGCGGGTTATTGAACGCGAAAGGGAACCCTGACGGTTCCCTTTCACTCTTTCCTTCCCTCCGAAACTTTCGGCGGGATCGTTTTTTGACAGTCTGAACGATGGGGCCATGCCCCATCGTTTTCTTATTCTATTCCAGAAATTCAAGAAGCTGCTGCTCGATCTGCTGCATGCCTTTTACGGTCGGATGACCGCCGGCCTTGTCAATATCATGCAGCCGAAGTGCGCGGACATGCTCGTGCTCGCAGGCCGCGGCGATGCCGTCGGCGATTTCGTCCTTCATCTCGGTATTGATGAGCACGACGATCTCGGCCTTCGGCGCAGCAGCCTTCACCTCGTGCAGCAGGCAGCACACCGCAGGCAGGACGGAAAACAGGTCGTCCTTTTTCCAGTCCGAGAACATTAACTCGCCCACCGGGCTGTTTGCCCAGCCGTCGTTCGTTCCGCCGAAGATGAACACCGTATCGATCTCGTTTTCGCGAAAGAATCCGGCTTTTTCGAGCTTGCGCAGTCTGCAAAGGAAGGAGGATGTCTCGGAGCAGTCTCCCTCATAGCCGGTGAAGCAGATCGTTGAGCCGGACCAGCTGTTGTTCTGCACCAGCGTCGCGCCTGTGTCATGGGCGAAGCGATGCCACCACGTCTCCTCGACGGATTTCACGTCCGTGTCGCAGCCGTTGCCCTGCGTGTAATACGCCGCGTAGCCCTGTGGGATCCAGCCGCCGAAGGTAGAGTAGCTGTCGCCCAGGATCAGAAATTGATTCCGTTTTTTCTCTGTCATCGGTCACTTCTCCATTGCCGCAGTGCGGATGTCGCCCACCATGTAGAGGCTGCCAAAGGCAACCACGGCATCGTTTTCGCCCGCAGCCAGCTCCATCGCCTTCTGCACGCCCTCGCGGACGCTTGCGCAGGCGGTCACAGGCTTGCCGAACTGCGCAAGCATCTCGGCCAGCTTTTCGGCGGGCAGCGCACGCGGATTTTCCGGCGTGACCGTAACAAACGCAGAGAAATACGGCTCCATCGTCTTATACATATCAAAATAATCCTTGTCCGCCATCACGCCCGTCAGGCCGACGAGGCGGCGGCCGGAAAGATACTGCTCCAGATTCTTTGCCAGCGCGGCCATACACTGCGGATTGTGCCCGCCATCGACAAAAAATACGGGCTTTTTGCGCAGAAGCTCAAAGCGTCCCGGCCACGAGACATGCTTCAGGCCGTCGCGAAGCTGCTGCTCGGTGACCTTCCAGCCCTTGGCCGTGAGAGCATCCACCGCTGCGACCACAACGGCGGCATTTTTGAGCTGATGCTCACCCAGCAGCGGAATTTCAAGGTTCTTCCTCGCGCCGAGATCGAACACCTGCCCCGTAAAGTCGGCCTTGTGCAGACGAATGCCGTCGAAATCGGCCTTATGCAGGCGCGCGCCGGTTTTTTCGCAGGCATCCGCAAAGACCTGTTCAACGCTCTCCCTGCCGCGGTAAATGACGGCGTCGCCGCCCTTGATGATACCGGCCTTGGCCGAGGCGATCTTCTCCAGCGTGTCACCCAGAATCTCCGTGTGGTCAAGCCCGATGTTGCAGATGACCGAGGCCTCCGGCGTGGAAATGACGTTTGTCGAATCCAGCTCGCCGCCAAGCCCGACCTCCAGCGACACGATGTCGCATTTGTGCCGCTTGAAATACTCCATGGCAATGACCGTGACCAGCTCAAACTCCGTCGGATGGTCCTGCATCGCTTCTGCGTGCGGGCGGACAAACTCGGTAATTTCGGCCAGCTCTTCATCGGAGATCATCTCGCCGTTGACCTGCATCCGCTCGTTGAAGCAGAGAATGAAGGGCGAGGTGTAAAGGCCGGTGCAGTATCCCGCCGCGCGGAACACGGAAGCCAGCATGGCGGCGGTAGAACCCTTGCCATTAGTACCGGCGATGTGGATGAATTTCAGTTGGTTCTGCGGATTTCCGATACGCTCGAGCAGCTCGCGCGTGCGCGAAAGTCCCGGCACAGAGCCTTTCCAACAGACGGAATGGATGTAGGAAAGCGCTTCCTGATAGGTCATGATTTTACCTTCTTTAAAGCAAAATTTGTGTGCTGCACACCGGCAAGCACAGGCAGCGTGACGAGCGCCATCAGCAGAGAGCTGGCGGCAGCAAGCAGAAGCCGCAGCCAGAACACGCCGAAGATCAGCTCGTAGGTGTAATAGTGGAACATCTTCGCATCGACATAAAACGCCGTCGTATTGAGCACGGAAACCACCAGACCGGCAAAGATGCTGACGGCAAAGAACACATACGGACGATGGTTGCGCAGCAGGTTTTCCGTGGCCATGGACTGCTTGAAGATCAGCTTGGCACAGCCGACGACGAGACCGCGCATAGCCGGCCCCAGCAGCCACAGCAGGGTGGTCGCGGTGAAGCCGTACTTGAGCATCTGCTCGCAGAAGGCGCCGAAGAAGCCGACAAGGAAGCCGTCAATCGGGCCGTAGACCATGGCGGCGATGATGGACGCCAGACCGACGAACGTCAGCTTGATACCGCCGATCTCGACGGAGGCCCATGACAGGCCGAAGTACATGGCGATGAGAACTGCATCGATCGCGATGCGTTTGACGGGGAAACGGTTGGTTTTGGACATAAAAAATTCCTCCCTGAAATAATGGAGGAGGTTGAAATATGCACGGCGCTATGCCCCGATACCTAGGGACATCTTGCTCAGGCGGTTGCGGTAACAGTATCGCGGAGCCGAAGCTCCTTCGCCCGGCGGCAACCTCCCATCCGACCGGTACTTAACGCACTGTTCCTACTCCCTGCAGCGTCGTATTGTCGATACTATTGTACCGATTTTTTTGCAAATTGCAAGCATTTTTTTCTAATTTTCAAAAAAATCTCGCCCGCGCAGCGCCGTCGGTTGACACGGCGCAAAAAATGGCGTATGATTTCAAAAAAGGAGGCGTTTTCATGATTTTTGAAGCCAAAACCGTGCACCTGAAAACCGGCGAGGAGGCGATCTTCCGCGCACCGCAGGAGGCGGACGCACCCGAAGTGCTCGCGTTTCTCAAAAAAGCCTGCGGCGAGACGGAATACCTCGCGCGTTATCCGGAGGAGGTCAATTTCACCGTCGAGGGAGAATGGAGCTACCTGAAGCGGACGCTGGACGACCCGAACGGCCTGATGATCGTCTGCACGGTAGACGGAAAGATTGCAGGCAACTGCGAGTTGATTTTTCTCAGCTCTTTAAAGCAGCGTCACCGCGCAGTGCTCATGATCGGGCTTTTGCAGGAATATTGGGGGCGCGGCATCGGCACGGCAATGTTCCGCGAACTGATCGATGTAGCGCAGCGGCGCGACGGCGTGCACCAGCTTGAGCTGGAAATGATCGAGGGCAATGACCGCGCACTGGCGCTTTACCGCAAAATGGGCTTCGAGATCATGGCCGAGCACCCGGACGCGTTTCTGCTCAAAGACGGGGCGACGCGTAAGGCGATCTATCTTCGCCGCATTCTCCGACCGTTTTCCGAAAAAACTTGACATTCCGCAAAACTGTGCTATAATCTCTTAAAAACTCCGCATTTTTGGCAAAAAGGAGAATCCGAATGGAGAAAAAAGAGATTGTTTCTCAGCTTTGCTATGACAAAAGTACCTACCGGCAGATCGCGTTGAACTCCTATTTCGTCACTTATATGTTCTATGTTCTGTTCTTCTTTCTGCTGGAAGGAATGTCTCTTTACTATTATTTACGCTATCGCCAGGTTCTGCCGCTGATCGTGCTGGCTTCGGCCTTTGTCGCACTTGTGCTGTGCGTCAATTTCCTTCTTGAGCGTCACACCGCAAGCGTGAGCTACCGCCGCGCCGGCATCGCCAACGGCGGCAAGCCCGTGGTCGTCTGCGTCACGTTCGGAGACAAAATCTGCGTTACCTCCGGCGACGCCGCTCCCGTCGAATACGATTATTCTCAAATTCGCTTTCTGCGCGCATCCGGGAAGGCATTTCTGCTCGGCCTTGACCGGCAGGCCTGCATCGCCGTGCAGCCCGAGCTGCGCGCCGAGCTGGCACCGCTTTTGCTCGCCCGCTGCACGAATCTCAAACGCAGGCGTATCGCGTGGCTTCCGCTCGGCAAGGTCGTCTGCATCGTGCTGGCCGTGCTGTTCGCAGCCTGCGCATTCGGCCAGCTTCCGTTCTTTCTTCATTATTGGGGGTTTTGACAGAACGCAAGCATAACGAACGCGGGACCGATTGCGCATGTAAGGAGTGTATCAGAGATATGCTTCGGATATATCACGGCGAGGCAACGTCAATGCGCGTTGCCTCGCCGTTTTTATGCCAAAATCGCTGCATAGCGCTCGGATCGTATGACCTCCAGCATCGAAGCGTAAGGCGAAGCCAGACCGCCCGCAAGCATCGCAAACAGACGCGGCGTAACACCCGAAACGAGCGCCACGCCCGCTTCGTTGCGGGTCACGGGCTGCTGCCGCCTATGGCTGGCTACGTTCCAGAAGACGACCTCCGGCAGCCGGTAGCCATACTCAGCAAAGCGCCGCTTCGCACGCTCAAAATTTGTCTCATCCGCACGGTCTATGCAGCAATCAAATTCCATATCTGAGACGATATAAAGCTTCTTTGGCAGTTCCTCCTGCGGGACCGCATTGCGCACCGCCGCCCGCAGCAGCAGCTCAAAAACGGCTTGCAGATCTGTGTTTACAATCTCACAATATCCCGCGCAGCAGCATACTTTTTCATAGATGTCCGCGCCCTTAATCTGCACAAGCTGCGGATTTTGCGAGAATGTGATGAAATAGTCGTGAAACACGCCGTGATTGCGCTCGGCAAAATAAACGGCCAGAGACAGCGCGACCGCGATGGGCAGCGGCTGCCCCGAATACATGGAACCGGACCCGTCGGCGATGACGAGCGCATTCTCGTCCGTGGCATAATTTTCAAGGGCGTTCCATGTGACGTCCATGGTGCGTCTTTCGGCCGCGGTCAGCGGTTCGCTGCGGCAGAAGCACGGAGCAATGACATCATAGGGCGTCAATGTACCGGTATGCAGCACGGTATCACCGCGCTCTGCCTGCGTCAGAAAGTCCCGATAGCGTTCTGCGTCGTGCCGCTCGAACGCACTGCGATACTTGAACAGCGCCTTGGACGGCTGCTTAGCGTAATCGAAGTTGTAGTCGCACACACGCAAATCATTCTCCAGAATATGGATCTTCCCGCGCAGCAGCGAGAGGAGCTGCCGATACTGGCTCTGCCGCAGCCCAAGAAGCTGCGCAAGGCGCTTTGCACTGCGCACGGTCTCCGGGTTCGATGCATTAACCGACGGCAGCCATTTGGCAAGCAGCGAGACTTCTGCTCCTGCCTCCAGATCCTGCGTGAGCTGCTCGTCGATGCGCTGAACCGCCTCCCGCTCACAGGGCGTGCCGAGCAGCGGCAGCCAGTCGTCATAACGCCCGTACTCCGGGATATATGCAAGATTCTTGCGCACGCTCTGCGGCTCGTGCAGAGCCAGCCAACGCAGGATCACACGAAACAGGCGGCGCTCCCCCAGACCGCCGCGCACGTCACGCGCAAAGAACAGGAGCTTCAATGCCATGTCCGCATTCTCCGCGTAAGCGCTTTGAAAGCGCGCCAGGATTTCCGTCTCGGACGCATCCCGCAGCGCCCCCATCGTTGCAAAGAAGTCGAGGCACGCAGAATTACTGCTCGCGTAGGTCGCCGCACCGTTTTCAGTCAGAGTTCTGTTTTCCTCTGCCACTATGTAATTTAACATTATTCTCTCCTCCCGGCGCGGCATGTGCGCTTACGCCTTGAAATTATAGATGGGCTTTAGGATTTCAAGCACATCGACGCTCTCGCGGATGACATCCAGAATATCCGCAAGGGATTTGTACGCCATCGGCGCTTCATCCAGCGTCGCCTCGTTGACGGATGTAGAATAAATCCCCTTCATCGCCTTCTGGTAGCTCTCCAGATCGAGCGTCGCTCGCGCCCTGGTTCTGGACATCAGGCGGCCTGCGCCGTGCGGCGCAGAGTAGTTCCATTCCGGATTTCCCCGTCCCCTGGCCAGCACGCTGCCGTCGCGCATATTGATCGGGATCAGAACCAGCTCGCCCGCATGCGCAGCGATGGCACCCTTGCGCAGGATCATCTCGTCGGTGTCGATGTAGTTGTGAATGGTGTGGAAGGCCGATAGCGCCGTCATACCGGTGCGCTGAAGCAGAACCTCTGCCATCAGCTCGCGGCTGCGTTTTGCAAAGCGCTGGCAGATTTCCACGTCATGCAGATAATCCTGCAAATATGTCCCGTAAAGATAACAAAGATCTTCGGGCAGCGTGGGCTTTTTCTCTTCCCACGCCTGCTTCAGCGCCAGCAGTGCCGGCTGGATCTCTGTGCGGCGTCCCTGCTCCTTGTAGGTACGGATGATCTCCTCGCGCTTTTCAAAATAGTCTGCCTTCCCGGCGCTCAGGTCGATCGCACGCTGCTGATAAAACTCCGCGACCTGCTTGCCGAGGTTGCGGCTGCCGGAGTGGATGACCAAATATTTCGTGCCGTCGGCCGCGGCATCGACCTCAATGAAGTGATTTCCGCCGCCCAACGTCCCGAGGCTGCGCTCCAGACGCTTGGCATGCTCCAGCTCACGGTAGCAGCGCAGCTCGGTCAGGTCAAAGCGCTCCAAACGCCCTTTCCAGACATCCATGCCGCTCGGAATGAAGTGCGCCGCCTCGTCGACGCGCGCAAAATCGATCTCGATCTTGCCAAGCTCCACGGTGTACATGCCGCAGCCAATGTCCACGCCGACGACGTTCGGAACGACCTTGTCGTGGATGGTCATGGTCGTGCCGATGGTACATCCGCGCCCCGCATGGACGTCCGGCATGATGCGGATCTTGGAATTTTCCGTCATCTCATAGTCGCACATTCTGCGGATCTGTTCGATGGCCTCGTCCTCGATGACCGTCGCGTAGCATATCGCGGTATTGACCTTTCCCTGAATTTCTAACATTGCACTGCTCCTTTCCTGCTTTGTTCTCAAGGCATTGACGGGAATCGAACCCGCTTTGACCAATTCGCCTGCTGTAAATGCCTTTCACGTTCAAGGCGCCGTCGGCGGGAGTCGGACCCGCATAAGTGATTATGAGTCACCTGAACCAGTTTCTAGATCTTTGCTGTTCGCGCCTTTCATGTCTATAAGTATATTGCTCTGTCCCTGCCATTTCACGAAAAAAAAGCTGCGAACTCGTGCAAGTCCGCAGCTTTTCTGTGTAATTTCACTTTCCCTCAATCACGCAGTGCTTTCCGCACACACGGCACATGGCATAAAGGGCATCGCGGTCTTGTTCGGAAACAAGAGCCTCATCCCTGACTGCACGCATTGCGATCAAATACAAATCCAAGCATTCGCAGTCGTCGACCTTTCTGCGATAGTATGGGCAAATCCATTCCTTTGCCTTCATGCTTTTTCCCTCTCTGTTGATTCGCGCATTCCGCAGTTCTGCTGCGCGATCAGGCGCGCTTTGATCAGATCAACGAAGCGCTCCGGCTCCAGCACCCTGACATACGGCCCGAAGGAAAGCACACGGATGACCAGCTCCGTCTCGTCGCTCTTGTCATACCACATTTGCAGGCGGTATTTTCCGTCTCCAAGGCGCTCGGCCCGCTTCTCAAAGTGCGCAAAATGCAGCATGACGCGCTCCAGCGCGTTTCGTCCGTCGATGACAAGCAAGGTCAGCTCCATGCGCTGCACGGGGCGCGGCGACTGCTCCCACGGGCCTGCGCCGTTGTAAAAATCACAGTGCCCGATCCTTCCCAGATTGAACTGCCCAAACTTACAGCCGTCGGCCAGAATGCGGATTTTGTCATCCTTTGCGGAATATTCAAAGCACTTTGGATAAAACCGCGCGCACGCGCTCGTTGCGCCGGTTCGACAGCGTCACTCTGACCGGCCGGCGGGTCTTCATGGCCTCGAGCAGCAGCCGGAAGTGGCGAATATAGCGTTCGTCCTCATAGGGATCCCCGTCGGCGTAGCGGTCAAAAACCCGGTAATCCTCGCGCGTAAAGAGCGGCTCCACCTCCGCCAGCTCCGGAAAATCCACGTCAAACAGCCGGATGCGCGGGTCGTCCGCGATCGCCTTGAGCCAACGCTTTTGCAGGAGCGTCAGCGGCATGGTCGGGCGGTGCAGGAGTGCGGGAGACAGGTCGTCATGCAGCAGCGGCCATCTGCCGCTTTTCAGCGCGGGCAGAATGGTCGTCACACTCTCGGAAAACGCGCCCTCCGCAACGCATTTTTGCAGCGTTTGCTCCGTGACCGAAGGATCGAACGCCGTCTCGATGATCTTGGCCACGGTGTTATAATAGACGGAATACAGCTCACTGAACAGCATCCGCATCGCCTCCTTCCAGCCCGTACAGACGGTACATGACCTCAATGTCCTCCCTGAACCCGTTTTCGACCGAGCGGTCAGAGAAATGCAGACGCGTAATGCGGCAGACGAACGTGCGGATCCACGGCAGCATCTCGGTCGTGTCAAAGACATCCGCGACGTAGCGGTAATGATGCTCGTCGAGCTTTTCCACGTGGCCGCAGCGCTTCTCACGCTCGAGGCGGCGCGGGATATGCTCCTCGTCCTCGCCGACGTAAATTTCAAACTCCACGCGCTCTGTGCGCCGGTCGCGCCGTCTGCAATTTACGCCCCACATATGCGCCTCGGCATCGTTCAGGTCTTCCCGCAGCTTGTCAAAATTTTCACAAATTTCATCCTCCGGCCGGACATTGGAAAGATAATCCAGCCGGTAAGACGCAAGGCAGTTCGCCCGCACATGATAGGCCAGCAGATTCTGCCGCCCATTCTGCGCACTGATGTAAATTCTGAGCGGAACCAGCCGAACCGTCTTTGCCTTTCCCGTTCGTCTGCTGATGTTTTCGGCGGTGATGTAACGGTGTGCGCGAATCGCCTCGAACAACGCCACAATTACCTCGCTGTCCATCGCGCCCGTGATGTAATGATGCTTAAAGGCGAAAAAATTCTCGTGTTCCGGCAGCTTATCCTGCAAGAACGACCCGATCACACCGCAGGGCGCGGCCTCGCTAAAAAAGTCCAGCGCATCGGCAAAGCCGGAAATATCCTCATCCGGGCTGCGGCGGTAGAACGTCCTGCGTCCCTCTTTTTCGATTTGAATGATTCCCTCGTCGGCGTACTCCTTCAGCTTTTTGCGCAGTGTGGACTCGTCAAAGGTCAGGCCGTGTTCCAGCCGCGCATCGATCTCTGCGACCAGCTCCGGCAGCGTCCTGCGCACCTCGGGCGTATTCAGAACGTCAAAAATTGCAAAATGCAGCGTAATGTCGCCGTCCGTGAAGCTCTTTGCCTTCCATGCCTGATAAAACGGGTTGTGCCGCGTGCGCCGGCTGTCCACGGAGAGAAACACGTTTTTCCCCTCGGCACTCTGCGCAAAGCGCATGTAGCTACCCAGCCAGCTTTCCACGCGCCGCCGCTCGTCGTCATAGGAGCGCGCGCTTTTGGCCTCGTATTGCGTCCGGCTCTTGAAGCCATATAGATAAAACTCGCGCAGATACGCCCTCACCCGCTCAAAGCTCTTAATCAGCTCATTGTAGGCCACGGAAAACCCCTCTTTCAAATCTCTGTCTGTAATTCTATCATGTCCGCTGTCCAATAGTCCGGACTCGCCCATGTATATTCGGCTTTTATATTTCCATTATAAGCCAAATGGCACCAAAGAGCAACCACGGCATGGCGATCAGAAAATCCCATTCTGCTATTGGCGTCCGAAGCTCTATCCTGTAAACGAATATGACCTCACCCGGCGATCTACATCTTCCCCTGTCGTTCGATTCGCAGATTATTTCAGCAAAAACCGTTCTTTTCCAAATTGCCTGACGTAAAATTCCACGCGCCACTCAACGGCGGTCTGCACCGGTTCAAAATGCAGGGCGGAGCACACGCCCTGTGTACTTCCCTGCGCGCCGCTTCCGAGCACGATCGCGGTCGGGCCATCTGCCCCGCCGATGATCCCGACGCAGGCCGCCATGTTTTGCCCCTCCGGAGAAAAATCATCCGGCTCTTGGCAGAGCTCCGAGGGCTTGTCCCCCTCCGCACAGTCGCAGATCCGAATTTCATCCGTTTGGGGAGAAAGCTTATAGCTCATGGCGGTAAAATACATCGGATGGCGCCAGTAGTTTATTGTTTGCTGCTCCAGCTCCAGTGCCGTCAAGGTATATTCCATCCCGCCGGCCGGATGAGAGAAAACAAACGAATCGCCGGGGGCATGCAGCCTGAAATGCGGCCCCGGTACACGGTACGCCTCCTGCTCCATCGTAAGCGAAAGCGAGCGCACCTCTGTGCGGCGCTTTCCCGGCCATAGGAAGGAATATCTGCAAAGCAGCCACCCAAAGGAATCGTCCAGACCATAATGGTCAATTACCCATTTTGCCTCATTCTCCTGGGGAAAGCAGGGATTGAAGCTCACCGCATACCCGCAGGAGGTTTTCAAGACTTTCCCGTTCAGCTCCAAATGCGGAATAAAATCAAGACAAAGCGGGTTGTCCAGATCGATCTGCATTTGCTGCTCCGGCGTAAAATTCTCGCAAGAGTCATTTTCGGGATTTAAATCCCACTTTTTCATAAACTTACGAATGTCCTCCGCTTCGGCGCGCATGCAAAGATCCAACACAAGGCCCTTACCGCAGGAATACGCCGCAGGAGCGACCCAGAAATGTCCCGCCCATTCAAATTGGCGGTCTAACCCGATCTCTATCCCGGCACGGTCTTTCCCGCTGCACCACCGAAAGCCGCCTTCAAAGCAGACCTTCCATTCCGGCGCCGGCTTGACCGATGGGTTCATCTCGGTATCATAGTAGTCCTCGGTGTACCTGATTCTTCCGTAGTCGAAAGAATCCTGCAACTCCCTGATATACGCCCACGGCCGCTCCATCGGGGTCAGCTTCATCTTGGCTGCAAGCTCCGAAAGCGACCGCTGCTGCTCCTGCGTCGGGGGATTTTCCCGCAAAAAAGTCTCAAATTGTGTCTCGTCCCAACTCCACGCCTGCTCCAGCGCCGCCGCATCGCCGCAGGCCAGGAGCAGTCTTAAAAAATCCGTAAAGTCCTTTGCAATCGGATGCACCTCATTCGGTGTGCCGTTCATCGGGCTGACAGCAAAAACCATCCCGCCGAAGCCCCGAATAAAGCAAAAATGGATACCGTCCACGCCCGCCCAGGCAAAAATCGTCGCACCCTTCGGCGTGCAAAAATAGGGCGTATTGTCCGCACGGCGCTCTATGCCCAAGGGCAAAAGGTCAACGCCGCTGCGTAAAAATTTCTGAAACGTTCTGTCCATGAGCAGTTTCCTCCCTCTCTATTGGTCTCCGGCAAAGCGCAACTGCCCGCGCTCGATGGCGTCCAAAAGAATAAACTTCTTTTCCCCGTGCTTTGAAAAGCGTATGGTCACAACGGTCGCTTTATGGCCGACGATTTTCCCTTCGCCGAAGGTCGTATGGATGACCTTGCGGCCGCATACCGCTTCTTTGGTCAGCGCAGCCTTTTCCTCCGGTGACAGCGCCGTTTTCTTGCTCTGCTGCCCGCTGCGCTTGTCTGAGCGAAGCGTCGCTGCCCGTTTTTTCCTTGCAGCGGCTGGGGTCTCCGGCGTTTTCCGCAAAATCATTCGCTGCTCGTACATCTGGCCGACGCTCAGGAGCTGCGTCTCGCCGCCGGGATACGCAATCATGCACCGGCCGTCACAGGAGGCTACGATCGTCCCGCGCCCCTTCTGCGCATGATGATAGTGCTTTCCGCACAGCTCCCTCGGCAGAGCGCCAAAAATATCATCCGACTCCGGCACCTCCACCGGCAGCTCCCGCTGCAATTCTCCGAGAAATGCCGAGTTCCAGTCGCGGCACGAGAACAGGAACAAGTGATTCCTCGCCCGGGTCATTGCCACATAAAAGAGTCTGCGTTCCTCTTGATACTGCTTTTGTTCCTCTGCACTTTGAGGCTCCGTCACGGTGGGCAGGAGACCATCGAATACGTCCAAAAGGTAAACGGTATCATATTCCAGTCCCTTGCTGGAGTGGATCGTGGAAAGAATCACGCCAGTGCCAGACTGCATGAAAGGCTCTGAGATCAAGCCTCGAAGCTGCCACAAGCGAGAAACAAGCGCGTCCAGATTCGGCACTCGCTCCGCCAGCAGACAGAGAACTTCGAATTTATTGACATCCAGCTTCATCTGTTCCGCATAACTACCGTAGCGCAACTCGCCCCAGATGCGCCGTAAGCCGTGCTCCGCCGTGTCCTGCAAAAGCTGCGGCAGCAGATCAATCAGATTCGTAACACTGTCCCGTGCATAAGAAGGAAGCTGCGGGAAACGCAGCAGCTCCTCCAAGAGCGACCGCTTGGAGGATTTTGCCTGTTCGCAGGCATACTCTGCGGCTTTCCTTGAGATTCTGCCGTCATTTTTATAGTAGATGCGCAGGAATATCTCCGCATTCCCTGCGTCATGCGCAAATGCAATGATGTCCAGAATGTCCGCAACGATTCGATGGGTGAAAAAAGTATCCTCCATCTGCTTGCATCGGTAAGCAATTCCTTGCCGATCCAGCAGGTCGATCAGCGGCAGAGCACTGTCGTTGTTGCGGTATAGAATGGCCGTCTGCCCATCGTCGTGCACCGCCGCATGGGCAAGCCATGCATACTGAGCGGCGCGACCCGTCACCGAGATCAGATGAACATCCCCGCAAGAGTCTCTGGTCGGGCGAATGGTTTTGGGATGGCGGTCGCGGTTTTTCCGGATAAACCGATCGGCCAGCCGTAGAATCTCCGGGGTAGAACGATAATTCTCCTCCATCAGCAGCACACGCGCGTTGGGATAGATCTGTTCAAACTGCATCAGCGCCTCCGGATAGGCCGCGCGAAAGCCATAAATGCTCTGGTCCTCGTCCCCCACCATAAAGAGATTGCCGGTTTTCTGCGCAAGAAGCCGAATGATCTCGTGCTGAATTTTGGAGGTATCCTGAGATTCGTCCACGCAAATATAAGGAAAAGCCTCCTGAAAATGGGCCAGCACATCCGGATAGCGTTCTAAAATCGTCTTTGCATAGACCAACTGGTCATCGTAATCCATCTGACGCTGTTGGCGCAGTTCCCGGTTGTACTGCCTGTACAGATCCGGGAATTTCTCGAAGCCGGTCTCTAATTGTCCGATTTCCTGCTCATCCAGCATCATATTCTTCACATAAGTGATCCACTTGCGCAGCTCCTTCGTCATGGCCGGAGTCGCAAATTCGCCGCTCAGCGCACGGTAAAGGTCAGAAGCCAGCTTAGAAAGCGCCCCCTCGTCCTCCTGCAGCGTGAAGGCTTGCCCGCTGCTATGCGTGCGCGTATAATAATGAATGATCTTGGACGAAACGCCGTTGATGGTTCGGAACTCCGGGATTTTCGGGCACTCCCCGCCAAACAGGTCGGAAAAGCGCTGTCTCATCTCTCTTGTCGCAGCTTTTGTATAAGTCATGGTCAGAACCAGATCCGCAGAAATACCGCAGCAGCAAAGCATATAGCCCAAACGCGTCACGAGCACGGTCGTTTTCCCACTGCCCGGCACAGCCAGCAGCAGCACGGCGCCGTCCACGGCATGTACGGCCTGCATTTGCTGCGGGTTGAGCTGCGCGGTATATTTCCGGTCAAAAGTCTCCCTGTCCACACGGGTGCCCTCCACTCTCTGCAGATGCTTTAAATTTCACAGTACCAATTCTATCACAAAACGGTCGAAACTACAATTGGCTCCGAACGAATTCCGCATCAAAGCGGCCGCATCACATAACGGTGATGCGGCCGCTTTGACGGTTTCTCCTTTTTGGGGGGCAACTCCGTGCTTATCGCGAATTGCCGGCTACGCGGAACGATACTCCGCCAGAACTTTTGGGACGACGGTTCCGTATTCGTCAAGCTGTACGGCATATGACCCAACGGATAACTTTCCGCTGTTTATGTCATTTATCATCAAGTCCGACGAGGCCAAAGCATAGCGGACGATCATCAGAGCTTCCGTCTGCTGACGCTTTTCCCCACCTGTCAACCGGCTGCCGGTTTACTTTTGTTTTTGAAAATTCATTTCTGATAACAATGCACGTTTTTGCATTGATGCTTCGGATTTCCTATTGAAAACAGGACGCCTGTATGCTACAATATGACCGGATGAACAATTGTGGTCATATTTTGTAGGAGGCGTGGATTTGGCTTTTTCCGATTTTGAAACCGAGCAGATTTACAAGGCTTTGCTCGCGGAAACACGGCGTTGCGCGGTTACGCTTGGGATGCGAAAAACTTCGGTTGACCAGTTGACGCAGGCTGTGGGAATTTCAAAAGGCTCGTTTTATAAGTTCTTTGATTCCAAAGAGCTGCTGTTTTTCGCGGTTCTTGAAGATATCCATACCGAGCTCTACGATGTTGCCGACGGAGTGCTCCGTGAGAATACCGGCCTGCCGCCGGCAGAGCGCGCGGCAAAGGCGATTCTTGCCGTTTGCAAGCGGATGGCGGATACAGGTGTGATGACCTTTATTGAAAATGATGTGGCGTCGCTGCTGCAAAGGCTTCCGGAAAATGTCAAAGCAGAGCATTATCACGATGACGAAACGCATATCCGTGATTTGCTCGAAGCGAATGCACTCTGTCCCAAAGGCGGCACAGCGCTGGCGACCGCTGCCGTGCGCGGATTGATTTTGACGATTTCCCACAAGGAGCAGATCGGTTCCCTTTATCCGCAGGTGCTGGATTTGTTGGTGCGCGGCGCCTGCAAGGAACTGTTTTCATAAAAAGCGCAAGCTGCCGCAAGGCGGCTTTTCGCAGGAAATGTGGTTAGCATATCCTAACCAATACAATTAAAGGAGGATGCCATGAAGTTTAAGACATTGGGGAATCGGGACAATCCCGCCGTTTTGTTCTTCCACGCCATGGGCGTAACGGGCGAGAGCAGCGAACCGGTTGCGAAGTATTTGCAGGATCGGTATTTCTGCATTCTGCCCACCTCCACCGTTTACTGCGAGGGGCAGAAATATGTCAGCAAGGTGGACGAGATACGGCAGGTGGAGAGCTTCTTGGAAGAGCAGGGCGTGAAAAGCCTCGCCATAGTGGTTGCTTCCTCCATTGGGGCAGACCTTGCCGCAGCGTTTTTGGCACAGACAAAGCTGCCCGTGGAACACGCGTTCTTTGACGGCGGTCAATTTGCCAGAATTGGAAACGCAACGCGCCGCATTATGACGCCGTTTTTGTATTTTGCCATCAAGAGTCTGTATTGGTCAAGGGGCAAAACCCTTAAAAGAATTATGTGGTGTGACGACGATGCAATCAAGCCGTATTTTATTGCTGCGGGCAAAGCGCTGCGGTATGGGAATCTGCGCCGCCAGTTATCTGACAGTCTGGAGGACAAGCCCTTCCCACCGCTGACGGAGATATTACAAAAGCACAGCTACTTCGAATTTGGCAGCATTGAGGAGCATTTCAAATACCGGGACGCCGTGATGAAGGCGTATCCCTGCGGTCATTTCCCCGTTTTTGAAGGAAAGAATCACATGCACTATCAGATTCGTGAGCCGCAGAATTTTGCGAAAATGCTGATTTCCGTGATGGAACAGGATAAAATGCCGGAACTATCATTTATCAGAAAGTGAGAGATACTTATGAAATACAAAATTGAGAAAAACACCGTACAGGAAACGCTGATTATTCCGCTGTATGCCAGAAAGGTATGCTCGGAGCTGTATCCGAGTCTCTATCGGGACGAAACGGCGGTTCGCCTGATTGATGAAATCGACTATGACTTTTCGGACGCCGAGAAAAAATCCCGCAGCCTCATGCAGCGCTTCGGCTCCTTGGAGGTCGCCATGCGTCAGAATGATCTGGCGTGGGAGATACGAGACTATCTGAAAAACCACCCCGAAGCGGCGGTGGTCAACCTTGGCTGCGGGCTGGACGGCACCGGCAGAAGCTGCGACAACGGCGCCTGCAAAATTTACAATCTGGATTTTCCCGATGTCATCGCCGTGCGCAATGAGCTGCTGCCCGCCGGAGAACGGGAGGAGAACATCCCCTGCGACCTGAACGACACGGCGTGGTTCCGTAAAATCGACGTCTCCGGCGGCGCGGTGTTCTTTGCCTCCGGCGTGTTCTATTATTTCCTGACAGAGCAGGTCAAAGCGCTGGTGCAGCAGATGGCGGACGCGTTTCCAGGCGGCGTGCTGGTATTCGACGCGGCCAATCGGACGGCAGTAAAGATGATCGCAAAGACCTGGCTCAAGAGTGCGAAAATCAAGGATGTGGGCGCGTATTTTGCTGTTTCGGACGCGAAAGGCGAGCTTTCTTTGTGGGATAGCCGCCTCCAGGTCACAAGCCGCGGCTATATGCTGGGCTACAATGATCTTCGCGACCCGTCCGTCGGCGGCTTTTTCCGTTTCCTTGCAAGGGTCGGCGATCACCGGATGAAAATGCAGATCGTGAAGATCGGGTTCAAAAATCAGCAGCCCAAATAGCAGACAACCTGCCCATTGTCAACGCACTCGCCTGCGCTTGGATCGCATTCGGCAATCTATGGATGTTCGGCGGGCTGCTTACAGTAACGAGTCGTACAAAAAGCTAGGACGGATTTGGGATAAACATAATGTTATATTCAGAGAAGTTAGAATTATTTTCGTCAGCGCATCCCTGCGAAACCGTAACGGCGGCGGGAGTGCCGTACCGCTATATTCTGAACGGAAACGCTGCCGGCAAAGCGCTGGTGTTTTTAAACGGCGGGATGAACACGCTCGAAATGTGGATGGATTATGTGGATGGACTATCAGACGATTTCCGCATTCTCCTGTTCGACTATCCGCAGGAGCTGCGAACCAATCAGGAGCTTGTGACCGGAATGCACGCCTTCTTTCAATCGCTCGGAATTGAAGCCCCTATCCTTGTCGGGGCAAGCGACGGCGGAATGGTCGCGCAGATCTATGTGCAGAAGTACCCCGGAGAGACGGGCGGGTTGATTCTCATTTCCACCGGCGGCATGGACGCAAATACCCTGAAAAGTCTGAAAAAGAAATATTTCATTGCGCCGTTGATGCTGTGGTACATGAAGCACTGCAACTATGAAAAGCTCAAGCCGAGGCTCATAAAGGCGGGCATGAGCCATATCCGCAACGAAATCGCGGAGGAAATCGCCTATGCCAAAGACATGTTTGAAACGATTTTCAAGGATTACAAGCAGGAGAAGGATGTGCATATCTCCGGTCTGCTTGCCGATCTTATGAATCAGAAGCCCGTGACCGAGGCAGATTTTGCGGCGCTGGAGGGAAAAATTCTTCTTATCCTGCCCGATCAGGACTTCTTCTCCGGGAAAATGCAGGAGGATCTTATCCGATTGATGCACAAGCCGCAGATCGCTTATGTTTCCGGCGGCCATCTGTCAACGGTACTGAAGACGGAGAATTACATCCGCGCCATCCGTGAGTTTCTGAAGTGATCGGCAAGGCATGAAATAACTGCGCAAGGATCCTCTAAATATGGGCAAAAAATAACGGTCACACAATCCAAACGGACTGTGTGGCCGTATTTATATCAGTTGCTTTGCCTGTGCCGCCTGCGTCAACTCTTTATTAGCGCTGTTCCTTGATGGCAGCGAACGCAGGCGCAGAACACCATATTTTTCTTAAAAACGATTCAAAGCCCCCTTGACAAGTAACCGTTCGGTTGCTATAATGATAGTGACCGAGCGGTTACTACGAATTTGGGAGTGAAATTATGGCTGGAGATACCAAAGAGCGCATTTTGGAAACCG
>CAKUMO010000011.1 GCA_934667815.1 uncultured Oscillospiraceae bacterium
CAAGACCTTGACAAACTGATAGAGCGTATCTATGAAGATCAAGTCCTCGGTAACATCTCTGCTGAACGCTATGCAAGAATGTCGGTCAATTACGAGAACGAGCAGCGCACCCTTATCAATAAGGTGGCAGAGGACGAAAAGAAGCTCGCCTGCATTGAACAGACGAGCCTTGACTTGAAAACCTTATTGAAGGTTCTGCGAAGCAGTACATCCTTTGAAGAATTGACACCAACCCTTGTGAACTCTCTGATCCGCAGGATTGAGGTTCATAACAACGACAAGTCAAGCGGTCATTGCTATGTGAAGGTAGACATCTACTTCACGGCTATCGGACTGATTGACATTCCCGCAGAGGACGAAATCAAAAGCCTTATGGCTAAAATCAAAGCAAACCCGCAGGAATACAGGCTTACCGCCTGAAAAAGAGAAAACGGTGTAACCCCGATTGTGGGGTTACACCGTATCCCTGCCTCAAAACATCCTTATGGGGCTTTGGCTAATGCCTCACCCGTTTTTTAGAATTGCATCATAGAGTGCGTTTCGGGGGAAACCCGTTTCGGCTGCGGCCTGACGGACGGCATCCTTTTTGCTGTATCCCTGTGCAATCAGCGCCTGTGCACGCGCGACGGCATCATCCTGTGTGGCGGCGGCCTGCGGCGTTTCCTGTGCGCCTTCAACGACAAGGACGTACTCACCGCGCGGCTCCGTCGTGCGGTAATACTGCACCGCCTCGCCCAGCGTCATCCGCAGTACTTCCTCGTGCAGCTTTGTCAGCTCACGGCAGAGGCTGATGCGGCGCGTCTCTCCAAAGACCTGTGCCAGATCCGCAAGCGTTGCGGTCAGCTTGTGCGGCGCTTCATAAAAAATCATCGTCCGCTGCTCGGTGCGCAGAGAATCCAAATGCGCGAAGCGGCTTTTTTTGTTTGTGGAGAGAAATCCCTCGAAAGTGAAGCGCCCGGTCGGAAGGCCGGAGATGCTCAGCGCAGTCACGGCGGCGCATGGCCCGGGGATGGCAGTAACGGTCACGCCAGCCTCGGCACACAGCCGCACTAAATCCTCGCCGGGATCGGAAATGGCGGGCGAACCTGCGTCCGTGACAATGGCACAGCTCTCACCACCCAGAAGCCGCTCGACGATGCGCGGCCCGGAGGTCTGCTTG
Source organism: uncultured Oscillospiraceae bacterium (assembly GCA_934667815.1). Lineage (GTDB taxonomy): Bacteria > Bacillota > Clostridia > Oscillospirales > Oscillospiraceae > JAZOXB01. The sequence continues at coordinate 1,160 of CAKUMO010000011.1, forward strand.
TTGTGCTCGTAGTAGCTGACAAGCGGCTTTTTGATGTCCAGATGATTTAGTAAGCGCAGAGAAACGCGCGTGTCCTCGGCGGCGATGAAATCCGCATTTGCAAGCGTTTCACGGCAGCGGTCGGAGATATCCGACAGGTTGCCGATGGGGGTGGGGACGAGATAGAGAGTGCCGCTCATGCTCCGGCTCCTTTTCTGTGATATGCGGCGCGGTAGACCTCGGTCTCCGTGCCGTCGGGGTGAAATTCGATGAAATCCGGCTCGTAGGAAAGACCGGGCCTGCCGCCGCGGCGTGCTTCGATCAGAACGAGGCACACGGGCGAAGCGGCGGTGTGCCGCACGAAGCGCAGACGTTTCGGCTCCATGCCGTTTGCACGCAGTGCGCAGATAATGTCGCAAAGGCGCTCCGGCCGGTGTACCAGTGCAAAGCGCCCGCCGCTCGGCAGCAGCCACGCAGCAGCCGTGCAAAGCTCCTCGAGCGACAGGCATAGCTCCGTGCGCTCAACGGCAGCGGATTGACTACACTTTCCGCTTCCAAGCGGAAAATACGGTGGGTTGGAGATGACGCAGTCGAAGCTCCCTGCGGGGAAAAGCGCGGCGATCCTGCGCACGTCGCCCTGCCGCACGCAAAGACGTGCTTCAAGTGCGTTCAGGCGGAGATTTTCCTGCGCCAGACGGCATGCGTCCTCGCGCAGCTCGACGCCGGTAACATGGCAGTCGCTGCTTCTTGCGCACAGAAGCAGACTCAGCGTGCCGCAGCCTGCACCGAGGTCGGCAACACGCGCCTTTGGCGGCAGCGTAAGAAATTCCGCCAGCAGCACCGAGTCCGTCCCGAGACGGAAGCCACGTTCCGGCTGAAGCATGCGTATGCCGTTCCAGAGTTCTTCGACCATACGAGCCTCCTGAAATTTAGAAACGACCGATTTGCCAAGCAAACCGGTCGTTTTCGTTCGGATTTTACTGCTGTTCGATCGCTTCGACCGGGCAGACGGAAGCGCAGGTGCCGCAATCAACACACTGATCGGCATCGATGACGTACTTTTCGTCGCCCTCGGAGATGATGCCGAGCGGGCAGCTATCGGCGCAGGTGCCGCACTTTGCGCAAGCGTCGGTGATGTAGTAGGCCATGATAAGATCCTCCTATCAAAATAAGTATAACCTAATTCTATCATGTTTTTGAAAAAATGCAATCTCCAATTTGCGGAAAATGTAATTTTTTTGCAGGTATAGTTTGCGAACTGCAGGTCTAGAATTTTCACAGAACGGAGGCGGGATAGCTTGGCAAATCATGACTTCGCACCGCTGACGCAGAAGGTGTTCCGGCAGGCCTGGGCGATCGCGGGCGCACTGGGGCACGCCTACGTCGGCACGGAGCACCTGCTGCTCGGGCTGCTGCGCACGCCGGAGTGCAGCGCATGCAGGCTGCTTTTGTGGCAGGGGGCGGAGCCGGAGCGGCTGGTATTGCGCCTTGTGCGTGAGAGCGGGCAGGGAAGCCGCCTCCTGCGCCTTCCGCAGGGGTTTTCGGCGGAGGCTTCAGCGGTGCTTGCAGCGAGCGCGGGCAGCGGAAGCGTCACGCCGGAACACCTGCTGCTTGGGCTGCTGTGCAGGACGCAATGCCGCGCAGCGCGTCTGCTTCGGGCCGAGGGGATAGACGCTGAGGCAATTTTGCCAACGCTCTGCGAGGCGACGCAGACACGAAAGGATGATACGATGCAGAATTTACGGCTTTTGGATCAGTTCGGCGTGGATATGGTCGAACGAGCGGACAAAACGGAATTGATTGTCGGACGGCAGCAGGAGATCGAAACGGTACTTCAGATCCTGTCGCGCAAGCATAAGAACAATCCCGCGCTCATCGGGGAACCGGGTGTCGGCAAGACGGCCATCGTCGAGGGCGTGGCGCAGTATCTCGCGGCCGGACGCGTGCCGGAGCAGCTTCGCGGCAAGCGGCTGTTCCGGCTGGATATGGCCTGCCTGATTGCCGGAACAAAATACCGCGGTGAGTTTGAGGAGCGGATGCGCGACATTCTGGCAGAGCTGCGGCGTGCGCAGAATGTCATTCTTTTTGTCGATGAGATGCACACCCTTGTCGGTGCGGGCGCGGCCGAGGGAGCAATCGACGCGGCAAATCTCCTGAAGCCTGCGCTGGGCCGCGGGGAATTGCAGCTCATCGGCGCAACGACCCTGACCGAATACCGAAAATATATCGAGAAGGATGCCGCGCTCGAGCGGCGTTTCCGCACGGTACAGGTACGCGAACCGACGCACGCAGAGACGAAGGCAATTTTAATGGGGCTGCGGCCGGGACTGGAGGCGCACCATCATATCGCGATTACCGAGGATGCCGTCAACGCGGCCATCACGCTCTCGAGTCGTTATCTGACGGACAAATTCCTGCCGGACAAGGCGGTCGATCTTCTCGACGAGGGAGCGGCGCTTGCCAAGATGTCACAGATGAAAAAGGGCGGCGACCACGGCGGCACGGAGCGCGCGCTTCAGGAGGCCGTGCGCACGGGACGCTACGAACAGGCCGCCGCACTGCGCGACCGTCTGCAAAATCTCAAGCGCCACCTTCCCGGGGCGCCGCGTGTCGAGACGCAGGATATTGCACAGGCGGTCTCGAACCGCACGGGAATTCCGACGGGATTGCTCTCCGTTTCGGAAAAGCAGCGCCTTTGCGCGTTGGAGGATACGCTGGCCAAGCGCGTCGTCGGGCAGGAAGAGGCTGTGCGGGCAGCGGCGGAGGCAGTGCGGCGAGGGCGCTCGGGTCTTGCCGAACAGAAGCGCCCGGTTGCGGCCATGCTCTTTACCGGGCCGACCGGTGTGGGGAAAACCGAGCTTTGCAAGGCACTGGCCGAGGCCGTCTACGGCAGCGAGAACGCAATGATCCGTCTGGATATGTCCGAATACATGGAAAAGCACGCCGTTTCGCGCATGCTGGGTGCGCCTCCGGGCTACGTCGGGCATGAGGACGGCGGCGAGCTTTCCGAGCGCGTGCGAAGGCAACCGTACAGCCTTGTCCTGTTCGATGAGTTGGAAAAGGCACACCGCGATGTTTGCGGCATTCTTTTGCAGATTATGGAGGACGGCGTGCTGACGGATTCGATGGGGCGGCATGTGGATTTCAAGAACACCATGATCGTCATGACCTCGAACCTCGGCAGCGAGAACAGCGTGCGCGGTGCACTGGGCTTCGGCGGTACGGCGGAGGAACCGCTGCTGCGCAGTCTGCGCGAGTATTTTCCACCGGAGTTTTTGGGGCGCATTGACTGCATCGCGGCATTTCGGCCGCTTGGAGAGGCGGAGCTGACGCGTATCGCGGAAAAACAGCTCGCTGCGCTCTGTGCGCGTGCCGCGAATCTGAAGATTCGGCTTGAGCTTGCACCGGAGGCGGCGCAGTGCATCGCTTTGCGCTGCCTTCGCAGGCCGGGCGGTGCGCGGGAGATTCGGCATCTGATCCAGACGGAGGTCGAAAATCCCCTTGCGCGGCGCATCCTCTCTGCGGAAACTCCGCCCGAACGGGTATGGGTGCGCGTGCGTGAAAATGAACTTTTCTTAACGTAAAAACCGGAAAAGTTCACAAACCGTTCATTGACTATTTGTGCAGTTTGCCATATAATTACTCTTATAAACACATTGATCAGTATTGGAGGCTGTGCAATGTTAAAAACCTTAATCGCACAGGTCAGGCAGTACAAGTGGGTCTCGGTCATCACGCCGGTTTTCTCCGCGCTCGAGGCGGTCGCGGACATGATCCTGCCATTTCTCATGGCGAAAATCATTGACTACGGCGTCAAGGGTGACGGAGGAATGCCCGCCATTTTAAAGTACGGCGGCCTGATGCTTGCCGTGGCGCTGGGCGCGCTGCTGTGCGGCATTTTGGCCGCGCGATTCGCGTCGATTGCATCCACCGGCTTTGCAACCAATCTGCGCGACTCGATGTTCACAAACATCCAGACCTTCTCTTTTTCCAACATCGACCGTTTCTCGACGGCCGGGCTTGTCACGCGCCTGACGACGGACGTTTCCAATCTGCAAATGTCCTATCAGATGCTCCTGCGCATCTGCGTGCGCGCACCAACAATGCTCATTGCGGCTCTGATTCTGTCTTTCTCCATCCATTCGGAGCTGAGCATGGTGTTCGTCGTGGCCATGGCGTTTCTGATTCTCGCGCTGTCGTTCGTTATTGCGAACGCGACGAAGCATTTTAACCGCGTGTTCAAAAAGTACGACGATCTGAACGCCAGTGTGCAGGAAAATGTCGGCGCGATCCGTGTCGTCAAGGCCTTTGTCCGTGAGGACTACGAGCGCTCGAAGTTTTCCAGAGCAGCGGAGGCCGTGTATCGCATGTTTGTTAAGGCGGAATCCTATGTGACGCTGAACAACCCGATCATGATGACGACGATCTTCGGCTGCATGATCGCGCTGTCGTGGCTGGGCGCAAAGGCGTGCGTCACGGAGGGCTTCTCCGAGGGCAACCTCATGAGCCTGTTCAGCTATGTCTCCAGCATTCTTATGAGCCTGATGATGATCTCGATGATCTTCGTCATGATGAGCATGAGCGTGGCCAGTGCACAGCGAATTTGTGAAGTCCTGAACGAAAAGGCTGACCTCGCCAGCCCGGAAAATGCACTGACCGACATTCCCGACGGCAGCATCGAGTTCCGCGATGTTTCCTTCTCCTATCGCAAGGGCAGCGGCAAGCCGGTTCTGCAGGACGTTAATCTGCGCATCGAGTCCGGCCAGACCATCGGTATTCTGGGCGGCACGGGCAGCGCGAAGTCCACGCTGGCCAGCCTGATTTCGCGCCTTTACGATGTCACCGAGGGCGAGGTGCTCGTTGGCGGGCACGATGTTCGCGAATATGATCTGGAAAAGCTGCGCGACGCGGTCTCTGTGGTCTTGCAGAAAAACGTGTTGTTCTCCGGCACGATTCTTGAGAATCTTCGCTGGGGCGACAAGAATGCGACGCTCGAGGAGTGCAAGCGCGCCTGTGAGCTTGCCTGCGCGGACGAATTTATCCGCTCCTTCCCGGACGGCTATGATACGCACATCGAACAGGGCGGCACGAATGTTTCCGGCGGCCAGAAGCAGCGCCTCTGCATTGCCAGAGCGCTTTTGAAAAAGCCGAAGATCCTGATTCTCGACGACTCGACCAGCGCCGTCGATACCGCGACGGATGCGAAAATTCGCAAGGCGCTGCGTGAGGAAATTCCCAACACGACCAAGCTCATCATTGCCCAGCGTATATCCAGCGTGCAGCACGCGGATAAGATTCTTGTGCTGGACGATGGCCGCATCAACGGCTTCGGTACGCATGAGGAGCTGCTGGCGACAAACCGCATCTACCAGGAGGTCTGGCAGGGTCAGACACAGGGCGGCGGCGACTTTGACGAAAAGGGAGGCGAGGCGTAATGGCACAGAGAACTCCGAGAGGCCCGCACGGGCCGCAGGCCGTTGCGACCGAACGTCCGAAGCATACTGGCAAGGTGCTCGGACGCACGCTCGGCATCGTCTGGAAGAATTACAAATGGCACTGCCTTGGCGTGATCGTCTGCATCATCCTGACCGCAGCGGCACAGCTCAACGGCACGCTGTTTCTGCAAAAGCTCTATGACGTCTATATCGTTCCGATGATCGACAGCGGCAGCCGCGATTTTTCCGCGCTGCTGGCACAGCTCGTGCAGGTTGGTGCGGTGTACGTTGTTGGCGTGTTCAGCTCGTGGGCGTATAACCGCCTGATGATTAACGTCTCGCAGGGCACCATGCGCAATCTGCGCACGAACCTGTTCAGCCACATGCAGAGCCTGCCCATCCGTTATTTTGATACACACGCGCATGGCGACATCATGTCCATTTACACGAATGACATCGACACGCTGCGCCAGTTCCTCGGTCAGAGCCTGCCGAACCTTTTCTCCAGCCTCATCAGCATTGTGAGCGTGCTCGTCAGCATGATCGTCCTGAACGTGCCGCTGACGCTTATTACGCTTGTCATGGTCGCCGTGATGCTCTTTGTGACGAAGAAGCTTGCGGGAAAGTCCGGCAAGTATTTTGTCAAGCGCCAGAAGGACCTCGGCGCGGTCAATGGCTACATTGAGGAAATGATGCAGGGCCAGAAGGTCGTCAAGGTGTTCAACCATGAGGACGAGACGCTCAGCCGCTTCCGTGAGATGAACGAGAGCCTGCGCGTCAGCTCCTGCCAGGCCAATACGTTTGCCAATATCCTCATGCCGGTCAATGCGCAGCTCGGCCACCTGAGCTATGTGCTGTGCGTGGTGGCCGGCGCTGCGCTTGCTGCCAACGGCTATGTCGGCCTGACGCTCGGCACGCTTGCGGCGTTCATGACACTGAACCGCAATTTCAGCCAGCCGATCACGCAGATCAGTCAGCAGCTCAACTCCGTGGTCATGGCCATGGCTGGCGCGGAGCGCGTGTTCAATCTTCTCGATGAACCCTCCGAGACAGATGACGGCTATGTCACGCTGGTAAATGTCCGTGAACTGCCGGACGGCACGCTCGTTGAGACGAAGGAGCGCACCGGTATCTGGGCGTGGAAGCACCCGCATAAGGCCGACGGTACCGTGACGTATACCAAGCTCGCGGGCGATGTGGTGTTCGACGATGTGGATTTCGGCTACACACCGGAAAAGACCGTCCTGCACAACATCGACCTCTATGCGACACCCGGCCAGAAGATCGCCTTTGTCGGCTCCACCGGTGCGGGCAAGACGACCATCACGAATCTGATTAACCGCTTTTATGACATTGCCGACGGCAAGATCCGCTACGACGGCATCAACATCAATAAGATCAAGAAAGCCGACCTGCGGCGCAGCCTCGGCATGGTATTGCAGGACGCGCACCTGTTTACCGGCACGGTCATGGACAACATCCGCTACGGCCGACTGGATGCGACGGATGAGGAATGTATTGCGGCGGCGAAGCTGGCCAACGCGGATGGCTTCATCCAGCGTCTGCCAAATGGCTATGATACGCTTCTGACCGGCGACGGCGCGAATCTCTCACAGGGGCAGCGGCAGCTTCTGACCATTGCACGAGCGGCCGTGGCCGATCCACCTGTGCTGATTCTCGACGAGGCGACCAGCTCCATTGATACGCGCACCGAGGCACTGGTGCAGGCGGGCATGGATGGCCTGATGCACGGACGCACGACCTTTGTCATCGCGCACCGCCTGTCTACCGTCCGCAATGCCGACTGTATCATGGTGCTTGAACAGGGACGAATCATCGAGCGCGGCACGCACGACAGCTTGATCGCGGAAAAAGGCCGTTATTATCAGCTTTATACCGGCAATCAGGTCGGCGCTTAGAAAAAATCAGGGACTAATAAGATAGTAATTTGCAAAATCGGCATCTGTCAGACAAAATTGGGCAACAAAACAGGCGACACTCAACTGTGGTTGAGCGCCGCCTGTTTTGTGCATCTAAGGACTGAAAATTCGCTTATATTCGCAGGGAAATTACATTTTGGACGATCACTTCCGGGTGTTCGGTTGAAGATTGAGCGACCTTTGTGATATAATATGTGTACATACTTTGACTGCACCGCTTTGGGAAACGAAATTGCTGACAAAAGGAGTTAATTATGGGAATTGGATTTGAACAAACCGGAGAAAGAACCGCGTACAAAGATATGTGCATCGTCTGTGGCGATGGAATTTTGAACATTCGGGCCGGTGCAATCATCATGAAAGACGGAAAGCTTTTGATGGTTGGCAATGACAGAAACTATCTCTACTCCGTCGGAGGCAGGCTGAAATTCGGTGAAACAGCAGCAGAGGCTGTTGTTCGTGAGGTGTTTGAAGAAACAGGCGTCAAGATGGAAATCGACCGTCTTGGCTTTGTACATGAAAACTATTTCTATGGCGATGCGCCTTCCAATCAGAACAAGCTGATTTATGAGATTTCCTTTTTCTTCTATATGAAAGTGCCGGATACGTTTGTGCCGGTCAGTGATAGTTTCACTGAAGGAAACAGCAAAGAACGTTTGGTGTGGGTCGCGCTCGATGAGGACATTCAGATATACCCGGAATTTTTCAAAACCGAATTGAAAAATCCATCAGACACCGTAAAGTATTTCACGACAGACGGGAGATAAACTGGCAGGAGCGGGATAACTTCGATGCCGGACAACAGTAATCATAAGCGACGGATATGAGGGAACACCGGATTGCCTGAATTCCGCGAGCAGAAATATCCCTGACTCGTATTCCGAGCCGGAATGATGTTCAACGGTTTTTCTGCGTCGTTTGACTTGCATTTTTTCAAAGAAGCGACTATAATGAAGAAAGAAAAACAGTCCCCTGAAGGGGACGGACAGGACAGGTGAGCGCCATGCTTGACGCCGGAATTGCGCAGAGATATATCGACATTTTGCACGAGGAGCTTGTGCTGGCCACGGGCTGCACGGAGCCGATCGCCATTGCTTACTGCGCGGCTACGCTGCAAGCGCTGTTGGGCTGCAAGGCAGAGCGTGTCGAAGCCGTCTTGAGCGGAAACATTCTGAAAAACGTCAAGAGTGTCGTTGTTCCGAACACTGGGGGCATGAAGGGCATCCGCCCGGCCATTGCCGCAGGCATGGCAGCCGGAGACGCAGGCAAGGGCTTGCAGGTCATTGCAGAGCTGCCTAAGGAAAAGCTTCCGTTACTGGAAGAATTTTTGAATACCACGCAGATTGATATTCTCTGCGGCGACTCGCCCTGCCGGCTGGACATCGACCTTCGCGCATGGGGACAGGGGCACAGCGCCCGTGCACGCATCACAAATCACCACACGAATCTCGTTTATCTCGAGCGCGACGGCGAGGTGCTGCGCGAGTTTCCGGTCGTGGATGCGGCGGAGGAGCGCATGACGGACAAGTCCTGCCTGAATGTTGAGGATATTCTGCGTTTTGCCGATACGGTTCCGCTGGAAAAGGTTGAGGACGTGCTTCTTCGGCAGATCGAGATGAACTCGGCCATTGCCGAGGAGGGACTGCGCGGTGCGTGGGGCGCACAGATCGGCCGTATTCTGATGGAGGACTATGGCGGCGACCTCAAGCAGCAGGCCAAGGCATACGCCGCGGCAGGCTCGGACGCGCGCATGAGCGGCTGTGAGCTGCCGGTGGTTATCCTATCCGGTTCCGGCAATCAGGGCATCACCGCCTGCATGCCGGTCGTGACCTATGCAAAGCAGATCGGCGCGACGAAGGAGCAGCTCTGCCGTGCGCTCATCGTTTCCGACCTTGTGACCGTGCTGCAAAAGAACGGCATTGGCAGGCTTTCTGCTTACTGCGGCGCGATCTCTGCGGGCGTCGGCGCGGGCGCGGGCATCTGCTATCTGCTCGGCGGCGGCTATTCCGCCGTGGCACATACCGTGGTCAATGCCGTGGCGATACTGTCCGGCACAATCTGCGACGGCGCGAAGCCGTCCTGCGCGGCCAAGATCGCCGCAGCCGTGGATGCGGGCATCATGGGCTACCGCATGTATCTGCATCACCGTGAGTTCCGTCATGGCGAGGGTATCGTCGGCGGGAGCGTGGAGGACACCATTGCCAATGTCGGCATTCTTGCCCAGCAGGGTATGCAGCAAACCGACCATACGATCCTTCGGATCATGTCCGAGGGTTGACATACATCTTGAATGGAGGGCTTTTTATGAAACGTATCATTACCATCAGCCGTGAATTCGGCAGCGGCGGCAGAACCATCGGCCGCGAAGTCGCTGCGAAGCTGGGCTATTCCTTCTTCGACCGTGAGCTGGTGGAGGAAGTGGCGAAGCGCAGCGGATTTTCGCAGGAATTCATTGAAGAAAACGGCGAATATGCCAACGCCCGCAGCAGTCTGCTGTTTTACTGGGCGACGGCCAAGCAGCACTCCATGGAGAATCTATCCATGCACGACCAGATCTACATCGTCCAGACCAAGATCATCGAGGAGTTGGCCGAAAAAGGGGACTGCGTGATCGTCGGACGCTGTGCGGACTATATCCTGCGTGAGCGCACGGACTGTCTGCATGCGTTTATCTGCGCAGATATGGCCAGCCGTGCAAAGCACATCGTGGAATATTACGGAGAAAAGGACAAGTCGCCGGAAAAGCGCCTTGCGGATAAAGATCAGAAGCGCAAAGTGTACTATAAGAACTACACCGGCCGCAATTGGGGTGAAGCGAAGAATTACGACATCTGCCTCAACAGCGGCGTTCTGGGCCTGGAAACCTGTGCCGAGCTGATCGAACAGGCGGCAAGAGCATAAGCATATTAAAACTGCTGGGATGGATACGATCCCAGCAGTTTTAATATGCGTTATTCGATTACAGGCGAATCCGTCCGCCGATCAGACGGCCGGTTGCTGCCAGACGCTCCGCGTCACGGCCTCTGGGCTCCAGAACGCCGTGTGCGCCGAGAACCATGAGGATGGCGAGATAAGTATCCCAGCCGAGGGGCGCAGCGCCGCGCTCCATCTCGGAGATCTTCTGACGGCTCTTGCCGACTGCGTCGCCAAGCTCAGCCTGAGACATACGCATCTTCTTGCGGTATGCGGGAAGCTCCTGGACGAGAGAGTTGATAAGTTCTTTCTGCTGATTGGTTTGCACAAATTGCGGCATAACATTCCCTGCTTTCTTTATTTTTTTAATCCGGCCTGCGGTGGCTCTGGCGATCTGAAAGATGCTGTGCAGCAAGTTCCACATCACATAATAAATTATAGCACGTGTTTCGAGTTTTGTAAACCTCTTTCCTCCGAATAATTTATAATTTTTTATGAATATTTTACGCTTTTTGTCAGAAAAAGCGTCCTGTAAATGTCCACTGCACGGAAACAGATTTGGTATATGAAATAAACTATGTTTCAATTTCTGCATGGAAACGATTCCAATGCAGTGCACGCTGTGCGGACGCAGTGTGAGATGAAAATATACAGAAATTGTGCATACTATGAGTAAATATACAACTCGCCTGCCGGATTCCGAAGAACGGCAGGCGAGCTGTAAAATTGCCAAATGATATTCGTGAATAAAAATGTATCAGGAGGCGAAGCCATGTGTAAATACGGCCTCGTAGTGTGCACCGTCCTCGACGGGTGTTTCCTGCATCCCGGCAGACAGGCTTTCGCCATCCTTGCTGATGCACCACCAGGATTCATTGTCGCTCCAATCAGCGTATTCGCCATCTATGGTGTCATAGAGACCGGGACTCTGCGCACTTTCCGAGATCAGGCCCTCTTTTGTCAGCGCCTGCGCCAGCGTTTCGGCATCGGTGGTGATCTCAAAGGTCTTGACCGAGCCGTCGTCGTGCGTGACCTCAAAGGTGAAATCCTTTGTGTCACCCTTGGTGGCACAGGCCGCCAGCGAGACGACAAGCAGCAAGGCAAGAAAAATTGCGGCAAAACGTTTCATAAAATGGACTCCTTTCAAAAGTCGGGGATTTCGTCTTCCTCAAGAAGACTTCTTAAAATGTCCTCGTTCCTCTCCGCAAGGCGGCGAAGGTGGCGGATATTTTCCTTTTCAAAGCGGCGCTCGGCCAGAGCGGCATCGATCAGGTCGCAGAGTGCGGCAGCGTTCGTCTCCTGAAGCGTCAGATACAGATCTTGACCGAGGTGATCCAGAAATGCGCTGACCTTCGGATCATAGACAACGCCGACCAGCGGAACGCCCTGACCCGAGGCAAAGACCAGCGCATGCAGCCGCATGGAAATGACGATGCTCATGCGGTGAATGAGCGCCAGAATTTCACCGCCGCTGGCGCCTGCCTGTAAAATCAGATACGGACAGTGCAGCTTCTGGGCGACGGCGGTCAGAATGGGCATGTCCTGCGCTTGCTCCATGGAGTACAGCAGGGGAATCAGCCCGTAATCGCGATAAAGGTATTCTGCTGTCGATGCGAAGGCGGCAAGGTGTGTTTCTGCACCGGGCCATTGCCGCAGGGCAAGCATGGCGTAGCGTCGGCCGTCCTCCACGCCGCAGCGCAGCAGATAGCTCTGCGCGGCATCCGGCGGCAGGGGCTTGCTCAAAAGCGCGGGGTCGGCCGTGACATGGATGCGCGGGACGGTTACTCCCTGATTTTCCAGAAAGTCGGCAGAATATTCATCGCGCACGGTGATGACGTCCGCACAGCGGTCGAGCACACGCGCGGTGCGCCGGCGGTTAGCCTCCTTCTGAATCGGGCCGACGCCGCAGCCGTAGAGCATGACGCGGCAGCCCGCAAGGTGTGCCAACCAGATCGTAAGAAGGTAATACCATAAGGAGCGTGAGCTGGTCAGATCCTGCAAAAGCGTTCCGCCGCCGCTGAGAAAAATCTCCGAGCGGCGCAGCAGAAAAAACAGCGGCAGGATCCGGAATGAATGCAGAGAGCTGACGCGTGCGCCGAGGCGCGTATGCTTCGGATCGCGGCTGAGTGCGCAGATTGGAAGATCGGGATCGACATTCTTGAGCTGGGCGACGATGGCCTCCAGAATCGCGTTGTCGCCGCCGTTTCCGAGGCCGTAGGCACCGCTGATGACCGCGCCGTCGCGCAGCAGGGGAGGACGCGCCGCCCGCCGGATGATGATTTCGTAGTACTTTTTCTGCGTGTGCACCATCGTGTCAAACGAAAACATCCGACGCGCCTTTTCATAAAGCGCATCTCCCATTTGACGTCTTGCCTGCGGATGCGCGGCAAAGTAGCAGATGTGCTGCGCGAGTTTGTCCGCATCCCGCGGCGAAAACAGCAGACCGTTTACGCCGTCGTCAATAAGATAGGGAATCCCGCCGACGTCTGTGGAGATCGTCGCGCAGTGCATCCGTGCGCCCTCGGTCAGAGCATAGGGAAAGGTTTCGGAAAGGGAGGTGAGAAGATTCACATCCAGCGCATGGTAGAACGCGTTGATCTCCTTCAGCCAGCCTGCGAACACGACGGTTCCGGGCGGGCAGAGCTTTGCCGCAAGCGCACGCATCTCCGCCTCCTGCGGCCCGTCGCCGGCAATGACCAGACGAAGGTGGGGGTATGTCTGCAAGGCTCTGGAGAATGCGCGTATGAGCGTTGCCATGTCTTTCAGGGGAGAAATCCGCGTGGCAATGCCAAAGACCACGCTGTCCGGCTCCAGCGTCACGCCCAGAGTGCGCAGATACTCCGCACGGTCGGGATATTCGGGCTGAAAGGAAAAGTCTATCCCGTTGTAGAGCGTGAAAATGTGCTGCGGGTCGAAGCCGCGCGAGATTAAAAGCTGCGACATCCCGTCCGAAACACCGATCCACGCGTCCAAACGGCGCAGAGAGAGCTTGTTGATCGTGCCGTAGGTGAGTGCGGCCAATGGCCTTCCCATATAGTCCAGACGGTAGTCACTGTGCAGCGTAGAGATCACGGGAATGCCCGCGCGTCTGCGCAACAGCACGCCCATGAGATTTGCGCGTGCGCCGTGACAGTGAATGAGCTGGTAGCCGTCGTGGCGGATCATGGCGAGAATGCGGCGGCGCACGGAAAACAGGGAGCCGTCGCACAGAACGGTGGTGGGAATGCCCAGCCGCCGCGCCTCCCGCGCGAAGTCTCCCTCGAAAAAGCAGATCAGATGCACGTTTTCCGTTTTGTTCAGACCATCCAACAGCGACAGAACGTGCGTTTTCGCACCGCCGATGTCGCCGCCGGAGATCATGTGGATGATTTTCATTCTCTCACGATCCTAAAAGCCGATTGACGCTATTATAATATATTTCGCGGAAATAAGCAATCGAAACTTCTTGCAGAAAAAAAGATTGATTTTTCGCTTGTGAGCTGTTATAATAAACGCAATGCAGGTGTAGTTCATCGGTAGAACATCAGCTTCCCAAGCTGAATAGGGGGGTTCGATTCCCCTCACCTGCTCCAAAAAGCGGCAGGCATCGAGAGATGCCTGCCGTTTCTTATCGTTTTGTCCCGGCAACCTGATACATTCGCTCGTCCGAGACGATCACGTCCACGTCGAACCAGCGGCGCAGCAGCGCGGCCAGCTCGTCTTCGTGCATCAGCTCGACGGAGACCTTGCTCGCACTGCCGGAATGGTGCCGGTCGAGCATGGCGCGGCTCATGCCGTGGGCAATGCAGACGCGTCCGCCCGGTTTGGTAACGGCGGCGAGCTTTTCCAGCAGCCGTTCCGGCTCGGAAAAGTGCGGAAATGCGTTGTAAACCATGCAAATATCGAATTTCTGCGCAAAAGGCTCCGTTTCCACGTCGCCGCAGATGAGCTTCACGCGTTCCTGCGGAAACTTTGCGCTTGCGCAGCGGATCATCTCGGGAGAAATGTCGATCCCCGTCACACTGTGCACGCCGCGTGCGAGGTAGTCAGGGATCAAGACGCCCGTGCCGCAGGCGACATCCAGCACGTCCGCGCCGGAAAAATCGCCTACATTCTGCAAGATCTGCGCGATGACGGCCTCGTTGCGCACCATGCCCTTGTCCCAGTCCGGTGCGCAGCGGTCAAAAAATTCGATGACGTCCTGCTTGCTCACGGTGCTTCACCTCAGTTTTTCGGATAGCGCTCGGGAATAAGATGGGCCTTCATCAGTGCGAAAACCACGCTGGGAAGGAGCACGAGCTGAATGAGCGTGCCGGGCCAGCTCGTCACAACGTAGCCGGAGACCCACGCGGTCATGGAATATGCACCCTTCGAGAAGATGAGCGCCTGCAACAGACCGGCGACGACGCGACCGCAGAGCAGTGCGGCGATCAGGCTGATGTAGAGATCGGCATAGGTGTTCTTGGTGCGGATAAAGCGCATCATCAGGCCGGAAACACAGCCGTAGACGGCAAGCTCAAGCATCATGGACGGCAGCATTGCCGCGGGAGGCATGCTGGTGAGCAGAGACGAGAGCGCAGGGCCTGCGAGGCCGCACAGCAGGCCGTACTGCCAGCCGCAGATCAGACCGCAGAGGAATACCGGAAGATGCATCGGCAGGAAAACGCGTCCCGCGTTCTGCACACCGTGGAACAGCAGTGGCACGACGTAGCACAGCGCGATGCAGACGGCTGTGATGATAGACTTCTTGACAACGGACATTTTCTTCATGATGTTTTCTCCTTTGTTATGTTAAATAAAATGAAGAACAAGGGTGATTGCGCAGAGCGCGGTGCAGGCGCCCAGAGCGGCCCACGCGGACGCGGGCAGGGGAACGGACCTTCTGCGCGTGCGGTATTTTGCACCGCGGTAGCCGCGTGCCTCCATGGCGGTGGCCAGCTCGTCTGCACGCTGAAAAGCGGAGAGGAAAACCGGAACGATCAGCGGCAGCATCGCCGCTGCGCGTTCGTGCAGACGGCGGCTTTCAAACCGTGCACCGCGCGCAGTCTGCGCTTTTTTGATGGTGTCGGTTTCCTCCAGAAGCGTGGGGATGAACTGAATGGCGACGGAGAGAATCATGGCGATCTCATCGGCGGGGAGACGGACATAGCGCAGCGGCGCAAGCAGGCTTTGCAGCGCACCGGTCAGCTCCAGCGGCTTGGTCGTCTGCGTGAGGATGTTGTTGAAAATCATGATGGGCACGATGGTGAAAATGACTTTCAGACCCTGTACGATGCCCTGAATGCTCAGGGTGAAGATCCACCATTTCCAAAGCGGCGTGTCCGCGGTGTAAAACAGCGCGTTGGTCAGAAAGACCATCAGGTACAGCAGCCACAGCCGCGCGACCGCGCCCAGCACGAGCCGCAGGCGCAGCCGCCCGAAAATCAGCAGCGCCAGCAGCGAGGCTGCGACGGCCAGATAGGCCGCGGGGCAGTTTGCGGCAATGACCGCAACGGTGAACAGCAGGAGGCAAAGCAGCTTTGCACGTGCATCCAGCCGGTATAAGAAGCCGTCGCCGGGGACGTATTGGCCGGTAAAATGATTATTCATGTGCCTGCCTCCCGAAACGTGCCAGCACGGCGGGCAGCAGCTCACGATAGGTGGCGATATACTGCGAGATCTCGACGCCGCGCTCCTGCAAAAGCCATGCAATCTCGCGGCTGTCGCTCACGCCGAGATGCAGCGTCTGAATGCGGTCAATGTCACGAAAAACTTCTTCCGGAGCGCCATCCAGTACGATGCGCCCGGAATCCATCATAAGAATGCGTTTTGCGCATTCTGCAAGGCAGTCGGCATTGTGCGAGACAATAACAACGGTCACGCCTTCGCGATTGAGCCGCTTTGTCAGCTCTGTAAATGCTTCGCGCCCAAGAGGGTCGAGACCGGCAAAAGGCTCGTCGAAGAATAAATACTGCGGCTGCACCGCCAGCACGCCTGCGATGGCCAGACGGCGCTTTTCGCCGCCGGAAAGGCCGAGGGGCGATTTGTCGCAGACCTCGTCATAGGAAAAGCCGCACAGCTCCAGCGCGCGGCGCACGCGCTCGTCCACCTCGCGGCGGGAAAGCCCTGCGTGCTTCAGACCGAAGGCGACATCGCGCCGAACGGTCGTTTCAAAAAGCTGGCATTCCGGATATTGGAACACAAGTCCGACTTTGCGCCGCAGCATGCTGCGGTCGAAGCCTCGACGGTTGATGTTCTCGCCGTCGAGCAGCACCGTGCCTTGCGTCGGCACCAGCAGCCCCGCCAGAAGCTGAATGAGCGTGGTCTTGCCGCAGCCGGTGCGTCCCATGATGCCGACATATTCGCCGTCAGCGATTTGCAGATCGACCTCGCGCAGCGCCTGTGTCTGCATGGGCGTGCCGGAATGGTAGGAATAGGAAAGCTCCTTTACTGTAATCGGCATAATTCCTCCACAAGCTCCACGTTCGTCAGCGGGCAGCGCGAGAGCTTCACACCGTGCGCGGCAAGATCGTGATACATCCGCACTGCCGTCGGCGGGGTCAGACCGGCCTCATATAAAAGCGCAGGATCCGTCAGAATTTCGCGCGGCGTGCCGGTGCCGATGAGCCTGCCGTGGTGCAGGAGAAAAATTCGATCGGCATGAATTGCCTCCTCGACATAGTGCGTGATCATGACGACCGTGCGTCCCTCCTCACGGTGCAGACGGGAAATCGCGGAGAGCACCTCGCGGCGGCCGCCGGGATCGAGCATAGAGGTCGCTTCGTCAAAGATCAGAAGCTCGGGATCCATGGCCAGAACGCCCGCCAGCGCAACGCGCTGCTTCTGACCGCCGGAAAGACGGTGCGTCGAACGGTTTTCGAAGCCAGCCATGCCGACGGCGGCCAGAGCGGCAGAGACCTTTTGAGAGATTACCGCTTCCTCCTCGCCGTAGTTTTCCAAGCCGAAGGCGACATCTTCAGCGACGATGGTCGAGACGAACTGATTGTCCGGGCTTTGAAAGACCATGCCGGCCTTTCTGCGGAGCTGCCAGAGCACGGATTCGTCCGAGACATCCAAACCGGCGACGGTCAGCTTGCCCTTCTGCAAGGGCAGCAGTGCGTTGAAATGCCGCGCAAGGGTGGACTTGCCGCAGCCGTTGTGCCCCAAAATGGCCGCAAATTCCCCGTCGGCAATGTCCAGACTGACATCCTGCAGTGCGGGGACGGCGCTTCCGTCGTAAGTAAATGAAATGTGTTCTGCATGGATCATGGGCAGCTCCTCTTTTCGCGGTTATTATAGAACGATAAAACAGGCTTCGCAAGCCCCCCAGGGGGATGAATTTGCATAGCCCGTGAAAGATTTTTACTTGACGCAGACGGCAAAGAATGCTAAAATAAGCCCAACGCCGCCATGATGGAATAGGTAGACATAGCAGACTTAAAATCTGCCGGTAGCGATACCGTGCCGGTTCGATTCCGGCTGGCGGCACCAAAAACGGCAAACATCACAAGATGTTTGCCGATTCAGCTTGTTCCAAAAGTCCGAAAGGACTTTTGGAACAAGCTGATTGCAAAATTGCAAAATTAAAATATGTAGCATTATTTTGCAATTTTGGCCGCTGCGGCGGGCTATTGAACGCGAAAGGGAACCCTGACGGTTCCCTTTCACACTATCCTTCCCTCCGAAACCTTCGGCCTGATAGTTTTTTTGACAGTCTTAATCGGCAAACATCGAAAGATGTTTGCCGATTCTTTTATTTCCTTACACTGCTACCTTGCGCACAGCCAGTCTGTCTGCGGCGTGTGCAGAAACGCTTGCAGTGCGGCGGCATAGTGCGGATCGATCTTGCTCAGGCGGCCGCGGCCGGCAACCAGTGGATCGATGCAGCGGCGCTTGGCCGGAACGACGCGGCGATCGGATACGGGTGCCTGCGCCTCGTCATAGACCATCTCGTGCAGCGCGCAGAAGCGTTCCCAGAGCGGGCGCAGAACGTCGTCTGCACAGAGTTTTGCAATTACGGCGGATTCCGTCGTGTAAAGCGTGTCCATGGTCAGAACGCCCGCTTTTACGGCGTGCGCGACGATCTCAGAGAGCCGCTGCATGGAATAACGATCCTCGTCCGCGACATAGATGCGCGACGTTTTCAGAGAATCAAAGCCGAAAGCCGATGCAATGTCCGCATTGCGGAAGGCCAGCTCCGGTGCGCCGCCATCCTCGCTGACGCAGAGATCGTCATAGTAGTCTTGCAGGATGGCGGGCTGCTGCAAGCCGTAGCCCGCGAGGTTTCCGAGTGTATATTCCAGCCGGTCGGCGGAAAGACGCGGACTGTCGTTGTCCGCGATGGGATACAGGTGGTAATCCGCGACCTCTGCGACCGTAAGTCCGTCGTGCGCGAGAAGCGACATGATCTCGGCGGAATGGGAGATCAGAGATTCCGTCCGCCCCTCGGTATACTCCTGCTGCAAATAGTCGCCGTGCATGAAATCGATCGTGTGGGCAAAGACGGGGGTTGCAATGTCATGGAATAACGCCGCGAGTGTCTGCGCACGACTGTGCGTAAACTGCCATACGATGCGCGCCGTGCCGAGACTGTGGCGATAGCGCGAATAGGGTGGGAGATTCCGAAAACGTGGGAAATTCGTGTATTCACAGCCGCAGTTCATGCCGACGTCCTTGAGCCGCTGCATCTCCGGCGCCGCGGCATATAACAATAAAAACTCCGGCTCAGAGCGCGTGTAGCGAAGCTCCTGCATGAAAACCGCCTCCTTTTTCGGCCAGCTTATCATGTTTCAGAGCGGTTTTCAAGGTGAGCCGGCAAAAAATCTTGGCTTTTCAGGCGAATTATGCTATACTGAATCCGGGAGGCGAGAATATGGCCAGAAGCTCCAATCAGAAAGCAAAGCTGCTTTACCTTGCAAAAATCTTTTCCGAACAGACCGACGAGACTCACGGATTGACAATGCCGGAGTTGATTTCACGGCTGAATGATGTCGGCATCAGTGCGGACCGTAAGACGATCTACACCGATCTTGAAGAACTGCGGCACTTCGGCATGGACATTCTCGCGCAGCAGGAGGGCGGCATCTGGCGCTATTGCCTTGTTTCACGGGAATTCGAACTGGCGGAATTGAAGCTGCTGGTCGATTCCGTGCAGTCCTCACGTTTTATTACGGAGAAAAAGTCCCGCAGCCTCATCAAAAAGCTCGAGTCTCTTGTGAGCGTCTACGACGCGCGTCAGCTACAGCGGCAGGTTCTGATCGCGGGTCGCGTGAAAACCATGAACGAGAGCATTTATTACAATGTGGACAAGCTGCACACCGCGCTTTCGCAGGGGCGGCAAATCCGTTTCAAATACTTCCAGTGGAATGTGGACAAGCAGGAGGCACTGCGGCGCGGCGGCGCGTGGTACTGCGTCAGCCCGTGGCATCTGCGCTGGGACGACGAGAATTATTATCTCATTGCCTATGACGCGGCCTTCGGCCAGTTGCGCCACTACCGCGTGGACAAGATGAAGAACATTGTCATCACCGACGAGCCGCGCGAAGGGGAGGAAGTCTTAAAGAATTTCGACCCGACGATCTACACCAACCGCCTGTTCGGTATGTATGGCGGCGAGACTGCGCGTGTCACGCTCGAGGGCGAGAATGCGAAGGTTGGCCTTGTGATCGACCGCTTCGGCAAGGATGTGCCGATTCTGCGGCAGGACGCGGAGCATTTCGCGGCGCATGTCGAGGTGGCGGTCAGTCCGCAGTTTCTCGGCTGGATTGCAAGCCTCGGCGGGGAGCTGCGCATCACGGCGCCGGAGAGCGTCGTGCAGAGTATGCGTGAATTGGTCAAGACGCTTTCGGCACAGTATTCCGAAGAATAAAAGCAGAGAGGCACGGCGATTTGCCGTGCCTCAGCTTCAGACTGTAAAAATGAATTAGAAATATTATTTTACAATATGCGTTTTCGATTATAAAATCACCACGGCGCGGTCTGCAATGGTGAGCTTGCCGCCCTGCACCGTGACTTCTTCGCTGTTCAGAGCGTCGGAATACTTGCCGTCGGAAAGCGGAACGGCGACCGTGCCGCCCTTGCCTGCCAGCGGGAATATGCCCACGGCAGTTTGGGAAGGCGAGGTGTAGCTTGCGCAGACGATGCCCTGTGCGTCGTCTGTCTCGAGACGGAATACCGCATCCGTCGGAAGCTGCTTTTTGATCTCGTAGAGCTTGGCCAGATAGCTGCCGATGCTTTTGCCGGTCCAATCGATCGGTTCTTTTTCAAAGAGGGAGGGCGTGTGCGCCGCGCAGACCTCCTGACCGGCATAGAGCAATGTCGTGCCCTTGAGGAAGTATGACAGCGCCGTCCATGCCAGCAGACGGTTTTCCTCCGGGAACAGCGCGGCGGCACGCTTCTGATCGTGGTTTTCCAGGCAGCGCAGCTTGTTGTATTCCGTGCGGAAGCTCAGCTCCTGGAAATTGAAGGCTTCAAACAGACGGCTGAGCGGCTGCTCACCCTTGACGGCCTGCTCGTAGAGCGGCCAAAGATCGTAGGGATAGAGAATGTCGAAGGCATCGAACAGCTCCGTGTCCGTCGCGGCATAGAAGCCCTGCTCGCGGAACACGCGGATGTGCTCGAGGTGCACGCTTTCGCCCAGCCAGATCATGCCCGGATGCACGGCCTCGACGGCCTCGCGCGCAGCCCTCCAGAACTCAACCGGAACGGTGCTGGCAACGTCGCAGCGGAAGCCGTCAACATACCTTGCCCAGAAGCACAGCGATTCGATCTGATAGTCCCAAAGCGCGTGATTCGCATAGTCCAGATCGACCACGTCCGTCCAATCGCCGACCTTGTTTCCGCGCTTTCCGTCGGGCTTTTGATAGAAAAATTCCGGATGCTCGGCAACGAGCGTGGAGTCGGGCGAGGTGTGATTATAGACCACGTCGATCATGCACTTCATGCCGCGCTTGTGGATTTCATCGACCAGATGGACAAAGTCCTCCATCGTGCCGTATTCGGGGTTGACCGTGCGATAATCCCGGTTGGCATAGGGGCAGCCGAGGCTGCCTTTCTTGTTCAGAATGCCGATGGGATGGATGGGCATGAACCAGACGACATCCACGCCCAGCGCACGGATGCGGTCGAGATCCGGCTCGACGGCGCGAAACGTGCCATCGGGCGTGTGGCTGCGGACATACAGCTCATAGATGACGCTGCGGCGCAGGGAAGAATCGGTATTGACTGCCATATAGCGACCTCCTGAAAGGAAGATTTTGACGTATTTCATTATAGCCGATTATTCCGCCGTTTGCAAGAAATCTCTGTGAAAATCGCACATTGCAAAAACCGCTCCGTCATGGTAAAATGAAGCCAAGAAATGGGAAGGGGGTAAGGAAATGTCAAAATTCCGTACCTTTTTAGAACGAAAAAATGTCCGTCCGTCGGCGAAGCTGTACTTCGTTGACGCCATGAGCACGATGGCGCTTGGCCTGTTTGCCAGCCTGCTCATCGGCACGATTTTCAAAACGCTGGGGCAGTATACACACCTGCAGATCTTCACCGACATTGCGGGCTATGCCACCAAGGCTACCGGTGCGGCGCTGGGTGTGGCCATTGCCTATGCCCTGAAGGCACCGGCGCTGGTGATGCTCTCGGCAGCGGTCGTCGGCATGATCGGCAACGACCTCGGAACGACGATCACCGCTACCGGAGCCGAGCCGCTGACCGTCGCGGCAGGCCCCGCAGGCGCGTTCCTTGCAAGCGTTGTAGCCGTGGAGCTTGGCAAGATTGTCTCCAAGGAGACGCATGTCGATATTCTCGTCACGCCGGTCGTGACCATTCTCTCCGGTGCGCTGCTGGCAAAGCTCGTCTGCCCGGCGGTCGCCTACGGCATGTACTACCTCGGCGCCTTCATCAATACCGCCACGGAGATGCAGCCGCTGCTCATGGGAATGCTCGTTTCGGTCGTGGTCGGCATCATCCTGACGCTGCCGATCAGTTCGGCCGCGATTTGCGCGATGATCGGAATTACAGGTCTTGCAGGCGGCGCGGCGACGGCGGGCTGCTGCGCACAGATGGTCGGCTTCGCCGTCATCAGCTTCCGCGAAAACCGCTGGGGCGGCCTTGTGGCACAGGGGCTCGGCACATCTATGCTGCAAATGGGCAACATCGTGAAAAATCCGTGCATCTGGATCCCGGCGACGCTGGCTTCCGCTATTACGGGGCCGATCTCGACGATGGTGTTCAAGCTGCAATGCACGGGCGTGTCCGCCGGTATGGGCACCTGCGGCCTCGTCGGCCCGCTGGGCATTCTGGCCGACATGGGAAGCTCTCCGCGTGTCTGGCTGGGCATCGGAATCGTGTGCATCGTGCTGCCCGCCGTGCTCTCTCTGGCGTTTTCGGAGCTTCTGCGCAAGCTCGGCTGGATCCGTCCGGGAGACCTGAAGCTGAATCTGTAAATAAATTGTAAAAAGTCGGCTGTGCCGGAGAAATAACGCTTGCAGTGCCGTAAAAAATGTGCGAATATCTTGTCGCAAAAAACGGCAAGCTCCGTGATGTTCATGCTGCGCCTGGGCGAGATTCTCGAGGAATGGACGCATAAGAAGTCCGTGGAGGATCTGGCCGGTGCGATGGCGCTGAACGTGGACAAGGTCTGGGTCAGATCCGGCGAGACCGAGCTGCTTGTGCCGATCGGCGAGGTGCAGGCGGGCGACAGCGTCGTTGTGCGCACGGGCAACCTGATCCCGCTCGACGGCACGGTTCTTGAAGGCGAGATGACGGTCAATCAGGCCTCCATCACGGGCGAATCTCTGCCGGTCCCAAAGCGCGTGGGCAGCTATGTCTATGCCGGAACGGTCGCGGAGGAGGGCGAGTGCGTCATCCGCGTGGAAAAGGCCGCAGGCGGCGGACGCTATGACCGCATCGTGCGCATGATCGAGGAATCCGAGAAGCTGAAATCCACCACTGAGGATAAGGCCTCCCGCCTTGCCGACCGTCTGGTTCCCTACACCTTGGGCGGCACGGGGCTTGTGTGGCTGCTGACGCGCAATATCACAAAGACGCTGGCAGTGCTGATGGTCGATTTCTCCTGCGCACTCAAGCTGTCCATGCCCATCGCGGTGCTCTCAGCGATGCGCGAGAGCAGTCTGTATCACATCTCCGTTAAGGGTGGCCGCTTCCTGGAGACCGTCGCGAAGGCGGATACGGTGGTGTTTGACAAGACGGGAACGCTGACCTATGCCACGCCGAAGGTCGCCAAGATCGTGACCTTTGACGATTACCGCGAGGAGGACATGCTCCGGCTTGCGGCCTGCCTCGAGGAGCATTATCCGCACTCCATGGCCAACGCCGTCGTCGAGGAGGCGAAGCGGCGCGGCCTGTCACACGAGGAGTATCATTCGAGCGTGCAGTATGTTGTCGCCCATGGTATTTCCAGCTCCGTGGAAGGCAAGAAGGTCATCATCGGAAGTGCGCATTTCGCCTTTGAGGATGAAAAATGCGTCGTTCCGGAGGGAGAGCAGGAGAAATTTGATACGCTGTCTGCGGAATATTCGCACCTGTATCTCTGCATTTCCGGCAGACTGGCTGCCGTGGTGTGCATTTTCGATCCGCTCCGCGCCGAGGCAAAGGATGCCGTGGACGCGCTGCATGCCTGCGGCATCCGCCGTGTCGTGATGATGACAGGCGACAACCGCAAGACTGCCGAGGCCGTCGCGCAGCAGGTCGGCGTGGACGAATTCCATGCAGAGGTGCTGCCGGAGGACAAGGCCGAATACATCCGCCGCGCAAAGGCTGAGGGGCACACCATCCTGATGATCGGCGACGGCGTGAATGATTCTCCTGCGCTGAGTGAGGCTGACGCAGGCATCGCCATCAACACGGGCGCCGCCATCGCGCGTGAGATCGCGGACATTACGATCTCGTCGGAGGATCTGTTTGAGCTGGTCACACTGCGCAGGCTGAGCGCCGCGCTCATGACGCGCATCCACAAGAATTATCGATTCATCGTCGGGTTCAATCTGATGCTGATCGTGCTGGGCGTGACGGGCGTTATCCAGCCGACGCTTTCCGCGCTGCTGCATAACATGTCCACGCTGGGCATTGGCCTCAAGAGCATGACGAATCTGCTTGAAGCGCCCGCAAAGGACGAGAAATAGTTCCGCAAAAACGCCGGAGAATATCCGGCGTTTTTGTATGCCGAAAAAACGTCTTGAAAAATGAGGTAAAGCGTGATACATTATTAAAATAGAAGCTGCAAACAGGAGTTGATCTGGCCTTGGAACGCATTACGAGCGCAAAAAATCCGCTGATTCAGCACATCCGGCATTTGCTGTCCTCGCGGGCCTACCGCGAAGAATGCGGAGAATTTGCCGCCGAAGGCTGGAAGCTGCTGGACGAGGCGCTGCGTTGGTATCCGCACCTTACGGTGGTCGTCATCACGGAAAACGCTGCGCTTCCCGCGCTGCCGCCGCAGACGCGCGTCGCCTGCGTGCCGGAGACGCTGATGCAGAGCCTTTCGGCCATGCGCACGCCGCAGGGCGTGGTGTTTGCGCTGAAGCTGCCGCAGACAAGAGAACCGGAGCTGCATCCGGGCATGCTGCTGCTTGACCGCATTCAGGATCCAGGCAATCTCGGCACAATCCTGCGCACGGCGGATGCCTTTGACACTCCCGTTGTGCTGACCAACGGCTGCGCAGATCCCTTTTCCGAAAAGACCGTGCGCGCATCCATGGGCGCTGTTTTCCGCACGCAGCCGCAGTTAATCGATCTGGAAAAGCTGCTGAAGCTCTGCGCGGAGAAGAACCTTCCGTTGGCCGCGACGGCGCTTTCACCCACGGCGCGGGACATCCGCGAGGTCGAGCTTTCGGACAAGCTCGCAGTCATCGGCAGCGAGGGGCAGGGGATTTGTGCGGAGCTTCTCGCGGCCTCGCAGACGCAGGTCATCATTCCGATGTCCCCGCGCTGTGAATCGCTCAATGCGGCGGTGGCCGCCGCGCTCGTCCTCTGGCAGATGAAAAGATAGAGAAGAAAGGGATAGAGAGATATGCTCAAGCACTGGATCTGGCTGACCACCCGTCCGGGCATCGGCGTACACGGCCGTGTGGCGCTGCTGCGCATGTTCGGAACTGCGGAGCATATTTATGAGCTGAAGGAGCGCGACTATCTCGAAACGGAGAACTTCGACAGACGCTGGCTTGAGGGGCTGCTTGATAAATCGCTTGCAGAGGCGGAGAAAATCCTCAGTGTCTGCGACGATAAGGGCATTTCACTTTTGACCTACGCCGACCGTGCCTATCCTGTGCGTCTGCGCAATATTCCGGATCCGCCCGCGCTTTTGTATTATCGCGGCATGCTGCCGGACTTTGACAACGAGGCCGCCATCGGCATTGTCGGCTCACGGCGGTGCAGCGCCTACGGCCTTTTGCAGGCCAAGCAGTTCGGCAAGCTCATTGCCGCAAGCGGCGGTATCGTCATCTCCGGCGGCGCGCGCGGAATCGATTCCATGGCGCTGCGCGGCGCACTCGATTCGGAAAATCCGGTCGTATGCGTGCTTGGCTGCGGCGCGGACGTGGTTTATCCGCCGGAAAATCGCGAGCTGTTTCGCCAGATCACGTCTCGCGGCTGTATTTTAAGCGAGTATCAGCCGGGGACAAGACCGAATCCCGGGAATTTCCCGGTGCGGAACCGCATCATCAGCGGACTTTCCCTCGGCATTTTGGTCGTGGAGGCACCGGAAAAGAGCGGTGCGCTTATTACGGCGAATCTGGCGCTCGAGCAGGGGCGCGACGTGTTTGCGATTCCCGGAAATCTCGGCGTGAAAAGCTGCGAGGGCAGCAACCGTCTGATCCGTGACGGCGCGATCGTCGTGGAAAACGGCTGGGATGTGCTGCGCGAATACGAGCAGATGTTTCCGGGAAAGCTCTCCGACGGCCGCAGCCGCGAGGCCATGGAGCGCAGCTTCATGGCGCGCTTCGGACGGCCTGCGCCGGTATATACGCCGGTTGTTGTCGAAGAAGCCGTCGACAAAAAAGTCATTGACAATCCGGAAAACAGGAATTATAGTGACGTAAAAGAAACAAAACCGGCGCTGACCGGTGACGAAGCCGCAGTTTACGAGGCGCTCACGCCCGAGGCTGTGCTCGCCGACGAGCTGGTGGTCAAGACCGGCCTTCCGGCGCAGCGCGTGGCGGCTGCTCTGACCATGCTTCAGATCAGGAAGCTGGCCGTTAAAGAAGCCGGTAACCGCTGCCGGGCGCTCGGAAAATAACACATTTGGAGGTTTGCCTGTATGGCAAAGGGAGCAACGAATCTGGTGATCGTGGAGTCGCCCTCAAAGGCGAAAACGATTGGAAAATACCTTGGACCGGACTATCAGGTGCAGGCCTGCATGGGGCATCTGCGCGACCTGCCCAAGAGCACGATGGGCGTGGACATCGAGCACGATTTCACGCCGGAATACCTGCCCTTGGCGGGCAAGGAGAGCCTGATTTCCGAACTGAAAAGCGCGTCGAAAAAGGCCGAGTGCGTCTATCTCGCAACCGACCCTGACCGCGAGGGAGAGGCTATTTCCTGGCATTTGAAGGAGCTTCTGGCGCTGCCGGACGATAAGACCAGGCGCGTGACCTTCAATGAGATCACCAAAAATGTCGTAACGAAAAGCATTCAGCAGCCGCGCGATATTGACTATAATCTTGTGGACGCGCAGCAGGCGCGACGCATCCTTGACCGCATTGTCGGTTATCAGCTCAGCCCGCTGCTGTGGAAAAAGGTTCGCCGCGGCCTGTCCGCAGGGCGCGTGCAGTCTGTCGCCACACGTCTGGTCGTTGAACGCGAGAAAGAGATCGAGGCCTTTGTGCCGAAGGAATACTGGACGCTGGACGTCCTGCTGCGCTGCAGGGAAAAGGCCGGTTCCTTCACAGCACGCTATTACGGCGACGGTAAAAAGCGCGAGCTGCACAGCAAGGAAGACGCCCTTGAGATCGAGCGCGACATTCAGGGCAGGGAATTTACCATTGCGTCCATCAAGCGTGCGGAAAAGCGCCGCTCTCCGACACCGCCCTTTATCACATCTACGCTTCAGCAGGAGGCCTCGCGCAAGCTCAACATGACGCCGCGCCGCACGATGGCGGTCGCACAGCAGCTCTATGAAGGCGTGGAGATCACGGGCGAGGGTTCCGTGGGTCTGATTACCTATATGCGTACCGACTCGCTGCGCCTTTCCGAAGAGGCGCTGGCAGCCGCGCGCGATCTGATCTGTGAGCGCTACGGCACCGGCTACTATCCCGGCTCGCCGCGCCATTTCCGCAAAAAAGAGGGTGCGCAGGACGCGCACGAGGCCATTCGGCCAAGCAACGTCCGTTTTGACCCGGAGAGCATCAAGGACGATCTGACCAAGGAGCAGTACCGCCTGTACAAGCTCATCTGGAGCCGCTTTGTGGCCTGCCAGATGGCGGACGCACGCTATGATTCCGTGCAGATCGATGCCGTCTGCGCCGGGCACACTTTCCGCGCGACCGACCAGATCATGACCTTTGCGGGCTTTACGGCGGTCTACGAGGAAGGTCGTGACGACGAGGCTGAGGAAAAAACTTCTTCTTTGCCGAATCTTGATGGCTCGGAGCATCTGACTGCCGAAAAAGTCAGCAAGGATCAGCACTTTACCCAGCCGCCTGCGCGTTATACCGAGGCGACGCTGGTCAAGGCGATGGAGGAACGCGGCGTTGGCCGTCCGTCCACCTATGCTTCGACCGTTGCGACGATCGAAGCACGCGAGTATGTCATTAAAAAAGACAAGCGCCTGTTCCCGACGCCGCTTGGCCGCGTTGTGACAGAGCTGATGATCGAACGCTTCAATGATGTCATTGACGTGGAATTTACGGCGAACATGGAGCACGAGCTGGACGAGGTCGAATCCGGCAAGGTGTTCTGGAAGGACGTTCTGCGCGGTTTCTACAAGGGCTTCCATCAGGAGATGCTCGACGCGGAAAAGGCGCTCGAGGGCACGCGTATCAAGGTGCCGGACGAGGTTTCCGACGAGGTCTGCGAGATCTGCGGAAAGCCCATGCTCGTCAAGAGCGGCCGCTTCGGACGATTCCTTGCCTGCTCGGGCTTCCCGGAGTGCAAGTTTACCATGCCCATCGTCGAGCGCATGCCGGGTCGCTGCCCGCGCTGCGGAAGCGGCATCCTAAAGCGTAAGTCCAAGAAGGGCTACACCTATTACGCCTGCGAACGCGGCGCGGAGTGCGGCTTTATGACGTGGGACGTGCCGACGGAGCAGGACTGCCCGTCCTGCGGCCAGACGATGTTCAAAAAGTCCGGGCGCGGCAGACTGACGCCCTTCTGTATCAACGAAAACTGCCCGAATTTCCTGCCGGAGGACAAGCGTGGCTATAAGCGCCGGATGCCCAAGGCGACGAGCGACAGCGTCGAGACCGCCGAAGCCATCGAGGACGAGAGCAAAAAGTCGGAAAAGTCAGAAAAGCCGGCAAAAAAGACTGCGGCAAAGAAAACAACGAAGTCGACTAAGGCCACGAAAACAGCAAAGACCGCAGCAAAAACGAAAAAGGAATCCAAGAAATGACGCAAGTAAAGGTGATCGGCGCGGGTCTTGCCGGCAGCGAAGCCGCCTGGCAGCTCGCGCAGCGCGGATTTTCCGTGAAGCTCTATGAAATGAAGCCCTCAAAAATGACGCCTGCGCATCACTGCGCGGATTTTGCGGAGCTGGTCTGCTCCAACTCTCTGCGCGGCGACCGGCTGGAAAACGCCGTCGGACTTCTGAAGGAGGAGCTGCGGCGCGTGGGCAGCCTGATTTTGTCCTGCGCGGATGCAACGCGCGTGGAGGCGGGCGGCTGCCTTGCGGTAGACCGCTACGGCTTCTCTGCCATGGTCACGGAGAAAATACGCAGTCATCCGAATATCGAGGTCGTCTCCGAGGAAGTGACACAGGTCCCGCAGGGGCCGGTGATCGTCGCAACGGGGCCGCTGACCTCGGACGCGCTGACCGAGGCAATCCGGGAATATTTCGGCGGCGCGGACGATCTGCATTTCTTCGACGCGGCGGCACCGCTGGTCACGCTGGAATCCGTGGATATGGAGCTTGCGTGGCGCGCCTCGCGTTATGACCGCGGCAGCGCGGATTATATCAACTGCGCGATGAATAAGGACGAATATCTTGCCTTTGTGCAGGCGTTGGCCACCGCCGAGGAGGCGGAGGTTCACGGCTTTGAGGACAAGAGCGTCTTTGAGGGCTGCATGCCTGTCGAGGTCATGGCACGGCGCGGCACGGATACGCTGCGCTACGGGCCGATGAAGCCTGTCGGCCTGCGCGACCCCAAAACCGGGCGCGAGCCTTACGCCGTGGTGCAGCTTCGGCAGGACAACGCCGAGGGTACGGTTTATAACCTTGTCGGCTTCCAGACGCATCTGCGTTTCCCAGAGCAGCGGAGGGTGTTTTCCATGATTCCCGCGCTGCGGCAGGCGGAATATGTCCGCTACGGCGTGATGCACCGCAATACATTTCTCAATTCGCCCGCGCTGCTGGACGCGACCTTCGCTGACCGCCGCGATCCGCTTGTCTCCTTTGCCGGGCAAATGACCGGCGTGGAGGGGTATGTGGAATCCTGCGCGTCGGGGTATCTGGCCGCCGTGTCTATGGCCGCAAGACTGCAGGGTGAGAACCCGCCGGACTTCGGAACGGACACCGCCATTGGTGCGCTGGGACATTATGTCAGCGCGGGCAGTGTCGGCGCCTTCCAGCCGATGAATATCAACTTTGGAATTATCGCTCCGCTCGATCAGAGAATTCGGGGCAAGGCAAATAAAAACCTCGCCATTGCGCAGCGTGCTCTTGCGCACATCGACGCACTGGCGGGGAGAAAGAATGAGGAACAGGCATGAGGATCATCATTGACGCCATGGGCGGCGACAACGCACCGGACGAGATCGTTCTCGGCGCGGTACAGGCCGCAAAGGAATTTCAGACAGAGATCGTGCTCGTCGGCCGGGGGGAGGACATCCTGCGCGGCATGAAGGCCAAGGGAATCGACACGCTGCCCGAGGGCGTGGAGATTGCCAACGCCGAGGACATGGTCGATATGCACGCCGACCCGACGCAGGTCGTGCAGCAGCACCGCAATTCCTCCATGGTCATGGGACTGAAAATGCTGGCAGACGGCTCCGGCGACGCCTTTATTTCCGCGGGAAATACCGGCGCACTGCTGACGGCAGCAACGCTGCTGGTCAAGCGCATCCGCGGCATCCGCCGCGCGGCCTTTGCGCCGCTGTTTCCGACGAAGGCCGTGCTGATCGATGCCGGTGCAAATGCGGAGTGTACGCCGGAGTTTCTGATGCAGTTCGGCTGCATGGGTTCGCTGTACGCGCAGAAGGCGCTGGGCATTGCGCAGCCGCGCGTGGCGCTTTTGAACAACGGCGCGGAGGAAGGCAAGGGCGACGAGCTGCATAAGAGCGCTTATGACCTGCTGAAAAAGGCTGACGAAAACGGTCTGATTCACTTCGCCGGCAACATTGAGGCGCGGGACGTTCTCATGGGCGGCGCGGATGTGATCGTGGCTGACGGCTTCTCGGGCAACATTCTGCTCAAGAGCATTGAGGGCACGGCGAGCTTTATGTCCGGCCTGATGAAAAAGATGTTTAAGCGTAATTTCATCTCCAAGATCGGATACCTCTGCTGCAAGTCCGGCGTGCAGGAGATCCGCAAGCTGATGGACTACCGCGAGACCGGCGGCTCCATGCTCGTCGGCCTGAATAAGCCCGTCATCAAGGCGCATGGCTCGTCCGATGCGCTGGCCATTCGCGGCGCGGTGCATCAGGCGGTCGAGGCTGCACGCAGCGGCTTCTGCGAGGAGATTCGCGCGAACATCTCCAAGATGACGCTTCCGCGGGAGGCAAACCATGCAGACTGAGCTGGAACGTGCCCTCGGCTACGAATACCGTGACCGGGAACTGCTGCGCCGTGCGCTGTCGCACACGTCCTATGCCAACGAGGTCTATAAGGACGCGTTCGAAAGCTATGAGCGGCTGGAGTTTCTGGGCGATTCCATTCTTGGCTTTGTTACGGCGGAATATTTGTTCAAAGCCTTCCCGGACAAGCTCGAAGGAGAATTGTCGCGTATCCGCGCGGAGCTGGTGTGCGAAAAGAACCTCGCGCTTGTTGCGGAAAAGCTCTCGCTGGGCGATTATCTGCTTCTCGGCAACGGCGAGGAGCAGACCGGCGGCCGTCACCGCGCCAGCATCACGTCGGACGTTGTCGAGGCACTGATCGCGGCGGCATATCTTGACGGCGGCTTTGAAGTTGCCAAGGGCATTGTGGAGCGCCATGTGCTTACGCTTCTGTCCGTCGCGGAAAAGACCCACGATTATAAAACCGAGCTTCAGGAGCTGGTGCAGCGCAAGAAGGAGCAGCATCTTTCCTACGAGCTGACGGGCGAGAGCGGCCCGGATCACTGCAAGGAATTCACCGTGCAGGTTTCTCTGAACGGCGAATCGGTTGGCAGCGGCACGGGCACGAGCAAGAAGCGCGCCGAGCAGGCGGCGGCTATGCAGGCAATCCGCAGACTCTTCCCGAAGGAGATTCGATGATGATTCGGAGACTGTCCCAAAATTCCGAGAGGCGTTTTGGGCAGTCTCCGATTTTTTGGAACCGAATCGTACTTTTTGCGTCAAAATAACAGGAGGGATGCCATATGTTCGGAAAAAAGAAATGTAAAATCCTGAAAGAGATCCGCCGAAAGATCGCGGAGGAAAACGACATTCCCTACATCACGCGCGAGTGTACCCATCGGGGCGAGTGCAGCGGTACCTGTCCACGCTGTGAGCAGGAGCTGCGCGAGCTGGAACGCGCCCTTCAGAAGCGGCAACGGCTGGGTAAGGCTGTTGCCGTGACCGCCGTGGCGGCGGGTATTTCCCTGAGCATGGCGGGCTGCGTGGAGCCGCGGCAGGACGATCAGCTTTCCGGCGAGGTCGAAGCAAGCGTTTCTGCGCCTCCCGAAACTGACACCGTGGAGCTTCTCGGAGAATATAGCGAGTCTGATTTTCAGCGCGGCGGTGACGACGCTGCCGAATCTGACGCGCCATGACGCGGTTTCCGCTTCTCGGGCTGTCACGTCTGCGGATGCAGACGGATGGCACGGGTGTGACGACGCTCGTCGCGGGCGCGGGCTGCCCGCTTTCCTGCAAATGGTGCATCAACCGCAGGATCCTGTCGGAAAAACAGCCGGAGCTTCTCTCGCCGCAGGAGCTTTTTGCGAGGGTACGCTGCGACGATCTTTATTTTCGGGCGACCGGCGGCGGCGTGACCTTCGGCGGCGGAGAGCCGCTGCTGCATGCGGCGTTTCTGGCCGAGTTCCGTGCGCTGTGCCCGGGCTGGCGGCTGACCGTGGAGACAAGCCTGAACGTCGCACCGGAGCTGCTGGCGCAGTGCGAGAAGGCTGTGGACGAGTTCGTCGTGGACATCAAGGACTGGGATGAGACGGTCTATTATGCCTATACCGGGCATAGCGGTGCACAGGCGCGGGAGAACCTGCGGCATCTTTTGATGAACTGCCCTGCGAAAGTCCACGTCCGCGTGCCGCTGATCCCGCAATTTAACACGCCGGAGCAGCAGAGCGCGACCGCCGCTGCGCTCGGTGCGCTGGGTGCGGAGAATATTGAATTGTTTTCTTACGTTCTGCGGGAAAAATGACCTGATTGTATCACATAAGAGCATCGCCTGCCTGCGCAGGCGGTGTTTTGCTGTTTTTCAGTACAGAAAAGGCGGCCGGGCTTGCATTTTGACGTAAATTGTGGTAGGATAGATCGATAATACAATAGGGGTATTGTACAGATGTATCTGAAGCAGCTTGAGATTCAGGGCTTTAAGTCCTTTCCGGATAAGACGACCGTTTCCTTCGGCCACGATATTACCGCGATCGTCGGCCCGAACGGCAGCGGAAAATCGAATATTTCCGACGCTATTCGCTGGGTCATGGGCGAGCAGAACTCCCGTTCGCTGCGTGGACAGAAGATGGAGGACGTTATTTTCGGCGGCACGCAGAAGCGCGGTCCCGTGGGTTTCGCGGAGGCGACGCTGATCCTGGACAATTCCGACCGTGCGCTCAAATTCGATGCGGACGAGCTGATGATTACCCGGAGGTATTACCGCTCGGGGGAAAGCGAATACTATATCAACCGTCAGAGCGTGCGTCTGCGCGACATCAACGAGCTGTTTATGGACACCGGCCTCGGCCGCGAGGGTTATTCCAATATTTCTCAGGGTCGAATCGATGAGATCCTGTCCCTGAAAAGCACCGATCGCCGCGAGATTTTTGAGGAAGCGGCGGGCATTTCCAAATACCGCCACCGCAAGGAGGAGACGGAGCGCCGCCTTGCCAACACCGAGGACAATCTGCTGCGCATCGGGGACAAAATTTCCGAACTCGAGCTTCAGGTCATTCCGCTGAAGGAGCAGGCCGAAAAGGCACAGAAGTATCTGATGCTGCGCGACGAGCTGAAGGGCGTGGAGGTCGCGGTGTTTTTGCAGAACCTTGACCGCCTCAGCGCCACCGCACGCAAGGCCGAGGAGGATTACAACTCCGCCGTGTTTATTTTACAGCGGGAGCACGAGGCACTCGACCAGCTTTATGTGACGTCCGAGACCCTGACCTTCGATCTGCACAACCGTGACGTGCAGACCGATCAGCTCCGAGAGGAGATCTCGCAGATGGAGGCGTTGGCACAGGGCGTGCGGGGCGAGATTGCCGTTCTGCAGACCAACTGCGGCAACAGCAGGGCGAACATTGCCCGCGTGCAGCAGGAGCTTTCCGAACAGGACAGCCGCAGCGGCGGCATTGCCGAGCAGATTGCATCTTTGAAGGATCGTATGGCGCAGATTGCAAGCGAGCGGGAAACGGCCGAGCAGGAGCAGCGTGCGGCAGAGGCAGAGGGCAAGCGTCTTGCCGACTCCGCCGACGGCATAACAAAACAATATCTGAGCCTGCGCAATGAGCAGGAGCAGCGGCGCGCCGAGCTGTCCGGCCGGCAGGCCGACCTTTCGGCACTGCTCGATGCCATGCGTCTGAACGATGAGCGCCGCACGCAGGCGCAGGACGACTATGCGGCAGCCAGTGAACGCTGCGAGCAGACTAAAAAACAGTTAAATGCCAGCCGCGCTGCGCTTTCCGATGCGCAGGACGAGGCGACTGCAGCGAAAAATACCATCGAGGGCTATCGCCTGCGTGCCAAAACCCGCGCCGAGCGGCGCGATGCACTGCAAAAGCAAACGGGGGACACTTCTGTTGCACTTGACAGCGTCTCGGCAAAGCTGCGTGTGTTTGAGGAAATGGAGCGCGAATACGAGGGCTTTTCCAAGGCTGTGCGCGTCGTCATGCAGGAGAGCCGCCGCGGTTCGCTGCGCGGCATCGAAGGGCCGGTCTCCAAGCTTATCCGCGTGGCAGACGAGTATGCGGTCGCGGTCGAGATTGCGCTGGCAAACGCCATGCAGCAGATCGTCGTTACGGACGAGACTGCGGCCAAGGCGGCTATCGGCTATCTCAAGCGTACCGATGCAGGCCGTGCGACTTTCCTGCCGATGAGCGTGATCCGCGCACGCCCGCTGAACGAAGCGGGGGTGGAGTCCTGCCGCGGTTTCGTGGGCATAGCTTCGGAACTGGTGCAGTGCGAGCAGAAATATGCCGGGATTTTGAGCAATTTGCTGGGCAGAACGGTCATCGCCGAGGACATGGATGCGGCGGTCGCGATTGCCAACCGCTTCGGTCACCGCTTCCGCATTGTCACGCTCGACGGACAGGTCGTCAATGCCGGCGGCTCCATGACGGGCGGCTCGGTGTCGAAAAATGCGGGCGTGCTGTCCCGTGCCAATGAGATTGAGCGCCTGAAGGGGCAGCGTGATACGCTCACGCAGAAGCTGAACGGGTTGAAAGCCGAGCTTTCCGAGGCAACGCGTCAGGTACAGCAGGTCGAGTTTGAGCTTTCTGCCGAGGAAGGCCGCCTGCGCACTGCCGAGGATGAGGTGCTGCGCCTGCAGGGTGAGGAAAAGCAGTATGCTGCACTATACGGTGCGATCCGCGATACCATTGTCTCTACGGAGGGCGAACTTGCATCGTTAGATGCCAGAAATAAAAAGGACGGGGAACGAAAAGCTGCGCTCGACGTCCAGATTACAGAGCTAAATCGCAAGCTCGAAGCCGCCGCACAGGAGCTGGCAGTCCTGTCAGACGGTCAGAGCGTGGCTGCGGAACAGAGCAGCCGCATTTCCGAACGTCTGACGCATATCCGCATGCAGATCGCGTCGCTGGATGCGGAAAAGACAACTGCACAGGACTCTATCCATCGCTTACAGGGCCTTGAGCAGGCCATGCAGGGCGACCGTGCGCAGAAGCTTGCACTCGTACAGACCTATTCCGAGGAGCTTGCGGCACTCGAGCGGCAGATCAAAGAGCGCGAGGAGGCGCTGACTGCGCAGAATGCCGCGACCGACACCAAGCGAGACGCGCTGAAGAACGCGCTTGAGGAGCGCAAGCAGGTCGAGGCGCGCAAGACCTCGGCCGAAAAGGAAGCACAAAACAAGAACCGCGATATTTTGAATATGGAGCGCGAAAGCGCTCGTCTGGAGGCGAAAAAGACCTCAGCCGAGATGGAAGAAAAGCAGATCATCGATCGGCTGTGGGAGAGCTACGAGCTGACGCGCACGACCGCGCCGCAGGCTGCCGCACCCATCGAGAGCGTGCAGGCTGCAAGCAAGCGCGTCGCGGAGCTGAAACGCAAAATTTCCGCGCTCGGTACGCCGAACCTCGGCGCCATCGAGGAATACGGCCGCGTTAACGAGCGCTACGAATATCTGACCGGGCAGCGCGATGATGTACTGACCTCCAAACGTGAGCTTGAGGGCATTATTCAGGACATTACCAAGCAGATGACGGAGATCTTCACCACGGAATTTGCCCGCATCAATACCTATTTTGGCCAGACCTTTACCGAAATGTTCGGCGGCGGCAAGGGCTCACTCGAGCTGGAGGACACGACGCAGCCGCTGACCTGCGGCATTGAAATTCGCGTCCAGCCGCCCGGCAAGCAGGTCAAGACCATCACGCTGCTCTCCGGCGGCGAGAAGGCCTTCGTGGCCATCGCACTGTATTTTGCAATCCTGAAGGTGCGGCCGACGCCGTTCTGCATGCTCGACGAGATCGACGCGGCTCTGGACGACCGCAATGTCCAGCGCTTTGCCAGCTATATGCGAGGCTTCAGCGGCAGCACGCAGTTTATCGTCATCACGCACCGCCGCGGCACGATGGAGGAAGCCGACGTGCTCTATGGCGTGACCATGCAGGAGCAGGGTATTTCCAAGATCCTGCATCTGGATTTGAATGAAATGGAGCAGACGCTCGGAATTATTACGGAGGAATAATATGGGTTTCTTTGAAAAGATCAAAAACGGTCTGAAAAAGACGAGAACGGCTATGGCTTCGACCTTTGGCGGCATTTTCTCGGGCTTTTCCGGTGCAAACGACGAGTTTTACGAAGAATTAGAGGAAAGCATGATCCTTGCAGACATGGGTGTGGAGACCTCGTGCAAGGCGGTCGAGCTGCTGCGCCAGCGTGTGAAGGAGCAGAAGCTGCGCGATGCGGAGGAAATTCGCAGCGCACTTAAGGACATCCTTGTGGAAATGCTGGACGTAGGTGACACGACCTTAAAAATCGGCACAAAGCCCTCCGTGATATTGGTCATCGGTGTCAACGGCGTCGGCAAGACCACGACCATCGGCAAGCTCTCGCACAGCCTGAAAGAACAGGGCAAAAAAGTCCTCCTTTGCGCGGGCGATACTTTCCGTGCCGCTGCTGCGGATCAGCTTGAGATTTGGGCGAACCGCTCGGGCGTGGACATCGTGCGTCAGCACGAGGGGGCAGACCCCGCCTCCGTTGTCTTTGACGCAATCTCTGCGGCCAAGGCCAGAGGTACGGACGTGATTCTCTGCGACACTGCCGGACGGCTGCACAACAAGGCAAATCTCATGAACGAGCTGGGCAAAATTTCCCGCATCATCGACCGCGAGCTGCCCGGTGCGGATAAAGAAGTGTTGCTCGTCCTCGACGGTACGACCGGCCAGAACGGCCTGATGCAGGCCAAACAGTTTAAGGAAATCGCGGGCGTGACGGCAATCGCCCTGACCAAGCTCGATGGTACAGCCAAGGGAGGCATCGTCGTAGCGGTGGCCGACAGCCTGCAAATTCCCGTGAAATACATCGGCGTGGGCGAGCAGATGGACGATCTGATGCCCTTTGACGCAAGAGCGTTCATCGACGCGCTGATCTAAGGAGGAAGGATATGAGAACAGACGGCAGAGCGGCAGACGAAATGCGCAAGGTCAAGGCGACGCTCGGCTTTTCCAAATTTGCCGAGGGAAGCTGCCTGATCGAGATCGGAGACACGATGGTGCTTTGCAATGCGTCCGTCGAGGAACGCGTACCGCCGCACGTGACCAGCGGCGGCTGGGTGACGGCGGAATACTCCATGCTGCCGCGCGCCAACCGTGAGCGCAGCAAGCGCGATATTTCCAAGCTCAAGCTCTCGGGCCGCAGCGCGGAGATCCAGCGCCTTATCGGCCGCAGCCTGCGCAGTGCGATTGATCTGGAAGCGCTCGGTCAGCGCACGGTCACGATCGACTGCGATGTTTTACAGGGCGACGGCGGCACGCGCACGGCGTCCGTGACGGGCGGCTTCATCGCGCTGGCACTGGCCTGCCGCAGACTCATGGAGCAAGGAAAGATCACACAAATGCCGCTGAAAACTTACGTTTCAGGCATTTCGGCGGGCATTGTGCGCAATGAAGCGATGCTTGACCTGTGCTACGAGGAGGATTCCCGTGCGCTGGTCGATCTCAATTGCGTCATGACCGCCGAGGGAGATCTCATCGAATTGCAGGCTACGGGCGAGGGCAGGCCTTTCACCATCGAGGAACAGCGCAAGCTTATCGCGCTCTGCCGCAAGGGCAACGCCGTCCTCACGCAGATGCAGCGCCGCTGCTTGGGGGCATTATAATGAAACTGATCGTTGCGAGCAATAACGCCCATAAGGTTGCCGAGCTGGATGCGATCTTATCGGCGCTGGGCTTTGAAGTCTGTTCTCTCAAAGAAGCCGGATTGCACGTCGAGCCGGAGGAGACCGGAGAGACGTTTGAAGAAAATTCGTATATCAAGGCGAGGGCCACACTCGAGGCCAGCGGCTGCGCCACGGTCGCGGACGATTCCGGATTGATGGTCAGAGCGCTGAATGGTGCGCCGGGGGTACGCTCCGCGCGCTACGGCGGGTTGGATTCCGATCGCGCTCGTCTGGAGCTGCTGTTGCACAACATGGAGCACGAGGACGACCGCGCCGCCTGCTTTGTCAGCGTCATCACGCTGCTGCTGCCGAACGGCAGAAAGATCGTCGCGCGCGGCGAATGTCCGGGTGAGCTGCTGCGTGAGGCGCACGGCGAGGGCGGCTTCGGCTATGACCCGATTTTTTATATTCCCGAGGCGGGCTGCACCTTTGCGGAAATGCCCGCAGAACAGAAAAACAGAATTTCTCACCGCGCCAGAGCGTTAAAGCTCTTGGCGGAGAAAATCGGAAAGGAGCAATGGGATGCTGACGAGTAAAGAACGCGCCGATCTGCGTGCGCAGGCCAACACACTGGAGACAACTCTGATGGTCGGCAAGGGCGGCGTGACCGAGCAGGTCATCGCAGAGGCCAGAACTCAGCTCACTGCGCGCGAGCTGGTCAAGGGCCGCGTGCTGGAGGCGGCGTTAATGAGTGCAAGAGAGGTATCCGACGAGCTGTGTCAGGCGCTCAATGCCGAGGGCATTCAGACGGTCGGCTCGAAGTTCGTGATTTATAAAAAGTCCGAGAAAAAGACACAGGAGGCCGCGCGTGCCGCGCGACTTCTGAAGA
This sequence comes from uncultured Oscillospiraceae bacterium, assembly GCA_934667815.1. GTDB lineage: Bacteria > Bacillota > Clostridia > Oscillospirales > Oscillospiraceae > JAZOXB01. The sequence continues at coordinate 40,307 of CAKUMO010000011.1, forward strand.
AAAAGGCGGAAAATCCCGTCCGCCGCGGCGCACAGGAACGCCGTCGTCAGGCCAAGGAGCTGCGTGAAAAGCGCAACGAGTACTTCCGCCAGGCAGCCATTCAGGCGGCGATCGACCGGCGCAACGGCAAAAAGTAAGCCTATGGCGAGAATCGGTATTTTCGGCGGCAGCTTCAACCCGCCGCACCGCGGGCATGTGCTTGCCCTGCGGGAATTTCAGGAAAAGCTGGGCTTGGACGAGCTGTTTGTCATTCCGGCAAACGACCCGCCGCATAAGACGCTCAGCGCCAATTCTCCGGATGCTTTGCAGCGCTTTGTCCTGACGGAGCTTGCCTGCGCTGACATTGCAAAATGCACTGTCAGCGATATGGAACTCAGGCGTGAGGGCAAGAGCTACACGGCAGACACCGTTCTCGAGCTGCGCACGCGCTTTGCCGCGGACGAGTTGTTTTTGCTCATGGGAACGGATATGTTCCTCGGCTTTGAGAAATGGTACAGCCCGGAGGTCATCTGCAAGGAGACCACGCTCGTTGTGGCGCACCGTGCCGAGGACGACAGGGAAGTCCTTGAGCAGCAGGCACAGCGGCTTCGCGAACGCTTCGGCGCCCGCGTTGTGTGGCTGGAAAACGATTTTCTGCCCTATTCCTCGACCTCCGTGCGTGCCATGCTGGCCTTCGGCGCCGGACGTAGCTATGTCAGCCCGTTAGTATATGACGAGATCGAGCGGCGCAGACTGTATTATGTCGGGCACGATCTGAAAAATCTGCCCTTTGATGAGCTTTCGCGCGTCAGCCTGAGCCTGCATAAGGCCAAGCGTGTTCCGCATGCCGCCGGGTGCAGCCAAACGGCGGCGGAGCTGGCACAGCGATTCGGCGCGGATACCGATGCCGCGCGTCGCGCGGGCATTCTGCATGACGTGACAAAAGCGCTTACGCCGTCGGAGCAGTTGCAATTGTGCGAGACATATGGTATGATGCTTTCTGATTTTGAACGTAAAAATGCCAAGCTCCTGCACGCAAAGACCGGCGCTGCGGTAGCGGAGCGTGTGTTTGGGGAAAGTCCGGAGGTCTGCAAGGCCATCCGCTGGCACACGACCGGCCGTGCAGGCATGAACACGCTGGAAAAAATCATCTACCTTGCCGATTACATGGAGCCGAACCGCGATTTTCCGGGTGTGGAAAAGCTGCGCACCGCAGCGCAGACCGATCTGGACGCGGCTGTGGCGCTGGGACTGGAGATGTCCGTGGAGCAGCTTCGTGAGCGCGGCCGGGAGGTCGATGAAAATTCTCTTGCAGCCCTAAAGGAACTCAAAGAAAGGACGAGTGAGTAATGAAGCTATTCGGAAACAGCAGCCGCAAACGCTATGACAACGTCTCGCAGCGGTCTGCACAGAACGCGAATACCCGTCAGCCGCAGCGCAGTGCGCCTAAAAAATCCGGCGGCATGAGCGGCCGTGCAAAGGGCACGATTCTGCTGACGTTTTCCATCTGCGTTTTCCTCGGCGCGATCGTGATGTGCCTGTCCGTGCTTTACAGCAGCGCGGCGGTCGCACCCTCGAATAACAACCGCAATCACAATACCCGCGTGGATGTCGATCCCAGCTCCGGCAGCACCGCGACCATCCCGCAGAATAACGACGGCGAGACCGTCGAGAACACGGACGACGGCGTGTTCAATATTCTTATCTGCGGCACGGACGGCGACGGCGGCCGCACGGACACCATCATCATTGCAAACCTGAACACCGGCACGAATGAAGTCTCGCTTCTGAGTATCCCGCGCGACACCTATATTTACGGTGATTATTATCTTCCCAAGATCAATTCCGTCTACGGCTCTGCCGGTATGGGTGAGAAGGGAATCCGCGCGCTGGAGGACAAGATCGGCAAGACCTTCGGCATCTGGATGGACGGCTATGTGCTGGTCGATCTGGAGGCCTTTGAGAAGATTGTCGATATGGTCGGCGGCGTTTATGTGGAAGTTCCGATGAACATGAACTACGACGACCCGACGCAGGATCTCTATATCCATCTGCAAAAGGGCTGGCAGACGCTCGACGGCGCGCACGCCATTCAGCTTTGCCGCTACCGTTCCGGCTACGCTACGGCCGATATCCGCCGCACCGAGGTGCAGCAGTCTTTCCTGAAGGCACTTGCCAAGAAGTGCGTTGAGACGATCTCCATCTCGCAGATCCCGGAATATGCAAAGATTTTTTCTGAGTATGTCCGCACCGACCTGACACTGGGCAACATCATCTATTTTGCCCGCCGTCTGACGCAGTGTAATTTTGACAATATGTATACCGTGACGCTGCCCGGCGAGGGCGTGCGCGTGAACGGCGGCGACTATTATGAGATCTGGCCGAACAAGACGCTGGAGATTCTCAATGCGCACTTTATTCCGGACAAGAATCACCCCCTGACCAGCTATGATCTGAATATCCGTCAGGCAAACGGCGGCAGCACGAGCGACACCAAGGCAACCGAACCTTCGAGCACAACGGAGCCGACCGAACCGAGCAAGACCGAACCGACGTCGCCGTCAACACCGACCGAGCCGACGACTCCTACCACAACCGAGCCGACCAAGCCCACGGATCCCACCACGCCGACCGAGCCTACAACCCCGTCGGAGTCCAAGCCGACGGAATCTACGACACCGACGGAGCCGACCGAGCCTACGGATGAACCGCCCCGCGTCGAGCCGGAGCCAGGCCGCGGCTAAGAAAGGAAAATACTATGGAATATACTCCCAAACAGATTGCCCTTCGCGCTGCGAAGGCGCTTGACGACCGCAAGGGCCTGGACATCCGTCTGCTTGAGGTGGCGGATGTGACCAGTATCGCGGACTATTTCCTGATCTGCACCGGTACCTCCAACACGCATGTCAAGACGCTCTGTGATGCGGTCGAGGCCGCCGTGGACGAGCTGCACGAGCCGCTGCTGCACCGAGAGGGGCATCGCGGCGGAACGTGGGTGCTGCTGGATTTCGGCTGTGTGGTCGTGCATGTATTTACGAACGAGACCCGCGAATTTTACGACTTGGAGCGCCTCTGGAACGACGCGACGCAAATTCCCGTTTCTTTTGAGGAGGAAGCAAAGTGAAATACGATTTTACCGCCATTGAGAGCAAATGGCATAAGATTTGGGCGGAAAAAGAGCTTTATAAGGCCGAAACCGGCGCGGACAAGAAGAAGTTTTATGCGCTGATCGAGTTTCCGTATCCCTCCGGTGCAGGCCTGCATGTCGGTCACGCGCGTCCTTACACCGCGATGGATGTCATCGCCAGGAAGCACCGGATGCAGGGGGAGAATGTTTTGTTCCCGATGGGCTATGATGCCTTTGGCCTGCCGACGGAAAACTACGCGATCAAGAACCACATCCATCCGGCCATTGTGACGGAAAACAATATCAAGACCTTCCGCGGTCAGCTTCAGGCGTTGGGTTACAGCTTTGACTGGGATCGGGAGATCAACACGACCGACCCGAAGTATTACAAGTGGACGCAGTGGATCTTCCTCCAGCTCTATAAGAACGGCCTTGCCTACAAGGCCAAGATGCCCGTCAACTGGTGCACCTCCTGCAAGTGCGTGCTGGCCAACGAGGAAGTGGTCGAGAATGTCTGTGAGCGCTGCGGCAGTCCGGTCGTGCGCAAGGAAAAGAGCCAGTGGATGCTGCGCATCACGAAGTACGCCCAGCGGCTTCTGGACGATCTGGATGACGTGGATTACATCGAACGCGTGAAGATCCAGCAGCGCAACTGGATCGGCCGCTCCACCGGTGCGGAGGTTCGCTTCGGCAGCACGCTGGGCGACGATATTGTTGTCTACACCACACGCCCGGATACGCTGTTCGGCGCGACGTACATGGTGCTTTCTCCTGAGCACGCGCTCGTGGAAAAGTGGATGGACAAGCTGGAAAATGCCGACGAGGTCAAGGACTATCAGAAGGCTGCTGCGGCGAAGTCCGATTTTGAGCGTACCGAGCTTTCCAAGGAAAAGACCGGCGTGCAGCTTCGCGGCGTGAAGGGCATCAACCCCGTCAACGGCAAGGAAATCCCGATCTTTATCTCTGATTATGTTCTTGCAAGCTACGGCACCGGCGCGATCATGGCCGTTCCGGCGCACGACGACCGCGACTGGGACTTTGCAAAGAAGTTCGGCTGCGAGATCATCGAGGTTGTCAAGGGCGGCAACGTGCAGGAGGCTGCCTTTACCGACTGCGCCACGGGCGTGATGGTGAATTCCGGTTTCCTTGACGGTATGAGCGTTGAGGAAGCAAAGAAGGCTATCGTCGCCTATCTGGAGGAAAAGAAGGTCGGCGAAGCGAAGGTCAACTTCAAGCTGCGCGACTGGGTGTTCTCCCGTCAGCGCTATTGGGGCGAGCCGATCCCCATTGTCCATTGCCCGAAGTGCGGAACAGTCCCGCTGGATGAAAAGGATCTCCCGCTGCTTCTGCCTGAGGTCGAGAGCTATGAGCCGACGGACGACGGCCATTCTCCCTTGGCAAATATCACCGAGTGGGTCAACACCACCTGCCCGTGCTGCGGCGGCCCGGCCAAGCGCGAGACGGACACCATGCCCCAGTGGGCCGGTTCATCGTGGTATTATCTGCGCTATATGGATCCGCACAACGATGAAGCACTGGCAAGCCCTGAGGCACTCAAATACTGGAGCCCCGTGGACTGGTACAACGGCGGCATGGAGCACACCACGCTGCATCTGCTCTATTCCCGCTTCTGGCACAAGTTCCTTTATGACATCGGCGTCGTACCGACCAAGGAGCCATATGCCAAGCGCACGAGCCACGGCATGATCCTCGGTGAGGGCGGCATCAAAATGTCCAAGTCCCGCGGCAACGTCATCAATCCGACGGACGTTATCCGCGAATACGGCGCGGACACGATGCGCACCTATATCATCTTCATCGGCGACTTTGAAAAGGCCGCAACGTGGGCGACGAACGCCGTCAAGGGCTGCAAGCGCTTCCTGGACAAGGTCTGGAATCTTGCCGAGACTGTGAACGATCACGAGACGGCGTATTCCAAGAAGAACGAAGCCATTCTGCACAAGACCATCCGCAAGGTCACGTCGGACATCGATGCGCTCAAGGGCAATACCGCGCTGGCCGCACTCATGACCCTGACCTCGACTCTGACGGACAACGGCTGTAACGCTGCCGAGCTGAAAACGCTTTTGCAGCTCCTCAGCCCGTTTGCACCGCATATCTGCGACGAGATCTGGCAGCTCCACGGCTTCGAGGGCATCTGCTCCGTCTCCGCATGGCCGGAGTACGACGAGAGCAAGTGCAGGGATTCCGAGATCGACATGGCCGTTCAGGTCAACGGCAAACTGCGCGGCACGATTCATGTCGCTGCCGATCTGGATAACGACACCGTGATCGAGTTTGCGAAGGCCGACGAGAAGATTGCGCGTTTCCTTGAAAAACAGGGCGGCAGCATCGTCAAGACGATCGTCGTGAAAAATAAGCTCGTGAACCTGATTGTAAAATAATGCAATCCCCAGACCGGCCGGAGTTTTTCTCCGGCCGGCTTTGAATTAAATTTTACAATCCGAAATTTTCCGCAATCGTCTGTTTTCCGCATATTTTTCAGGAAAAGAGACGTACAATACAGAAAAAACGATGAAATTCTCAATCTGAAAGGAAAATATGACATAAGTGTGAGGATTCCTGCAAAACAGTTGAAATTTTTGTGCAAAGTTGTATAATAGATTTCGATAGAAAGCAGGGGACAGCCTCTGTATTCGACACCAATCCTGCGGAAAGCCCCGCATCGGAGTTTCCTGCAGAAACCACAGAAAAAGGAGTGTGCTTGAATGGAGCAGGCGATGCACAATTCACTCAAACGATTCTCCGTGGGTGATGAGTCGCGGGCCTACACCTTCCTCGGCTGCCATCGGGCGGAGCAGGAGGGCGTACAGGGCTATGTGTTCCGTGTCTGGGCGCCGCACGCACAGGGCGTGAGCGTCACGGGCGACTGGAATTTCTGGAACCCCGTGGATCTGCCGATGACTTATCTGGAATACGGTGTGTGGGAGGCGTTTTCCGTCTACGCCAAGGAGGGCGACGCCTATAAATTCTGCGTCCGCCGCGCCGATGGCTCCACGGTCTATAAATCCGACCCGTATGGCTTCCAGACCTGCCGCTTGCCGGAGACGTCCAGCCGTGTCTGCACGCTGGAGGGCTACTCGTGGAACGACGCGGCCTATCGCCGTCAACAGGGCAAGCGCAAGCTCCTTGACAGCCCGATGAATATTTACGAGGTGCATTTCGGCTCCTGGCGCCGCAAACCGGACGGAAGCTGCTATAATTACGAGGAGCTGGCCGACGAGCTGGTGCCCTATCTCAAGGACATGGGCTACACGCATCTGGAGCTGATGCCGCTGGCCGAGTACCCCTACGATCCCTCTTGGGGCTATCAGGTCACGGGCTATTATGCGCCGACTTCGCGCTACGGTGATCCAAAGCAGCTCATGCGCTTTGTGGACAAGTGCCATCAGGCGGGCATCGGCGTGCTGCTGGACTGGGTTCCGGCACATTTTCCGAAGGACGAAAACGGTCTTTATGAATTTGACGGCACTTGCTGCTATGAGCTGTCCGATCCCTTGATGAACGAGCATCCGGACTGGACGACGCGCGTATTCGACTTTGGCAAGGGCGAGGTGCAGTCCTTCCTGATCTCCAACGCCGTTTATTGGATGGAGACCTATCACATCGACGGTCTGCGCGTGGACGCCGTGGCCTCGATGCTCTATCTCGATTACGGCCGCCGGGAATATCACCCGAACAAGTTTGGCGGCAAGGAGAATCTGGAGGCGATCGCCTTCCTGCGCAAGCTCAACCGCGCGGTGTTCTCCGCCCGCCGCAACGCCATCACTGCGGCCGAGGAATCCACGGCCTATCCCATGGTCACGAAGCCTGACTACGACGGCGGCCTTGGCTTCCTCTATAAATGGAACATGGGTTGGATGAACGACATGCTCCGCTACATGTCCCTTGACCCGCTGTTCCGCAAGGGAAGCCACAACAATCTGACCTTCTCCATGACCTACGCCTATTCCGAGAATTTTATTCTGCCGCTGTCACACGACGAGGTCGTCCACGGCAAAGGCTCGCTCATCAATAAAATGCCGGGCGATTACGATGCGAAATTCAGCAATCTCCGCGTGCTCTACGGCTTCATGATGAGCCACCCGGGAAAAAAGCTCAATTTCATGGGCAACGAGCTTGCACAGTTCATCGAGTGGCGCTACGATCAGCAGCTCGACTGGATGCTGCTGGGCTATGACCGCCACCGCCAGATGCAGGACTATGTCCGTGACCTCAACCATTTCTATTTGGACAACAGCAGCCTCTGGAACAACGATTCCGACTGGAACGGCTTCCGCTGGATCGCGCCGGACGACTGCGACAACAGCATCGTGTCCTATCGCCGCATTGACCGCCGAGGCCGTGAGCTGCTCGTCATCTGCAACTTCTGCCCGGTCACGCGCACGGGCTATCGCCTCGGGCTGCCGAAGGCCGGAGAATACGAGCCGGTCTTTGACAGCGACAGCGCCTGCTACGGCGGCTCCGGCTTGGAGCTGCCCACCGTGACGGCACAGAAAGAGCCGATGCACGGCCTGCCGTATTCCGGAGAATTCACCATCCCGCCGCTTTCCGCGACCTTTTATCGCAGAAAGGTCGCCCCGAGAAAACACGAAAAGGAGACTCAAGCATGAACTTCCAGAAAAAACACTGCGTAGCAATGCTTCTTGCCGGCGGACAGGGCAGCCGGCTCATGGTTTTGACGGAGAACACCGCCAAGCCCGCCGTCCCCTTCGGAGGGAAATACCGCATCATTGATTTCCCGCTTTCCAACTGCGTTAACTCCGGCATCGACACCGTGGGCATCCTCACGCAGTACCAGCCGCTGGAGCTGAACGAGTACATCGGCAATGGCCAGCCGTGGCGCCTGAACCGCAGCCACGGCGGTGCGCAGGTGCTCCCGCCCTATGCCAAGAGCAAAAAATCCGAGTGGTACAAGGGCACTGCAAATGCGATTTATCAGAATATCCCCTTTATCGAGCGCTACGATCCGGACGATGTGCTGATCCTCTCCGGCGACCATATTTATAAAATGGATTACGCCGCGATGCTGCGCTATCACGAGCAGATGAATGCCGACTGTACCATCGCCGTGCGCACGGTGCCGCTGAGCGAGGCCAGCCGCTTCGGCATCATGAACACCCGCGAGGACGGAGAAATCTACGAATTTGAGGAAAAGCCCAAGAAACCCAAGAGCACCAACGCGTCCATGGGCATTTACGTATTTAAATGGTCGGTGCTGAAAAAGTTCCTGATCGAGGATGAGGAGAATCCCAAGTCCGAGAACGACTTCGGTAAGAACGTCATTCCTGCAATTCTGGCGGCGGGACACCGTCTGTTTGCATATCAGTTCGAGGGCTACTGGAAGGATGTCGGCACGATCAAATCCCTCTGGGAGGCCAATATGGATCTGCTCGGCAAGGAGCCGGCATTCAATCTCTACGGCGAGAAGGGCAAGCGCATTTATGCCAGAAACTACGCCATGCCGTCGAGCTTTATTGCGGCGGAATCGACGAATGTCAACAGCTTCATCGCCGAGGGCTGTGAGATCTTCGGCAGCATCACGCACTCGGTCATCTCCACGGGCTGCACCGTCGAGGAGGGCGCGATCATCGAGGACAGCGTTATCATGCCGAATGTGCGCGTGGAAAAGGGTGCGATCATTCGCCATGCCATCATCGGTGAGGACTGCCGCATCTGCCGCGGCGCCGTGATCGGCGGCGCGTTCGCAGAGGGCGAGGAAAAGAAGATCAGCGTCGTCGGCAAGGCCAAGACCATCGCGCCGAACGCTGCCATCATGCCGGGCGAGATCCGCTGAAAGGGAGGGAATCATCATGACGACAATGGGTATCATTTTTGCCAACATTTATGACAGCTCCCTCGGCTCGCTGACGAACAAGCGCACCATGGCCTCGCTTCCTTACGGCGGACGCTACCGTCAGATCGATTTTTCCCTGTCCAACATGACCAACTCCGGCATTCGCCACATCGGTATTATCACCAAGCACAATTATCAGTCTTTGATGAACCACATCGGCTCCGGTCAGGAGTGGGACCTCGACCTGGAAGAAGGCGGCCTGGAATTCCTCACACCCTTTGCCATGGGTCACAACGGCTCCTATCGCGGCAAGCTCGAGGCGATCAATTCTGCGAAGTCCTTTTTGGAGAATGCAACGGAGGATTATATCATTCTCGTTGACAGCGGCGTTCTGTGTGCCATTGACTTCCGCAAGGTGCTGGCCGATCACGTCGCCTCCGGCGCGGATGTGACGGTCGTTGTCAAGGACGGTATTGCCAACGGTAAAAAACAGCTTGATCTCGGCGTGCGCGTGGACGAGAAGAACCGCGTGACAGACGTTGCAGTCGATTATTGTGCAGACGAGCGCTATCTTGCCTCTATGGGCATTTTCATCATCAGCAGAACGCTTCTGCTGCACGAGGTCACGGAGGCCGTCGCGCACAACCGCTATCATTTTGAGCGCGATCTTGTCATGCACGGCTTTGCCGAGACCGGAATGACGGTCAATGCCTATCAGTTCGGCGGCATTGCGCTCTTTAACGAGAGCACGACCGAGTTCTATCACAACAGCCTTGCACTCATTCGTCCGGAGGTGCGCTACGGCCTGTTCGGCAGCGGCCTGACGATCTATACCAAGGTCCGCGATGAAGTTCCTGCCTACTATGGCGAGCATTCCGAGATCGACAACTGCATCGTGGCCGACGGCTGCACGCTCGAGGGCAGAGCAAGCAACTCCGTCCTGTTCCGCGGCGTGCGTCTGGAGGAAAACGCCAACGTGCGCGACTGCATCATCATGCAGGGCACGGTCATCGGCGAGGGCGCGGATCTGGAATGCGTCATTCTGGATAAGGAGGTCGTCGTCCGTCCGGGTGCGGTGCTGCGCGGGACGAAGGATCACCCGCTGGTATTCAAAAGAGGAGAAATCGTATGAAAATAGCAATGGTCGCCTCCGAGGCCGCCCCCTTTGTCAAGACGGGCGGCTTGGGAGACGTGATGCAGGCTCTGCCTGCGGCGCTGTCAAAGATCAAGGGCAACGAGGTCGTGCTGTTTTTGCCGTACTATAAGCGGCTCAAGCAGGACGAATCTCTGCCCGTGGAGTTTCTCGGCTCGTTCAACATGGAGCTGTCGTGGCGTGAGAGCTACGTCGGCATTCTGAAGCTGAAATCCCGCAAGAAGAAATTGCAGGTCTATTTCATCGACAACGATTATTATTTCGGTGCACGCAACACAATTTACGGCGATTTTGACGACGGCGAACGCTTTGCGTATTACTCCAAAGCCGTCCTTGCGGCGCTGTATTATCTGGATTTCAAGCCGGAGATCCTGCATTGCCACGACTGGCAGTCGGCCATGGCGGTGGTGTACTACCGTGCGCTGTACACTGGCTGGAGTCCGGAGACCAAAACGGTCTTTACCATCCACAATGTGGAATATCAGGGCTGGGCGGATGTGTCCTTCTTTGATAACACCCTCGGCCTGCCCGAGGAATATCGTGCCCGCCTGACCTTTGACGGCGCGATCAACATGATGAAGGGCGCCATCGAGCTGACGGATATCGTCACGACGGTCTCGAAGTCCTACGCCGACGAGCTGCGCTATCCCTATTATGCGCACCGCCTCGACGGAGTGCTGCGCAGCGCATGGCTGTGGGGCATTACCAATGGAATTGACACCACAACCTTTGATCCCGCGACGGATAAGGCGATTTCTTCGCACTATTCCGCAGACGATATGCAGGGGAAATGGGATAATAAGCTGGCGCTGCGCAAGGAACTGGGCCTGCGGACGGATACGGATGCACCGATCCTCGCCATGGTCACGCGACTGGCAGGACACAAGGGAATCGACCTTTTGTGCTATATTTTCCAGCGGCTCATGGAGCGTGAGGTGCAGCTTGTCGTCGTCGGCACGGGTGAACGGCAATATGAGTATGCCTTGAGCGCTTTTGCGCGGCAGTATCCCGGCAAGGTCGCTGTGCGGCTGTGCTTCGATCAGGAGCTGGCCTCGCGCATTTATGCGGGTGCGGATGTCTACCTCATGCCGTCGAAGTCCGAGCCGTGCGGCCTGTCGCAGCTCATTGCCATGCGCTACGGCACGGTGCCTGTCGTCGCGGCCACGGGCGGCCTGCGCGATACCGTCACACCCTACAACCCGGAGACCAAGGAGGGCCGCGGCTTTACCTTCCAGAGCTATAATGCCGACGACTTCCTCGGCGCGATCGACCGCGCGGTCGGCCTTTACTATGGCGACCGCGAAGAATGGAATGCCCTTGCCAAGCGCGATATGGAGCTTGACCTGAGCTGGCAGGTACCTGCCAACGAATATATGCAGCTCTACACGGAGCTGCGAAGCAAATCATAGACAGACCACAGGAGGCAACCCAACTATGCAGAAAACAAATCAGAGCTTTGAAAATCCCCGTCCCGAGCGTGTCGTTGATCCCAAGACGGCAATGCAGGACGCGCTGCGCCGTCTGTTCGGCTGCACGCTTGAGGATGCGACCAAGAAGGAAGCATACCGTGCGCTGTGCACGGTCGTGCGCGAGCTACTTGTCGAGAAGAACCGCATTTTTCAGGAGCGCTGCGCCCGCGAGGAGAAGAAGGAAGTTTATTATATGTCCATGGAGTTTCTCGTCGGCACAAGCCTGAGAAACAACCTCTTTAACCTTGGCATTGAACAGGAATACCGCGCGATGCTCAAGGATGCGGGCATTGACATCGACCATCTCTACGCGATGGAGCCGGATGCCGGCCTCGGCAACGGCGGCCTCGGCCGTCTGGCCTCGTGCTATATGGATGCAGGCACCGGCCTCGGGTACCCCATCACCGGCTGCTCCATTCGCTATGAATTCGGCATTTTCCGTCAGAAGATCGTCGACGGCTGGCAGATGGAATTCCCCGACAACTGGCTGGAAATGGGCGATGTGTGGCTCCGCACACGCGAGGACGATGCGGTCGAGGTCAAATTCGGCGGCGAAGTGCGCGAGTGGATGGACAACGGCCGCTTCAAGGTCGCGCAGGTGGGGTATAATTCCGTTATCGCCGTGCCGCATGATATGTTCATCTCCGGCTATGACAGCGATGCCGCAAACCGCCTGATCCTCTGGAGCGCGAAGCTGCCGCAGAGCTTTGATATGGCCGCCTTCTCCCGCGGCGACTACGTCCGTGCGCTCGAACAGAACACCATGGCAGAGACCATCTCCAAGGTTCTGTATCCCGCCGACGACCACATTCAGGGCAAGCGCCTGCGCCTGAAGCAGCAGTATCTGCTGGTTTCCGCCTCGCTGCAGAGCATCCTGAAAAAGCACTATAAAAAATACCACACCTATGCCAATCTGGCCGACAAGCTGGCCATTCACATCAACGACACCCATCCGGCACTGTGCGTGCCCGAGCTGATGCGTCTGCTCATCGACGAGCACGATTTCGGCTGGGACGAGGCATGGGAGATCACCTGCAACACTCTGTCCTACACGAACCACACCGTCATGAGCGAGGCGCTTGAGCGCTGGAGCGTTGATCTGTTCCGTGAGCAGCTCCCGCGTGTGTATTCCATCTGCGTGGAGATCAACCGCCGCCTGATCGAGCACCTGTGCGCGGTGTATCCCAATGACTGGGGCAAGATCAACTACATGGCGGTTATCGCGAACAACGAGGTGCGCATGGCGAATCTGTGCCTTGCGGCCTGCCATGCGATCAACGGCGTTTCCAAGCTGCACACCGACATTCTGCGCAACGGCATTTTCCGCGACTACTGCCAGATCACACCCGACCGCTTCCTGAACGTGACAAACGGCATCGCCTACCGCCGCTGGCTGTGCCAGGGCGATCCGCTGCTGACGGACTACCTGACCACGCTGATCGGCGACGGCTTTAAGCGCGACGCGCGCGAGCTGACGAAGCTCATGAAGTACGAAAATGACGAAAAAGTCCTTGCCGAGCTGCGCCGCATCAAGCATAAGAACAAGGAGCGCCTTGCCAAGCTCATTGAGGAGAGAAACGGCATCCGCGTTGACCCGGACTCCATTTTCGACATCCAGATCAAGCGCCTGCATGAGTACAAGCGTCAGCTTCTCAACATCCTGCACGTTCTGTACCTTTACAATCAGATCAAGAAGCATCCGGATGCACCGTTTGTCCCTCGCACGTTCATCTTCGCGGCCAAGGCCTCGGCGGGCTATATCCGCGCCAAGCAGACCATCAGCCTGATCGTGGCTGTCGCAAACTTCATCAACGCCGATCCCGAGGTGCGCGACAAGCTGAAGGTTGTGTTCATCGAGGACTACAAGGTCTCTCTGGCTGAGATTATCATTCCGGCTGCCGACATCTCCGAGCAGATCTCCGTGGCGGGCAAGGAAGCCTCCGGCACGGGCAACATGAAGCTCATGATTAACGGCGCCGTGACCATCGGCACGCTCGACGGCGCAAACGTTGAGATCCACGAGCAGGTGGGCGACGACAACATCTTCCTGTTTGGCATGAAGGCGCACGAGGTCGAAGCGCTCTGGCAGCGCGGCTACGATCCGAATGAGTTCCTCACGCCCGAGCTGCGCGAGGTTCTGGATATGCTGACCTCCGGCGTTCTCGGCCAGCGGTTCGACGATCTGGTCGATTCGCTGCTGACCAAGCGCTTCGGCGTGGCCGATGCCTATATGACCATTGCGGACTTTGCCGACTACGCACGCGCACAGCGCGTCGTCTCCGAGACCTATCTCGATCAGAAGAAGTTTGCGCATATGGGTCTGGTCAACATCGCAAACGCGGGCATTTTCTCCTCTGACCGTTCCGTCAAGGAGTATGCGGAGAAGATCTGGGACTTAGACTGATGCGAATTCTGTTTGACAGCAGGCAGGAGCAGTACAAAACCCCGTTCGGAACACTCCGGGCGGGGAACTCCTGCGTTTTGCACATGGAAGTTCCGGAAAGCAGCGGCGCGACCTCCGTTACGCTGGTGATGGAAAACTGTGACGAGCAGCCCTGCTGCGAGTTTACATTTGAAAAAGAGCGGGTCAGCGGTGTTTACACGACATGGCACTGCGAGTTTACCATGCAGGAGCGCGGACTGTATTTCTATTGGTTCCGCATCGGCAAGCGCGACGGCAGCTTCCGCCTGTTCCGTCAGGGCGACCAGACGAACATGGAAGCAGGGGAGAAGTGGCAGCTCAGCGTCATTCCGCAGGACTTCACCGTGCCGGATTATGCACGCGGCGCGGTTATGTATCAGATTATGCCAGACCGATTTTTTAAGGCGGGCGAGTGCGATCTGACCGATAAGCTGCGCCCCTTCTGGGTGCACGAGAATCTCTCCGACACGCCGCAGTATACCGCGGATGCCGAGGGCAATTGGTGCAATGATTTTTACGGCGGCAATTTGCAGGGCATTCGTGCAAAGCTGTCGTACCTGCATACGCTGGGTGTCGGCGTTTTATATTTAAACCCGATCTTCATGGCCTATTCCAACCACCGCTATGACACGGCGGATTACAAGCGCATCGACCCCATGCTCGGCACGGCGGATGACTTTGCAGCACTCTGCCGGGATGCACATGCGCTGGGAATGCGCGTCATTCTCGACGGCGTGTTTTCGCATACGGGCAGCAACAGCGTGTATTTTGATGCAAAGGGCATCTTCGGCCACGGTGCGGTGTCCGACCCGAATTCGCCCTACCGCGCATGGTATCGTTTCCGTCACTATCCCGACGACTACGATGCGTGGTGGAATATGCCGACATTGCCGAATATCGAGGAATTGTCTGAAAGTTATGTAAACTACATCATCGAGGACGAGGATTCCGTGCTGGCGCATTGGCTGAATCTCGGTGCGGACGGATTCCGTCTGGATGTGGTCGATGAATTGCCGGATGAATTTGTGCGAAAGTTCAAGAAGCGCCTGCGCGCACTGAAGCCCGACGCGCTGCTGCTCGGCGAGGTCTGGGAGGATGCGTCGAATAAACGAGCTTACGGCGTTTCGCGGCGTTACTTTGTAGACGGTGAGCTGGACAGTGTCATGAATTATCCGTGGCAGAAGGGGATCGTCGCCTTTGTCCGGGGCGAGGACGACGGCAGCGCGCTGGGCGAGGGCATCATGCGTCTGGCGGAAAACTATCCGCCGGAGGTTCTCGCCTGTGTCATGAATCTGCTCGGCACGCACGATACCATGCGCATTCTCACGGTGCTCGGCGGTGAATACCACGCTAACAAGGCCGAATGGGCGACGGCTCGGCTCTCACCGGAAGCACGCGCACTTGCTGTGCGGCGGCTGCACACTGCGGCGTTTTTGCAGTTCATGCTTCCGGGCATGGCCAGCATTTACTACGGCGACGAGGCCGGCTTGGAGGGCGGCGCGGACCCGTTCTGCCGCCGCTATTATCCATGGGGTGCGGAGGACGAGAGCCTGCGCAGCTTCTATGCAGCGCTCTGCCGCGTGAAAAACGAAACACAGGCCCTGAAAACAGGCGATGTGCGCGTGACCGAGGCAGGGAACGGCCGCCTCAGCTTCGTGAGAAAAACCGAAAGCCAAGCGGTTGAGGTTTATGTCAACCAATCTGGGACGGATTGGGAGCTGCCGCAGGGGGGCATACTGCGCTTTGGCGGAGAGCTTGCGTGGACGGACGGCAGGAAAGTGTCCGTGCGTCCGGGAGGCTTCGCACTTTTGATTCGGTAATCTTTCACAGAAAATGAATATTTATCGATCCGGCCGGGACGTGCGACCAGAAAGCTTTTGGCCGTACACCTGGCCGGAAACCGTATTTTGCCGGATATCTGGATGGAAAAGCGATCAAAAGACCGCATATATAGTGTCAAACTTGTGAATTTTCACCGAAAGGTCTCCCGGAATTCCGCCGGTGAATATTATTTTTCACAGAAGTTGCAAAAAACGCAAAAAAATCATTTTTTTTGTTGATTCTCGGGCAGAAATGTGCTATCATATTAACAAATCTTGAACGTACTTCTTGCGGCAACAAGTGTCCGCCAAGGAGATACAAAGATTTTTAGACTGAATAATTTTCTGTGGCGACACAGTAAATTATATATCTTTTAATAGGAGGAAAAGAAATGAAGAAGAATCTGACAAAGCTCTTTGCTCTGCTGCTTGTTCTGTCCATGGTGACCGTTATGTTCGCTGGCTGCAAGGGCAACACTGAGCCGTCGACTGATTCCCAAACAAGCGAACAACCCAGTTCCGAGACTCCGTCCGAATCGGAAGATACGGAACCCCACGACAACAAGGTTATCTACGGCAGCTCCACCGAGATCTCCGGTGACCTCGGCAACGCATGGTGGTCCAACAACGCCACCGACAAGCTCGTCCGCGACCTGATCAACGACTACGACGTCATCGTCTTCGACCAGTTCGGCCAGATGAAGGTCAATGAGACCGTCGCCGAGAGCGTCACCGACGAGACTGACTCCGAAGGCGTCCTGACCTACACGGTCAAGATCAAGCAGGGCCTTGTTTACAACAACGGCACTCCGATTACTGCTGCTGACTATGTTGCTTACGCTCTGGTTCAGCTCTCCCCGGCTACTCTGCAGGCGGGCGCTACCATCTCTGCCGACACCACCGTTGGCGGCGCTGCTTACCAGAAGGGTGAGTCCAAGGTTCTCTCTGGTGTCCACCTGATCGACGAGTACACCTACTCCATCAGCATCACTCCGGAGTATGCGCAGTACTACTACGGTCTGACCTACGCTTCCCTGTCTCCTCTGTACCTGCCGCTCTACAGCTCCGCTGACCTGACGGTCAAGGACGACGGCGAAGGCGCTTACCTCGACGGCGGCGAACTGGTCGCTGATGAGATCAACGCTTCCCGTTATGTCTACGAAGGCCGTGTTGCTGCTGGCCCGTACGTCATCAAGAGCCTCGACACCGGCGCTCTGACCGCTACCCTCGAGATCAACCCGAACTATGCTGGCAACTTCGAAGGCCAGAAGCCTTCCATCAAGACCATCGTTGTCGTCAAGGCTGAAGACGACACCATGATGGACGCATTCCAGACCGGCGAGATCACCTTCCTGTCCCAGCTCTCCGACGGCGACCAGATCGAGACCGCTATGGATATGGTTGACGACGGTGGTTACAGCTACTGCCACTACACCCGTAACGGCTACGGCAAGATCATGTTCCAGTGCGATGGCGGCCCCACGCAGTTCGCTGCTGTCCGTCAGGCAATCGCTTATCTGCTTGACCGTGAGGAGTTCACCTCCACCTTCACCGGCGGCTACGGCTCCGTTGTTAACGGCCCGTACTCCACCGCTCAGTGGATGTATCAGGATTCCGAGGAGCTGTTCAACGAGAAGCTGAACAACTACTCCTACGATCCTGCAAAGGCTGTCGAGCTTCTTGAGGCCGATGGCTGGACTCTCAACGCTGATGGCACTCCGTACTCCGGCACTGGCGTCCGCTACAAGGAAGTCACTGCTGAGCAGGCCGGCGACTATGCGAAGAACGTTAAGCTCGACGATGGCCGCATCCTGATGCCTCTGTACATCATGTGGGCTTCCTCCGAGAACAACCCCGTTTCTGACCTGCTGTCCACGATGCTGTGCAACGGCAAGCAGACTGCTGATGCCGGCATGGTCATCGAGCAGAACAACATGGCGTTCCCCGAGCTGCTGAACTGGATCTACCGCGATAAGTCTGTTGGCGACCAGTATGGTGTGTTTACCTATGGCATGTTCAACCTCGCCACCGGCTTCGCCGAAGTTTATGACTATGCGTTCAACTACGCTTCCGATCCCGAGTCCGAGTATGTCAAGATGGGCTACAACCAGAACTACATCTTCGACAAGGAGCTCGACGACCTGTCCATGGAAATGGTCTACAAGGCGGCTCCTGGCGACGACGCTACATTCCTGGATTACTTCCAGAAGTTCATCATCCGTTGGAACGAACTCCTGCCTGAAATCCCGCTGTACTGCAACGACTACCACACCTTCTTCCCGTCCTGGCTCGAGAACTACAACGAGTCCAGCATGTGGGATTTCCAGAAGGCTATCCTGTACGCTTCCATTAAGAACGCTGTGGACGTCGACTAACATCAATCTTCCCCAGATAACCTGCGACGGGGCGGCAATTCCGCCCCGTCGCTTCCGGTATCTCTATAATTTTCTTTTCTGATTTAACGTAAATATCCTATAAATTAAAAAGATTAACTCTGAAAGCACTGCCCGGTTTCGGGTTTTTGATACTTTGAATATTTAATGAAAAGGAGGTTGTGCGGATGACCAAATACGTTCTTAAGCGACTTCTGTACATGGTCGTCGTGTTTCTGCTTGTTTCGCTTCTGATGTATTCCATCTACAACCTGATCCCGACGGATCCTGCCCGTGCGCAGCTCGAACCTCTCAAGCAGACACTTAGACATGACGAGTATGAGCAGCGTTATCAGGCACTCAGAAAGCAAATGGGTTTGGATGACCCGCTGATCATTCGCTACCTTCGTTGGATGGGATTCTATCCCGATATGGACGGCGAGTTTAACGGCATGCTACAAGGCAACTTCGGCTATTCTCAGATTTACAAAACGGATGTTGCCGATGTTTTGCCGGATCGCATGCTAAACACGATCTATATCAATATATTCTCTACCTTAGTGGCATTGGCAATCACCATTCCGCTGGGTATTTTCTGCGCGGTTCATAAGCGCGGTATTTTCGACAAAATTACACAGGTTGTTTCGATTGTTGGCTACTCCATCCCTGTTTATATCATTGCGCTCATCTTTATTTGGTTGTTCGCGGTGACGCTTGGATGGCTGCCGGTCTTTGGCATGCAAACGCCGGGTAGTAATTTCACCGGTTGGCGCGCATTCTGGGACAAGGTTTATTATATGACTCTGCCTGTCCTTGTTATGACGGTCGGCTCTCTTGGCGGCATGACACGTTATGTCCGTGCGGCTATGATCGAAGCCTTGGGTATGGACTGCATCAGAACCGCGCGTGCCAAAGGTCTGCGCGAACGTGTCGTTGTGTATTCGCATGCATGGCGAAATGCACTGCTGCCTGTCATCACGGTTTTGATCAGTTGGTTCATCAGCATTTTTGCCGGTTCTCTGATCATTGAGCAGATGTTTGCGCTGAACGGCATGGGACGTCTGTATTTCAATGCGCTTAGTAATAACGACTTTGAACTTGCTCTGGCAATCCAGATGTTCTATGTCCTGATCGCTCTGATTGGCCAGCTTATTACTGACCTGAGCTATGGCTTGGTTGACCCGCGCGTCCGCGTGAATAAGTAAAGGAGGTCTGGAAATGAATAAGAAGAAAAAGCCCGGCCTCTTTACGCGCTTGTTCGGTAATCGAAACAAAGAGCGCAGCTTCATGGAAGAAGAACAGCTCCAAAGCCCCGGCCGGTTGATTGCGAAGAACTTTTTTCACAACAAGCTCGGCATGGTCGGCCTGATTGTTTTCATCCTGATTTTCCTTTTCGTGATGATTGGTCCGTTCTTTTCAAAGCTCGACCTCTCTTATCAGGATAACACCCAGATGAATGTCCCGCCCACGCAGAGCATGCTTTCCGTGCCGAAGGCCATGTACGGCAAGGTTGCGGACATCTCTCCCGGCACGACCTACGGTGTTGGAGTCGATACCGATGGCAACGTCTATACTTGGGGCTACACGAAGCTCACGGATAAGCTCGATCTGAGCAATATTCCGGACGAGGTTCGTGAGGCGAAGATTGTCAATGTTGCTGCCGGCTATGACCACATTGTCGCTTTGGACGAGAACGGCAAGCTCTATGTTTGGGGCAACACCCGCCTGAAGCAGGACAGCTTCCCCAATGACGTTGCGATGGCAAATTCCTATGGGAAGAATCTCCACTTTAAGCAGATTGAGGCCAGCTCCCAGTTCTCCGCCGCTGTGACCGAAGACGGCCAGCTTTACCTCTGGGGCAATGAGAAGCAGGCTGACATTAAGGTCCAGAAGGCATATCAGGGGAATATTGAAAAGGTCGCACTGACCACGCGTGCCTACATTGCTCTGACGAAGGATGGCGCAGTCGTTTATTCCGGATTCCAGAAGGATAACGCACTTGTGCGCATTCCCGAAGAGCTTTCCTCCGGTGTCGTCGATATCGCAGCGACCAGCAATGCGGTTGCGGCGGTGAAGGAAGATGGCACGGTCGTCGTTTGGGGCAACTGCACCAACGGTGAGAACAATGTTCCCGAGTTCGAAAGCAAGCCTGTCGAACTTTATGGCGGCCGCTATCACTTTACTGCGTTGATGGACGACGGAGAAGTCATTTCCTGGGGTGATAACACCCACGGTCAGGCTGACGTTCCGGCTTCTGTCAATGACTATGAGATTGAGACCGTTTTTGCCGGTTTCTATCAGAATTATGCGATCACCACTGACGGCAAGATCGAGACTTGGGGCCTGAAGGGCTACATTTGCGGCACGGATGACCTTGGTCGTGATGTCCTGAATCGTATCATCAATGGTGGTAAGGTTACGATGACCGTCGGCGCAATCGCAGTTATCATCGAACTGATCATCGGCATCATCCTCGGCGGTTTGGCCGGTTACTTTGGCGGTTGGATCGACAATATCATCATGCGTATTTCCGAGATCGTCGGAGGTCTGCCGTTCCTGCCGTTTGCCATGATCCTTTCAGCGATCATTGGCACGCGTATCTCACAGGAGCAGCGTATGTACCTGATTATGGTGGTTCTCGGCGTCCTGTCGTGGCCGAGCATTTGTCACCTGA
Source organism: uncultured Oscillospiraceae bacterium (assembly GCA_934667815.1). Classification (GTDB taxonomy): domain Bacteria; phylum Bacillota; class Clostridia; order Oscillospirales; family Oscillospiraceae; genus JAZOXB01. The sequence continues at coordinate 61,141 of CAKUMO010000011.1, forward strand.
TCCGTGCACAGATTTTCTCGCAGCGCGAGCAGGAGTATGTCACTGCAGCACAGGCACTTGGTGTTCGTGAAAAGAGCATCATCTTCCGCCACATTATCCCGAATGTCATGAGCTTGATCCTTGTCAACGCGACCTTGAGCTTTGCAACCTGCATGCTGACGGAGTCCAGCCTTTCTTACATGGGCTTCGGCATCGCGCTTCCCACGCCGACGTGGGGCAATATGCTCACGGGTGCGAACAACTCCATCGTCATTCAGCAGTACTGGTGGCGTTGGGTATTCCCGGCGGCGATCTTCGGCGTCTGCACGATCTGCATCAACCTCATTGGTGATGCACTGCGTGATGCAGTCGATCCCAAGTCGGCAGAGCGTTAAGGAGGGGTTTTTATGGCATTGCTTGAACTGAAAAATCTGAAAACCTTCTTTGAGACGAAGCGCGGCACCGTCAAGGCGGTCAACGGCGTGAGCTACTCCCTCGAGGCCGGGCAGGTGCTCGGCGTCGTGGGTGAGTCCGGCTCCGGCAAGAGCGTTTCGGCCATGAGCATCCTCCGCCTGCTCGATGGCAACGGCTATATCGACTCCGGCGAGATCCTGTTCAACGGTCAGGATCTGACCAAGCTCTCGATCAACGACATGTATAAGATCCGCGGCAATGAGATTTCCGTGATCTTCCAAGAACCGATGACCAGCTTGAACCCCGTCTTTACGGTCAGCAAGCAGATTTCTGAGCCGCTGATGATCCATCAGGGCATGACAAAGCGTCAGGCGGCCAAGAAAGCGATTGAGCTTCTCTCCAATGTGAAGATTCCGAATCCTGAAGTTGTTGCGAAGCAGTATCCGCACCAGCTCTCCGGCGGTATGCGCCAGCGTGTCATGATCGCAATGGCGCTTGCCTGTAAGCCAAAGCTGCTGATCGCTGACGAGCCGACGACCGCACTCGACGTGACCATTCAGGCACAGATCCTCAAGCTCATGAATGAGCTGCGAGAGGAGAACGGCACCGCTGTTCTGTTTATCACGCATGATCTTGGCGTCATCAATCAGATGGCCGATAACGTTGCGGTTATGTATTGTGGTCAGGTCGTCGAATACGCACCTGCGGCGACAATCTTCCACGAGAGTGAATACTCCCACCCGTACACCGAAGGCTTGATGCTCTCCATCCCGCGTCTGGACACGCCCAGCAACACGAGACTGGAAGCCATTCCCGGTGCTGTCCCGCACCCGCTGGATCTCCCGAAGGGCTGCAAGTTCGCTCCGCGCTGCAAGTATGCGACCGAGCGCTGCAAGGTTGAGGAACCGGAACTGATCCATGTCTCCGATACCCAGCAGGTTCGCTGCTTCTATGCGAAGAAGGAGGACAGAAATGGAAAATAACGAGAAGAAGGTTCTGCTTCGCATCAGCAACCTGAAGCAGTATTTCCCACTGAAAAAGGGCCGCTTCGTTAAGGCGAATGACGGCATCACGCTGGACATCTATGAGGGCGAGACTTTTGGTCTTGTCGGCGAGTCCGGCTGCGGCAAGTCCACCCTTGGCCGTACTATCCTCCAGCTTTATCATCAGACCTATGGCCGCACCATGTATTATGGCCGTTCCCTGGACGATCTTGCACCGAAATATGTCACCGATACGGTTAAGCACCTGAAAAAGCGCCGGATGAAGCTCAAGATGCTCGAGGAGCGCCGTGACCGCCTCGAGGCAGAGTATGCAAAGCTCTCCGAACAGGAGCAGTATGCAAAGCACGCGGAGCTGGATACCGCACGAAAGCTCGCAGAGGACGCACTTCTGGACATTACCAAGATTGTCGGCGGTTTTATCGTCGTGAAGGATCTTGATCCGGTGATCGCCGTCTACAGCAAGGGCTACGCCATTGCGCGCAAGCTCTCAGCAATGGAGGTCAAGCGTCAGGATCGTCAGGTGGATGTGGATGATGCGGAATATGCAGTGAAGGCAGCAAAGGAAGCCGGTCAGTCTCCCGATACTGCAAAGCTCACTAAGGCGCGTGCTCGTCTGGATGCCTGCGATAAGACCATCGCGGATTATCGTGCTCAGCTTAAGGGCGTCTCTGACGAGATCGAAAAGATGCGTGCGCAGTATGCCAATGACCCGGAATTCCAGAAGTACGAGGCATATCACGATGATGGCATCGACCTTGCCCGCCTGACCTATGACGAGATGCGCCGTCTCCGCAGAGACATGCAGCTCATTTTCCAGGATCCGTATTCCTCTCTGAACCCGCGCATGAGCGTCGGTCAGATCATCAGCGAAGGCATGCAGGCACACAACATGATCAAGAAAAAGGATGCCCGCATGCAGGAAATGGTTCTCAACGTCATGGATGAGTGTGGTCTTGCACCTTACTTCCTGCACCGTTTCCCGCACCAGTTCTCCGGCGGCCAGCGCCAGCGTATCGGTATTGCCCGTGCGCTCGCGACGAATCCGAAGTTTGTGGTCTGTGATGAGGCTGTTTCTGCACTCGATGTTTCCATTCAGGCGCAGATCATCAACCTGCTGCTTGATCTGAAGGAGCGCGAGAACCTGACCTATATGTTCATCACGCACGACCTGAGCGTTGTGAAGTACATTTCCGACCGCGTCGGTGTTATGTACCTTGGATCGATGGTCGAGCTGGCGGCTTCTGACGAGATCTTCAAGCATCCGGTGCATCCATACACGGAAGCGCTGTTGAACGCGATCCCGACCACGGATTCCGTTGGCGGCAAGGAGCTTTCCATCCTTGAGGGCGATATTCCCAGTCCGGTGAACCCGCCGAAGGGCTGTAAGTTCCACACGCGCTGCAAGTATTGCACGGAGATCTGCACGCAGGTTGTTCCCGCGTGGGAGGAAGTCCGTCCGAATCACTTTGTTGCCTGCCATCATAAGCTGAAGATCGAGGAGTAAAACACATGCTTTTTAAGCGTAAAGTCGACCGCGCAATGGATTTACAAAAAGAACAGAATGAGAAAGCGGAGCGTCAGCATTTGCCTGAAAATCCGGATGATTTACATTTGGAAAAGAAGGACACGCTTGCAATGATTCTGTCAGCGTTTCTGGTCATCATGCCGGTTGCCATTGTCGTAGTGCTTATCATCGCTTTCGGAGCATATTTCCTCTTTTTCCATTGAGCTTAACCCCCGAGGGTTTCCTCGGGGGTTCGACTTTGCTTGCATGTAATTTGAGTCAGGAATGTAGTCCCTAAATACCCATTCGCAACCTTTTTCACGATGAATTGAGGTGTTAATTATGAACAAGAAAGCGATTTTTGCGATTTCTCTGGTCGTCTTTGCTGCAGCGCTGTTTTGTGTGCTGCGTTTTTGGGTTCTGCCCGCTCGCGAGAAGGTGACACAGGCCAATGTGGACACGCAGAATGATCCGCTTACACACGACATTTCCGCGATTGACGCTTATCGTTCCCCATATCTCGGCGATGCGTCGAATGTGACCGGGCTGTTTCGCGCTCTGCCCCTACACAATCTTTCGATGACATTCGAGATCGACGGCGAGGCCGGTAAACTCACGGTTCGCTATCAGGCAAGTGCGCAAACGCTCGGTATGACCGAGGTGCGACGTGCACTGGCGTATAATGCTGCGGCATCCATGGCGTCGATTGACAATCTTCGTATTCTGAATTGCATCTTTGAGGATGCAACATGGTCAGTCACGCGGGAGCGCGTGGAGGAGCTGCTTGGTACGCCCCTGTCCCGGCTGTTGCAGCCTACAGACTGGAGACAGGAGGTACAGGAGAAGCTGACGGACGCTGCCTTCGTCGATGCGTTTTTCCGCTAAGTTAAAACAACACAGGAAAGCAATTTGCTTTCCTGTGTTGTTTTCTCAGATATCTACAAATAGTATTCCAGGACTTCCGGCCGGAATTTCTGCCGCAATGTTACCAGAGCGGAAATATGCACTGCCGCCTGTTGCGGCGTCGGCTCCGTCGTAGGCCGTGCAGCATGGATTGACCAACAGGACATGATCTCCGCAAAGTGCCGCTTGCTGTGCATATTCATACTTGTTCTGCGTATTCCACTCGCAAGGGGAGTAGTCGCACCAAACCGGCCAGAGGACGGCATCGACGTGTCGCTTTTTGACCTTCTCCACGCAGCCGTCCGTCCACAGATCGCCGCACAGACCGATGGTGAAGCACTTGCTTCGATAGTGGAAGGTACCGAAACGCTCCCCCTCGCGATAGTGCGCATCTGCGCGGTGAAGATCCTTCCATCCGACGCTGACGCGGCGAAAGTTATATAGAACCCCGCCGGAAGCGTCGATCACAATTTGACTGCTGTAAATTGTGTTGGCGGCTTTTTCAAAATAGCCGAAGGAAACGCCAATGCCGAAGCGCTTTGCCGCGTGGCAAATTCGGCGAATGCTTGGATCTGTCTGCGAGAGCGCCAGTGCGCAGTCTGTATCATAGTCCCACGTCAGGCAGTCAAAACCGTGCAAGGCTGCTTCGCCAAAGACAAGAAGGTCCGTTTTTCCGCTGCATATCTGCATGGCCCGCAAAATTGTTTCGATGTTTTGTTCTGGCTGCCTGTTCAGAACCGGCAGTGAGGCCAAGGCTATTTTCATAGTTACTCCCTTCAGACGCTTTTATGCAGTCGAAAATACAAAATCGGCAAACCTCCGCGAGATTTGCCGATTTTGGCACGCCAGAAGGGACTCGAACCCCCAACCCTCAGAACCGGAATCTGATGCTCTATCCATTGAGCCACTGGCGCATTTGTAATAAATATTATAGCAGAACATTACAGCAATGTAAAGTCTTTATTTTGATTTACCGTAAAAAACGTCGGGCAGAAATCTGCCCGACGTTTGGAGCTGCAATTATTCCTCTGCGTCCTTCTTGGCGTCCTCGATGATCTTTGCCTGATTCATCTGCGGAACTTCCTCGTAGCGGACAAACTTGAGGGAGTAGGAGCCGCGGCCCTGCGTCATGGAGCGCAGATCAATGGCGTAGGAGCTCATTTCACCCATCGGAACTTCGGCCTCGACGACCTGCTGACCGTTGCCGCAGGGATTCATGCCCATCACACGGCCGCGACGCTTGTTCAGATCGCCGATGATGTCGCCCATGTTGCTGTCCGGAATATAAACCTTCAGCTCGCCGATCGGCTCGAGCAGCGTGGGAGCGGCGGTGGGGAGACCTTCCTTGTAGGCGATGCCGGCAGCGGTCTGGAACGCCATATCGGAGGAGTCAACGGGATGGTAAGAACCGAAATACAGCGTGGCCTTCAGGAACACGACCGGATAACCGGCCAGAACGCCTTTGCCGACGCAGTTGCGCAGACCCTTTTCAACGGAAGGGATGAAGTTCTTCGGCACGCAGCCACCGACAGTCTCGTCCGCGAAAATCATTTCCTCGCTCTCGGTCTGCGGCTCGAAGCGGATATAAACGTCGCCGAACTGGCCGTGGCCGCCGGACTGCTTCTTGTGACGGCCGTGAACCTCGACCTTTTTCTTGATGGTCTCGCGGTAAGCGATCTTAGCAGGACGGAGCTCGGCTTCGACCTTGTACTTGCTCAGAAGCTTAGCAACAAGAACGCTCAACTGGATGTCGCAGACACCTGCGACGATCATTTCCTTGGTCTCGGGATCGTTACCGAAGGTGAAGGAGGCATCTTCTTCGTTCAGCTTGACCAGACCGCTGGCGACCTTGTCTTCCTGACCCTTGGTCTTGGCATAGATGGCCATGCGGTAGCAGGGTTCAGCATACTCCATAGGCTTGATGGTTACAGTCTTGCCGGGCATGGTAAGAGTGTCGCCGGTACGGACGGAAGCGAGCTTGGTGAAAACGCCAATGTCACCGCAGCAGACCTTGGAGGTCTTGGTGTTGTCCTTGCCCTTCGGGAAGAAGGTGTTGCCGAGCTTTTCGGAGTCGCCGGTGCGGGCGTTGACGACGGTGAGAGTGTCCTCGATGTCGCCGCAGATGACCTTGAAGTAGGAGTTCTTGCCGTACTGGTCAGCGACGGTGTTGAACACGAACGCGACGGGGGAGCCCGCCGGATCGAGCTTCAGCTCGGACTCGTTGCCTTCCTCGTCCACGGTGACCATGGGCTTGCCCTCGAGGGGGTTCGGAGCGAACTTCACAATATTCTCCAGCACACGCAGCGTGCCGAGGCCGTTCATGGAGCAGCCGCAGAACACAGGCGTGACAGTGCGCTGCATCAAACCGTCGTGGATACCCTTAATCAGCTCTTCCTCGGTGAAGGGCTCTTCCATGAAGAACTTCTCCATGAGAGCTTCATCGGTCTCAGCGACCTGTTCGTTCAGCTCGGCCATGTATTCTTCAATCTTCTCCTCGGCGTCTGCGGGTAGGGGCATTTCCTTGCCGTCTACGTCGTAAGCCTTCTTCGCAATCAGATCGACCACGCCGACGGCCTGCTCACCCTTGAGCACCGGGAAGGTGAAGGGAATCGCAGAGGCACCGAAGGTGCTGCGGATGGAATCAAAGGTAGCGAAGAAATTCGCATGCTCCTCGTCCAGCTTGGAGACATAGAACATCGCAGGCAGACCGGCATCGGCCAGTGACTTCCAGCCCTTTTCGGTACCGACGGCGATGCCGGACTTGGCGGTCAGGCAGATAATGCCTGCGTCAGCAACGCGCAGCGACTGCACGACTTCACCGGCAAAGTCGAAATAACCGGGGTTATCCAGAACGTTGACCTTGCAGCCAGCATATTCAACCGGAATGACAGAGGTCTTAATGGAATACTGCCGCTTCTTTTCTTCGTCGTCAAAGTCGGAGACGGTGGTGCCGTCAGCGCGCTTGCCGAGCCGGGTGATGGCCTTGGTCAGGTAGAGCATGCTCTCGCAAAGTGCGGATTTGCCGTCGCCGCCGTGACCGAGCAGGCAGATGTTGCGGATGTCCTTCGCAGTGTACATAATATTGAATTTCTCCTTTCTGAGCAGTGCCGCGCGCAATTTTTGAGCGGACTGCAGGCGGCATCGCGTTGATTGCCACAATTACCATTTATTATACACGATGGAAAATGATTTTTCAATTATATTTCTAAAATTTGGCCATTGTTACCGAAAGAAACAGTTCGGATTTGTAAAAAACAACGATAAATTCAGAAATGCGTCAGGATAAACGAGATAAAGGAGGATAAAATTACCCAGAGAAGTTGGAACAGCGTAATGTGAAACGGCGAAGCAGCGTTGGTTGCACTCCAGAACAGCAGCAGCGCACACAGAATCACGCCGAGGAAGCCGGCCAAGAGATTCAGTGCGATCAGGCACAACGCAGCGGAATGTAAGCTCTGCCCGGCAGCAACGGTCGCGGCAAATGCACCAAAGGTGTCCTTGGCGACAAGGGCGCCCTGCCATGAGGCGCTTGAAAGCTCGGAAGAAGCCAGACGCTGGCGATCGGCGTAGCCGGGGAACACAAGACGCTGCGTCGGAATCTCGTACTTTGCGGCGATCAGCGCGGGTGTGATGAGAAAGTCACGCGTTGCTAGCACAAGATTCAGGTTGGATTTAGCCAATAACGCACGCAGACCGACGCGCGTCGAGCGGCTGGGCTTATACTTCAGTGCAAAGACGCCGGCCAGTTCACCGTTGATAGAGACATAAACCGCAAGGCGCACCTTTGTGCCGGAGGGCATATGCACACCCATGCTCTGGATAAAAGGCAAGCTGCCGACGAGCACGATGTCACTCGCAACCTCCGCGCCGATGCCGCCCGCATCGTAGAAGCGGTGCGAGGCGGCCTGATAGTGTTTGCCGTACTGAGATTCCAAAAGGTTCTCAAAGAGCGGTACAAGCGGGCTTTCGGCGGCCTGAAGCGTAGCCAGCGCATAGCCGATAACCTTTGCAGCAGGGTGCGCGGCATAGAGCTTCATGCCGTTGGAGGTGATGCCGGAGACGGGAAACAGGTCGCCGTCGCGCAGGAGGATCGTGTGCTTTCCGCTGAGGATGCTTGCACCCGACCAGCCGCACAGTGCACCGCGGATGTCCGCAAGACGCTTTGAAAGCGTGTAAAACGGCTTGGAGTAGGCCAGTAGTCCTGCGCAGGGTGTCGCCCCTAAGACCAGAAGCATCCAGCCGTGCAGGAAGCTCACGCGGCCGCTGTATGCCAGTAGGACGGCCGCGATGAGCGTTCCGGGCAGAAGAATCAGAGAATAAATGCCCAAAAGCGTCTGTGCGGCGTCCGGCTGCTCCAATTCCCCGCAAAAGGCGGCTGTATCGCCGCTGTCGCAGCGCAGCGCACTTTCCGAAAGTCCGGCGATGCGGCAGACCCCCATGGGATGCTCAAAGCCGCAGACGGTAGAAAGCGTGCGGTGTATGGCCCGCCGTCGCAGAAGAAGTGCACGTTCCAGACAACACAGCAGCAGGGCGGCGGGGGCGCAGTAAGTAATCTCGGAGGATAGCGTGTCGGCGATGCAGAGAACGGCAGAAAGTGTTCCGAGCGTGAATAAGCTCGGCCGCAGACGGAAAAGGTCGCGCAATCCCTGCACCGGCACGTCATAGGCGAGCAGCACCGCCAGCAAGAGCAGCCCTGCCGATGCGATGGACAACGTGCGTGCACTGGCAAACGAGAGTGCCTGCGGTGCAAATTCGGACAGCAGCACGAGCGCAAGCTCGGCCAAAAAGGTGATAAGGCTCACGCCGAAGCGCAGCGCCGTTCCGTGAAGCGCGTTCGCATAACGCTCACGCAGCTCCTGTGGCTTAGGCGGTGGGGGAGACTCCTTGGCGACCTTGACGCGCGACGGGCGCTTCTTTGGCGGCGCTTTTTCCGGCTCCTCCGGAGGCCAGACCGATCGCCGCTCGGGCGGTTTTTCAGGCTTCGGGGCGGGACGCCTGGGAGCCTCCTGCACCGGCGGACGCACGGGAAGCGGTGCAGTCACGGCCTTGGGCGATTCCACGGGCTTCTGCGGCTCCGAGCTGCTGAATTCCTTCAGAATGTCCTCAAGATCATATTCCGGCATCGCGCTGTCCGCCGGAACAGGGGTATTCACTTGTTCCGGTTCGCGATGCTGCATGAGCTTAACCTCTCTGTCTGACGGCCTCGTAGAGCAAAATTGCGGCGGCTGCCGAGGCGTTCAGGGATGAAATGCGGCCCTTCATGGGAATACTGACCTTGAAATCGCAGTTATCTGCGACGATGCGGCTCATGCCCACGCCCTCGTTGCCGATGACAATGGCAGCAGGGCCTTTCAGGTCGGCGGAATAGAGCGGCACAGCGCCGTCGGCGGCCGTACCGAAGATCCACACGTCGCGCTGCTTCAGCTCACGGATGGCAGCGGTCAGGTTGGAAACGCGTGCGACGGGCATATATTCCACTGCGCCCGCCGAGGCCTTCCCGACGACGGCGGTCAACCCGACACTGCGCCGCTTGGGAATGATGACGCCGTGCGCACCGGCACATTCGGCAGTGCGGAGGATCGCGCCCAAGTTGTGTGGATCGCTCAGCTCGTCGCACAGGACGATCAGCGGCGCCTCGCCTTTGGCCTCTGCCGCAGCCAGAATATCATCGATCGTTGCATAATCATGAACGGCGACGGAGGCGATGATGCCCTGATGTGCACCGGTTTGGCTCATTTCGTTGAGCTTGCGACGGTCAATGCGCACGACGACAGCGCCTGCCTCCTTGGCCATGGCAGCGAGCCTGCCGAGCGCACGGTCGGTATCGCCGTCGGCCAGATAGACCTTGTTGACCGTGCGGCCGCTGCGAAGCGCTTCGGTGACGGCGTTGCGGCCTTCGATCATGTCCTCGGAAAGCTCAGCGGGAGCTTCCGGTTTTTTATATGTTTTTTCGGTTTTCATAAATGCTCCAACTCGTATTAAAATAATTCTGCTGCATACATTATAGCAAAAATTGCGGCAAGATACAACAGGAAGTGTGCAAATTGCGAAATTCATAGAAAATTTACAGCGAATTTTTACACTTTTCATTGCGGCAGCGCAGGAAATATGCTATGATATTATTATAAATATTTGCCGGAGGGAGGCAAATCCATGGCAAATCAAGACCCCAAACGGCGTCCTGAAAACGATAATAACAACAATAACAACAGGACGAAATTTTCCATCGCATGGCTTCTCATTGTGGTTGCAATCGTGACGATTCTCGGAAATCAGTTTGTCAATTTGATCCGCAGTGCCCGACAGGAGGAAGTTACCTATGACGCTTTCCTGACCCAGCTCGAGGACGACAAGATTGCCGAGGTGCAGTTCGAGACCGACCGCATTGACTTCACGCTGCGTAAAGATGCAGATTCCCGCATTAAGACGGTCTACTACACCGGCATTCTGCCTAACGTAGAACTGACCTCGGTCGTTGAGCAGCTCAAGGCCAACGGCGTGCAGTTCACGGGCGAGATCGTCGAGCCAAGCTCCATGCTGTTCTCGTGGCTGCTGTTCCCGCTTCTGCTGCTGTTCGGCTTCTTCCTGATCGGACGCATCATGATGGCACGCGGCGGCGCAGACGGCGGCTTTGGCGCCATCGGCAATATCGGCAAGAGTAAGGCGAAGGTCTATATGGAAAAAGAGACCGGCGTGACATTCAAGGACGTTGCCGGTCAGGACGAGGCCAAGGAGTCGCTGGAGGAGATTATCGACTTCCTGCACAATCCGCAGAAATACGCTGCAATCGGCGCAAAGCTGCCAAAGGGCGCACTGCTCGTTGGCTCTCCCGGTACCGGCAAAACCTTGCTTGCCAAGGCCGTAGCAGGCGAGGCCCATGTCCCGTTCTTCTCGATTTCCGGCTCGGACTTTGTGGAGATGTTCGTCGGCGTCGGCGCAAGCCGCGTCCGCGACCTCTTTAAAGAAGCTTCCAAGGTTGCGCCTGCGATCATCTTTATCGACGAGATCGATGCCATCGGCCGCAGCCGTGATTCCAAGTTCGGCGGCAACGATGAACGCGAGCAGACGCTCAACCAGCTCTTGGCCGAGATCGATGGCTTTGATTCCTCGAAGGGCGTGGTCATCCTCGCCGCAACGAACCGTCCGGAGATTCTGGACAAGGCTCTGCTGCGCGCAGGCCGTTTCGACCGACGCATCATTGTTGACCGACCGAACCTTGAGGGACGTTACCAGACGTTGCTCGTGCACACGCGCAACATCAAGCTGGCCGAGGATGTCGATCTGAAAAAGATCGCACAGGCTACGGCGGGCGCAGTGGGCGCAGACCTTGCAAACCTCGTCAACGAGGCCGCGCTGCGCGCGGTGCGTCAGGGCCGCCAGATGGTCAAGCAGGAGGATCTGCTTGTCTCCTTTGAGACGGTCATCGCCGGCACGGAGAAGAAGGGCAGCGTCCTGACCGATATTGAAAAGCGCATCGTTGCTTATCACGAGGTCGGCCACGCGCTGGTTGCCGCATTGCGCAAGCACAGTCAGCCCGTTTCCAAAATCACCATCGTTCCGCATACCTCCGGCGCATTGGGCTATACCATGCAGATGCCCGAGGAGGAGAAATACCTCAATTCCAGGGAAGAACTGCTCATTGAGCTCCAGACGCTTTTGGGCGGCCGTGCAGCCGAGCAGACGGTATTCGGCATCCAGACGACCGGTGCGTCCAACGACATTCAGCGTGCGACGGATCTTGCAAGAAAGATGGTCACGCAGTACGGCATGAGCGATAAGATCGGCCTGATGGCGCTCGCAAGCGGCGGCAACGAATACCTTGACGGACAGTCCTATATGGATTGCGCACAGAGCACCGCCGCTGATGCCGACAGCGAAATTCAGAAGCTCCTGTCGTCCTGCTATGAGGATGCGAAGAAGCTGCTCATTGAGAATCGTCCGCTGCTGGATGAAATCTCCCTGTATCTTCTGCAAAAGGAGACAATCACCGGTGACGAGCTGATGGCCTATGTCAATGCCGACAGCCATCGCCTGCCTGCCTCGGACGAGAAGAAGCCTTTGGAGGACGCGCAATGAGCTGGGCAGAGATTAAGACCTTTTTCGCCTCGCTGACGTTGCAAAAGCTCATTCCGGTTGTGCTGATCGTGGTCGTTGGGCTGATTGCGGTCAAGCTGCTGCTCAGGCTCTTTGACCGCGGCCTTGAACGGTCCAAACTCGACCGCACGATGTTTGCCTTTGTCCGCACAATCATGCGGGTGCTGCTGTATTCGCTGCTTGTGTTGATCGCGGCAAGCTCGCTGGGCATTGATGTCAGTTCGCTTGTGGCACTCGTCAGTGTGATTTCTCTGGCAATTTCACTGGCCGTGCAGAATACGCTTTCCAACGTGGTTGGGAGCATCACGCTCCTTGCCACGCATCCCTTCCACGTGGGCGATTATATCGAGGTCGGTTCGGATTCCGGCACGGTCGAGGAGATCACCATGTCTTACACCAAGCTCGCCACGCCGGATGGGAAGCGCGTTTACATCCCAAACAGCGATGCCGCTTCTGCGCGCATCTGCAATTATTCCGTTGAGGGCAAGCGCCGCATCGACCTGTATTTCACCGCGTCCTATGGCGATGATACCGAAAAGGTCAAGAATGCGATTCTGAAGGCGGCCTCCGGAATGAAGCGCTTGGAGAATACCGAGCCTATGGTCTATCTCAACGAATTTCAGGACAGCAGTGTGCAGTATTTTTTGCAGCTATGGGTCAAGACCGAGGACTATTGGGCAACGCGCTTTGCGCTCAATGAAGCCGTCCGCCGCGAGTTCGACGCGCAGGGAATCAGCATTCCGTTCCCGCAGCTTGACGTTCGGGTGAGCCAATAAGATTTAAATCCCTGACCTGCGGGTCAGGGATTTTTTGTCGGAACCGAAGGAAATCCTCCAGCATATGCTGAAAAGGAATGAAAATTCCAGTCAAATCAAAGGAGGAATCGTCTTTTGGAATATCGAACGCAGTCTATGACGCCACCGCACGTGGAGGAAATGGCCTGTGAGGCGGGACAGGGCATTCTGCCTGCCTGCGCACCCTTGGCCAATCCCTATGTGCCCTTTCAGCAGGACAATCCGCAGACCTACCCGGCGCAGACCGGCGTTGTGCGCGGCACGCTCTTTCCCGGCCTTGATCTGCCCTTCATGGGTATGGTCAACGAATCTGTCCTCACCGACACACCGCTGCATGAATTGCAGGCTCTCGGCTTTGCTCTGGTGGAGCTGGGCGAATATCTTGACACCCACCCTGACGACTGCGAGGCGTTGGAGCTGTTCCGGTCGTATGCGGCGCTGTACGAAAAGGGCACTGCGGAGTACCAGAAGCTCTGCGGGCCGCTGACGCAGCGGAGCGTCACGGAAAATTGCAGCTATGATTGGCTGAAGGACCCGTGGCCGTGGGATTTGGACGCGAACCGCGCCCGCAAGGAGGAATGAGCGATGTTTGTCTATGAAAAGAAGCTGCAATATCCGGTAAAAATCGAGCGCACCGACCCGCGCCTTGCGTCCATCATCATCACGCAGTACGGCGGCCCGGACGGCGAGCTGGGCGCGTCACTGCGCTACCTCAGCCAGCGCTACTCCATGCCCTACGCCGACCTGAAGGGCTTGCTGACGGACATCGGTAGAGAAGCCTCTGAAATGTTCCATTCAGAGGCTACGGCTTTTTTTGATGCTTTTGCAAC
>CAKUMO010000012.1 GCA_934667815.1 uncultured Oscillospiraceae bacterium
AACAAAAATCTTACCGAGGAAGTACGGCAGGCAAAGCGCGAGGGTCTTATCGACGCTTTCTTGTTCGACTCGGTTTCCGAGAACTACTTTGCTTCGGTGATCGACAGCGTTTAAATCAGACAACGGCAAAACGCAATAAACGGAAAAGACAAAGGCAACCGAGTTCTGTTTGGGTCAACTCGGTTGCCTTAATTTAATCACATAAGTCTATCACAGATAATTGATGGGAATAACGCGGTTATTGCCTTTCAGTTGGTGATAATGTACAATAACTTGCGCAAATTAAAAAGAGCAAAATAGGTAGTGTCAAGGTTTATGCGCAAATTTGATTCTGGTATCTGGCAGAAATCTATTACAGGGGGGCTTCGGCGCCCCCTTGGTTACGTTTGAACGGCCGGGGCGCAAAGGGTCAAGGGCGGCGGCAGCCGCTTGTCTTGCCCTTGACGCTTTGTGGGCCGACTGCCACTCACCCGACCAGCAGGTCTTGCTCGATGACCTCAAGGTGCTTCATATTCATGTATTTTTTGCAGCCCCACTGAGTGCCCGCCACGTGGCGGAGCCTCGCACAGACCATCATCAGGGCGGAGTTCCCGTCCGGGAACGTCCCCACCACGCGGGTTCTGCGGCGGATCTCCCGGTTCAGCCGCTCGATCACGTTGTTGGTGCGGATGCGCGTCCAGTGCTCGCCGGGAAAATCGCAGTAGGTCAGAGTTTCCTCGATGTGGACGTAGGCTTTCTTGTTCAGCTCGCTGATGGTGGTGGGCGAGACCTTGCTGCCCCACAACGCCTCGGTGATGTCCTCCACCCGGCGCACGGAAACGCCTGCCAGATACATCTCGATGAGGGCCTCCTCCACGCTGCTCTCCCGGCGGCGATACCGCTCAATGATGGCCGTCTCGAAAGACACGCCCTTGAGCCGGGGCATGTGGAGCGTGACGTCGCCGGAGGTCGTGGTGAGATTGCGGTCATAGTGGCCGCTGCGGTAGCCCTGACGGGCCTCGTTGCGCTCGTAGCGCGCCGCCTGCGTCAGGGACTCCGCTTCCTTTTCCAGCAGCTCGTTCAGGGTTTCCTCCACGCTGCCGCGAACCAATTCTTTTAATTCGCTCTTGATAATTTCCTCGTTTAGCTGTACAATTTTCTTGGACATGGTTTGCCGTCTCCTTTCGAATGCTTGTGTCGTAACTTCATTCTACCAGAGCCTGCAAGCTATGTCTCCTTTTTGCTCTTTTCAATTTGCGCAAGTTATTGTAGATTATCATGGTTCAAGAGTCTTTTTCATTTTTTGTTAGTAACGTGTTAGTAACGGCGTAGCAAAAAAATCGGGCGGCGGAAGCATTTGCTTCCGCCGCCTTTATGTTTTTTCATCGCAGAATCAGCTTGCCAAAGCTCTGCGGCTGGTGAAAATTCGGTTTTTCACCGCCGACGGGGTTCCAGCAGGCATAGTGCGGGTGCACGGTTTTGTCGCCGCACTTGTAAAAATTCGCATAGAGGCAGTCGCCGACATGGCCGAAGTATGCCACGATCAGAGAAAACGGCACTTCGTACTGCAAAATCCAGTGCTCCGGCGTGATCGTGCTGACAAGGCTCAGACGCTTGGCATCCGCCGCAATGGGCTTATGGTCAAAGTCCGCATAGACCGTCCCCAGAGGATTGACCTCGATGTTGATATACTTGAGCGTGTTTTCCGTGCGGAAAAAGAACTCCATGCAGCTATCCTCGCAGACGCGGCTGTGGTCGGCTGTCTTTTCCGCAAGGAGCGGGCGCTCGTCGGTCTCGAAGCGGACAAGCAGCGCCGTCTCGCTCTGCATGAGCTTCACGCTCGTGTGAATGCTCTCGCGGTATTCCGGCCACGGGAAGCAGTCGATGGCAAGTCTCGGCACTTCCTCCCATGCGCGGAGCGTTGGAACGATAAATTCCTTCATGTGCTTACCCTGCGAGCTTTTCCTGCTTCACGATGGCCAGTGCCTCCTCGTCCGCGACGAGGGTAAAGTCCGGGTGAAGCTGCAAAATCGACGCCGGAATCTGCGGCGTGACCGGCCCCCAGAAGGCGTCCTTCAGGATTGCAGCTTTGCTGCTGCCCGAGGCGATCATGAGCACGCGGCGCGCCTGCATGATGTCCAGAATACCCATTGTATAGGCCGTTTTCGGCACGAGATCGATGCTGCCGAAGAAGCGTGCGTTGGCCTCGCGCGTGTCCTGCGTCAGCTCGACGCAGTGTGTTCCCTTGACGAATTCGCCGCACGGCTCGTTGAAGCCGATATGACCGTCACGGCCGATGCCGAGAAGCTGCAAATCCACGCCGCCCAAGGAGCGGATCAGCGCGTCGTACTTTTCGCCCTGTCCTTCCGCATCTGGGTCGAGGCCGTCGGGCAGATGGACGTTTTCAGGCTTGATATTGATGAAATCGAAGAAATTGTGGTGCATGAAATAAGCATAGCTCTGCTCATGCGAAGGAGCGAGACCGACATATTCGTCAAGATTCACGCTGCGCACTCTGGAAAAATCCACGTCGCCCTTGTTGTACCACTCAATGAGCTGCTGGTACGCACCAATGGGCGAGCTGCCTGTGGCCAGGCCAAGCACGGAATCTGGCTTGAGGATCACCTGTGCCGAAATGATGTTGGCGACCTGACGGCTTGCCTCGCGGTAATCTTTCGTTTGAATCAGTCTCATAAAGAGTCCTCCTTATTTTTTCCACTGGAGCTTGAGCCAGCGGCAGCTTTCTTCTACCCAGCGCTGCGCGTGCTGCATGCCCGGCGTGATCTCGCCGTCCAAGGTTTCGCGCGTGCAGAGGGACATACCATGATAGCCGTAGGGGAAAATGTGCAGCTCAAAGGGCACATGGTGGTCGGCCAGTGCGGTCGCATAACGCAGGCTGTTCTGCACCGGCACGCAGTTGTCCTCGGACGTGTGCCAAAGGAACGCGGGCGGTGTCGTGTCGCGCACCAGACGGTCGCAGGAGAAGCGCTCTGTCTCCTCGGTCGTCAGCGGCAGATGGCCGAGCAGGCATTCAAAGCTGCCCATATGCGCAACCGCCGGGTCGGCGGAAATCACGGGATAACATAAAACGGAGGCCTGCACAGGCTTGCTCTCCGGGAGCACCTCGCGCACCTCCGGCCAATCATACGCATTGGAATACAGCGCAGCCAGATGTCCGCCGGCAGAGAAGCCGAGAATCGCCACGAGGCCTTCGTCGCAATTCCACGCCTCGGCGTTGCGGTGGATCAGCTCAACCGAGGCTGCAACCTCGCGCAGTGCATGTGGGAAATGCTTCGGCGCGACGGTATACCATAAGACAAATGCATTGTAACCTTCCTTAAGATATTGCAGTGCAACAGGCTCGGCTTCGCGCTGGGAACACATGGCGTAGCCGCCTCCGGGGCAAATCAGCACGCACGGACGGCGCTGGTGCTCTCGGCACATCTCAGTCATGTTATAAGGAAGATAGGCTTCCAGTACAGCCTCACTTCCGTTCAAAAATGCAAAGTGCTCTTTCAAGGAAACAGTAAAACAGCGCATAGGCTTTTCCTCCACGGTTTGAATTATATTATACATTTTCGCCGGTGTCAACCGTCTTATACTCAATTATCGACATGTTAAATGAAAATTCGATTATTTTTTCATCCAGACGGTATTCTTTGGCTAGCTCCGGACCGCAGGCGGCCGAGCCGACACCGGAAACCTTGTAGTCCACGCGCAGATGCGTCCTGCCATCGGAGACCAACTCGTCGGTGTGTTCGGCATGCTCAATCGCGTCGGTGCTGTACTGCGAGACGCAGCATTCAAAGGGGACGCCGCTCTCAAAGCGCAGACCGGCGATTTCCAGCAGACGGACATCCGTGTGATTGCCGTGCTCCTGCGGACGGACATAGGGAACGTATTCGTCCTGCGCGCAGCTCTCGTAGAAATTGACGCTGCCCGCGTGGCGCTCGTCGCAGTAGCTCTCTGTGGGGCCGCAGCCGAAGTAGCGGAAGGGCAGATTCTCGCCCTCGAGCGTAAATTCAAAACCCAACCGCGGCAGATACGCCGCGTTTTCGCGCACGTTTCCGTGCAGACGGACGGAGATCTCGCCCGCCGCGCTGACCTCACATTCCAGCGTGAAACGCAGATACGGCGCGCGGGAAACGCCCGCAAGCGCGCCCTTGAGGCATACGCCTCCGTCTGAAACGGCACAGGAATAGACCTTCCGGAACTGCTTGTCGAGGCAGTCGCCCTTGCGATTGTCATAGCTGCCCCACAGATATTTAATCGCCTTGTCATTATCCGTGGGCGCACGCCACGCGGTCAGGCGCACCGGCGCGGCCAGCAGTTCCTTGCCCTCGAGCCGCACGGAGGTAAATGCACCGTACCGCTTGGAAAAGACATAGCGGAAGCCCTCGCCGGAGAAAATAACGTCGTTTCCCTGTTCCTGCGTGGCCGCTCTGCCCGCAGGCTTGATCGGCTGCGCCACAACGCCCAGCTCGTGCTGCGTCATGGCAAGCTGCTCGCCGTCCTTCAGGAGCTTGCAGGTCAGAAACAGACCGTATTGGTACATCGGCGGGTCAAAGCGGATTGGAAGCTCTGCCGTTTCATGCGGCGCAAGCGAAAGCCGCAGCGCGTTCTGCAAAACAGGCTTGCCGTCGGCCTCGACTGCGTACTGAAGCTCACACTCGGAAAGATCGGTAAAATCAAAGCGGTTCGTCACGCGCAGCACGCCGTTTTCATACGCCGTGCGCATGGGCTGATAGGCCGCCTTGACCTCCAGAGAGCCGGAACGCAGGCTGCGGTCGGAGAAAACCATGCCGTCAGAGCAGAAATTGCCGTCGTTCGTCAGTTCGCCGGGGAAATCACCGCCGTATTTCTGCACGCCGTTCTGCACAATCGTGTGGTCGGCCCACTCCCAGACGCAGCCGCCGATGAGATTCGGCAGACTGTCAAAGGTCTCGCAGTAGTCCCAGACGTCGCCGGGGCCGTTGCCCATCGCATGCGCGTACTCACAAAGGAAAATAGGAATCTGAATCTTCGGGTCGTGCGCCATCTGCAAGAGGTCGGGAATGCTCGTGTACATATGCGACACCATGTCTACGTCGTTCAGGTCGCCCGCGCGCGAGGCATCCTCGCAGTGGCGCAGGCGGCCGTCGTCCAGTGTTTTCAGCCAGCGGAGCATGGCTCTCTGGTTGTCGCCGTAGCCGCTTTCGTTGCCGGTAGACCAGAAAATGATGCTGCAATGGTTTCTGTCTCGCAGAACGGCGCGCTGCATTCTCTCCAGAAACTCCGCCTTCCACTCCGGCTTGGTGCACGGCCAGTCGCCGCTGTCCGTGTCATAGACATAGGGCGCATCCGGGAAACGCGTGATCGCGCCGTGCGTTTCAATATCCGTTTCCAGCACGACATAGAAGCCCAGCTCGTCGCACAGCTCCAAAAAAACCGGCGAGGGCGGATAGTGCGAGGTGCGCACGCAGTTGATATTGAGCTTTTTCATGAGCAGCAGGTCGGCACGCAGCTCGGCCGCGGACTGGCACCAGCCGCGCGTGGGGTTGGTGTCATGATGGTTGACGCCGTGCAGCTTGACGGGCACGCCGTTAATCAGCAATTCGCGCTTATCCGACACCGCGATCGTCCGCAGGCCGATGTTCTGCCATATGACCTCGCCGCAGCACTCGAAGCGCACCGTGTAGAGATAGGGCTTTTCCGCATTCCAGAGGATCGGCTGCTCGATGGCAAAGGCCGCCTGTGTCCCATGCGCCGTTCCGAGGCAGTTGCCCTCACGGTCGAGGACGGAAATGTCCGCAGGCGCGTCGGTCCTGGCAAGGATCGTAGTGCCCTTCGTGCGCACATCCACATCGCGCAGATGTCCCTGCGGGCGCTGCAAAAGATAGCAGTCGCGGAAAATGCCGTTCATGCGCAGGAAATCCTGATCCTCCAGATAGCTGCCGCAGCACCATTTGAGAACCTTGATGCGCAGACGGTTCGTGCCGCGCTTGACATAGTCCGTCAGGTCGAACTCTGCCTGCAGGTGGCTGCCCTGCGTAAAGCCGACGGGCTGCCCGTTGACCTGCACGAAGGCGCAGGAGGACACCCCCTCCAAAACGAGATAGACCTGCCCCCAGACCTCCTCCAGCTCAAACTCCCGCTCGTAGATGCCGCAGGGGTTCTCATCCGGCACATAGGGCGGGTCGTAGGGATAGGGATAGTTGGTATTGGTGTAGTTCGGCGTGTCATAGCCCTCGGTCTGCCAGCAGGACGGCACGGGGATGGTGTCCCAGGTATCTATCGTCTCCGGTACGTCAAAGTCGCTTGAAAAATACCGGAAGCGCCAGATGCCGTTGAGCAGGCGGTACTCGGACTTGCCGGAGGGGATATAGTACGCCCGCTGCGGAAGCCGGTTTTCACTGGTTTTGGACGGGTTTTCATAAATTCTCATAGTTGCCTCCTGAATATATCTATTCTGCTAGACGCGGGCATTCTGCCACTTTCCGCTTTTCCAGCGCAGCAGATAGACCGTCGCCTTAAAGGACTCGTCAAGGATGGAAGCGACCCAAATACCGGGCAAGCCCCAGCCCAGCACAACCGCCAGCAGCCACGAAAACAGCACGTTGCAGCCCCAGCCGCTGGCGATGGAGGTCACAAGCGGCGTTTTGACATCGCCGTTGGCGTTGAAGGAATTCTCCGACACATGGTTCACCGCACGCGGCAGCTCGACAAAGAAGTCGATGGCCATGATCTTCGCCGCAGCCGAGAGGATCTCCGGATCGTGCGTAAAGATGGACAGCAGCGGCGTGTGCAGCGCCAGTGCCAGAAGCGACACCGTGCCGTTGCACAGGAGCGCAAGCAGGAGATCCTGCCGGTAAAGCCGCTTGACAAGGTCGAGCCGCTGCGCACCGCGGTGCCGCCCCATCAGAATGCCGCCCGCATTGCCAAGAGACAGGCTGATCCGCGAGGTGTAGGTCACGATGTTCGTCACATAGAGCTTTGTGTTGATGACCGCGATGCCAAGGCCGGTAATGAAGCCGGTCGTCACCATCTGGGAGAACGTATACGACACGATGCTCATACCCGCAGGTGCACCCAGGCGTAAAATGTCCCATCCAAGCCTCCCCTGAAAGCAAAAGCGGAAGGGGCAGCGCCTGCGCACGAAGAAAATGCCGGAAAGCAGCAGCCCCGCAAGCTGTGCCGCCGCGCCGCACAGCGCCACGGCCTGCACGCCCGAAACGGGCAGCAAAACGCCGCCGTAAAGAGCGATATAGCACAGCAGAAGGTTCAAAACGTTGCTGACGATACCCGAGAGCATGGAAATGCGGGAGTAGCCGTGACAGATAAGCAGATTGTTGACATAGCTCATCGTCGCCGTCAGCGGGAATGCCAGACCCGCGATGCGCAGATAATCCGCCGCAAGGCCGTGCACCTCGCCCTTGAGATTCATGAGCCGCATAAGAGGCGCCGCCCCGCCGCATATTCCGAGACCGATCAGTGCGCTTATCCCAATGGCCAGCACCAGACCGGTTCCGGCCGCGGCACGCACCTTCGGCAGGTTCTTCGCCCCCAGGGCGATGCTTGAAATGATGACCGTACCCTTGCTGACCATGTTCAACACGGCAACGGCAATGTTGATGACCTGCTGCGCCACGCCCGCCGCGCTGACCGCAGCATCGGCGTAGCCCGAGAGGATCAGCGTACTGACCGTACCATAGAGCAGGACAAAGATATTCTCCAGCAGCAGCGGAATGGTCAGGCCGATCAGGCCGATGGTCTTGCCGTTCTCGCGGAAGGTGGAGATGGATTTATCGTAAAGCTTTATCATTGCGCCGCTTCAAAGCTCCATATCCAGCCGGCAGCCTGTAAGCCCGTCGCTGCAAGCGAGCAGCTCGAGGTGCTTCTGACCGTTTTCCGGACGAACTGCAACGGTGATCTTGCCCATGTACATCTGCCGTTCCGGCAGGGTCACTGGATTGTGGTCGCAGTTGTCCGACCCGGTACCGACGATCCTCGCCGGTGCATTCACAGAAAAGCGCACGAAGGGCGCAGCATCCGGGACGCTCCTGCCCTGCGCATCGAGGCAGTCGCAGGTGAACAGTGCAAGATCGCGGCCGTTGGCCTCAAACTCGTTATCTAAGTGCAGGCGCAGGCGAACCGGCCGCCCCGTTGTGACGCGCACATCCTCGCAGACGGCTTGCCCCGCAAGGAAGCCCGTCACGCGCAGCTCACCCGGAGCATAGGGAACCTCCCATTCGCCATGGCCGTAAGGCTCGATGGTCTTTTTCCCGCAGCTTTCGCCGTTCAAAAACAACTCCAGCGTATCGCAGTTGGTATAAACCGTAACGAGGATGTTCTGCCCCTCCAGGCCCGCAAAGTTCCAGTGCGGCACGATGTGCGCCATAGGCTGGCTCGTCCAGTGGGCTTTGTTCTGATAAAATGCGCCCTTTTTCTGCAAAAACAGGTCGATCGCACCGGAAAGCGAGCACACGCGCGGCCACTCGGCCTCGCCGCGATGCTCAAAGGCAATCCACTGATACGCCCCGATGACGTAGGGCCGCTGCATCAGGTGCTTCCATGTCCGCTCGTGGTTCCAGAACCACTCGTTGACCTGCGTGTCCTTGTCGCGGGCGCGGCCATAGGCGTTTGCGGCGAAATTCCAGTCGCGTGTGGTACCCGAGGCCGCGCACTCCGAGGCAAGGATGGCTTTGTCAGGATAGACCGCATGGACGGCGTCGAACAGCGGGAGATTATAGTTGATGCCGATGATGTCGGAATCGTCGTAGATCGTCGAATGATCGGGCGTTTTGTCCTGCGCCGCAAGCACAAAGCGCGTGGCATCCAGCTTGCGGATGTGCGCGGCGATGGCGCGGTGCAGCCGTCTGCCGACATCGCTGACATGATAGGGTTCTTCATTGCTCGTAGACCAGAAGATCACGCTCGGGCGGTTGCGGTCGCGCAGGATGAGCGAATCGAGCTGCTCGAAGGCTTCTTTGGTCGTCTCGAACCAACGTGCCTCGGCCATGACCAGAATCCCCAGCTCGTCGCAGGCATCGAGATAGGCGCTGCCCTGCTGATAGTGGCTGGTGCGGTAGCCGTTCGCGCCCATTTGCTTCACGAGCTGCATCTTGTAGCGTGCAACATTGTCCGGCACGGCAAGGCCGGTCAGGCCGCAGTCCTGGTGGCCGCAGACCCCCTTGATAAAGGTTGGTTTGCCGTTGAGCAGGAGCCTGTTTTCCGAAATTTCAACCGTGCGGAAGCCGATGTGCGTTGTGTCCTCGTCGCAGGGCTGGCCATCTCTGCAAAGCGTCGTGCGAACGGTGTAGAGATTCGGCGTTTCGCAGTCCCAGAGCAGCGGATCGGTCACGGTCGCTTCATAATGCAAAACGCCCTTTTCCCGCGCCGGAAGCGTCAGCGTTTCCTCCGCAGAAGCGACACACGCGCCGTTTTTGTCCAGAAGCTCGGATCTTGCCGTAATTTGATGGTCCTCATCATCGGCATTGACGACCGTCGTCTCAAAACTTACCTGCCAACGGTGCTCGTCCAGCTTCTTTGTCGGTGCATAAACGCCCCAGAGTGCGATGGCCACACGGTCGGTGATCGTCAGACGCACATCGCGGTAGATGCCGCCGCCCTGATACCACCAGCCCTCGAAATTCTGCCGGTCGATGTAGACCGCAAGGACGTTTTCTTGATTGTAATATACATAATCGCTGATGTCCAGCTCAAACGTGTTATAGGCCGAAAAATTGTGGCCCATGCGGCAGCCGTTGAGATAGACCGTGCACTCGCCCGCCACACCGTCAAACCGCAGCAAAACGCGCTTGCCCTCCGTTCCCTCCGGCATTTGAAAATGCCTGCGGTACCATGCGTTGTCATAGTGTAGGAAGCCAAGCGCGTTGTTTTCGCGTTCGTCAGGCGTTCCGGAGATCACATAGTCGTGCGGAACGCGCACAAATTCCCACCGCTCGTGGGTCAAAAGCCCGATGTCGGAGACGAACTGGTCCGGCTGATCGGGATAGCGATAGGTCGCAGGCCCGGCCTGTTTTCGCTCGGTCTTGCTTTGGGAGTAGACCGGCCCTTTCCATGCAGGCCGGGGCGTTTCGATGTCGCCGCGGTGAAACCGCCAACCGTCGGTGAACAAAATTTCTTGTCTCATAGCTTCCCTCATATTCTGTGTAAATTGCAGCAGTTTTTCAAATTCCCGTCAACCGCAAACTCTTTCAACTTTTTTCAGAATCCTCATTTTTCAAAGAAATAGGCTTCCGTTTCGGCACACAGGTAGTGATAAACGGGCAGATGCAGCTCCTGCACCTTGAAGGTCTCGCACTCCGGCACGCGGATGCAGCAGTCGCAGAGCGTGCGCAGTCTGCCGCCTGCTTCGCCGGTCAGGCCAAGCACCGCAACGCCGAGCGCCCGGGCGATTTCCGCCGCCGCGCAGACATTCTTCGCATTGCCGGAGGTGCTGATGCCCAGCAGCACATCGCCCTCCTTCGCCAGCGCCAGCACGCCCTGCGCATAGAGAAGCTCCGGCTCAACGTCGTTGCAGAAGGCCGTGTTCAGCGCCGCCATGGACGGCAGAGAAATCGCGGGCAGGCCGCATTGCAGCTTGTCAAGCAGGCTCTCGTCGAGCGGCTCCCAATTTTCACGCATTATTTCTCGTTTTCGTGCGCTGAGCGGACGTTTTTTCAAAAAGCCCTTCATCAGCTCGCCCACGATGTGCTCACAGTCGGCGCAGCTTCCGCCGTTGCCGCAGAGCAGGAGCTTGCCGCCGCGGCGGTAGCAGTCGATGAGAAGCTGCGCCGCCCGCTCGATGTCCTCGCGGCAGGCGGTCAGGGCAGGATAACGTACCAATAACTCTTCCAGCATGAGTCTGTCTCCTTATAATAATGCCGTGGCCAGCGCGGCATAGTCTCCGATGCTCTCGCCCAGCTCCGCCGCGACAATCTGGCAGCAGGCGGCGGACGCGGCAAGCGCCTCGCCGCGCAGCGATCGTTCCATGCTTTCGCGCAGCAGGTCGCCGCTTCTTGCAAAAATACTGCCGAGTACGATGCGCTGCGGGTTCAGAAGATCGATGAGAACAGCCAGTCCCCTGCCCAGATATTCGCCGCAGACGCGATAGACCTCCAACGCTGTCTCGTCGCCCGCGCGGGCGGCATCCGCGATGGATTTGGCTGTGACGCCTGCTTCGCCGTTCTGATAGTACGCCGGGCAAACGCCGCGCTGCACGCGCTCACGCGCCATGGCACAGCCGAGCTGTGCCAGTCCGCCGCCGCTGCAAAAGCCCTCAAAGGAGCCTTGTTTTCCGTAGCCGACCGGCCCAAAGCGCTCGAGGCGGAGGTGGCCGCACTCGCCGGCGTTATCGTTTGTGCCGGAATAGAGCTGCCCGTCCAGAATCAGACCCGCGCCCAGCCCCGTGCCGAAGGTCAAAAAGATCATGTTGCGCGTGCCGCGCCCCGCGCCGAACTTCCATTCGGCTACGGCGCAGGCGTTGGCATCGTTTTGCAGGTGCGCCGGTGCGCCAAAATGCCGTGCGGCAAGCGCCGTGACCGGCACATCGTCCCAGCCCGGCAGATTCGGCGGGCCTAAAATCACACCGTGCGCAGAGTCCAGCGGCCCGCCGCAGGAGATGCCGACCGCATCGGACTTGCCGTCCAGAATGCCGTCCGCCAATGCAAACAGGCGCTCAAGCATGGCCTCCGGCGAGACGGAATGATCGGTCGGGCACTTTTCTTTCTTCAGAATTTGCAGGCGTTCGCCGTCCCAATTCGCAGTCACGGCGGCGCATTTCGTCCCGCCGATGTCCAGTCCCAGCAGCTTCATAGGAATCTCCTTACAGAATGTTCGCTTTTTTCAAGAGTGTCTCGTATTGCGTCAGGGAGAACGGGATTTCTCCGCTGACATAGTGGTTGCGGTAGGTTTTCCCCTCGCAGACCAGCTCGAGCAGATAATAGTGGTTGCCCTGCGGGTCAAAGGGGATCGCGCCCAGCTCCGTCAGGGCATTGGCGTGCAGCGCCGTCTCGCCGGCGGCAAGGCATACGCCCGTTTCAATGTCCGTGACCGCATAAGACGCGCACTTTTCCGCGCGGAATTCATTCGCCGCAACGATTTGCAGCGCACCGTTCTTCGGCTCACGCAGCATAAGGCACAGCGGCTCCTGCGAGCGTCGAATATAGTCGAAGCACAGCTTTTTGTGGAAATAATAGTCCACGCTGGCCTCGGTGATCTCCGGCCAGCCGTCGAGCAGATTCCACCAGATCAACCCGGTCCTGCGCCATTTTTCCGTGCGGAAGTGCTCGATGAAGAACTTAAAGCCCTCTGCTTGGAAATACTGGCTGGCCTTGGAAAAGTCCACCGGCGTTTCCGGCACCGTGCCGAAAAGCTCCGCGACCTGCTTATCGTTCAGATATGGGCGGAAGGCATAGGGCTTGTTCTCGCCCGTTTCCATCATGCCGGTATGCAGCTTCCACTCGTCGTGGCCGCGGTTGGAAAGGTTTTCCGGAGAAATAAATAGCCGCAGCGATTCCACGGAGGGACAGCCGAACGCCCCCATTTCGCTGACGAAGTGCGCATTTGAGTTTACATAATATTCTCCCTTATAATACCCGCGAGGCCCCCAGAGATGATCTTCGGGCATGCGGTTCGGGTCGCCGGAGGCATAAACCGCTCGGCTGACATAGGGCGAGCTTGGCAGAAAATCGCGCCACGGATCCACGCGCCGCAGAACCTCGGGAATGGTCACGCGCGTGATGCGGTTTTCGTTCGGATCACCGGAGACAATTTCCCAGTACGCCGCCGCAACGTCGCACTCGTTGTCGCCGGCCCAGAGCGCGATGCTCGGATGACGGCGCAGTTTTTTGACGATCGTTTCGACCTCGTGCGCAATTTTCCGCTGAAATTCCTCATTTTGCGGATAGGTCGCGCAGCCCATGGCGAAGTCCTGCCAGACCAGAATGCCGTGACGGTCGCAGAAGTCGAAAAACGCGTGATCCTCGTACACACCGCCGCCCCAGCAGCGCACCATGTTGCAGTTGGATTCCCACAAAAGCGCAAGCGCCTTATCCAGCCGCTCGGCGTCGCGGGAATGGAAGGTATCCAGCGGCACCCAGTTCGTGCCGCGGATGTAGGTCTTTTCGCCGTTGACAAAGAAGCAGAACTCCCCGCTTCCCTGCGCATCAGTCGTATCCGTGCGGACCAGGCGCACCGTGCGTACGCCGAAGGCAAAGCGCCGCTCGTCCACGACCTCGCCGCGATAGGACAGCGTTGCGCACACATCGTAGAGCGCGGGCTCGCCCAGATCGCGCGGCCACCAGAGCTGCGGGTTTTTCAGTGAAAAGTGGAAGCAGCCGCGATTGTGCCAGAGCTTGTCAAGGCAGTAGTCAAAGCGGCTCTCGCCGCAGACGCCCGTCAGCCGCAGCGAATAGTCCTGCGAAAAATCGCCGTCCAGCACCGTCTCATATACGCAGTGCAGCCCGGCCCCGCCCTCGGAAAGCGTCACCGTCGTGAGATAAATATCCTGTAGATAATCTTTCTTTTTCTCAACAATCGAGCAGCCGCGCCAGAGTCCGCCGGAGATGCAGCGCGGGAAAATGTCCCAGCCAAAGCTGTGCGCGGCCTTGCGCACCATGAGTGATCCCGCGTTGTAGGGATTGTGAACAAAGACGTCCGCGTCCGTTTCCAGCGTCCGCGCTTCGATGCACACGGGCTTGATGTGCACGACCAGCTCGTTCTCGCCCGCACGAATACCCTCGGCAAAAAACTCGTGCGCAAGGAACATATTGTCCGTCGTTCCGAGCAGGCAGCCGTTGAGATAAATTTCAGAAATGGTGTCGATGCCCTCGAAGCGCAGGAACGCACGCGAAGCGTCCCCGTCAAACCCGAACCGCCGCACATACCAGAGGTGGCGGTTTTCAAGCTCCTGCAATTTTAGAGGATTTGTTCCGAAAAACGGGTCGTCCAGCAGCCCCGCCGCCTGCAAATCCAGCTCAAAATTGCCGGGGACGCTGCCGTTCAGCTTCAAAAAGCCCGCCGCCTGCAAGGCACTCCCGGTGCAAAGCGGCTCGGAATGCCGCCGCACCTGACTGTGCTCCGCGACAAACAGCGTCCACGTTCCGTTCAGGGATCGTTCGCGTGCGTACATATTCATTTCTCCTTTTACAGTGCGGTCAGGAAGCCGATCAGACGGTCGGCGATCCTTCTGTGGCCTGCATCATTCGGATGCAGGCCGTCGGGGTTATACAGCTCCCTCAGCAGCGGCACGCGCGGCTGAAGCCCGCTCGTGCGGAACAGATCGAGCACCGGCACGGCGTAATAGCCGCAGATCTCCGTGATCGCATTGACATACTCCACCAGCTTCGCCTGTCTGGGGGCGCCGGTGTCTCCGTGGTCGAGGATCTCCTCGTCCGCGCGGTGCGTCGGCGTGAGAACGACAAGCTGCGCGTAGGGGTAGCGCATGATAAGCTTCTCCAGAAGCGCGTGCAGCGCACCGCAGAAGGTGTCCTCGCCACGGTCGTCCGGCGTGCCGAGGGCGGCGTCGCCGTGACCGAAGTCATTCGTGCCGCCGAATACGACGACGATGTCCGCATCCGGGATCATATCTTTCACGCGCGAGGCGTAGTAGCGGTCATAGGCTGGCTCGGCCGAGGGCGTATGCTGCGGCGCAATGCGCGTTCCGCCGATGCCATAGCCATAGCTGATCGCGCCGGTATCCTTGGCCACCAGACCCCAGAAGGACTTTTCAAGGCACGATGCCGCGCATCCTTCAGTAATGCTGTCTCCTAAAAATGCAATCTTCTTATTTTTCAGCTCCATGAAGGCTTACCCCTGATTTTCGAGATACTCGCACAGCACCTGCGCGATCAGGTCATGACCGACGACCGTGGGATGCACGTCCCAGGGGCGGCTGGCCTCGAGGAACTTGTCCGAACGGATGCGGGCAAAGTTGAAGTCCAGATAGTAACCGCCGGCTTCGTCTGCGGCGTTGCGCAGCGCGGTCTTGTAGACGGAGGCATAGTCCGGATCGGCCTCTCTGTCCCAGATCATGTTGCCGACAATGAGCAGGCTGCCGTTTTCCTGACAGGCGTACTTCACGCGGTCGAGCTTGGAATTAAAGATGCCGATGTCCGCGCCGAGACCCGCGTCGTTCGTGCCGAGGGTGAGGATGACGACATTGGCCTTGCACATATTTTGCAGCGCCGCATCCTCGATGTCCACCAGCTGGATTCCGCTGAGGGAATAGTTGTTGACGATCAGCGCATTCGGGTCATCGATGTAGGAAATGCCGGAGACGATGACGCTCTTGTCCGTGCAGTCGCCGGCGATCAGGTCGATCTGCACGTCGTCCGGGCAATTGGCGGGCAGCGCAATATATTCACTGCGGGCGCAGCCGTTGACCTCGCTGCGGTTGGCGTTGATGACGGTCAACTCCTGCCCATTGACCTGCACGGTGATGGTGCTGCGGTAGGGACCTTCGGGATAATAAACATAGAACCCGTTGATGTGACGATCCTTGCCGCCCTCGTGGCGGTTGACCTCAATGCGCAGGACGGAGCCTTGCTGATGCGTCGCGTAGCTCATTCCGCCGGGCGTGTTGCCGGAGACATAATAGCGCTCCCATTCGCCCTGCGGGAAGCTGATGGTATGGATCTCGCGGCCGGGCACAGCCTCGTTCGTGCGGTCGAGCAGAGAGACGTAGCCGATGTTGTGCGTGCCGTATTTCTTGGCAATGGCCTCCTTAAAGAGCGCCGCCCACGAATAGTCATAGAACAGGTCGGAGTTCAGCCCCTGAGAAATACTGTCACCGATGATGTTGATGGTCTTGTCGCCGTACATGTCCTTGCCCTCGGAGAAGTCAAAGATGGCAAACGGCTCGGAGGAAAGGGCGTCCAGCCAGTTTTCCGGCGCAGGCGCTTCGCTCGAGGCCGCAGGCGCCTCGGAGGACGGCGCTTCGCTTGCAGGCTCGGACTGGCTCTCCTGCGTGGGCGTACCGGCACAGGCACAGAGGGTAAACAGGCTCGCCGCTGCGAGGAACATGGTCAAAAAACGTTTTTTCAGCATGATAATTTCCCCTTTACAGTAGTATTTCTATCTCATTTTCTTCTTTCAGACTATCCCACGGCAGGAAGTAGAACGGGCGGTAAGCCCGCTGCGGATCCGTGATCGGAAGCACGCGTCTGCCGTTGAGATGCAGACTTGCTTCACCGCGGGAGACCGTGAGGCGGATTCTCTTTCCGCGGCAGGTAAACTGCGCTTCCGCGCGCGGCCAGGATTCCGGAATGCACGGACTGAGCCGCAGCCCCGTCAGGGCAGGCTCCGCGCCCATCAGCCATTCGTAAGCACCTCGGAAGGACATGGCCACGCTGCCCGTCAGGAAACTGAGCATTCCGCGATGATCGAATACCGGAAGCTGCTGCCAGCAGTTCGTGACGGCGTAGGGCGCGGTGCGCGCAAGCTCCGTCGGGTGGCGGTTCTGATCGTAGGGCAGCATCCATTGCAGCACGTCAAAGAGCTGCTCGCCGCGTCCGGCTCTGGCCAGCGCACGGGCAAGGAACCCCTGCGAACCGTGGTTGTAAACATTGCCGTTTTCCGCGAGGAAGGGCGGTACGTCGCCCGTCGTCTGCCGTCCGACATGCGGAATCTTCTGCGCA
Source organism: uncultured Oscillospiraceae bacterium (assembly GCA_934667815.1). Classification (GTDB taxonomy): domain Bacteria; phylum Bacillota; class Clostridia; order Oscillospirales; family Oscillospiraceae; genus JAZOXB01. The sequence continues at coordinate 16,599 of CAKUMO010000012.1, forward strand.
CCGAAGGGCGGGTAGAACAGGCGGTAGCCATAGGGGCTTTTCAGCATCTGTGCAACCGCAAGCGTATCGTTCACGTGCTCCGGCTCGGCCGTGCAGCTGATGACGGCATAATAATTCACGGGGCCGTAGGGGCGCGTCGCACCGTCCGGGTCTTCATCGGAGAAAATCCATCGGCCATCGTCGTTAAACACGGAATTGAACCAGCCGCGTCCGTTTCTTGCGTGCGTCAGGATGTTGCGGCGCAGCTTTTCGGCGGCCTCGGAATACTCTGCAATCTTCTGCGGGAATTTCCCGGCCTGCTGCAATATCTCGGCCGTGTCGCGCAGCGCCATGACTGTCTGGCAGCTCACCGTGACCGATTCGCCGCGCCCGCGAAGCCCGGCCATGTTCACCGCGTCGTTCCAGTCGCCGCCGTAAATTTTGCAAAGGCCGTGTTCGCCGACATTTTCCGGTGCCAGATAATATTCTACCGCACAGACCATGTGTTCTGCAAGTGTAGATTCTTTATTCTCATTCAGCCACGGCAGCCACTGCTCCAGAATCTCATAATCGCCCGTATAGGCCAGATAGCGATAGAGAAATTCCAGCACGAACACGCCTCCGTCCACATAGGGTCGCTCGTCATGCTTGCCGAGCCGTCCCTTGGTGGAGTACTGACGCAGGAACCAGCCGTCGCGCCGCTGGCAGGAAAAGAGCCGCAGCAGCATCTCCCGGCAATCCTGCGGATGCAGGGACAGCAGCGCCATATAGTCGTTCGCGCTGTCGCGCGTGCCGCGCATGCCGCTCGGCCAGCCGCGGTCGAGCGAGGCAATCCACTCCAGCTGCATGGGAATCCAGTAGTTCATGTAGGCGTTGAAGTCCGCATCCGGCGTGCGGATGGAGTTTTTCGCAAAGATCGACTGATAACGCGCTTGCAGTGCCCGGCAGTTTTCGTCGAAGAAATCCGGTTCAAACCAGCGCTGTGCCGCAAGTGCGGTTTTCTCCTGCGGCATATCGCCGTTTTCGTCCTGCGCAGGAAGCGACAGCGACTGCACGAGCGTTTTCGTCTCCCCCGGCGCAAGGAGCCAGTCATACTGCATGGCATAGACCGGCGGGCAGCCGTAGAGCTGATTTTCCTGCGTGTACTGCCCGAAGCGCACGTCGCAGGACGCATCCATGCGCAGAGGCGCGCCCAGTGCGTTCTGCGGGCATTGGAGAGAGCCGCTGCCGACGAGCTTTTCCAGACTGATCTCGACGGTATGCAGATCCTCCGCAGGCGTCAGAAGCACCATCGTCCGGCGCTTGGACACGTCGCCCGAAGGATTGAGTAGCTGCGTCCAGAATACCCGGCGGCGGTCGGCCGCAGCATAGCCCGTGCGCAGATACCACTCGTTTTTATCCCATGGCGCCAGTGTGGACAGGTTGACATAGGGAATCAAATAGGGATTCAGGCGCAGCTTGACCGGCGTTTTGCGCGTATTCTCCACCGTGAAGCGCATGGCAAGCTCCTTGCCCCGCGGCGGCAAAGTGAACTCCGTGCGGATTTTCAGCCCATTCCGCTCGAAAGCGTAGACCGCCTTCTCCGGCAGATAGCGCACGGACAGCGCCTCGGGCAGCTCGTCGCAGCGCAGGCAATTGACTGTCGGACGGAAGAAGTTGTTGAACGGCTCCTGCCCGTCCTCGCTGATCCAGACCGTCCAGCTTGAAAAGCTCTGACCGGCTTCGCGGCGCAGGAGCAGGATGTCGCCGGGCGGGTCGGCCTGCACATAGACAGGGCCGAACTGATCGACCTTGAGCAAAAAGTCCCGATTCTGGTAGATATACTCCCACGCAGAGGGCAGATTCAGGTCGTTGATCTCGTATCCGGCGGTGTTTTCGATAAATTTTCCGTATGGCAGGATGCTCATCCCCTTTTTTCGTCTGGTTTCAGACTGGAATGGTATGCGCGGTAAAGCGCGGTCGAGTTCGGGTGACCGCAGAAAGCGGCCGTGCCCGGGCGGTTCATAAGACCGAGGTATTGATAGCAGAGAATTTCGTCGCAGTAGTCCGAAATTTCCGCAAGCTGACGCTGCACGCGGGAAAACTCCGCCGGAATCAACGCAGAGTGATAGACCTCGCCCTCAAAGGAGAACACCTCCATATCCGCCCACAGGGCGCTGCGGCCGGAGCGGTCGTGCGCCCGCCGCAGCGCGGCAAAGTATTCGCCGGTCTGCTCGGGCGCGGATTTCTGCACACCGACCTCGTCCTGATAGGCGATGACGTCCACATCAAGCGCGTCGAGCTGGCGTACATAGGCATCGTCTGCGTGCAGAAGATTCGTTCCGTAGGGCGCGATGAGCGTGCGAAAGTGCGGGTCAAGCGTGCGGACGAAGGCACTGTAACGGTTGCAATAACGCAGAAAATCCGGGTGAAAGCTGCCCTTGATGCAGGTCTCGTCTGGATAATACCAGCCGTAAAACGACGGATGGCTGCCATAGTGCACGCAAAGCTGCTCCATCGCACGGAAGGCGCGGCGCGTTACGGCCTCGCTCGTCATATTTTCCATTGTGCTGCGCCACGGGCCGTAATAGCCCACCGAGAGAAAGACCCGCAGCTGCAAAGCGTCGGCCTCGGAGAGCAGCACACCGATGGGATCGGGGCAGGCAAAATTCTCCGGGAAGGGATAGATGTCCGTCGGGAAATACGCCTCCGCTTTGTCCGTGTCCACAAGACTCGTCGCCAGCAGAACGACGTATTTCATGCCAAGCCCTGCGATCTCGCGCAGCTTTTCCCGCCACTGTGCCTCGGTAAAGGCACGGCAGGCCGGATTCCAGTAGACGCCCTCGGCGGAGTTGTGGTGGGTAAATTCAAACCAGGTTCCGCTGATGCTTTTCATAGCCGTCCTCCCAAGGTCAGCAGGATGCGGTTTTCCGCAGCATCCTGCGCGGGCACACGCACGCGCACGCCGTCCGTCTGCATCGGTTCGCCGTTGCAGGACGCAGAGACGATTTTATAAGCTCCGTAGTCCAGACGCTGCGGGTTTTGCAGCGTGATCACATAGGCTTTACCGGCAAAGTGCAGGCTGATCTGCGCCGTACCCTCGCCGTCGAACTGCTCACGCACGAGCTTCGGCTCGATGACAAGCCCACCCAGCTCGCCGCGCACGCCGAACACCTGCGTAATGAACGTGAGCATATACCAGCTGGCCGCGCCCGTGAGATAGTGGTAAAGGCCTCGTCCGTCGGCGTTGAAATACTCCGGAATGCCGGGATAAATGCGGCTGGTTTCAAAGTCCATCGCCGTCTCGGCAAGGCTTTGCAGCGCTTTGTAGCCCTCACGGACGAAGCCGCGGCGATAGAGGGCGTTGGCATACATAACGCTCATGTGCGAAAAGACCGCGCCGTTCTCTTTCTCTCCGTAGGCAAAGCCGAACATGCGGCCGAGGTCGAACTTTTCCTCATGGAAATCCGTATTCAGGCGGTAGCCGCCGACCTCTTTGCGGTAGAGATAGCGGTCGGCTGCGCGGCAGATCAGCGACGTTTGCGCGGGCGTGGCCGTGCCGCTCATAACGGCAAACACCTGCCCCGTGAGCATCATGCGCACGCCGCCCGGGAAATAGCCCTCGACCCTGTTTTGATGATTGTCGTAATAGCTGTTGAACCAACCCTCGTTCTCACCCGCGATCCACTCCGTCTTGCGGATGTGTGTGCGCAGGCGCTCGGCCATGGCCTGAAGCGTGTCCGCCAGCGCGAGGGTGTCAAAGCGGCGCTTGCTGCCGCGCACGCTGTGTGCGCAGAGGTGCAGGAAGTCCGGCAGGCGGTTTTCTTTTTCTAATAAAAGTTCCAGCTCCTCCAGAAGCTCCACCTCGCGGTGGCCGCGTTCGGCCAATACGCGCAGAAGTCCGGCAAGCTCCTCGAGATTGCCTGCGTAGGCGCAGGTAAACGCGACGCTCTCGCCGTACTCCGCAGCCATGTCCAGCGCGTCGTTCCAGTCCGCGCCGCGCAGGCGGATGTGCCCGTGTGCACCGGTCTCGTGTACCGCGCAAAGCGTCTCGAGCAGGATGTGCTCAAGAATCGTGCCGGAATAAACCGCTCCGGAGTCCGTTTTCTGCAGAACATCCTGCGTCCACGCCGCGTCCTGCCCCATGCCGCGCAGATTCTGCCCGTCCTTAAAATACGGCACGGACTCGAGCAGCACGGCAAGGTCGCCCGTCTGGTCGATATAGAGCTTCGTGGTCAAAAACGGCCACACGCCGTGATCCATCCAGACGCGGCAGATGCCGTTGCGGTCAGCGATAAATTCGCCGGGTCCGGTGCCGATAATGGTCGCATTTGTGCCGTCGATGCGGACGCCCGCAAAGTTCTGCACGATCATGCGGCGCACGCCGTCCGGCTCCATCAAAAGCAGCGACAGGCAGTCCTGCCAGAGGTCGCGCCAGCCGCGGCCGCCGCGGCCGTAGTCGTGGTGCGGCAGGAAGGAGCAGCCGTAAATTCTTCTTAAAAACGGCTGGAAGCTGATCCAGCGCAAATATTGGTCAAAACGGCCGTCGCCCGTGCGATAGCGCACATTGACGCGCGCATCCCAGAATTGCTGCGTGGCACGAAGCGACGCAAGAACCTGTTTCTCGGTCGCAAAGGCTTCCAGACTCTGGCGGATCTCCTCCGGCTCGGTCGTTGCGCCCAGCAGAACGGTATAGCGCACGCGCTCACCGGGAGCGAGCGTTCTTGCGGCAAAGGCGATGCCGCCGAGGGCCTCCTTGCCGGCAAGGTGCCGTCCCGCCGGGACAGGGGGCTGCCCCTGCAATAGCGCACGCGGGTGCGTAAGCGTGCCGCCCTGCCCGATGAAATCTTCAACGGTGGGATAATAGCCCACAGGGCAGGCGCCGTCGCCCTCGATACCGCAGACAAAGTAAGTCACGTCGTTTTTGCGGTGACCGCGCTCGTCAAAGGACAGCGTGGGCTTGACCAGAACGCCGTGCTCGGTCGTTTCGATGCGGTGCAGCAGGCTCGTCACATGGCGATGGTCGCGCAGATTGTCCGCGCTGCGGCCGTAAATCGGAATCGCCGCCGTCGGAAAAATGCGCAGCGGCGCACTGCCGGTGTTTTCCAGCGTGACGGAGAACACCTCGAGCCTGCGCTCCGGCGGGACGAAGCACAAAACCTCTGCCGTCAGACCGAGCGCCGCGCTGCTGCGCCGCACGCGCTGCCACATGAAGCCCGCCGTGAGCGTGCTGTCCTCCTGCGCGGGCGTGAAGCGCTGCGCCTCCTGCGCCGCGCTTGCGCCGACCGCCGACCAGAAGGCGTTCTCCGTCCCGACCCAGAAATTCCGCACGCCGCGATTATTGTGCAGATTTTCCACGCTGACCGGCTCGAGCAGAAACGTGTTCTGGTCGAGCTTGCAGTCGCCTCCGAAATTCGGCGTCAGCGCACCTTTGAGCCCCAGCTCATTGGCCGCCGGAAAATAAAGATTGGAATAATTTTCCGGCTGCGCGAGTGAAAATGTCCCCTGTTCGTCTAAAAATCTGATTTTTTCCATACTCTCTCCCCTGTGTCAGGGAATTTCAATCGTTTGCAGAACGGTATAACCGTTGATGTATTGCAGGTCGTTGGCAAAGCGAGCGCCGGTTCCGGCGGAGTTCTTCAGATAGAACGCGACCTGATACGTTCCCGCCGTCTCCGGCAGGGTCAGCGCAGCCGCTACGGTATGCGTCAGCGGCTCGTTGCTGCTCGGGCTTGTGGAGAGCCACGTTGTTGGATCGCCCGCTGCAACGGTGGAAACGACGCTTCCGTTCTGATCGAGCAGCGCAAAGCCGCTTTCCAGATTAAACACCGCGGAAAAGCCGGTATTCTTCAGGTTGAGCGAAACATGCAGCGTCTCGCCGCAGCCAAGATTGCCGTTCAGCGTGACCTCCAGCGCACGCAGACGGTAGCCCAGATGGTCGTGTACAAATTCAAACGCCGTGCGCTCAAGCGGCTGGCCGTTCTCATCCTGGAACCAGAGCGGGTCGAACGCGACCTTGTGCTCGGTGAGCCACTCCTGCGTGATCGGCTCGGTCTGCCAGTAGAACATGCTGTAATAGCCCGCGCCGGGCGTCGCCCATGCGGTGTACTGCTCCTCGATGAAGCTATGGTAGAGGCTGAACGTATTCTGATGGAAGGCGCTGAACTTGCGGATGGCCAGATCGCCCGTCGTGGGATTCCAGAGATTCAGGTCGTACTGGCAGCCCCAGAACATCTCGCCGCCCTCCGGGCCGTAGGCCGATTCTCTGCGCATCTGCTCCCAGAATTCCTCCCACGGGTTGAGGCCGTCATTATAGACCGCGCTCTGCCAGCCGAAGAAGCTGTCGTCGTGATAGCCCATGCGGCTGAGATTCGGATTTTCCGGCTCTGCGCGGATAAGCACGTTCTTCACGCGCGGATAGCGCACCTGCACGTAAAGGCTCTCGGGCACCATTTCCAGAATGCCCTTTAAAAGTGCAAGTTCGTCGTGCTCCATTTTATAAGAATGCCACTCGCCCCAAGCGCCGAGGAAGCCGGCCTCCACGGTGTGGATGACCTCGAGATTCTTCTCGAGAATGGGACGGAGTTGCTTCATATGTGCAAGCATAATCTCGTCCGTGGCCTCGCCCGTGCCTTGCATATCGCTCTCGTAGGAAAAACGCACGACGAGCTTGATGCCGCGCTCCCTGGCCGCATCGAACACCCGCTGCATCCGTTCAAAGCCCTCGGGCGGGATGGTCTCGGTGTCTTTGTAGCCGGTCAGGTAAAAATACACCTGGCAAAGCTGCGGGCGATATTTGTGGTAGCGATCGAGCGCAACGGTGACGACCTTCTCCGGCTCTGGCTGGTCGCTCATGCCGTCGGTCAGGGAGTTTGCCACGTTGATGAAGGCCTCGAGCCGCCAGCCGCGGTCGGGATTGTATTCCAAGAAGTCGTCCTGCGTGCCGCACAGCGGTGCAAGCTCCGTCGTCGTCGAAATCGGCACGGCGGGCGGATTGTTTGTCGTATCCGGCTTCACTTGCTCTGCACACCCTGTTCCAAAAATGAGACTCAGCACCGCGGCCAGCGCAAGCGCGGCAAGGCGTTTGCTCTTTTTCATCGGCTCAGCCCTCCATGCGGACAAGGTCAAAGGCCACGACCGGATACGCCTCAAAGGGCATCCGCAGCGGCAGACCCGCGTTCATGAGCGTCGCGCCCGAGAGCGTAAGCCCAAGCTGCTCGACATGGTATCTCGCCTCGGGATCAAGCCCTTGCAGACGCAGATACTGCGCAGTCGGGTTCGCCATGGGCGTCTGCCAGCCTGCCATCACATAGGCACGGCTGCGGTCGTCCGAAACCAGCTCCCACGCGCAGATGTTGCCCGCAAACGGGCTGGACAGGCGGTAATACTCGCCGTCGCGGAGAAGCGGCTCAAGCACTCTGTGGTGCGCGGTCTGCGCCGCGATCTGCCCGCGTTCCCCGTCCGAAAGGCGGCCAATGTCCAGCTCGTAGCCATAGTTGCACATCTGGGCGATCTCGCCGCGCGTCGCAAAGGAGCAGGCGCGCGCCGTCTGGTGGTTCGGACAGGCAGACACATGGCCGACCATGCTGGCAGGCGGATAGGCAAAGCTCGTGCCGTACTGAATTTTCAGGCGCTCGACGGCGTCGGAATCGTCGCTCGTCCAGATCTGCGGCATGTAATAGAGCATGCCGAAGTCGAAGCGGCCGCCGCCGCCCGAGCAGCCCTCGAAGAAAACGTGCGGGAAATCCTCGGTCAGGCGGCGCATCAGCTCGTAAACGCCCAGCATCTGCCGGTGTGTATGCTCGAGCTGGCGGTCGGGCGCAAGGGTCTCGGAGCCGTTGTCGGAAATATTACGGTTGCAGTCCCATTTGACATAGGTGATGTCGCAGCCTGAAAGGATCTTTGCGACCTGCCCATAAATGTTCTCGACGACCTCCGGGCGGCTCATGTCCAGCACAAGCTGCTGGCGCGTCTGACGCGGCGCAAAGCCCTCGCAATGAATGCACCAGTCCGGGTGCGCGCGGTAGAGGTCGCTGTTCGGCGAGATCATTTCCGGCTCGAACCAGATGCCGAACTGCATTCCGTGCGCGCGGCAGAGGTCGGCGATGTGCTGCAAGCCGTGCGGGAATTTCTCTGCAAAGACATACCAATCGCCCAAGGAGCTTCGGTCGGTGTCGCGGTGGCCAAACCAGCCGTCGTCCAGCACGAGCGTATCAATGCCGAGGCCGCTGCTGTCGCGAATCAGCTTCTCGAGCTTTTCCTCGGTGATGTCAAAATAGGTTGCCTCCCAGTTGTTGACGACGATGGGATGGCGCAGAGCCTTCTGCGCAGATTTCCCAAGGTGGCTGCGGCTGACGCGGTGGAAGTTGCGCGACATTTGCCCGAAGCCCTCGGCAGAATACGTCAGCAGTGCCTCGGGCGTGGTGAAGCACTCGCCCGGCTCGAGCTTCCACGAGAAGGTCTCGGGATTGAGGCCGACCTGAAAGCGCGTGTTTTCCATCTGGTTGCCCTCGGCCAGAATGCGGAAGTCCGAGCTGTAAACGAAGGCTGCGCCGTAGACCTCGCCACTCGTTTCGGTCGTCTCCGGATCGGCCAGCGCCGCAAAGGGGTTGAGCATGGCGCTCGACGAGCCGCGGCGGCTTTCGATGCTGGTCGTGCCCTGACGGACGCGGCGGCGGGCGGGATAGCGCTCGCGCGCCCACGCGCCCTCGAGCGAGATGAAGTCGAAGTTCCCGCGCTCAAAATCGACGGAGAGGCTGTCGGCCTTGTGCAGGATCATCGGCGCGTCGGTAGGATTCTTGACCACGGTATAGCGCGAAATGACATCCTCCTGCGGGAAAACGACATAGTGCAGCGCCACCTCGGCGCTTGTGATTTCGTCTTGCAGCGTGATCACGAGCGTCTGCACATCCTGCAAATTCGAGTTCAGGCACGGAAGGCCGGGCAGAAGCTCGCGTCCCTCGCGCAGCTCGTGACGCAGATAGGTCAGAAAGTTGATGCGTCTGCCCTTTTTGTCCTCGAGCACAAACGCAGGCTGGCGCAGGTCGCCGCGCCCGAAAGTGGGATACTCCTGCGGCAGCGCGTTGACGCTTTCAACGCCGTCCTTTGTGGGGATGACCGGATCAAAGGCCCAGCGCTGGTGAATATTATAATAGGTAAAATCATCATGCGGGACTTTTTTTCCGTAGTAGACATGCTGAAGCAGGCCCTCATCCGTTACGCGCAGGATGTAGCTGGTTTTAGCAGTTTCCAGAAAGAAAAACGGGGCGTTGTAGACGATCATCGCAAGGCGTCCTTTCTTTTATTGATTCAGGCTTTCGCTGAGGCGGTCGTTGACGGAGAAGGTCAGGGTCTGTCCGCGGTACAGCTCCAGCTCGAGCGTGTCGATGTCCTTGCCGTAATACTTGCCCTCATAAATCTCGAAGGGGCTGCACTTGTGCTTGAAATGCAGGACATGCTTGCCGGTATTCTCGGCGTGGATGTTCACGAAATTCTCGTTTGCATAGATGCAGTCGTCCTCATAGCCGTAAATATGGCAGCCGGCGTACTCGGCAAGCGAGGTCAGCAGCTCCGCGCGAAGAATCTGTGTGGTGCAGTAGACGCTGACGAAATCGCCGGTGTCCTTCATGGCAAGGGCAGGCTTGCCGTCGATGCAGTAGCGGCCGAGCACCGTGACGCCCTCGCCCTCCTCAATGGTAAAGCAGGGGTTCAGGAAGGGCACATCCAGCACGGAGCCGACCCAGATGGTGCTGCACACCTCGCGGTCGATCCAGCCGTAGAAGCGGTCGGGCACGGCATAGCGCAGCGCAGGATGCTTCGGATCCGTAATGCGGAATTTGACCGAATGCGTCTCGGTGATGCAGTTGACCTGCATGCCGGTCAGCTCGGAGATGTTCGCGGTATCCATGGGGATCGCGCGGTCGAAGTTCACAAAGCCCGGCGCATAGAGCCAGACGACCATCGCGTGGTTCTTTGCAGCCTTTTTGCGAATGGCCTCGCGCTCGGCATCCGTCAGGCAGAAGGTGTTGAGCATCAGATAGAGCTTGTAATCGGGCATCGCCTCGTTCGTGAGGTCGTCGTGGAAGTAATAGTCCACGGGTGCGCCGATGCGTCCCAGATCCGACGTGCGGTAGAAGTCGAGCATGGTGCGGTTGACGCCCTTGGAGACCAGATGGATGCTTTCCTCGTCATAGATAATGGCGATCTCGTTGGCCTTGGGCTTGCCGTGCCCGGCGGCCTCGAGTGCGACGCGCTGCTGCACGGCCATCATCTTATAGATGTCCTCATGCTTATAGCGGCCGCCGTTCTGGTGCTGGTCGAACCACCATGCAAAGGTATTTTCGCAGAGGTTGCGGGCAAAATCGCGCTTGAGCGTGTTGAGCGTATCCTGAATGGTGAAGAAATTGTTGGCATCGCGGTAGAAATCGCAGTCCAGATGCGTGCGGCTGTCCTCCTCGGAGAGGAACAGCATCTTGCGCAGCGTGAAGGAATCCTGCACCTCGCGCTGGGCGACGTAGCCGCCCGGCCAGCGGTTATTGTAGACGCCGGGCGCGGCCAAGAAGTCCACGACACCGGAATCGAGAATCTTGCGCGTACCGGTGGTCGTGCTGGAGCCGTAATAATCCGTGCAGCCCAGAGAGCCGTAGAACGAGCCGACAAGCGTTTCGGGGTTGCGCTGCTTCAGAAGGCGGGCAAAGTGAATCATGGTGTTGGCCGTGCCCTCGTGCCACGCGTTGAAGAAATCGTAGACATGGCGGTAGCCGTTGACGTTCAGGAACACGCCCTTGCGCGTCGGCTCCTGATTGTTGTAGTGAACGCCGTAGTCGATGCGATCGGCACATTCGAAGGTCACAAGCGAATGGATGATGAGCTTATCGATGTCCACATATTCGCGCTCGTGCAGATCGGGAATGCCGGGATTTTCAAAGGTCGCGTCGTCCTTTTTCCATGCGGCGCGGAGCGCCTCCTCCGTGCCGTAGTGCTCGCGCAGGATGCGGCCGTATTCCTTGCGGAAGGCGGGGGAAATGTCGGCATATTTGTTCATGCCGACCTCGGTGATTTGATTGACATAATACCACTCCGATGTGCCGCCGGCGCCGAGGAAATAGCCGATGACGCGGTCTGCAAAGGGGCTTTGCTCCACCTGCTCGCAGAAGTGCATCAGCGCCTCGCCGCCGTCCTTGCGCCACGCGTCGGAGCAAAGGGAGTAGCAGCCGGGCACACGGTCGTAGTGCACCTCGGAATTGATGACGCAGGGCATGGTCTCGCCGTCGGAGTAGCGCAGCAGATCGTCCGGATGGCTCTCCATCCAGCTCACGGGCGGGTGCAGACCCACGCGCACGATGATATATGCATCCGGAACAACGCGCAGCAGGCGCTCGGCCTCAGACTGGAAGGAGGCAAAGCCGCCCCACTCCCGCCAGTCCTGCGTCTCGTCGAAGGATTTGCCGGGACGCAGCCAATCGGTATTTGCAAAGACGAAGAAAATGCGCACGCCCGCCTTGCGCAGGCCGCGGAGGTATTCCTCATCCTTGATGCGCGTGGTCATGGCCATCAGCGAGAAGGTCTCGCCGTTGATCTCAAGGGCGGGTGTGCCGTTGTGGGTGTCGATTTTTGCGGTACTCATGTTGTTTCCCTCCGGTTTTATTGGATGATCTCAAAGTCCATCGCTGCGATTTGACGGTCCTCGAACGAAGCCGCCTGACGGTTGAAATTCACGATCACGCGGACACCGTCGGCAAAGGTCGTTACGCTGACGCCGTTTTCGCAGACATAGTCCGTAATCTGCTGGTTATAAATTGCCTTGTAGTAGTCGCCGGTGCGATCAAGCAGCGCGGTAAGCGTCTCCTCCTGCGCGGCAAAGCAGGTGCCGAACAGGTTCTTGTATTCGCTGCGGCGAAGATTTTCGTTTTCCATTGCCGTGACGGCAAAGCAGGGTACGGTGCCGCTTGCGATGCAGTTCAGCAGCTCGGTCTGCGGGTCCTGCGTCAGATTCAGCGCCGTGGAAACCAGCAGGACACGGCCGTGGTAGACCATCTGTAAAAACGGCACGGACTGCGTCTGCATGGCATAGCCGGACGAGGACACAGGGACATTGTAATTAAGATCGGACACGCCGAGGGTATATTCATTGCCGCCCTCGACGGCATTTCCGCTCCCCTTTTCCGCAAGCAGCGCCGCGATGGCGCGCAGATAGGTGCTGCGGGTCGTGCCGTCCGCGCTGCCGTAATTGCCGTAAAGCTCACTGCCAAGGTAGTTCATCGCCACGCCGCAGCTCGCCTTGTCCAGCGCCTTGCCCGCGTGGGAGATCAGGCGCGTCAGGCTCATACCGTAGAGATCCGTCGCGGTATAGGCATAGGTCACAGGCGAATAGGTATAGCGCGCCAGATTTTCCCGGCTGACCATTTTGGCAAAATGGCCCTGTCTTGCCCAGAGGAAGGCAGACGCCGGTTCATAGAGCAGATCTTCGACGCAATAGATCGAAGCCTCCGGATGGGCGCTCGTCAGCGCCGCAAAGCCGGACTTTCCGCCGCAGTCGCCGCTCCACTTGACCGATTCGGGGTAGCTTTCGTTCAGCGCCGCCTTGTCAAAGTCGCGCAGCAGCACCGCAATCGAGCCGTCCGCGTTCAGTCGGTCGAGCATTTCGGAGACATCGGAAAATTCCGTAGCGACGACGGTTTTGGTATACGGGATGCCCAGCACGGCCGCACGCTGCGTAGTCGCGCCGTAGGCATAGAGCGCAGCGGTGAGCGCCTTCTCCGGCGCCTGCGGGAGCGTTCCGGCGGTGTCGCGGCATTTTTCTGCCAGCGCACTCAGGCCGCCCCGGTCGAGCAGATAATAGGAAACGGAGAAGTCCTCCGTCTCGACCAGCTCGGAAGCCGCGACGTATTCCTTGACCTGCCAGTCGGTTCCGGTGAGGGTCACGGTGTCGAACACGCGGTAGTCGAAGCTCGCGTAGGCATAGGCATAGCTGCATGCGCTGCCCGTGGCGCGGGCGTTGATCCAGCCCGCTGCGGCATTGCCGTCCACGCGCGCCAGGACGCTGCGATCACGGTAGTCCGCACCGAACACGGCGAGCATTGCGGATTCGGGGTTGCCCTCCTCGTAATACAGTGCTTCGGCGGGGTTGCGGCCATAGATCTGCGCGGTGTAGGCCGCGGCATCGGGATTGATATAGGAAAAGTCCACCGTCGCGCCCGAGCCGTCCGGCAGGAGCAGATAGCCGCTGTCCTGCACCGAGCCGCGCAGCAGATAGGGCGTTACGGAGATGCGGCTGATGCGCTTGGCGCCGTATTCCTGAATCTCGTCGGTCAGCACGCGCACCTGAAAGCAGTCGTCCTCCAGCCGGTACTCGACCGGAATGATAAACTGCTCGTCCTTACGGGAAAAGTCATAGTCGATGCGCACGCGTGCGTCGTCCAGCCAAGTGACGGTGAAGGTCTTTTTCTTCACACTGGAAAGATAGCTGCCGATGGTGGAATCGACGTTCAGTTCGCTGTAATAGCTCACGATGAGCTGAGAGCGCAGATTATTCAGAGATGCGGCAGGGGTGAATTCGTCCTCCTGCGGGTCGTCCGGATTGGTCGAAAGCACCGTGTTTCCGACCTTGTCCAACACGGAAACGCAGCAGGTCTCGGGATCAACCGAGAGCGTATAGCTTGCGCTGCCCGAGGTCTGCGGGCGCTCGGGCGCAGCCGTCTGCGGCACAGCCGCCGGTGCACACGCGCCGAGCAGCATACAGCAAAGCAGCGCCAGCACAAGGATTCGTTTCTGCACGGCCGTCACCTCCTCAAAAGCTCGGTGATGATCGTCTCAACGAACGTGGTCATCTGCTGCGAGATGGAGAAGCCCAGCAGCACAAGAAACGCAATAATGACAATCATGCCGAGTGACAGCAGCACCGAGCCGATGGTCTTGCGCACCGTGAACTGATGCACAACCATCGTCCCGAGGAACACAAGGATCAGCGACCACAGGGTGAGCGCCGAGGAAATGGCCGAATAGAACATGGATTCCGAAAGGGTCATCATGTTCGTGATGAGGTTCAGCGGCACGGAGAACAGCACCAGAGGCGTAAGGGCATAGCAGGTGGCAAGATAGATCTCCTTGAATGTGCCCTTGCCGTCCTGTAGGGTGCTCATGGCCCAGTTGGTGATACACCACAGCAGCACCAGCACGACCGTGCGCAGGAGAATCGGCCAGACGCTGAAGCTCTGCGCCTCGTTGTTGCTGAAAAGATAGGCCACGGCGAAATAGTTGATGATCTCCTCGAGGAAATACAATGCCAGCAGGAGATTGGCCACACCGAGCGAACCGCGCTTTTCGTATTTAATGTCGTTGAACAGATCGATGGGATGGGCAAAGAAGCGGAGAGGAACCAGAAGCTTGGTCTTGTCCAGATTGCGCCATTGATAGCGCTCCCAGTCGATCTGGCAGAAGCGGATGTAAACGCCGCGGAAAAATCGGCTGAAGTTGGTCATTTCTCTCTCCCCTTTCCCGATCTCAAAATGGCAAGATACAACTGCCGCAGGCCGATGCACACCGCAGCCACCGTCACAATCACGCAGGGCACCAGCCACAGGCTGTTCTCACGCAGAAATTCCCGGCGGTAGCGCGTCAGCGCCATGGAGTAATAATAGCGGTCGTCGCCCATTTTCAGGTAGCGCATCGCATCGCGGAAGTTGCCCTCGAGCAGCAGCGCACGTCCGACGCCCTTGGCCGCGACGGAAAGGCCCGCGTTGCTCTCAAGCACACGCTCCCAATAGGCACGGCTTTCGGAATACTCACCCTGATCGTAGGCACGCAGCGCACAGCGGATGTTCTGCATGTACTCCGTCGGTGCAAAGACCGTGACGGAATTGCGCGTGCCGTCGGCCACGAGGTACTCCCCGCCGTTTTTGGCCAGCGCGGAGGCGTTGGTAAAGCAGCCGTCCTGCGTGCCGCTGCCGCCGAAGATGCCCAGCGTGTTCTGCTCGCTGTCGAACAGCAGCACGCGGCCGCGCGAGGAATCCAGCACCGCGATGACATTGTCGCCATCCACGGTCACGTCCATGATCTGGCTGCGGCGGAGGCTGCCCTTGGCATACTCCAGAATCTGGTCGCCGAAGTTGTTGCGGTCATAGCCCTTTTGCAGAAAGCCCGTGGACGAGCCGGGATACATGAGGATATTCTCGCCGGAGGCGTTCAGCCGCTTGACCTGCGAGGTCGAGGCGGTGACGGTCGTGGTGTAGATCATATCCTCCGAATCGATGAAGATGCCCGCGTACTCCGTCGGCACGGTGCGGATCAGGGACTCGCGCTGCTCGTCAGAGAAAATGTTCATCCACATGCTTTTCAGCAGAACGGCTGCGGTGACCTCGACCTTGTTTGCACCGAAAAATTCGATGAAGCTGCCGTCGGATTCGTAGTGCAGAAGGCCCTGATACACACCGCTGGCCGCAATATACACAGACCCCGCGCGGTTGACGACCACTTTTGAAGGTTTGAAGGCAAAATCCTCGGTCAGAAGGTCGGAGGCAGGCTTGCAGAAGGTCTTGACAACGCGATCCTCCGAATCGACCGCGACGACGCGGCTGTTGCCGGTATCGCAGATGTACAGCAGGCCGTCCGCCAGAAACACGGACGAGGGGCTGTTCAGCGCCGATGCCGCGCCGCTTTCCTGCACCTCGGAGATCACGCGCACAAGCTCGTACTCCGGGCTTAAGACAACGATGCGGTTGTTGCCCGAATCGGAAAGATAAACATTGCCGTTGACATACAGATCCGTGAGCTTGGAGAAATCTCCAAGGCCGAGATCACGGCCGCGCAGCACACGCGTGCAGAGATAGGCGCTCGGTGCGCTCACGGCCTCGCCGTATTCGTTATAGACATAGGTTTTCGTGCTCCCGTCGGCGGCAAGCGCCGGCGTAAGGAGCGCACAGAGCAGGAGCAGGCTCAGAAGCAGGCCGGAAATCAATCTCTTTTTCACGTTCATTACCCCTTCAAGCCCGAGTGCGCCATGGTCTCAACGATGGAGTTCTGGCTCAGCAGGAAGATCACCACGGACGGGAACATCATCAAAACGCCCACGGCCGCGGCCACACCTGCTCTGGTGACGCCCGCCGTGCTCAAAGACGAGAGCATCGCAGGCAGCATCTTCATGTCCTCGCTGTAAATAAACTGCGCGGCGGTGGTGTTCCAGATGGAGATGAACGTAAAGATCACGACCGTCATCCACGCGGGCTTGAGCATGGGCATGATGAGCTTGCGGTAGATGACAAATTCACTCGCGCCGTCGATGCGCGCGGCCTCGATCATTTCGTTCGGCACATTATCCAAAAACTGCTGCAGGAGGAACACGCCGAAGGAGCCGGACATCGCGGGCAGGATCAGCGCCCAATAATTATCAATGATGTGCGCCTTGACCATCAGGATATACAGCGGCACCGAGGTGACCTCCGGCCGGAACAGAATGGCAAAGACGACGCTCTTGGTGATGGCGTTTTTCAGGGGGAACTTATGCTTGGACAGGGCATAGGCCGCCATGGAAGCCAGAAGCACATAGCCCACCGTGGACACCACCGTGACGAAAACGCTGTTGAACAGGTAGCGCTCAAAGGGCACATCCGACTGCGCCTGCAATTTGATGAGCGTCAGGAAATTTCGCAGCGTCGGCTTGATGACATAGAACTTCGGCGGGAAATAGAACAGCTCACTCGTCGGCTTCAGGGCACTGACGACCATGTAGTAAAGCGGCAGGATCATGAACACGCCGAAGATCAGCAGAAAAACGATTACGGTCACGTTTCCGGCCGCCGAGCGGGAAACGCGTTTGGTAGGTCTTCTCATTGGGAATCCTCCTTAGTCTGAGGAGAAGCGGTTGAGCACCGCATGGATCAGCAGCCACGAACCGACCATCATGATAAACAGAATCACGGCGATGGCGGACGCATAGCCCATTTCGTACTTTCCGTAGCCGTAATCGAGCAGATGCAGCAAAATGGTGTGCGTGGAGTAATCGGTACTCGGATTTCCGGTCAGCGCGGCGTTCACGCCGCCGACGGCGAAGGCGCCGGAGATGGCCAGCACCGCGCCGATCTTGAGCTGCGGCACCATCTGCGGCAGGGTGATGTACCAAAGCTCCTGCCAGCGGTTGGTCACGCCGTCGATGGCACCGGCCTCAAACAGCTCGTAGTTGAGCTGCTTGAAGCCCGCAACGAAGGACAGGAAGCCCACGCCCATGCTCATCCAGAGCGTGACGACCACGACCACAACAGAGTTATACTGCGGATCCGTGAGCCACTGCACGGGCTTGGACAAGATGCCCACATTCACAAGCAGGCTGTTGAGCAGGCCATAGGAGTCGCCGCTGAAGATGAAGTTCCACAGCATATACGCGCTTCCTGCCAGTGCCGGAGAATAGAACACGAAGGTCAGAAGTGAGCGCCAGAATTTATTCGGCACCTCATTGATGAGCCAGGCAACGACGAAGCTGATAAGATAGCCCGCCGGGCCGGTGACGACGGCATAAAAGAGGGTGTTGCTCAGAGATTTGGTAAAGGTCTCGTCATCCAGCAGCAGCGAAAGATAGTTCCGGAAGCCGACAAAATGCGGTGTGCGCACCATGTCGAAATCCGTGAAGCTCATCACGATGGCGCAGAGGATGGGGATGACGACGAAAAACAGGAACAGCGTCAGCCACGGCAGGAGAAAACAGCACGTCGCGCCGTATTTGGAGAAAAAGCCCGGCTTGCGCCTCTTTTCGATCGGATTTTTCATTCTCCCACCTCCTGCATGACTTCCTTCTTGCGGTCAAATTCCAGATCGAGATCATCGCTGTAACGGTAGATCACGTCTCGCGGTTTTTCGTAGCTGTAAACCACACGGCGGAAGGCGTTGGAAATGCAGCGGGAAACGTAATAGGTGACCATGGTCTGCGGCGTGTCGCTGACATCGCGGCGCGCCTCGCGCAGCACCTCCAGCTCGCGCCCCGTCCAGTTGAGCTGCTCGAAGGTGACGGAATTTGCGGTATTATAGCGGGCGGATTTTCCCAGGACGGACTCTACCTGACGGCCGAACTCCGTCTGCGTCTGGCTGTCGATCCACCAGCGCATGAATTCGTAGGCGGCGTCCAACTCCTCGGAGCCCTTCATGATGACGCAGCCGGTGTTAACGCTGGCCTGGCTGCGGTCGAGCGTACCGTCGGCGCGGACGGTCGCAGGCACGGGATACATCGACCACTGATCCTTGATCTCCGGCGCGGCAACGCAGAGCTGGTTATACATGGTGTAGCTCATGATGCCGATGGGCATTTCGCCCGTGCGAAAACGGTTGACAAAGCTGAACGACAGCGGCAGTGTGTATTTGATATAGAGATCCGTCCACTGCGCGAAGGCCTCGACCGCCTCCTGCGACTTGAGCGCACTGGCGGTGCAGTCCTCATTGTAGATCGAGCCGCCATGCTGCATCAGAAGCATCTCGAAGATGTCCTGACTTTCCGGAATGCCGATCTCCAGCTTCTTCTCAGCCAGCTTTTTCTGCACGGCATAGAAGTCGTCCCATGTGTTCGGGACGGCAAGCCCCAGCTCGGAGAAAATGTCGTCTCTGACGAACATCATGTTGAAGGTCTGCGTTACGGGCATGGCGTAAACACCGCCGCCGAAGGTAAAGGGCACAAGCGCGGAGTCGTAGACCTGCGCGGCCAGCGCGTCATAGTCGGGCATTTCAGTCATGTCGGCCAGAACGCCGCGGATGCCAAGATTCACGACCGTCTGCTCGCCCACGAACAGCGCAACATCCGGGCCTTTCCCCGCCAGAATCGCCTGCGAGAGCGTGTCGCCCGCGCTTACGAGGGAAAATTCCACGGAAATGTTGTGCTCTGTGGTGAAGCTGTCGTCGGAAAGCTGGCGGATAATCTGCATCTGGTCGCGGCCGGAGGCCGAACCGCTGACGAGGATGTCGCCCATGTTGATCCAGACCTTGATTGTGCGCGGCGCCGTACCGGAGGTCGTGCGATCCTCGCCGGAGAAGGATGCCAGGAACGCCTTGAAACGGAAGCCGAGATAATTGAAGGTCTTGCTCACGCCTGACCAGAGCTTGCCGAAGAAGCCCTGTTCCTCCTGCGGGATATCCTTCGGGGTGAAGGTGATGTAGTCCAGCGTCAGGGACTGCGTCTCGAGTGTCTGGATAAGGTCTGCCATGGAATCGATGCGGTTTTTGAACTCGCTGAGGGTCGCAGGGATCTTGTAGGGCTTTTTGATGAAGCGCTCGAGTGTGCGCACGGTATCGTGCAGGGTGGCGCTCTCACTTCCCTCTCCGTCCTCGGAGCAGGCCTCGATGGAGGCAGCCAGCGCATTTAAGCGCGTGACGGAATCATTCAGGAAGGGCATCAGCTCGGGAAGCTCCTTGTCCAGATAGTAGTCGCGGTAAATATCCGGATCGGCACCCGTGATGCTGATGATGCGGCGGTACATGGAGTTGCACTCGGAAATGTAATTTTTCAGCTCGATGATCGCCTGCTCCAGATGCGTCTGGCTGACCTCCATGCGCAGTGCGTGCTCGCCCGCCGTGAGATAGACGGCGTAAGGCTCGCCCGCCTCGTCCGCCAGCGTCAGCGTGGAATAGTTCGTACAGTACGGAAACAGGAAATTTTCAAATTCCGCAAAGGGAATCACGCCGTCAATGTAGATTTTCCGTCCGACGCCCAGCTCACGCAGGCCGTCCTGCTGGTAGCGCGCGGAAATGCTGTAAAAACCGTCCTTTTCGACGGAGAAATGCCATTCGATCCACTGTCCCTGCTCGGAATACGCGCCGCCGCCGACGATGTTCAGGGCGATGGTGTCCGGGTAGTTCGGGCTGATGGTGGGCGAAGACCGGTCGTAGGTCGCAATGATGGAGGAATCGGACTTGGCAGCGATCAGCTCGGTCTCGAGCGTGACCGGCTCGGCCTCCGCAGCACTCTGCGGATTTTTGACGGAGGCAAGATAGCTTTCGTAGCTCTGCGGCTGCTCGGAGATCAGGCGGACATCGCCGATCTCCACGGCCTCACTGGCCAGCTTGAGATTTAGCGTGTATTCGCCCTTTTCCAGCTGCACCGCAGCGCTTCCGGTCTCGGCGGACAGGCCGTAGACCGCCTGCTGCCAGACGCTTTCCTCCTGCGTCTTGGGCAGTACCTCGTTGCCGTTGGAATCAAGCTGGAAGCGGCCGTTCGTGTGGATGTCCACCCAGCGGCGGGCAAAATAGAGCGACTGCTGATACTGCGCATCCGCACCCGTCAGGGTGAAGGAGGCCTCCGGGTTGATCTGCCGGCCGGGAATCGCGCGGTAGACCACGGAGAGCCAATAGCCGCCCGTGGCGGGCGCGGTGAGCGTAAAGTCATGGCTCTGCCCCTCGGAGAGGGCGACGGCGTCGCGCTCGGAGAACCTGATCTCTCCGCCGGAGCGGCTGTCGGTCACGGAAACGGTCTGCGCAGTCTCCGTTGCGCGCACGGGAAGTCCCACCGCGAGAAGGCCGAACAGCAGCACCGCCGTGAGCGCACCGGAAAGGATTCGTTTGAAAGAACTGTGTTGCATACTGCCCTCCTAACCGACCAGACCCGAGGTGAGAACACTGCGGGAGAATCTGCGCTGCAAAACGATGAACAAAATCAGCGCCGGCAGCAGTACCGTGAAGCACGCGGCCTGCTGAATGGTCATGATCTTATAGGGATTGTAGGCATCGTTTCCCATGAGGGCAGTCAGGGAGCTGGTCAGCCCCGTGAGCTTGGTGGAAACGGTGCGGATATTGATGAAGAAGGTTGTCATGGTGTAATAGTCGTTCCAGTACCAAACCGCCGAAAAAATGGTCGTGGTGATGATTGGCCCGGAGGCGTTGCGGAGCATGATTCTCGAAAACAGGCGGAACTCGCCGCAGCCGTCGAGCATCGCGGCCTCCTGAAGCTCCTTGGGCACGGAGCGGAAATATTGATAGAAAATCAGAATGAACAGGCCGGAGCGGATGCCCTGCCCCAGCGCGGCCAGAAGAAAGACCGCATAATATTTGTCGAGCATGCTGAAGGTCTTTTCAGCGCCCGTAACGGCATGCAGAATGCCGAAAATGTCGAAATCACTGAACAGCAGATAGTTCGGAAGGTTGACCATCTGCGGCGGGACGATGATGGTGAAGATCACCACGGCAAGCAGCAGCTTGCGTCCCTTGAATTTATACATGGCGAAGCCGTAACCGGTCATCGCGCAGATGAGCGTCTGCAAAAGTGTGCAGACGATCGTGATAATCGCGGAATTTTTCAGTGCCGGAAGAAAATCCAGCGAGGTGAACAGGAGCTTGAAGTTTTCCAGTGTGAAATGCCGCGGGATCCACACGACGGAGGAATCGTACATATCCACCGAATCGCGCAGCGCCATGCTCAGCATATACATGATGGGATACAGGATGATGAAGGTCATGCCCAGCAGGAAGAAGAAGCGCACGATGCTCCACACGGCCTTGCCCAGATAATACGCGGGCGAAACGGCAATGCCCTGCACGCTTGATTTGTTTCTGATTCGTTTCATGTTCTTCTCCCTCAGCGCTTGGCCTTTTTCTCCCGCATCGGGGACAGAAGGCTCACCGCCCATGTCATGACGCCCAGCGCTGCAATGATGATGATAAAATAGATCCAGCACATGGCCGCCGCATAGGAATATTTGTAGTCCTTATAGGCCGTATTCATGATGTATTTCATGACGGCGTTGTCGTAGCTGACAAAGTGGTCTATAACGGTATAGACAAGATTGACAAAGATATAGGGAAAAACCGCCGGGAAGGTCACATACCAGAAGGTCTCCCATGCCGTCGCGCCCTCGACGTGCGCAACCTCGTAGTGCGAAACGGGAATGGTCATCAGCCCCATAATGAATACGATGATCTGCACGCTGCTCGACCAGACAAGATCCGTGACGTTCGAGACAAGACTGCCGACGGTGTTGACCAGATTATCCGGCAGGCCGAAGCGGTAGAGCATCTGCGTCAGGAGCGCCGCGTTAAAGAGATTGTCCGAGGAATCCGCGCTCATGACGGTGGAGGTCAGGCTGGTCTTGATGATCGAGGCGATAACGCCCGAGGAAATGAGCAGCGGAATGAAAAACACCGAACGCATCACGCCTCTGCCCTTGAAATCCTGGTTGAGGATCATGGCCACGACCAGACTGAACACCAGAATGATGGGAATGCGATAGAGCATTTCGGAAAGCGACGCGGAGAGGATCTGCGGAAACTGCGCGTCCCTCGTGAAGGCGTTGATATAGTGGGTAAACGCTCCGTTGGGCAGTGCATTAAAGACGAAGCCCTGCCCCTGCACGACCTGAAGGTCTGTGAAGGAATACCGAAGCAGGTTTACGATCGTCTGCGCAAAGAACAGGACGATGCCCACCAGCCACGGCAGGATAAAGAGGAAACCGACCCTGTTTCTTTTTCGCAGGAGATTGCGCTTTTTCACGGGAGAACCATTCCTTTCCGAATCAATGCGATTTGTGCCGAATCCACCGGCAGCGCGGACGGGAGACCCGTCCCGCCGCGCCGCCGAAATGGAATTCAGATATTCGTTGTTTTTTAACCGACCGTGTCCTTCAGGGCGTTGTTCAGGACATTTTCCATGGCTGCGGAAACTTCCTCCGCAGACTTCAGGTTCCAAACGAGATCAGACCAGAAGGTCTCGGCATAGTTGCTCTGCCAGCCGACCAGAGAGTCCATCTTGGACGAGAGCTTTGTCGCACCGGCAAGATAGTCGTTGATGATGGTCTCCTGCTCCTCGGTCATAAATCTTCTCTGGCGGGCAAGCCATGCTTCTTCCTGTCTTGCTTTGCCCTCAGCCATACGGCGGACATAGAAGTAGTTCCAAGCCATGCCGCCGAGCGGGTTCTTGGCGTTGGTGGGGACGAAATTCGTGACAAAGATGCTGGGCGCATAGACCTTATCGGCATTGGGACCCTGCGGGAAGGGCACGATACCGATCTCGTCGTCCATGGTGTTCAGCAGGTCATAGTTGCCGATGGCGTTCATCGGACGTTCGACAAACATGGCGATCTTTCTGGCCGGGAATTCCGTGAAGCCCTGAATGCTCGGATTCATGGAGCCGTCGGCAATGATGTCGCGCAGGAAGTTCAGACCCGCAATGGTCGCTGCGCTCTTGAGCGTGGAAACATAGGTGCCCTGCGACTCATCCCAGTCGATGAACTTTCCGCCGTTGGCCAGCACGAACACCTCGCGCGCGTGCGTGCCGATGCCGTAGGTCTTGACGGTGGTGTTGTCGTCCTCATAGACGGTGGCCTTCTGCGCGATCTCGCGCAGCTTGTCATACGTCCACTCGCCGTTCTGATACAGCTCGTAGGGATCGGGCAGACCAAGCTCCTCAAAGAGGCTCTTGTTATAGTAGACAAAGAAGGTCTCAATTTCGCCGGTGTTGACGGCGTAGTAGTGGCCGTTCATCTTGTAGGCCTCGAGGACGTCCTTATCCCAGACGGGGTCGTCCATATCCAGATACTCGTCAATGGGCATGCACAGTCCCTGATACATAAAGGCCAGAGACGTAGCGTCGGTCATGACGGCGGTGTCGGGCGCGTTGCCGGTGGCGACGAGCTGCGGCAGCTTGGAGGTGTACTCGTTGTAGGTCATGGGCAGCCAGTTGATCTTAACGTCATAGCGGTCCATGAATTCCTGCACGATCTGCTTTTCATACTCGCTCAGGTCGTTCGGAGAGCCGATCTTGGTGATGGTGGTGCCTGCGATGCTCTTGAACATCTCGTCCTGCGCCGTCCATTCCAGCTCCATCTCGGCAAACTCGGTCGCGCCGGAGGACTGGGATTCGTTGGTGCTGCCGCCCTGAGGATCGGTGTTGGTCTTGCCGCAGGCGAACATCGTCGCGGTCAGAACCAGGCACAGCAGCAGACAAAACAGTCTTTTCATCATTTTGCTCCTTCCTCGATGGTAAAGGTGTAGAATACGGAATAACCGTTGTTATAGGTCAGGTCGTTATTGAGGCGTGCGCCGGTGCCGGCGCTGTTCTTCAGGTAGAAGGCAAGCTGGTACTCCCCTGCCTGTGCAGGCAGGATGAGGTCGGCGCTGATGGTGTACTCAATGGGTGCGGCGTCCTCATAGTTCTTCGGGTCGCGGCTGTTCCACGTTGCAGGCTCGCCCGCCGGGTAGTCCGCGACGACCTCGCCGTTTTTATCCAGAATGGCAAAGCCGCTGTACATGTTGAACGCAGCGGAGAAGCCGTAGTTGATGAGCTTGAACTCGGCCTTCAGCTTGCCGTTCGGCGCAATGGTGCCCGCGACGTTCGCGGACTGACCCTCGATGCGGTAGCCGAGGTAGTCGCTGACGTACTCAAAGACCGTTCTGGCCTTCCGGCCGTCCTCGCCGAACCAGTTCGGGCTGTAAAGCAGGCCGTTGCTGTCGAGCCAGTCCTTGGTAATGGGCAGGGTCGTCCATTTTTCGATCTCGTAGCCCTTGCCGACGCCGTCCTCAATGAACATGTGGAAGATACTGAAGGAGTTCTGGCGGAAGGCACTGAACTGCTTGATCGCGTCGAAGCCGTTGACCTTCTCGTTGCTCTCGTAGCCCCAGAAGGTCTCGCCGCCGACCGGCACATAGGGAGATTCCTCCACGATCTGGTTCCAGCCGTCATTGCCGGGGTTCAGGTCGGCGTTGGCGCAGTAGCGATAGCCGAAGAAGGCATCGTCATGGAAGCCGATGCGCGCATATTCCGGCTCGGTGTCAAGAATGAGATCCTTGTATTCCGGCTTACGCACCTGCACAAACAGAGGCTCCGGAACCATTTCCAGAATGCCGCGCAAGATGGCCGTCTCGTTGTGGAACTCCTGATAGGAGTGCCATTCGCCCCAAGCGCCGAGGAAACCGGCCTCGACCACATGGATGACGTCGATGTTCTTCTCGAGCAGCGGACGAAGCTGCTTCATGTGCGCCAGCATGATCTCGTCGCTGGCCTCGCCGCGGCCGGACATACCCCACTGGTAAGCAAAGCGGACGTTGAACTTGATGCCAAGCTCCTTGGCGCAGTCAAAAACCTGCTGCATGCGCTCCATGCCGTACTCGTCGATCTCGGTTTTGTTTTTGTAAGCCGAGAGGTAGAAATAGACCTGGCAGAGCTGGGGGCTGTAAGCGGAATACTTTTCCACGAAGCGGCGGACGTTGACCGTGGGATCCTCCTGCGGTGTATGTCCGTCGTCCATGGAATTGCCGACGTTGACATAGGCCTCGCCGCGCCATGCGCGGTCGGGGTTGTAGTTGAGCATGAAGGACTGCGAAGCGTCCAGCGGCTTCAATTCGATTCTCTCATCGACCTTGGTGCCCGTGCTGCTTCCCTGACAGGCGCACAGGCTCAGCACGCAGGCAAGGACGATCACAAAAGCAATGATTCTTTTCATTTCTTCACCCTCACTTTGCGTTTTTTCGATACG
The DNA here is from genome assembly GCA_934667815.1 of uncultured Oscillospiraceae bacterium. Taxonomy (GTDB): domain Bacteria; phylum Bacillota; class Clostridia; order Oscillospirales; family Oscillospiraceae; genus JAZOXB01. The sequence goes on from CAKUMO010000012.1 coordinate 41,990, forward strand.
ACGATCAGAACGATCACCACGGCAAGCAGGACTGCCGCACCCGCTGCGATCAGAACGATCAGCGTCGTATTGACTGCGGCCGGCTGCTCGACGGTCACGGTGGAGGTGTGCGTCACGCGCTCATCATAGTATTCGCCGCTGTCCTCGCGCGTGGAGAAGGTCTGGTGGTTATAGGTGGCAAGCTCCGTGCCGGATTCGTCTGTCGCAACGACGACGACATAGTAGTTCTTGCCTTCCGTCAGGCCGGTCAGCTTCAGCGCGCATTCCTCGCTCAGAAGTGAATGCGTGCAGAGATAGGCGAAATTGCCCGTGCTGTTATCCTCGGTGTAGACGTCCACACGGTACTCGGCGGCCTTTTCAGTCGGCTGCCATTCGATAATGGCGCTGTCCTTCGTGACCGCACGGATTTCGGGATAGATCTCGGCCGTGCTCAGGGGGAAGGCATCATAGATGCGTCCGACGACCGGTCCGATGTTCAGAAGGTCGTTATCGGTCGCATAGGAATCGGTGGCAATGCTGAACACATCGCAATCGTCGAAGGTGACGATCTTGTTGTTCTTGCCCTCCATGTCGGTAATCATGTACAGCGGCCCGATGTAGCCGTCGCCGCACTCGCCGCCGACCGCCTGGAACTGGAAGGTCGAGGAAATGAGTTTTCTGCCTTCCATATCCTCCGCGATGGGGTGGGTGAGCATCTTGTCGATCTCAACAAGAATGTAGCCCTCAAAATTCACGGGCAGATCGACGATGCCGTTGCCGTCGCCGTGCGCTGCGTAGCTTTTCCAGACGCCGGTGCCCTTTTCCATGGCGAGGATCGTGCTGTTGCCCAGCAGCGTCCATGTATCGACATTGTCCTTGCTGGTGTGCAGGTTAAAGCGGATGGCGGAGCAGCTCGGCTTCTGCGGATGCGGCGCCGCGCACTTGACGTAGAACAGGAAGGCCTTCATATCGCTGATGTCCAGCAGGCCGGGATAGCGAACGTCATAGTACGGGTCGGAATCGTGGAAGCCGCCGTAGGTCTTGGCGGAGAGCTTGACGCTCGGCGTGTGGAAGAAGCCGCCGACGCTGTCGGTCAGGGTCATGGTCGCATCCGGCTTATTCTGGATGGTGCCCATGCCGTTGGCGACAAGATTGTAGCCCACGGGATAGCTGGAATAGTCCTGCAGAACCTCGGCCTTCATGGCCTTTTCCAGCAGTCTTTCCTGCGGCGCGGTGTCGCCCAGAGTTGCGCCCGAGAGCAGGAATCGCGGCGTTGCATCGCCGTTCAGGCGAACCATGACACTGTCGGTGTCGGAGGTAACGCCATAGATGGCGTTGATGTAGGCGCTGCCGCTCTGGCCGCCCATGGTGCCGAACTGGAAGATCATGTATTCGACACTGTGGTTGCGGATGTCGTCGGTCAGGTTATCGGCCTTGTAATAATCGACGGGGATTTTTACATAGCCCTCAAAGCCGGAGGGCAGGTCGATATAAAGGCCCATGGAATCGATGGTTTTCCACTCGCTGCTGTTGATGGGCAGGTAGCTGATCTTCTGGTTGCCCTTGATCTGTACCCACGTCTCGTTGCCGAGATACATCATCGGCGCGATGCCGTCCTTGCCCCAGTTGTTGCCGAGGTCGTCCGCACGGGAGAGCGGCATTTTCACATAGAGCATGATGGCATCGATGCCCGCGAGGGACTTCGGCTTGTTGAAGTTGAGCTTGAAGCCCTGGTCGCCGGGAACGGAGTAATAGCCGCGCAGCGAGGTATAACCGAACTGCATGGCGTTCACACCGCCGATGGCGCCGAGCGTGTTGACGGTCTGGACGAAGCCCTCGTCCTCCGTGCATTCGATCTGCTTGAGCTTGACCTTGGTGCCGACCTCATAGCCGCTGAAGTCCTCCCAGACCGTCGCCGCCATGGAGCCTCCCGCCGCAGAGGCGGTGAGGCTGACGGCCGCGGTGGAGAGCAGGAGCGTCAGGCACAGCAGTGCGGTCAGGATTCTTCGGAAACCTTTTTTCACGGCTTATACCATCCTTCCATATATCCATCCTCAGCGATGGGATTCGGGTTGCCATTGGTGTGCTGCTCGTCCTTGATAACAAGCCACGCGCTCATGGGATAATGATCGGAAGCGCCGACCATGCCCGGCTCGCTCTCGGCATAGACGATCTCAATGTTGTTGGTCGTAAAGACATTGTCAATGTAATCGGTCGTACCGTATTCATAGGTGTTGAAGGGGCCGAACGCGCCGCCGTTTGCCATGTTATAGCCGTAGCTGAGCATCAGACCATACTCATACAGGCCCTGCTCGACGTTCATATCGCCCATTGCGACGGCGTATTCCTCCTGGCTCATCAGCTCGGCCAGCTCGGCAAAGGCCTGCTTACGGCCATCCTCGCCGCCGAAGTTCATCGGCTGGAGATGGACATCGAAAATCGCAATGTCGTGGCCCTTGACGGTCACATAACCCTTGACATACAGGCGCTGGATCTCGGGGTCGCCGCCGCACAGGTAGCCGCTTGTGACATTTTTCAGGGTCAGGCCGGAGGCGTTCGGGATGAGAATCGCGTTCCACATGGTCAGGCGGGTGTTTGCCGTCTTACCCTCAAAAGAATGGATCTCCTTGAAATAATCCTTGAGCACTTCTTCAGACGTGAGGGTGAGGTCCTTCTTGCTGTCGATCATGAAGATCGGGTTGACCTCCTGCGCGCAGATCAGATCCGCGTCGTATTCCGGGAAAGCCTTCATCCACTGATTGTAGCCGTTCATAACGCGCTCTGGCGTGATGCCGGGGTGGACGGTCTCCTGTGCGCCCCAGACGTTCAGGTTGGTCGTGCCGTGGTACCACTGGCCAACGTTGAAGGTCGTGACCTTGAAATCCGCGACAACGTCGCCGTCGGCAACGGAGACCCATTTGCCCTTGCTGCGATAGGGACGCTCGCCGGGCTTCAGCTCCACAACGGGCGCGTTCTTGCCCTGATTGGTGACGGAGCCGTCATCGCCGTAGGATTGTCCGAGTTTGTCTCCCTGCTGCATACCGTTCAGTTCCTCCTCCGACGAAGTCGGGCCGCAGCCGCTGAGCAGCATTGCTGCACTAAGCAGCAATGCCACGGCGGCGATCAAAAATTTGCAGTATTTTTTCTTCATATCGAACCCCGCTTTCAATTCGCATACAGCGGTACGCCGAAGTAAGCGGCGACCTCATACAGGCTGCACTTCATATAGGGTGTGGTCTGGCCGGACTTGTCAGTGTACATGCCGCACCAAACGGTGTACTGCTTGCCGGTCTTGCTGTCCTCGTAGACGACATAGCAGCGCAGGAGCATGGCTTGCTTGTAATCGCCGGCTTCAATGTCGGTGGTCGCGTAGTAGTAACCGTTGGCGGTCTTGCCGGTCATCTTCACGGAGGCGGGCGTCGTCTCGTCGATCAGGCTCTTGCCGTCGTAGCTTCTGCCGAACAGCATCACCGCGCCGCTGGAAACGACCTTGTAGCCGCCCTTCTTGGCAAGCGCTTCGTCCACCGTCCAGCCGATCTTTGCCGTCTGTGGCTTGGAGCCGTACTTCTTCAGCGTTGCGCCGATGAACTCGGGACGGTAGGCCTCGATCACGGCCGCGTACTCGTTGAGCTTGTCCAGCTCCTCCTGCGTGACCTTTCCGCGATATTCCTCGCTCATGGATTCATACAGGCTTTGCAGGCGGTCAACCGTAGGCGCTGCGGAAAGATCCTTGTCCGTCAGCTTCTCGATGAGCTCATGGAACTCGTCAAGCAGCTCGTCGTTGTGCTGCCAGTAGGTTGTCATGACCTTCTTTGCCGCACCATCCACACGGATGTAGCAGAAGTTTTCCTTGGTGACGAACCACACGCCGCCGAACTTGATCGGGCCGTACTCCGCACCGAAGGTTCCGGGGCGGAAGGAGAAGGACTGAATCTTCAGGGTTTCCTTATCGGCTGTGTTCGCCGCAGTATCGACCTTCAGTCGGACATAGCCCTTGAAGCCGTCGGGCAGGTCGATCTGCTTGTTGTCGTCCGTGCCGATCTGGCCGTCCACCCACTGCTTGCTGTCCATAGAAAGGTACTGGTACTTCATGCCGCGGGTATTGACCCAGAAGGTGTAGCTGTCACAGGTCAGATCCCACAGGCGGATGCCGCTGCTGCCTCTGCCGCTGGTGGGCATCTCGATGTAGAACATGACGTCCTGCGTTTTGAGGTCGAGATCCGTCCAGCCGCAGTTCACCGTATACAGTGCGGAGGTGCGCTTGTTCTCGTAGCCCTCAAGGATGGGGCTGTCAAAGATCACGGACTTCTGGTCGCCGATGATGGTGATGGGATCGCCCGCAACCAGAGTCGACTGCGTGGGAATTCCCCACCACTTCGTGCTGTCATTCATGGAGATCAGGCGGGAGGTCTTGTCGTTGGCCGCCGTCTCTCTGGCCGGAATGGAGCCGATGATGTAATCGCGGTTGGGATCGTCGGGATCGACCGGATCCACCGGATCGACGGGATCCACGGGGCCGGGATCGGAGGCGTTGGTCATCTTGAGGACCTCGCCGTTATCCACTTTAATTTTAATGTATTCCTCCTTGGAGACGAACCACACGCCGCCGATCTTGATCGGGCCGTAGTCGCCGCCGAAGGTATCGCCACGGAAGCTGAAGCTCTGAATCTGCAGGGTAGTGGCAGGGAACTTATCCACATTTCCGGCCGTGTTGATCTTCAGACGGACATAGCCCTTGAAGCCTGCCGGCAGGTCGAGCTGCTTGTTGCCCTCGTTGGTAATCGCGCCGTTCTGCCACTTGTTGGAATCCATCTCGAGGTATTGGTACTTCATGCTGCCGGGGGCGATCCAGAAGCTCCAGTTGTTGCAGGTGAAGTCCCAGATGCGCAGACCGGAGCTGGCCTCGGGCAGCTCGACATAGAACATGATGTCCTGCGTCGTGGTGTCCAGGTTTTTCCAGCCGCAGCTCACGGTGTAGAGGGTCGAGGTCTGCTTGTTGCCGTAGCCTTCTTCGATCGGGCTGTCAATGATGACGGACTTCTGGTCGCCAATGATGGTGATCGGCTCACCGGCCACTGCGGTGGACTGCGTGTCCTTGCCCCACCATTTATCATTATCATTGAAGGTCACGAGCGTGGACTTCTCGCCGTTCTCAGCTTCCTCTGCATTGGGCATGGTGGCGATGAGGTAATCGCGGTCGTCCGGATCGGGATCAGGGTCAGGATTGGGCTTCGAAGCCTTGGTCATCTTGACGACCTCGCCGTCGTCCACCTGAATGGTAATGTAGTCCTCTTTGCTGATGAACCACACGCCGCCGAACTTGATCGGGCCGTAGTCGCCGCCAAAGGTACCGGCATAGAACGAGAAGCTCTGCACCTTGAGCGTTTCCTTATCCGCAACGTTCTTCGCGGTATCGATCTTCAGACGGACATAGCCCTTGAAGCCGTCCGGCAGGTCAAGCTGCTTGTTATTTTCATCCAGCGGTGCCGCGCCGTTGACCCATTCGCTGCCGTCGATGGCAAGGTACTGATACTGCATGCCGCGGGTGTTGACCCAGAAGCTCCAGCTGTCACAGGTCAGATCCCAGATGCGCAGGCTGGACTTGCCGCTGCCGGTGGCAGGCATCTCGATGTAGAACATCAGATCCTGCGTCTTGAGGTCCAGATTCGTCCAGCCGCAGTCCACGGTGAACAGCGGAGAGGTCTGGCTGTTGCCGAAGCCTTCTTCAATCGGGCTGTCGATGGTGACGGACTTCTGCTCACCGATGATGGTGATGCCCTCGGCCGCCGTCGCCGTTGCCTGCGAATCAATACCCCAGAATTTGTCATTCTTATTGATGCCGATGAGCGTAGAGGCAGCGCCGATCTCGCCATTTTCCTGCTTGACCATGCTGCCGAGGAGATAGTCTCTTTCCGGCTCAGGATCTGGATCAGGATCGGGCGTGGAGGCCTTGGTCATCTTGACGACCTCGCCCTCACCGATTTTAATGGTAACATAGTCCTCTTTGGACACAAACCACACGCCGCCGAACTTCATCGGGCCGTAGTCGCCGCCGAAGGTACCGGCATAGAACGAGAAGCTCTGCACCTTGAGCGTTTCCTTGTCCGCAACATTCTTCGCGGTGTCGATCTTCAGGCGGACATAGCCCTTGAAGCCATCGGGCAGATCAAGCTGCTTGTTGTCCTCGTCCAGCGGTGCCGCACCGTTGACCCATTCGCTGCCGTCGATGGCAAGGTACTGATACTGCATGCCGCGGGTGTTGACCCAGAAGCTCCAGTTGTCGCAGGTCAGATCCCAGATACGCAGACTGGACTTGCCCATACCGGTCTCTGGCAGCTCGATGTAGAACATCAGGTCCTGTGTTTTGAGATCCAGATTCGTCCAGCCACAGCTCACGGTGTACTGCGTCGAGGTCTGGCTGTTGCCGAAGCCCTCTTCGATCGGGCTGTCGATGATAACTGCCTTCTGGCCGTCAATGATGTTGATGCCCTCGGCCGCCGTCGCCGTTGCCTGCGATTCAATGCCCCAGAACTTGTCGTTCTTGTTCATGCTGACAAGCGAAGAATCGGCACCGATGTCGGCAGTCTCCTGATTCGGCACCGTTCCGAGCAGGTAATCTCTCTCCGGCTCGGGATCGGGGTCAGGGTCAGGATCGGGTGTGGGGTCGGGCGCATTGGTCAGCTTGACCGCCTCGCCGCCGTCCACACTGACCATATAGGTATCGGTCTTGGAGACGAACCACACGCCGCCGATCTTCAGCGCGCCCAGCTCGCCGCCGAAGCGCTCTGCGCGGAAGTGCAGCGCATCGATCTTCAGGCTGGCAGCGTTCTCGCCGAGCTTTTCATAATTGCCCGCCGAGCTGAGCACCAGTCGGACATAGCCCTTGAAGCCCTGTGGGAGATTGAGCTGCTTGTTGCCCTCGGTCGTGATCGTGCCGTCCACCCAGTCGTTGCTGTCCATGGCAAGATACTTGAACTGGACGCCTGCGGGCGCGAGCCAGAAGCTCCAGCCCTGGCAGGTCACGTCCTGAATGCGGAGGCTGGACATCGTCGCAGGCAGCTCCACATAGAACATCAGGTCCTGCTTGTCCGCGTTCATGGTTGCGCTCGTCGCAACGCGGAACAGCGGCCAAGTGGTCGTGCCGTCGTTATGATAACCCTCGGGAATTTCACTGTCGATCACGACGGACTTGCGGTCGGAGATCTTCGTGATGGATTCGCCCAGAGTGATCTGTGCTTTGGAATCGATGGTTTTCCACGAATCGCTGTCGGTGTAGCTGACCTTGCTGTCCCACGTCGAGACGGGGTCGGCCTCTACCGCCACGGACGTCGCCTGCATAACAGGCTCCGGTGCGTCATAGGTCGTCATGGCAAGCGCATCCGCGCCGTTCACGGAAATATCGGTGAAATCTTCTTTGGAGACGATCCAGATGCCGCCGAGCTTGAATGCGCCGAGTCCGCCGCCGAACTTTGCGAGCTTGAAGCGAATGTTCGTCAGCGTCGCTGTCTGCGTTTTCCATGCGTCATTCTCGCCGGAATTGCCGTGGTACTGCCACCACCAGCCGGTCGCGCCGGTCACATCGATGCGGACATAGCCCTTAAAGCCCGCCGGCAGGTTGATCTGGCTGTTGGCGTCGATCTTCCGATCCTTGACCCATTCGTTGCCGTCGATCGGCAGATAGTCATAGGTCAGGCCGTCGGAGGTATAGGGGCTGAGCGTGCCGCCATTGCTGAAGAGTACATTGGAAAGGCGGAGCGACTCTGCGCTCTCGGGCATTTCGATGTAGAGCATCAGCTCCTGCGTCGCCATGTCGAAGGTGACGTTGTCGGTCGCAACATCAAACTTGCCGTGGCTTCTCTCGCTGCCATCATCCAGGTGGTAGCCCTCGTGCTGTTCGCTGTCGATGACGAGGGACTTCTGGCCGTCGTTCAGAATATTGATCGTTTCGCCCACGATGCTGGTCGACTTCGGCGCTCTGCCCCAGCCTTCGTCCGTGCAGGTGGTCACGGCCGAAGCCTCTCCCACTGCTGCGGTCTCCTTGTATACAGATGTCGCGGTGATCCACGTCGCATCAATGGGAGTCGTCATGCGGACGGTCTCGCCCTCGCCTACCTTAATATAACGAGTAGCTTCCTTGGACACAAACCACACGCCGCCGAACTTCAGCGCACCGGCCTCGCCGCCGAAGCGCGCACAGTGGAAGGTGAAGTTGTCCATCGGACGCGTCTCGGTTTTCCAGGAAGCGTCGGTGGAATCATGTCCCTGCCACCACCAGCCGTTGGCCTCGCTGATGCGCAGACGGACATAGCCCTTGAAGCCGTCAACAAGCTCGATCTGCTTGTTGCCGTCGGTCACGCCGTCCACCCACGTCTTGCTGTCCATGGTGAGATACTGATACGGCAGATCGCCGCCCCCGGGCGTCATCGTGCCACCGCTGAGGCTGATGCCGTCGAGGCGAATGCTCGTCGTCCCGACAGGCAGCTCAAGGTAGAACATGACATCCTGCTCGGCAATGTTGAGCTGGCTGTTATTCATGCTGACCTTAAAGACCGGGTAGCTGTTCTCCTCGCCGCCGGTTTTGTAGCCCTCGAGCTTCGGGCTGTCGAGCACGACGGACTTCTGCGCCCCGATGGGCGTGATGGCCTCGCCTGCCTTCATGGTGACTTCCGGCACCGCGCCCCACTTCTTGTCAGACCAGGTGAACCACGCGGAGTCCTCGCCGACCGCCGCGCTTTCCTCTGCGGGAACCGTCGCAGTCAGAACGTCGCCCGTCCACGCGGGCGTCTCGTCGCCGGTCGAGGGCTGCGGCTCGGCCGTGGTCAGGCTGACCTCGCTGCCGCCGTCCACGCTGACCTTGTACGCCTCGCCCTTGCTCGCAAACCACACGCCGCCGAGCTTGGCCGCGCCGTAGCTTCCGCCATAGGCGCCGATGCGGAACGCGAAGAATTGCAGCTTGATGGTCGCATCCGCGTAGCTTTCGCAGTTGACCGCCGTGTTCAGGAGCAGACGGACATAGCCCTTGAAGCCAGCCGTGAGCCTGATTTCGTTATTTTCGTCGATGACATTCTCCTGCCACGTCGCGCCGTCGGCCGCAAGGTACTGATACTTCATACCGGCAGGTGCCGGCCACTTGCCCCAGCTATCGGCGCAGATGTGCTTCATGCGCAGGCCGGTGGCAGCCTCGGGCAGCTCGATGTAGAACATGAGATCCTGCTTGCCCATGTCGAATGCCGTCCAGTTGGTATCGACCTCAAAGTAAGCGGAGGTCTTTTTGTTCTCGTAGCCCTCCTCAATGGGGCTGTCGAAGATCACGCTGTGGCGGTCACTGATGCCGGTGATCGCATCGCCGATCTTCACGGTCGCCTGCGACGCGATTCCCCACCAGTAGGTGTCCGCACCGCTGGCCTGTTCCTCGGCGTGCTTGATCTTCGTCGAGGTGTCATTGATGTTCTCCTCCGGAAGTGCGACCGAGGTCGCCTTCATGGTCTCGGGCGCGACCGCGCGAACGTTCGCCGCCGAAATCACCGGTGCCATGCACATCACGATGCAAAGCACCAACGAAAGGAGTCTTTTCCATTTCTGATTGTTTTGTGCTCGAGTCATAACAATCACCCTTCCTTCCAGTTTTTTACCGAACCATGCGGCATACTCTGCCGCATACTACATACAGTATAATCTGCAAAGCCGCCTTGCTTCTACTGCTATTCCGTCACAGACTTGTACTATATTACTTTTTTAGACAAAAATTACAAACCGGTTTCCTCTTGACATTCCATTTTTTACGCTTTGCTCAATGCCCGGCGGCATGCTCTTGACAATTCTTCCGTCTATCATTATAATGGCGTCAAGCGGAACCGCCCGCGCACACCGGCATGCCGCCGGTACCGCACACCGGCAATCGTAGAAAAGTATCATAATTCTATGTCCGCTTAATATTTGCTTATGCCTCGAGGGAATCCATGTCGAAATCATCCGCAAAAGAAATCGCGCAGCACACCTCGCTTACCTCGCCCTTTCGCTACTATCCGTCCGCGCTGCCCGATCTGAATCTCTTTTTCCCGCCGCACTGGCACAACGAGTTTGAGCTGAATTACATCCGCTCCGGCCGCGCCGTGTTCTATTATAACGGTATTCGCTTCACGGCGGAAGAGGGAGACATTTTCATTTTTCAGCCGAACCAGACGCACAGCATGACTACGCTCGGGGACGAGAGAAGCTATTACGATACCTTTCTTTTCACCGGCGACCCCTTCGGCCCGCCGGGCGAGCGCGGCAATCACGCCGTCATCAGCCCGCTGGTCAGCGGCGATTCCCTGATTCGTCAGCCCATCAACCGCGATTGTGCGGGCTACGAGGTCATCCGGCAGACCGTCGAATCCATGATCTCTGCGGCAAAGCTCGACACCGCGCCCACCGATCTGCTGGTCAAGGGCGACCTGCTGCGCCTGTTTTACTATCTGCACGCTTACGGCCACATCACCTACCGCCAGAACGAGAAGGCCGCCGACGAGGAGCGCATCCGTCCCGTCCTGACCTATATTGACCGGCATTTTGCCGAGGATCTGACGATCGACGCCCTCGCGCAGCTCATTCCTCTGAGCAAGAGCTATTTTATGTACTGCTTCAAGCGCATCACAGGCACGAGCATCGTCACCTATATCACGCAGATCCGCATCAAAAAAGCCTGTGAAATGCTGCTGAACACCAACAAGCAGGTCGTACAGATCGCGATGGAGTGCGGCTTTGACAATCTTTCCAATTTCAACCGGCAGTTTAAGAAAAATGCCGGCTGCTCACCCCTGAAATACCGAAAATCCTTCCTGCCGCAGGCGGAGGAATTATAAACACACAGCGGAGAAGTGCAATACTTCTCCGCTGTGTGTTTTGGGGATCAGCTAATATCAGCCGAGCATTTCCAGAAATTCCTGCTCGGTCAGGACGGGAATGCCCAGCTCGTTGGCCTTTTTCAGCTTACTGCCCGCAGCCTCGCCCGCAACGACGTAGGTCGTCTTTTTCGAAACGGAGCCGGAAACCCTGCCGCCCGCGGCCTCGATTTTCTCCGTGGCCTCGTCGCGGGTAAAGAGCGCCAGTGCGCCGGTCAGCACGAAGGTCATCCCGGCCAGCCGGTCGCCCGTCGGTGCGGCGGTACTGGCAAAATTCACACCCGCCCCGCGCAGCCGCGCGATCATGTGCTGCGACTGCGGACTTGCAAACCACGAGACAATGTTCTCTGCCGTGATCGCGCCGATGTCGCGCACCTCGGTCAGCTCGGCGCAGGACGCCTGCATCAGCGCATCCAGAGAGCCGAACGTCTTGGCCAGCACTTTGGCGGCCTTCTCGCCCACCTGCCGGATGCCGAGGGCGAAGATCAGGCGGCTGACGTCATTGTGTTTGCTGGCCTCAATGGCCGCAAGGAGCTTCTGCGCGGCCTTGGAGCCGCTTTTCCAGAGGCCTTTCAGCTCCTCCGGCGTGAGATAGTAAATATCTGCGGGCGAGGCGATCGCGCCCATGGCGATGAGCTGCTCGACGATGGCGTCGCCCAAGCCGTCGATGTCCATAGCGTTTCTTGAGACAAAATGCGCAATGTTTCTAGAGAGCTGTGCCGGGCACTCCGCGCCGGTGCAGCGGCTGGCCGCGCCGTCCGGGTCGCGCTCGACGGGCGCGCCGCACACCGGGCAAACCGCCGGCAAATGATACGGCTGCGTACCGGCCGGGCGCTTTTCCTGCACGACGGAGAGAATTTCCGGAATGATCTCGCCCGCCTTGCGGATGTTCACGGTGTCGCCGATGCGGATGTCCTTCTCGGAAATGAAGTCCTGATTGTGCAGCGTCGCATTGGTAACAGTCGTTCCGGCCAGACGCACCGGACTGACCACGGCCTTTGGCGTCAGAACGCCCGTGCGGCCCACCTGCACAACGATGTCCTCCACGACGGTCTGCCGGATCTCGGGCGGATATTTATAGGCGCAGGCCCAGCGCGGAAATTTGGCCGTGCTTCCCAACTCCGTGCGCTCGGCAAGGTCGTCGAGCTTGACCACCGCGCCGTCAATGTCAAAGGAATAATCATAGCGCTCCGCGCCGATGCGCCGGATCTCCGTCAGAGCCTCCTCCGCCGTTTTGCAGAGCTTATGGGGAATGACCTTGAAATGCCGCTCGGCAAGATATTCGAGCGTCTGCGTATGCGTCCGGAACTCCACGCCCTCGGCAAGCTGCAAATTGAAGATCAGAATATCCAGCCGCCGCGCCGCCGCAACCGACGGGTCGAGCTGGCGCAGACTGCCCGCTGCGGCGTTGCGCGGGTTGGCAAAGAGCGGCTTGCCTTCTTCCTCGCGCTGCTCGTTGAGCTTTTCAAACACCGCACGCGGCATAAACACCTCGCCGCGCACGATCAGCCGCGTAGGCGCATTCTCGATGTGCATGGGAATGGAACGGACGGTCTTGAGATTTTCCGTCACGTCCTCGCCGATCTGCCCGTCGCCGCGCGTCGCACCGCGCACGAACCGGCCGTTCTGATATTCCAGCGCGACGGACAGCCCATCCACCTTCGGCTCGACGCTGTAAGCCGCGCTCGGCACGCTCTCGCGCAGATGCGCGTCAAATTCGCGCACCTCGTCCTCGGAAAACACGTCCTGCAGGCTCTCCAGGGGCACGGCATGCCGCACCTTTTCAAACTTGCTCAGCGCTTCGCCGCCGACGCGCTTCGTGGGCGAAAGCGGCGAGGCAAGCTCCGGATAAGCCGCCTCCAGCTCCTCGAGCCGGCGCAGCTTGCGGTCATATTCGTAGTCCTCCATGGTCGGCGCGTCGAGCACATAGTAAAGCCGGTTGGCCTCCTCCAGCTCGCGCGTCAGCTCCTCGATCTCTCTTTGTGGATTCATGGCAATTCCTCCAAGCCGATATAGGTTGACGGCACCTGCCCGACGATGATCGTCTCCGCGACCAGAACGCTCGAATCGACACCGATCTCCTGCGTTCCGTCCACGGTCATCAGCGAGACCGCCACATGAATGTCAAAATAAATGCGGTGCAGGGTTTGGTTAATCCCCGCATCCAGAAATTCGTTGCGAAACGCGGCGTCGGACGTGCGCACCGCGATGACACGCGCCGGAAGTCTCGGCCCGCGTCCGGAGAACAGCTCCGGCAGCACCACGCTGCCGATCGGGACGCTCAGCTCCTCAAAGGAAAAATCCTCCAGCTTTTCGTCGATGCGCGTCAGAATGCGCGTGCGCAGATCATTGATACAGGCCATGTTCGCGTGCATCGCGGTCACACAGCCGTTCGTATCTTTTTCCAGCGCGACCATTTTGGAATAATCGATGTTTCCTGTCTCGATCTGCTCCTGAATGGCCTCGTTGATTGCCATGGATGCCTGATTATCGACCTGCGTCTGCAAAAGCCGGTCGGCCATCGGCTGAAAGCGGATGCGCACCAGCGCAACAAAGCCGACCAGCATAATCAGCCCGACCGCCAGCAGCAGCCGCAGCCGGTCTCTCTGCTCCAACGTCATGCCCTACCACCCCGTAGAGGGTATGCAGGGCGGCCGCGGATTATTCCGCCTTGCGCATTCTCGAAGCCGCGGTGCAGGCCATCAGACGCTTTGTTCCGACCTGATCGAAGGCAATCTCCAGCATGGCGTCGTTGCCCATTTGCAGAACGGACAGGATCATGCCGCGCCCGAAGGTGTCGTGCACGACCATGTCGCCCTTGCGGAAGTCCGGCAGCGCCGCCTGCGTCTTGCGCGTCTGGAAGGAATCCGTCCACGCTCGCGGCGCGCGCGGCTGCGGCTGCTGCTTCTGGTCAAAGCGCCTGGGCGGCTCGGACTTCTTGCCCGTCAGAAGCTCGGGAGGGATCTCGCTGATAAAGCGTGAGGGTCGATTCACGGACGTGCGGCCGTAGAGCATGCGCTGCTTGGCGCAGGTCAGGGTCAGATGCTTCTTCGCGCGTGTGATGGCGACATAGCAAAGGCGGCGTTCCTCCTCCATCTCCTCCGGGTCGCCGATGGAGCGCATACCGGGGAACAGCCCCTCCTCCGCGCCGATGACGTAGACATTCGGGAATTCCAGGCCCTTGGCCGAGTGCATGGTCATCATGACCACCGCGTCGGCGTCCTGATCGTACTGCTCGATGTCCGTATAGAGCGCGATCTCCTCCAAAAAGCCCGCGAGCGTAGGCGCGTCAGTATTGGCGACGTAGTTGACAATGGAGGATTTCAGCTCTCGCACGTTTTCCAGCCGCGTGCGGTTCTCGACCTCGTCCTTTTCCTCGAGCATCTTGACATAGCCCGTGCGGATGAGCAGTTCTTCATAAAAGTCCGGCAGCGGCAGCGTCTGAACCAGCTCCGCGCATTCCTCGATCAACACGGTGAAGTTCATCAGCTTCTGTGCGCTGCGCTCCATGGCCGGATAGGAATAGGGGTCGCTGACCACGCTGTAAAGCGGCTTGCCCGAGGCCGTGCACAGGCGTTCTATGGTCTCTACGGTCTTTGCGCCGATGCCGCGCGGCGGCTGATTGATGATGCGCTTGAGTCGCAGGTCGTCCGCGCGGTTGCTGATAACCCAGAGATAGGCCAGCATATCCTTGACCTCCGCGCGGTCAAAGAAGCGCGTACCGCCGATGATACGGTACGGAATACCGTTACGCTTGAACGCATATTCCATCGCGTTGGACTGCGCGTTCGTGCGGTAAAGAATGGCATAGTCCTTGAAATTTTTGCCCTTGGACTCCGTCAGAATCTGATTTGCAACGAAGTTCGCTTCATCCGATTCGTTGTACGCCTCATAAAACAGGATATGGTCGCCTGCGCCGTTGTCCGTCCAAAGCTTTTTTCCCTTGCGGCCGCGGTTGTGCGCAATGACGGCGTTCGCCGCGTCCAGAATGCACTGCGTGGAGCGGTAATTCTGCTCCAGACGGATGACCTTCGCGCCCTTGTACTGCTTTTCAAAGTCCAGAATGTTGGCGATGGTCGCGCCGCGGAAGCGGTAGATGCTCTGATCGTCGTCACCCACGACGCAGATGTTTTCATAGCGCCCGGCCAGCAGCGAGGCCAGCAGGTACTGCAGATGGTTCGTATCCTGATACTCGTCGATGAGGACATAGCGGAACTTGCGCTGGTAATAGTCGCGCACCTCCTCAAACTCCTGCAAAAGCTGCACGGTCAGAAGGATGATGTCGTCAAAATCCACGGCGTTGGACGCACGCAGCCTCCGCTGATACTCCGCATAAATCTCCGCGATGCGCTTGAGGCGGTAGTCGTCGCCCGCGTCCTTGGCAAAGTCCTCCGGCGAGGACATCTTATCCTTGGCGCGTGAGATCATGCCCAGCACGGTGCGCGGCGGGAAAATTTTCTCGTCAAGATTGCGGTCGCGCAGGATTTCCTTCAAAACGCGCTCGGAGTCGGCGGTATCGTAGATCGTGAAGCTGCGCTCGTAGCCGAGCCGCTCGATCTCGCGGCGCAGGATGCGGCAGCAGGCGGAGTGGAAGGTCATCGCCCAAACGTCGTTGGCCTCGGGGCCGAGCATGGCCGTCAGACGATCCTTCAGCTCATTTGCGGCCTTGTTGGTAAAGGTGATGGCGATGATGGACCACGGTGCGGCCGGGTTCAGCGTGCACAGCTCGTCAACAGACGCGCGGTGTTCCTCTGTCGGATGCTCCAGCTCGCGCTCAAGAAATTCCACATCCTCCTCGGTGACATAGTCGGGGGCCTCGTCGGACTGCGCGGCACTGCCGAAGCGGATGAGATTGGCAATGCGGTTGATGAGCACGGTCGTCTTGCCGCTTCCCGCGCCCGCCAGCAGCAGCAGCGGCCCCTCCGTGGTGCAGACGGCCTCGAGCTGCATGGGATTCATGCGGGAAAAGCTCTGTTCTATGTACTTTCTTCTCGCGGTCAGAAACCGCTGTTCGTAGCTTTCTGTCATAGTACGCTCCCAGTTCTTTGTTGCCTCTATTTTACTCCATTTCGCCGCAGAAATAAAGAGCCGAATTGCGCGATTGGCTATATCTTTTTTTCGCGCTTTCTGGTATAATATAAAAACTTATAGACAGGAGGTACGCCCATGTCCCTCTCGGCAAACGCACCCTGGCGCAATTTTTACGGCGATATGCCCTCTACCATCGTCTATCCGAAGCTGACGATGTACCAGCTTGTGGCACAGACGGCGCGGCATGTGCCCAAGCTCTGTGCCTATGAATTTATGGGCAAAACGGTCAGCTACGCCGCATTCCTTCGCCGCATCGACCGCGCGGCCGCCGCGCTCTACGCCCTCGGCATCCGCAAGGGCGACCGCGTGACGATCTGCATGCCCAACACGCCGCAGGCCGTGGACTGCTTTTACGCGCTCAGCCGCATCGGCGCGGTTTCCAATATGATCCATCCGCTGTCGGCCACGCAGGAGATCACGTTCTACCTCGATCAGTCGAACAGCAAGGCAATTCTGACTCTCGACCGGCTCTACGGCAAGGTCCGTGAGGCCATCTCCGGTGCAAAGCGCCGCCCGCTGCTGCTCATCGCGCGCATCTCCGATGAGCTGAATGCACCAAAAAAGCTCGGCTACGCGCTGACGCAGGGGAGAAAAGTTCCAAAACTGCCGCGCGGCGGGTATCTTTTCTGGTCGGACGCGCTGCACTGCGTCAATTCCAGTCTGCCCGCCCCGGACGAGGACTACGACGGCTGCGCCTGCATTCTCTACTCCGGCGGCACGACGGGAACGACGAAAGGCATCTGCCTTTCGAGCTATAACTTCAACGCCCTTGCGCTGCAAACCATTGCGGCCAGCGGCTATCCCAGCCTCGAGGGGCTGAAAATGCTCTCGGTCATGCCGATCTTCCACGGCTTCGGTCTCGGCATCGGCATCCACACCGCTCTCGTCGGCGGCGCACGCTGCATTCTTGTGCCCACCTTCACCATCAAGGGCTATGCCGAGCTGCTGAAGAAAAAGCATCCGAACTTCATCCCCGGCGTGCCCACGCTCTTTGAGGCGCTGCTGCGCACAACGCATCTGGACAAGCTGGATATGTCCTTCCTCATGGGTATGTTCTCCGGCGGCGACACGCTCTCCGTGGAGCTGAAGCACAAGGTGGACGATTTTTTGAAGGCGCACAAGGCACGCATTCAGATTCGCGAGGGCTACGGCACAACCGAGTGCGTCACGGCAAGCTGCCTGACGCCCAAGGATTACGCCCGCGACGGCTCCATCGGCATTCCCTTCCCGGACATGTACTATAAGATCGTCGCCGTGGGCACGACCGACGAGGTCGAACCGGGCGCGGAGGGCGAAATCTGCATTGCCGGCCCGACGGTCATGCTCGGCTACCTTGACAATCCCGAGGAGACGGCGCAGACGCTGCGCGTCCATGCCGACGGCAAGACCTGGCTGCACACGGGCGACCTTGGCTGCATGGATGCCGACGGCTTCGTCTACTTCCGCCAGCGCATCAAGCGCGTCATCATTACCTCGGGCTATAATGTCTATCCCAGCCAGCTCGAAAACATCATCGACGGGCACGAAAAGGTCCTGCTTTCCTGCGTCATCGGCGTCAAGGATTCCTATAAAATGCAGAAGGTCAAGGTCTATGTCGTCCTGAAGCCGGGCGTGACGCCCTCAGACACGCTCAAAAAAGAGCTGCTGGATTACTGCCGCAGCCGCATCGCAAAATACGCCATGCCCTATGACATCGTATTTCGTGAGGAGCTTCCCAAGACGCTGGTCGGCAAGGTCGCCTACCGCGTGCTCGAGGAGGAGGCAGCAAAGGAGGAGCAGGCATGAAGCAGCGCATCTGGGAGCTGGACGCCCTGCGCGGGCTGTGCCTTCTGTGCATGATCGTCATCCACTTTGTGTTTGATCTGGGTGCGTTCGCGGGGCTGCAAATCACCACGCCGGGCTGGTTCGACTTTTTGCAGACCTACGGCCACATCTTCTTCATTCTGATCTCCGGTGTCTGCGCTACACTCGCTTCGCGGAGCTTCCGCCGCGGCGTGATCGTCTTTGCAGCAGGACTGCTGATCTCCGCCGTGACGGTGTTCATGGAATTTGTGCTGAAATTCAGGGGACTCTCCATTTATTTCGGCATTTTACACCTGCTGGGGCTTTGCATGATGCTCTATCCCCTGTTCAAGCGGCTGCCCGCGTGGGCGTTGGCCGTGCTGGGCACGGCTTTCGTTGCAGCCGGCGTGTGGCTGGCCTCGCTGGCGCACGTCAGTGTAAAGTTTCCCTCGTTCTGGGGCTTGCTGCTCAGCGCCGTCGGCATCCGCCCCACGGGCTTTTACAGTGCGGACTACTTCCCGCTGTTTCCGAACTTTGGCTGGTTCCTGCTGGGTGCATTTCTCGGAAAAACCGCCTACCGCAGACGTGAAAGTCTGCTGCCGAAGGTCAATGCAGACTTCTTCCTGCTGCGGTTTTTCCGCTTCTGCGGGCGGCATTCACTGCTGATCTACCTTGTGCATCAGCCGGTGCTGGCAGGTCTCGTGATGCTGTTCACGCTGCTGAAATAGCCGACAAAGCCTTGCAAATCAAGGACTCTACTCTCGGTAGAGTCCTTTTCTACGTTCGGGAGAGCAGCTTCCCCGATCCGTGGCGTGACTTTTGGACGCCCCTCCCGTATGCTTTATGGTATCAAAGTATAATTTTTCCGGAGGTACCCCTATGGCGCACAGTTATCTGATTCTGACCGATTCCGCCGCCGATCTTTCCGCCGATCTCGCTGCGGCGCTGGACGTTACCGTGCTTCCCCTGAGCGTGCTGCTCGAGGGCAAGGAATATCTGAACTATCCCGACGAGCGCGAGATCACCGCGAAATATCTCTATGCGCGGCTGCGTGCCGGCGCGATGGCCACGACCGCCGCGATCAATGTCGATACATTTATAAAAGAAATGGAGCCGTATTTGCAGGAAGGCCGCGACATTCTCTATCTCGGTTTCTCCTCCGGTCTGAGCGCGACCTACAATTCCTCCTGCATCGCCGCCGAGGAGCTGCGCGAGCGCTACCCCGAGCGCAAGATCTTCACCGTGGACACCCTGTGCGCCTCGTCCGGTCAGGGCATGCTGACCTATCTGGTCGCAAAGCGCCGTGACACCGGTGCGACCATTGAGGAAGCGGCGAAATACGCCGAGGACACCAAGCTGCATCTGGCGCACTGGTTCACCGTGGACGATCTGCACTTCCTTAAGCGCGGCGGACGCGTCTCGGCTGCGACAGCCATTCTGGGCACGGCGTTGGGCATCAAGCCGCTGCTGCACACGGACGACGAGGGGCATCTGACCGCCGTCGGCAAGGCACGCGGCAGAAAGCGCGTAATTGCTGCAATGGTCGAACGTATGGAGGAAACGGCCATCCGTCCCGAGGAACAGACCATCTTCATCAACCACGGCGACTGCGTCGAGGATGCGGAGTATCTGGCCTCCCTCGTGCGCGAGCGTCTGCATCCGAAGGAGATCATCATGCAGGTCATCGGTCCGGTCATCGGCGCACACTCCGGCCCCGGCACGCTGGCACTGTATTTCCTCGCGACAAAGCGCTAATCATGAATCCAGCGTTAACCGGATGGGAGCGGCAATTTTTCCGTTCCCATCCGGTTTGTGCAGTCTGCATAATTATGCACATGATATTTTGTGGACTTTGTTCGTGCTGCCACTTGACTTTGTCGAATTAAAACGGTATAGTATGAACAAATCATGAACGGAGGACACAGAGATGTATCGTATGTCTGCACAGCAACAGAATATGAACCGTACTGCCTCTGCGTCCTGCGCAGACGCTTCTTGCTGCGCTTCTTTCGTCCTGCTTGTAGTGATGGGTGCCATTGCGGCATCCATCATTCTTTTTATTCTGGGCGGTGTCATTGGCATGATTATTGTACTGCTGCTGGCCCTGCTTCTGGCATGCACGGGACGTTTGGAAGGCACGTTGGCAAAAGCGTCGTAACGGCGTATACGTGACCGGCCGCGTCCCAGAGACGTCGGCCGGTTTTTGTATATATTTCCATCGATAAAGGAGAAAACGAAAATGAAAATGAAAAAAGTATTGAGTGTAGTTCTTGTAGTAGCACTTGTAGCATGTCTTTTCGCCGGCTGCGGAAAGAAAACCGACGGCACCTCCGGTGCGCTGAAGATCGGTACCATCGGCCCGCTGACCGGTGACGCCGCACAGTACGGCAACGCCACCAAGCACGGCGCCGAGCTGGCCGCCAAGGAAATCAACGCCAAGGGCGGCATCCAGATCGAAGTCAACGGGCAGGACGACGAAAGCGATGCAGAAAAGTCCGTCAACGCTTACAACAATCTGCTCGACTGGGGCATGCAGGTGCTTGTCGGCCCGACCACCACGACGCCATCCATTGCCGTTTCCGCCGAGGCCAATAAGGATCGTATCTTTATGCTGACGCCGTCGGCCTCTGCCGTTAAGGTCACCGAGGGCAAGGACAACGTCTATCAGATCTGCTATAACGACCCCAACCAGGGCTCCGCTTCCGCCCGCTACATGTCCGAGCACATTCCCGGCGCCAAGGTCGCTGTGATCTATGACAACGCCAGTGCCTACTCCACCGGCATTTACCAGACCTTTGAAGCCAAGGCCAAAGAGCTGGGCGTCGAAGTCGTCTCCGTAACCACCTGCACCGAGGACACCAAGGACTATTCCGTCCAGCTCGGTGAAGCCAAGAACGCCGGCGCAGATGTCGTATTCCTTCCGATCTACTATACCCCCGCATCCCTGATTCTGAATCAGGCCAACGCCACGGGCTATCATCCCACCTTCTTCGGCGTGGACGGCATGGACGGCATTCTGAGCCTCAAGGGCTTTGACACCAGCCTTGCCGAAGGCGTCATGCTCCTGACCCCGTTCGCCGCTGACTCCACCGACGAGGCCACTGCCTCCTTTGTCAAGGCTTATGAAGAAGCCTATGGCGAGACCCCGAATCAGTTCGCTGCCGACGCTTACGACTGCGTCTATGCGGTCTATCAGGCCTTCACCGCCTCCGGTCTGGACGTTTCCGCTTCCCATGAGGAGATCTGCGATGCCTTGATGCAGCAGTTCAACACCATGAGCTTCTCCGGCATCACCGGTGCAGACATGGTCTGGAAGGACGGGCAGGTCGATAAGGAACCCTTCGCCGTCATCATCAAGAACGGCGCTTACACCAGCGCAGGTTAAGTCAAACACATCGCCCTGCTCCGCTTCTGCGGCGCGGGGCGCTCCCCCGGCTTGTTCCTGCAATGAAACAGAAACAGGAGGCCGCAAACATGGCTTTTTTATCCAATTTTATCAACGGTTTAAGTCTCGGCAGCGTCTATGCCATCATCGCGCTGGGCTATACCATGGTCTACGGCATTGCAAAAATGCTGAATTTCGCGCATGGCGATGTCATCATGATCGGCGCATATGTATCCTTCGTCTCCATCACCTCGCTGGGAACGCCGCCCCTGCTGGCATTGGTCATCGCCATGCTGGTCTGCACGGGACTTGGTATTCTCATCGAGCGGCTGGCCTATAAGCCGCTGCGTTCGGCCTCGTCTCTGGCGGTGCTCATCACGGCCATCGGCGTAAGCTATTTTCTGCAAAACCTCGCGCAGCTCATCTGGTCGCCGAACACGGTCGTGTATCCGTCCATCGTGAGCTTCGGTTCCCTGCAGCTCTTTGACGGCCGCCTGACCATCACGGGCGAAGCGGTTGTTACCGTCGCAGCGTGCATCGTCATCATGGTCGGCCTGATGCTGTTCACCGACAAAACCAAGACCGGCAAGGCCATGCGCGCGGTCGCGGAGGATCGCAGCGCGGCGGAGCTGATGGGCATCAGCGTCAACCGCACGATCTCCATCACCTTTGCCATCGGTTCTGCGCTCGCCGCCGTTGCGGGCGTGCTCTACTGCTCGATGTATCCCGCGCTCTCCCCCACAACCGGCTCTCTGCCCGGCATTCGAGCCTTTACCGCTGCCGTGTTCGGCGGCATCGGCTCCATTCCCGGTGCGCTGCTCGGCGGCGTACTTCTGGGTGTGATCGAGATCTTCAGCCGCGCGTATATCAGTCAGGAGCTGAGCAACGCCATCGTGTTCGCCGTATTGATCGTCATTCTGCTCGTCAAGCCCAATGGTCTGCTCGGCAAGGCCGTGCGTGAGAAAGTGTGAGGTGCAAGGTATGAAACTGACAAAGTCCAAAACCACCCGCCGCAATCTTCTCACCCTCGCCTGCGTCATCGCGGCCTATGCCGTGATGCAGATCCTCGCCTCGGCCGGTGTGCTGTCGCGCTCTCTGAGCGGTCAGCTCGTTCCGATCTGCGTATACATCGTCATGGCGCTGTCGCTGAACCTCGTCGTCGGCATTTCGGGCGAGCTGAGTCTCGGCCACGCGGGCTTCATGAGCGTGGGCGCTTTCTCCGGTGTCATCGCCGTGACCGCTCTGCAGGACAAGATCGGCAGCTCGGTGCTTCTGATGCTGCTGGCCATGCTTATCGGCGGCATTTTGGCCGGAATTGTGGGCGCGCTGATCGGCATTCCGGTGCTGCGTCTGCGCGGTGACTATTTGGCCATCGTGACCCTCGCTTTTGGCGAGATCATCCGCAATATTTTTGACTGTCTTTACATCAACATTGATGACAAAGGGCTGCACGCTTCCATGTTCTCCGGCAGTGATCTGCCGGGGCAAGCCATTGTCGCAGGCCCGCAGGGCGCGTCCGTGCCCGCGCGGCTCTCGACCTTCGCGCTGGGCTTCGGTCTCGTGCTCGTAACGCTCATTCTCATTATGAACCTTGTCCACAGCCGCGAGGGCCGCGCCATCCGCGCCATTCGTGACAACAACATTGCCGCCGAATCCGTCGGTCTGAATGTCACGGCGTTCAAGATGAAGGCCTTCGTCATCTCCGCTGTTCTTGCAGGCATGGCCGGCGTGCTGTTCGCCATGAACTACTCCGCCATCGAAGCCAAAAAGTTCAACTTCAACACCTCCATCAGCGTTCTGGTCATGGTCGTGCTCGGCGGCATGGGCAGTCTGCGCGGCTCCGTGATTGCCGCCGTTGTCCTGACGGTGCTGCCCGAGGCACTGCGCGGTCTGGAGGATTACCGCATGCTCATCTATGCGATCGTGCTGATTGCCGTGATGGTGCTGAATAACAATCTCCGCTTCCAGCAGCTCAAGCAGTCAATGAAGGACAGGCTTTCGCGCGTTCTGCGCCGCATTTTCCGCCGAAAGGAGGCCAAGGCATGAGCTCGAAAACCAAAATGGTCCCGCTGCCCACCGATACCATCATCCCGGAGCGTGACCTGCACCGCCAGCCCGTGCTGGACGTGCGCAACCTCGGCATCGACTTTGGCGGTTTGACCGCCGTGGATAAATTCACGCTCACCATCGGCGCAACGGAAATCGCCGGTCTGATCGGCCCGAACGGCGCCGGCAAGACCACGATCTTCAATCTTCTGACCAACGTCTACCAGCCCACGCGCGGCACCATTCTGCTGCGCGGCGTGGACACCAAGGGTATGACCACCGCACAGGTCAACCGCATGGGCATCGCCCGTACCTTCCAGAACATCCGCCTGTTCGGCAGCATGTCCGTGCTGGATAACGTCAAGGTCGGCATGCACAACGGTATTAAGTGCTCATTTGCCTCCTCAATCCTGCACACGCCGCGCTATTACCGCAGCGAACGCATCGCGAAGGAACGCTGCATGGAGCTGCTGGACTTCATGGGCATGGCCGACCTCGCGCAGCAGCGCGCAGGAAGCCTCCCCTACGGTGCACAGCGCCGGCTGGAGATCGTCCGCGCACTTGCAACGAATCCCGCGATCATCCTGCTCGACGAGCCGGCAGCGGGCATGAACCCCTCCGAGACCACCGAGCTGATGGAACACATCCGCATCATCCGCGACACCTTCCAGATTGCCATCATGCTCATCGAGCATGATATGAATCTGGTCATGGGTGTCTGCGAGGGTATTGCCGTGGTCAACTACGGCAAGATCATCGCCAAGGGCACGCCCGATCAGATCCGCACGAATCCCGAGGTCATCGAAGCCTATCTGGGCAAGAAAGGAGCCGCCAATGCTGAGAGTTGAGAATATTCACGTCTACTATGGCTCCATTCACGCCATCAAGGGCATTTCCTTTGAGGTGCATGAGGGTGAGACCGTCGCGCTGATCGGCGCAAACGGCGCAGGCAAATCGACGACGCTAAAAACCGTCTCCGGCCTGCTGCATCCAAAGACGGGCAGCATTCACTTTCTCGGCCAGGACATCACCCACGCCGACGCGCACACGCTCGTGCGGCACGGCATGGCGCACGTTCCAGAAGGACGCCGCATTTTCCTGCAAATGACCGTGCAGGAAAATCTGGAAATGGGCGCTTTCACCCGCAAGGACGACATTTCCGACACGCTGGAAAACATCTATGAGCGTTTTCCGCGTCTGAAGGAGCGCCGCAAGCAGATTGCGGGCACGCTTTCCGGCGGCGAGCAGCAGATGCTTGCCATGGGACGCGGCCTGATGATTCATCCGAAGCTTCTGATGCTCGACGAGCCGTCGATGGGCCTTGCGCCCATTCTGGTCGAGCAGATCTTCGACATTATCCGCGAGCTGCACAAGAGCGGCACGACCATCCTGCTCGTTGAGCAGAACGCCGGTATGGCGCTCAGCGTGGCCGACCGCGCCTATGTCCTCGAGACCGGAAAGATCACCCTCTCCGGCACCGGTGAGGATCTGGCCAACAGTGAGCAGGTCAAGGAAGCCTACCTCGGCGGCTGAACGGCACACTTTGTACTCTTGAATAAAAAAGCGACCGCAGAGCGAAATCCGCTCTGCGGTTTCTTCAGCTTGTCGAAAAAGCCCCTCCGAAACCTTCGGATGGATAGTTTTTTGACCGGCCAGACGACTTGTCCTTCTTTAGCGCTCCAGCAGACACACCGCATGACAGGCGATGCCCTCGCCGCTTCCGGTGAAGCCCAGGCCCTCCTCCGTCGTCGCCTTGATGTTGACGCAGTCGAGCGGAATTTTCATCGCGCGGGCAAGATTCTCACGCATGACCGGGATGTAATCCTTCAGCTTCGGCCGCTGGGCAAGGACGGTCACATCCACGTTGCCGACGGCGTAGCCCGCGCGCTCCAGCGTCTGCATGACCCTGTCCAGAAGCAGCATGCTGGAAATGTTCTTATACGCCGGATCGTTGTCCGGAAACAGCACGCCGATGTCGCGCAGCCCCGCCGCGCCCAGCAGCGCATCCATGAGTGCGTGGACAAGAACGTCCGCGTCCGAATGGCCGTCCAGACCGCGTTCAAAGGGGATCTCCACCCCGCCGAGAATGAGCCTGCGCCCCTCCGTCAGGCGGTGGACATCGTAGCCGTGGCCGATGCGCATGGTTTTCCTCCGTTTCAAAATAGCCTCTGCCAGCGTCAGATCGACGGGCGTTGTAATTTTCAGATTTTCCTCGCAGCCCTGCGTCAGAACGACCGGCTTGCCCGCCGCCTCGACCGCCGAGCAATCGTCCGTCAGGGCGATTCCGCGCTCCATCGCCGCGCGCAGCACCGTCTTCAGAAGCTTCACGTCGAACACCTGTGGCGTCTGCACGGCAAAAAGCGTTTTTCTCTCCGGTGTTGCGCGGACAAGACCATTTTCCGCCTGCTTGATCGTGTCATGCACCGGCACGGCAGGTGCTGCCGCGCCGCAGCGCTCAGCGGCCTCAACGGCTTCGGCAATGACGCTCTGCGTCACAAGGGGACGCGCACCGTCGTGGATCGCGGCCAATTCCGTTCCCTCTGGCAGCGCCGCGAGTCCTGCAAGAACGGACTCCGGTCTGCTTGCGCCGCCGGGCACAACCGTGACCGGCTTGGAAACCTCCGCGCAGAGCGTGCGCAGCGTTTCCATGCACTCCGTGCGCGTGACGATCACAAGGCTGTCGATGCAGTCGCTTGCGGCAAGGGCGCGGACGGAGCGAAGCACCACCGGCACGCCCGCAAGCGGCACGAGCATCTTGTCGATGCCCTGCATCCGCGTGGCGCTGCCCGCCGCGACGACGACCGCTGCACAAGTTTTTCTCATATCACAGCTCCATTACAGTTTTTTTGAACTCCGCGCCGCGCACCATGAAGTTCTTAAACTTGTCAAAGGCAGCGCTTGCGGGCGAGAGCAGCACCACGTCGCCCGGCTCGGCACGCTTGGCTGCGGTGCGGACGGCCTCGTAAAAATCCTCGATACGCAGAATCTCGGGGGCTTTGCCTGTCTTTTCTGCGGCCTGCGCGATTTTTTCACCGGTTGCACCGGTGCAGACAAGCAGCTTGACGTGCTCTGCGATCTCCGGGCCGAGGACATCGTAGGGGATGTGCTTGTCGTAACCGCCCGCAATCAGGATGACTTTTTTGGAAAAGCTGCGCAGCCCTGCGATCGTGCGGCTGGGCGATGATGCAATAGAGTCGTTGTAATACGACACGCCGTCCTTGACGCGCACCAGCTCGATACGGTGCTCCACACCGCCGAAGTGCCGGGCGACATAACGGATGTCCTCGTCGGAAACAAGTCCCTCGACCGCAAGGATCGCCGCCATGTAATTTTCCACATTGTGCAGGCCGGGGATCAGGATGTCCTCCTGCCGCAGCAGCGCTTCTCCCCTGCGCCAAATCACGCCGTCCTCAAAATAAACGCCGTTTTCCACGCGCGTCTGCCGCGAGAACCACTTGACCTGCCCCTTGGCTTCCGGCGCAAAGCTCGCCGTGATTGCGTTGTCTCGATTCAAAATGAGCGTGTCGCCCGCGCTCTGGCGCAGGAATATATTCTTCTTGGCGTTGACATACTCGTCCATGTCCTTGTGCATGTCCAGATGGTTGGGCGCAAGGTTCGTCACGACGGCCGTGTGGCAGCTGGCATGCAGATCCATAAGCTGGAAGGAACTCAGCTCAAGCACGGCGATGTCCGTAGGCCGCATTTCCTCGGCGCGATCCAAAAGCGGCGTACCGATGTTGCCGCCCACCCAGACGCGGTGCCCGGCGCGGCGCAGCAGCTCGGAAATGAGCGTGGTCGTGGTCGTCTTGCCGTCCGAGCCGGTCACACCGACGATCCGGCACGGGCAGACCTCAAAAAATGCCTCCATCTCAGACGTGATCTTCGTACCCGCAGCGCGCAGTACCGCAAGCTCGGGCTTTGCCGGATGCAGACCCGGCGTGCGGAAGGCCACGTCGCCGGAAAGTCCCTCAAGGTAGCCTTCGCCCAGATGCAGCTTCGCGCCCATGCGTTCCAGCTCGAGAACCTCCGCATCCAGCTTTTCGCGCGGCGTCTTGTCGCAGCCCGTAACCTCCGCGCCGTATTGCAGCAACAGGCGCACCAGCGGACGGTTGCTCACGCCGAGACCGAGCACCAGCACGCGCTTGCCGCGCAGTTTCTCGAAATATTCATGAAGTGTCAAACAGATCGCCTCTTTCTTGCGAATCGATTACGGATATTATAACCCCGGAAAAGAAATTTTGCAATCCGTTTGACAAGCGGGGAAAAATAAAGTACAATAGTCCCTGCGACCGGGACGGGCAGCCGCGTGACTGAGCCGAAAGGCTCTTTTATGAGGAAAGTCCGGGCTCCACAGGGCAAGAATAACGGGTAACGCCCGCCGAAGGCGACTTCAGGAAAAGTGCAACA
>CAKUMO010000013.1 GCA_934667815.1 uncultured Oscillospiraceae bacterium
CGGTGCGAAGCGGAGCGGGATGTTCTGATGGATCTTTCTCATGGAGCTGTTCCTTTCGTGTGGAATAGGTGGTATAAAAATGGCAGGGGCGTTTAAGCCCCTGCCTGCTTTTGAAAAATTACAGTGCGCGGCGCTTGCGGAGCACCAGAACCGCGCCCAGCGCGATCACGCTGAGAACCATGGCCGAGGCAAACAGCACGACGGAGGTGCTGTCGCCGGTCTGCGGCTCGATGTCATAGGCAGGCTCACCGTTGGCCTTGAGCGCGGAGACCTTGAGAGAGTCCACGGCGATGTTGTCGTTCTGCGACTGGATGGAGATCCAGCCTGCGCGGTCGGAGAAATTGTCGGCCTGAACTTCCTTCTCGATCTTCTTGATGCCGTCGGCCCAGACGGTGATGAGGCGGGTGTTGCGGCTCGAGCCCTGTACGACGCGGAGCTTGATGGTGTGCAGGCCGCCCTTGGTGAAGCCATTGTTCACGTCCTTGACCTCGACGTCATTGCCGCCGGGACAGCTCAGGTTGACATAACCCTCTTGCTGCATGTAGACGCCTGCGTTGTCATGGTGCATATGGTTGCCCTTGCCGGCAGCGCCGAAGCAAAGCTGCGTCCAGCCCCAGGAATCGCCGAATTTGAAGGTCATTTCCGCTTCAAAGAAGGAGAACTTCTGGATGTTGAGGTAGAGCATGGAGTTGTCACGTTCGGTGCAGGGCGTTTCGTCGGCGGTCAGGTTTTTGCGCTGCAAAAGAGTATTGCCGTCGTTGTCCGTGACCAGCTCCCAATACTGCGTCCAGTCCACGGAGGCGCCGACCTTATGGGTGTCATAGTCCATCAGGGGCAGATGATAAGCCGAGAAATCCTTCAGATCGTCTGCGCTGTCGAAATTGTAGGTGTAGACGATGGGCTTGCGCTCCGGCTCCTCGGGCTTTCCGGGCTGCTCGGGGTTTTCGGGGTTCTCGGGATCGGGGTTGAGTTTCACCAGCGCCTTGATGGCGGCGTCAATCGCAGCGGCGGCCTCGTCGACCTGCTCCTGCGTGGCGTAGATGTTCGCAGCGACCTTGCGCGCGGCCTCGACGGCCTCGGCATAGACGGAGACGGTTTCTTCGGTGTATTCGGAAACATCAAAAGAATCGTAAGCGGCAATGGCTTCCTTCAGCACGGTCTTGTCGGCCTGCATGGCGGTGGAGCCGTCGGCGTTGAGGACGGTGATCTTCAGGTTGTCAAAGGAGACGTTGTCGTTCTGTGCCTGCAGGGAGATGTAACCGGCGCGGTCGGAAAAATTCTCGGCATAGACATCCTGCTTGCTGATTTTCTGGACGCCATCGGCCCAGACGGTAATGTTAATCTTGTCGTCCGCGCTGCCTTTTTCGACGCGCAGCTTGATGGTGTGCAGACCGGCCTTGGTGAAGTCGCCCTCGACATTGACCTGCGTGTCATTGCCGCCGGGGCAGCTCAGGTTGACGTGGCCTTCCTGCTGCATGTACACACCGGCGTTGTCATTGTGCATGTGGTTGCCCATATTGGCGGCGCCGAAGCAGAGCTGTGCCCAGCCCCAGGAATTGCCGAACAGGAAGGACATTTCCGCTTCGAAATAACGGTAGGATTCTGCAAGGTACAGCATTGCGTTGCAGGAACCGGTGCCGGGGTTCTCACCCTCGGTCAAATTCGTGCGGCGGACGACCTGTGCGCCGTCCACGGCTGCCAGCTCCCAGTGCGCGGAGAGCTCCTCCGCGGTGCCGACCATGTTGTCCCAGTAGCCGGTTACGGGCAGGTAGTAGGCATGGAATGCCGCAAGGGAAGCCTCGGAATTGAAATCGTAGACGAAGGAAATGGGTTCCGTTGCGGTTTCTTCAGCAGAGACGCTGATGGGGAGGACGCACAGGAGCATAGCCAGTGCGAGCACAACGCTAAGGAGCTTTTTGATGCTTGTCATACTTTCACACACCTTATAATAATATAGAATTCGACGGCAATCTTGTACGGGAAAATTTTCGCCGTCGTAGGAAAAAAGTTTCCTAAATCTTTTTCCCTATTCAGGATACAACAGCATTGTGCATTTGTCAAGAATAAAATGCAGATAACTTTATAAATTGATCGAATTTGCCGAAACAAGTTGTTGACAACGAAAAAAACGTATGATATAATCCGAACAGAAAAAATGTTTTACTAAAATATTTTTTGGAGGAACCGACAATGAAAAAAACGATCACCCGGCTTGGAACGCTGCTCCTGCTGCTGGCACTGCTGTGCGGCATCTTTGCAGGCTGCGCTCCGGCAACCGAGCCGTCAAACGGCAGCGAAACACCAGCGCCCAGCTCTGAGGAGAGTACCGAGCCGGTCTCCTCGAACACCGGGCTTGACGTAGAGGGCGGCAACGACGTCTACGCCAACTATGAAGCCTCCGGCAAAGTCACTGTGGCCATCAATAAGAGCCGCTCGACCGACTTCCAGGCGCTTCTGGACACCTTCGCACAGTATTATCAGAACATCGACCTCGAGGTGGATTATTTCTCCGCTGAGGGCGGCACGACGGAGTACCTGACGGCCAAGGCTGCCAACGGCACGCTGCCGGACATCGTGTTCGACGACTATTCCTCCCTGCCGTATTTCATCTCGCAGGGTTGGGTGTATCCACTGGATGATTTTGTCGAGGGCGACGGCGACTTTGACTATGTCCCGGATTCCATCGTTGACAGCTACACCTTCAACGGGCACCTGTTCGCGCTCCCGACGACCATTCATTTCCGCACGATCTTCCTGAATCTGGATCTGCTCAACGAGCTGAACCTTGATCTGCCTGCGCTGGACTGGACGCCCGAGCAGTATGCAGAGCTGATGAAGGCTGCGACCAATGCCACCTATTCCGGCACCGAGACGGTGTTCGATCTGGACATCAACCTG
The DNA here is from genome assembly GCA_934667815.1 of uncultured Oscillospiraceae bacterium. Taxonomy (GTDB): domain Bacteria; phylum Bacillota; class Clostridia; order Oscillospirales; family Oscillospiraceae; genus JAZOXB01. Next base: position 2,899 of record CAKUMO010000013.1, read on the forward strand.
GCCGGCACGACCAATGTCAACAGCGGCTATTATGGCTATGACATTGCCAACCGGCGCTTCAATCTGGCCGAGAGCTGGGTGGAGAACGTGCAGTTCATGCGCGGCCTGCGCGAGTATCCGGGTCTGGAAGCGTGGTCCATGCGCTGGAACAGCTCCAGCGACGGAACCAGCGACTATATTAAGAAGTTCGGCCAGGGCAACACCGACGATCTGCATATGGCCATGAAGGCGGGAAAGACCCTCTCCGACACCATCGAGGGCACTTGGGACGCATGGCTCTATGAGCTGAAGTTCAACTGGACGCATTGGCCCTATCCGCAGGGCGCGGACAGCAAGGGCCGTCTGCCGATGCACATCGACCACAGCTTCATGACCACGGCCGTCACCGAGGACAATGTCGAGGCTGCGTTTGAGGTTCTTCGCTATCTGACCTACGGCGTGGAGGGCAACATCACCCGCCTGAGCATGTTTGACGAGGAAAACGCGGGCAAGTATGTGCTCAACAACCGCTATTACATCCCCTGCACCATTCATCCGGATGTTGCAGAGAAGTTTGAGAGCCTGCCCGAAGTCAACGAGGCCATCATCTATATGTATGAGAACATCGAGAACTCCTTCCGCGCCGATCCGGCGAAGATCGTTCCCGATTTTGACCAGATCAACAACGATTACATCCTGCCCAGCCGCAACAACGTGACCGACGGCCTTGCCGACGCAGCCACAGTTGCCGCCGAGGTGGAGGCAAAGGCCAATGAGGAGATCGCCAAAAAGTGGGCGGCCTTCGATGAGACGGTCGAAAAATTCCTTGCAGATTTTAAGAAAGTCAACTGATTTTTGAACCGACGCGGCGGTGCCTGCCCGTGCGCAAAGCATTGGCAGACATCGCCGCCCACTTTAACCGGAAAGGCGGATATTCCATGAACAAGCGCGTGCGCAGAATCCTGCTTGGCATATTGGCCGCGATGCTGCTGTTTGGCATCATGTGCGTTGCGCTGCCCTATCGTGCGGTTGCAACCGGAAGTCCCGCCGTGCGCGACGTGGCCTATGCCGCCGAACATTGGGTGAGCCGCTCTGTATTGCAAAACGGCGTACAGGCTGCCTGCACCGGGGGCGCCCTGCGCCTTGATGCCGGCGAGACGGCAAGGTTTACGGCCGAGCTTACCCAGACGGGCGCTTATCATGTTTATGCCGAATACCGCGTGACCGACCCGGCGGTGACGGATAATCTTGTAGATATTTCCTGCGGCCGGACGCAGGGACAGGCGCTGCTTTCCACCCTGTGGGCGGATGCCGAGGAGTCCTATCCGGTCGATCCCTATGGCAACGAGCTTCCGCCCAAGCAGCGCGGTGTGGAGGAATTTTTCCTTGAAGCGCTGGCCGATCCGGCAAGTCCTTCTCTGGACGCCTATGAATTTTCTCTGCCCGCCGGTAAGGCGGAGCTGACGATCACGGCCGGAACGCAGGCCGTGGAGCTGCGTGAGCTGTGGTTCGTTCCGGTGCAGGCTGCGCCGACTTATGCGGAATACCGCGCCGCGCACGCTGAAAATGCACAGACGCCGCAGTGGCAGGAGATCCTTGAGGCGGAAAAGTACGCCGTCAAATCCGATTCCTTCCTGCGCGGCGGAAACGAAAACGACCCCTCGCTTTATCCCTACGACACCTTTGACAAGCGCATCAACGTACTGGACGACAGCTCCTTTGACGCCGCAGGACAGAAGGTCCTGTGGACCTTGGACGTTCAGGAAACGGGATGGTACTGCCTGTCTTTTAAATATACGCAGTATACCAGCGGCAGCAAGCCCGTCTACCGCACAGTCGAGCTGGACGGTCAGACCCCCTACCGTGAGCTGGAGGCCGTGCAGTTCCCGGCAACGGGCATGAGCCAATATGAGCAGATTACGCTCAGCGCGGACGGTGCGCCGCTGATGCTCTGGCTGGAGCAGGGACGGCATACGCTGGCGCTGCGCGCGGTCATGGGTCCGCTGGAAAAGGCCTTTGACGATCTGATGGACATTATGAACGAGGTCAGTGCGCTCGGCATGGACCTGACCAAGCTGACTGCGGGCGTCACCGACGAGCATCGGACGTGGGACCTGGATGTCTACCTCCCAGATGCCGTTCCGCGTGTGCGGCAGTGCGCCGCAGACATCCGGGCGGTGTACGACGATCTTTCCACGCTCACGCAGCACAAACCGACCTATGCCGCCACGCTTCTGGCCGCGGCGGAAACGCTGGACAAGCTGGCCGATGAGCCGCGCAAGCTCCCGAATAACACCAAGCTCCTGAACGTGGGGGACAATTGCGTGTCCAAGCGCCTCGGCACGGTCATTGAAATGCTGACCGATCTGCCGCTGGGGCTTGACCAAATCTATCTCACGCCCGGAACGGAGCTTCCGACAGGCGGCGTGTCTCTGGTGCATCGTGTGGGCGAGGGCATCAAGTCCTTTGCCGGTTCCTTTCTGCCCGGCCGGAGCGGTGACTATGCTGCTTCGTCACAAAAGGACGATGGTGAGCTGACCGTGTGGGTCAACCGCCCGATCCAGTATGTGCAGGCGCTTCAGCAGCTTGTTGATGCCGGTTACAATCAGATCTATCACGCAAACGTCCGCCTGTCCGTCATGCCGAACGAGCAGAAGCTGATCCTCTCAAATGCCTCGGGCACCAGCCCGGATCTTGTGCTTGGCGTGAACTATTGGACGCCCTTCGACTTTGCCATTCGCGGCGCGGCGAAGGATCTGACGGAATACGACGATTTTCTTGAATTTTACGCGGAGCAGTACAATCTGGAATCCCTCGTGCCGCTTTACTACAACGATGGCGTCTACGGCGCAGTCGAGACGCAGGATTTTCAGGTGCTCTACTACCGCAGGGACATTTTGCAGGCGCTTGGCTTGGAGATTCCGGAAACATGGAACGACGTCAAGAAAATGATGCCGGAGCTGCTGCGCTATTCCATGAATTTCAATCTTCCGCTGGCCAATCTGGTCGGCTTTAAGTCCTACCATGTGACTGCGCCCTATATCTATCAGAACGGCGGCGCGTTCTATGCCGACGACGGCATGAGCACGGCCATTTTGCAAAAAGGCTCGGTCGAGGGCTTTGAGGAAATGACGGAAATCTTCACGATTTACGGCGCGCAGCAGTCGGTGCCGAGCTTTTTCCAGAGCTTCCGCTTCGGACAGACACCCCTCGGGATCAGCGGCTTTTCCACCTACATGCAGCTTCAGGAGGCCGCGCCGGAGCTTAAGGGCGTGTGGGACATCGCGCCTGTTCCGGGCACGCTGACCGAGGAGGGCGAAATCCTCCGCTATCAGATGGCGGACAGCACCGCCTGCATGATTTTCGAGAACACCGACAAGCCCGACGAGGCTTGGCAGTTTTTGAAGTGGTGGCTGTCCGAGGACACGCAAATCGAGTATGCCTACAACCTCCGCGCGTCCTTTGGCCCGGAATATCAGTGGAACACGGCGAATCTGCTTGCCTTTGCGCAGCTCGATTATCCGGAGGAGCACAAGCGCGTGATTCTGGAGCAGTGGCAGGCGCAGCGGGAGAATCTGCGTCACCCGGCCAACTATATGGTCGAGCGCGAGGTCAGCAACGTCTGGAACAGCGTCGTCGTGGACGGCACGCCGCTTATGGAGGCGCTCAACCGCGCCGCCATGACCTCCGACCGCGAAATTCTGCGTAAAATGCAGGAATTCGGCTTTCTGGATGAAAACGGAGAGATCATCAAGACCTATCAGACCGACGCTTACGCGCGTCTGGTGCAAATGCTGGCAGAAAGCAGGGAGAAAACGTCATGAAACGAAAGCCCCAAAAGACGCGCTCGCTGCGCGGATGGCTCGGCAGACACGCCGTTTCGGTGCTGCTCTCGCCCTATGCCTTCCTGTTCTGCCTGCTGATCGCAATTCCCGTGTGTATGGCGGTCATCCTGTCCTTTACTTATTTTAATACCATCGAATTTCCCAAGCCCATCGGTCTGGACAACTTCGTCACGCTGTTTACGGCCGATTCGGTGTTCATGCAGAAGGTTCTGCCGAACACGCTGATCTACGCGATTTTCGTCGGTGTTGGCGGATATCTGCTGTCTTTCTTTTTGGCGTGGTCGTTGGCGCAGCTTCCTAAGTGGCCGCGCACCATTCTGGCCATTGCGATCTATTCGCCGTCTCTGACGGGCGGCGTGCTGCTCTCGGCAGTGTGGAGCGTGGTGTTCAACGGCAGCGAGGGCGGCTACCTCAACTATCTGCTGCTGAAGCTGAACCTTATCTCCGAGCCGGTCGTCTGGCTGCAATCGGATGCGCATCTTCTGTGGATTATGATCGTCGTTTCCCTGTGGAGCAGTATGGGTATCGGATTTTTATCCATCCTGTCCGGCATTCTGAATGCCAATGAGGAGCTTTACGAGGCTGCGCGCATCGACGGTGTGCGTAACCGCTTTCAGGAGATCATTTACGTCACCATCCCGCAGTGCAAGCCGCAGATGCTCTTCGGCGCGGTCATGGCCATCGTCAATACCTTCCAGACCAGCGGCATCGGCGTTGCGCTCTCCGGCTCCAACCCCACGCCGAATTACGCCGGCCAGCTCATTGTCACGCACATCGAGGACTACGGCTTCATCCGCTATGAGATGGGCTATGCCGCAGCGATTTCCGTTGTGCTGCTGATCTTCATTCGCCTGATGTCCAAGGGCGCGGAAAAGCTGTTCGGCGGTGATCCGGACTGAAAAGAGGTGCGATATGAAAAAACGAAAAATCAGACGGCTTCAGCAGTCCGGCATCAATCCGACGCGCTTTGAGCGCGGGCAGGTCAAGTTTTACCTCTATCTTATCCCCATCGCGGTCATTATGGCGCTGCCGATTCTGATGATTGTGCTCAATGCCTTCAAGCCGCTAGACGAGCTGAACGCCTATCCGCCGCGCTTTTTTGTGCGGATGCCGACATGGGAGAACTTCCGCAGGCTCTTTTCGGCGACACAGGGCAGCAGCGTGCCGATCTCGCGGTACTTGTTCAATAGTATCGTTGTCACGCTGATTGTCGTTGTGTGTACGGTTGTCATCTGCGTTGCGGCGGGCTATGTGCTGTCGAAAAAGCGCTTTAAGTACAAGAAATTCCTGTTTTCCCTCAATACGCTGGCTTTGATGTTCGTGCCTGTGGCCGTGGCGATCCCGCGCTATCTTGTCATCGTCTTTACGGGGATGTATGATTCCTTCTGGGCGCAGATCATTCCGCTTCTGGCCATGCCGGTTGGATTGTTCCTTCTGAAGCAGTTTATCGACCAGATTCCCGACGCGCTGATCGAGGCGGCTGTGATCGACGGTGCGGATGACTTTACAATTCTGCGCCGCATTATCATTCCCATCATCATGCCGGCTGTTGCGACCGTCGCCATGATGGCCTTTCAGGCAGCGTGGAACAGCACGGAGGCCTCTGCAATGTTCGTCGAAAACGAGACGCTCAAGACGTTTGCTTATTACATGAGCACCCTCACCGGCGCAACGGGCAACACGATCTCCGGGCAGGGCATCAGCGCCGCTGCGTCGCTGATTCTGTTCTTGCCAAATCTGATCCTGTTTATCATTCTTCAGTCCCGCGTGATGAACACCATGGCGCATTCCGGACTGAAATAACATTTCAAAAGGGAAGGAGACAGTCGCAATGCGGAACAAAACCGGACTGCTGCGCCGACTCTGCTGCGCCGTGCTTGGCCTGCTTCTGGCGGGGCTTACCTGCGTTCTTCCGGCGCATGCTGCCGGTGAGAACACGACCTATACCTATACGCTCTCGGCAGACGACGAATGGATCCGCACGCAGGACGCCTATCTTCCGGGAAAAATCTATCTCAAGGGCGCCGGACTGAGCCAGCCGCAGGATCTGTTCCTGCGCGGCGGGAAAATTTATATTGCCGATACCGGAAATCACCGCATCGCAGTCTATGATCCAAGGACCGACACGATGCGCGCCTTCGGTGAAGACGAATTGGATTCGCCGGTGGGGCTTTTCGTGTCCGAGGACGGCACGGTCTATGCCGCCGATTCCTCCAAGGTACGGCCGGGAATTGTGATTTTCTCTCCGGACGGAACGCTGCTGCGGCGCATCGGGCGGCCGGAGAGCTATCTGTTCAGTGAGCGCTCGGCCTTTGCGCCGCGCAATGTCGTGGTGACCAGGGAGGGCAATATTTTTGTCGCCAGCACGGGAAGCTACGAGGGCTTGCTGCAATTCAGCCCACAGGGCGAATTTCAGGGCTTTTTCGGCGCGAATCTGCGCACGGGAAGCCTGCTCGAATCGCTGCAGGATCTGTTTTTCACCGAGGAGCAGCTCGATAAGCTGCTCACGCGCATCCCGCGCCAGATTGAAAATATCACAATCTCCAACCGCGACCTGATCTATTCCGTCACGCAGACCGGCGGCCGCCAGCTTGCATGGGGCTCCTCGAAGCGCGAGGGCAATGCCATTGCACTGCACAACATGAGCGGCAGCAATATCCTTGCCAAGGGCAAGACCATGGCCGACGAGTGGAACTTTGTGGACATTGTGGCAGGGCCGTATAACAATTGCTATGCTCTGACCTATACCGGCCTGATCTATGAGTACGACAGCGCGGGCAATCTGATCTTTTCGTTCGGCGGACGCGCCGTTTCCACCGACCGGACGGGACTTTTGACGCTGGCCAGCGCAATCGACATCGACGACGACGGATTTCTCTATGTTCTCGACCGTGAACGCGCCTTGATTCAGGTGTTCTGCCCAACGGAATTTGCCGTTGCAATGCACAAGGCTGTCTACGATCTGGAAACCGGAGATTATGAAGCGGGCGAGGGCGACTGGCAGGCAATTTTACGCTTGAACGGCATGTCCAAGCTGGCGCATCAGGGCTACGGTCAGGTGCTCTTTCAGCAGCAGCGCTTTGCCGAGGCAGCCGAGCATTTCAAGCTCGCAGGTGACCACGAGCGCTATTCCGACGCATTCTGGGAGGTGCGTGCGGCATGGCTGAACCGCTGGGTGCTCACGATCCTTGTCGTGCTGCTCGTGTTGTATGTGCTGTGGGTGGTTCTTCGCATTCTGCGGCGGCGTTTCGGCCTGTTTGCAGGCAAAGAACGGAAAAAACGAAAAGAGCCTCGTTTATGCAGCGACCTGCGCTATGCACTGCGCATGATGCGTGCGCCGCTGGACTGCTTTTACGACCTCAAGCATGGCGACCATGGTTCCGTCGCCGCCGCGACGATCCTGTATGCGCTGCTGCTGATTGTCTTTGTGGCAAACACGCTTTTTCAGGGCTTTTCCTTTAATGTTTCCGATGCGCGCAGCGCATCCGTGCTCTCCGTGCTGGCCACGGCGGCCGTCCCGCTGTTGCTCTTTGTGGTCGGCAACACGCTGGTCGCGTCAATCTGCTCGGGCGAAGGCTCACTGAAAAATGTCTACATCATGACAGCCTATGCTTTGACGCCCTATCTGCTCATCATGCCGGTCGTGATCGCGGCAAGCTACGTTCTGACGCAAAACGAGGGCTTCTTAATCACGCTGCCCTCCGTCGCGGCAGTGGCGTGGTCGGGGATTTATCTGTTCCTCGGCGCGATGAACACGCACGATTATACCTTCCGCCAGACGGTGAAAAATCTGCTGCTGACGCTGTTCTTTATGCTGATGGCGGTGGTCGTGGCTGCAATTTTGTATCTCGTCTGGGGACAGGTTTTTGACTTCCTTGAAACGCTCTGGGCGGAGCTTCTCTACCGCATACGGGGCTGACGCAGGAGGAATGCAGATGAAAACAACCAAACGCCGCATCCTTTGCATCGTGTGTGCACTTTGTGCGCTCGCGGTTCTGATCCCCTTTGCGGCAAGGGCGATGGTCTCGGACGAGACGTATGAAAAAAAGGAATTTGAGCTGCCGGACACCTCAGCCATGGAGGTCGGCTCCAGCCGACATACGCAATATGACGCGGCCTCACCGGTCGATTGCCCGCTGAGCGTGGAGGGCTTTGAGAAAAAACTTGAAACAAAGTATCTCGAGGTCTGGTTCCGTGCGGAATCGCATGCCTTTCGCATCGTCGATAAGCGCAGCGGGTATGTCTGGGGTGCGCTGGCTGAGGATAAACCCGAAGGGCTGAATCAGATGTGGTCGAGCTTTGCAAACGGTCTGTGCTCCTTCGAGTATTTTGATGTCAACGACACCGCGCAGCGCGTCGGCCCGGGCACCTTCGGTGTAACCGCCAAATACCAATGGTCGCAGGACGGCGTGACCTGCACGCTTCGCATGAAAAAGGAAAAGCTCTCGTTTTCCTTCCGCATGATCGTATCCGACGATGCGATTGCACTGTCCGTGGACGACGAATCCATTGAGGAAAACGGAGAAGCCAAGCTGAAATCCGTTTATTTTCTTCCTTTCCTCGGCAGTGTGTGCGAGGACGCGACGGAGGGCTACGTCTTTATTCCGGACGGCCCGGGTGCGCTGATGCGCTTTCAAAAGAGCGGCAGCTATAATGCGGGCTTCAACCAGAAAGTCTACGGGCCGGACATGGGCATCGACTCGCTGGAGGAAGCCAACGACCTGAACGCCAGCCGCACGAACGACTATCTGGTCGATGCGCCTTATGTGAGCGTGCCGGTCTATGGCATCGTCCACGGCGCGCGCCAGAATGCGTTTTTTGCCGTGCTGGAGCAAGGCGAGGAATATGCCTCCATTCAGGCCACGCCCGCCGGTGCGACGACGGACTTTACATGGGCGGCGGCACGCTTCGATTACCGCCAGCTCTACATCCACCCGACCAGCAAAAACGGTGCGGGCATCCAGCGCCCGCAGGACGAGCGCAACCTTGTAAATCCCACCGTTCGCTTCTATTTTCTCACGGGCGAGGAGGCCGACTATTCCGGCATGGCGGTGAAATACCGCACGCTTCTGAAAGAGCAGGGCGTTCTCGCCACGGAACGCATTGATACCGCGCTGCCAATGCGGCTGCATCTGCTGGGTGCGGACGTGAAAAAGCAGTTTCTGGTGCAGGGAAAGCAGACGTTCACTACTTTTGACGAGGCACAGGAAATTCTGCGCGACCTGCGCGAAAACGGGATCACCAACCTCTCGGTGAGCTTCGAGGGATGGCAAAAAGGCGGCATCAACGGCGCTTCTTACGGCCAGACGGCCTTTGATCGCAGCGTCGGTTCGCAGAAGGAAGCCCTGGCGTTAAGGGAAACGCTTCTGGCACAGGGCGGCCGCGCCTATCTGACGGTCAATCCGGTCACGGCGAACGACGACCAGATCTGGCTTGCAAGCAAGGCGGCAAAAACGCTCTCACGCACCTATGCCAAGTTTGTCCGGCCGAACACGCAGGTCATGTTTAACGAGCGCTATATCCTCAAGCCTGCGCTCGCGGCGCAGACGGTGCTGGACACCTCGCAGGCGCTTGCACCTATGCCGCTGGCGCTGGAGCAGTGGGGCAGCCGCCTGTATGCCGAATACACGCGCGGCTCCGAGATCACGCGCAGCGAGGCGCTGACGTTGATTACCCAAACGCAGCAGTCGCTTGCGCAGAAGCCTGCGCTGACCGCACCGAATGAATACCTCTGGGCGGACACGGCGGAGTATTTCGATATGCCGGTCGTCAACGGGCAGTATCTTTATGAGACGGACACGGTGCCATTTTTGCAGATCGTCCTCAAGGGGAGCATCGATTATTACGCGCCCTATGCCAATCAGGGCTTCTATTCCGTCAACAGTGTCCTGAAAATGGCGGAATACGGAATGTATCCGTCCTTCCTTGTGGCTGCCTGCGACAATTCCGAGCTGATGGACACGCCGCTTCAGGATTTGTTCACCGTCAACTACGGAGACTGGCGGGCTGAGATCGCGGACATCTACGGCCGGCTTTCCGAGGCGCTGCTGGCCGTTGAGGGTCAGCAGATCGTCCGCCACCGAATGGTGGCCGAGGGGGTTGCCTGCGTGACTTATTCCAATGGCATGAAACTTTATGTAAACTACAACAGCACCGACTACACCGGCGAGGCCAGCGTTCCTGCGCAGAGCTTTGCACTGGTGGGCAAATGACGGCGCAGCCGGAAAGGGGAGACGCGCATGGCAAAACCGATGACAAATAAAAAGCGCAACGCCGTGGCGGGTTATCTGTTTATCCTTCCGTGGATCGTCGGCCTGCTGGCCTTTGTGGCCTATCCTGTGGTGTACTCCATCCTGCTGAGCCTGAGCACAGCCAAGGTGACGACCTCCGGTATCGAGATGAAATGGGCGGGACTGACCTATTACACCCGGGCGCTGGCGCAGGATACGACCTTCACCTCGACCATTGCGGAGACGGTGCTGTTCATGGCCTGTGCCGTGCCGGTGATTTTAGTCTTTTCACTGATGATCGCAATCCTGCTGAATTCCAAGTTCCGCCTGCGCGGCTTCTTCCGTTCGGTGTTTTTTCTGCCGGTCATCATCATGAGCGGCCCGGCCATCAGTGAGCTTCTGACCAAATACACGGTTGATTTTTCCGAAAGCGGCGCGGGAATTTATGAATTTCTGGCCACGCTGCCGGATTTCTTGCAGACGCCTGCGCTGTTCATCCTGAACAATCTGGTCCTGATTCTGTGGTTTTCCGGCGTGCAAATCCTGATTTTCCTCGCCGGACTGCAAAAAATCAGCCCGGAGATCTATGAAGCCGCGTCCATCGACGGCGCAGGCCCATGGGAGAAGTTTTGGAAGATCACGCTGCCCGCCATGACGCCCATTGCCATGGTCTCTGCGATCTATACCGTCGTAGAGATTGCCAACTGGACGAACAACGCCACGAATCAGAAGATCGGCAGCCATCTCTTTGAGGTCGGCCAGCCTTACAGCTTCTCGGCGGCAATGTCATGGATCTATTTCGGCGTGGTCGCGCTGGCGCTGCTGCTGGTATTTTTGATCTTCCGGCTTCTGGGAAGGAGGGACAGAGCATGAAACGCAAAAAAGACCCGCAGCGGCTGCGCAGACTTCTGCTGGGCGCGGGCGAGGAAAAGGGCTGGATACAGAAGGCGGTTCTGTATTTCATCCTGTTCGGCATCGGCTTTATCTACCTCTATCCCATGCTCTACATGGTCGTCAACGCCTTCTTTTCGCAGGAGGATTTGATCGATCCCTCTGTCACATGGCTGCCGACGCAGCTCTACTTCGGAAATTTCATCAAGGCTTGGAACACGCTGGACTTTAAGAAAAGCCTGCTCTGCTCCATCCTGATGTCCTTCATCCCGGCTATTTTGCAGACGGCGGTTACGGCTGTGACAGGCTACGGCTTCGCGCGCTTCCGTTTCCCGCTGAAAAAATTCTGGCTGGCGCTGTGCGTGCTGACCTTTATTATTCCGACGCAGGTCACGCTCATTCCGCGTTATGTGCTGTTCAGCACTTATAAGATTTTAGACACGCCGCTGCCGTCCTTTCTACCTGCGCTGCTGGGTCAGGGGCTGAAAAGCGCGGTGTTCATTCTGGTGTTCTACCAGTTTTTCAGCAGCTACCCCAAGGCGATGGACGAGGCCGCCGAGATTGACGGTGCGGGAAAGTTCAAGATTTTTTACAAGATCGCGCTGCCCTCGGCGACGCCTGCTATCGTCCTGAGCGTGCTGTTTTCGACCGTCTGGTACTGGAACGAGACGACGCAGGCAAGCCTGTACTTCGGCAATATCGAGACGCTGCCGATCAAGCTGCGCGATTTTTACGAGAGCTACCAGTCCCTTTACAACCCATCGAATCTGGTCAATTTCGGCAGCATCAACGAATCGATCACTCTGGCCGGCACCCTGCTGTCCGTCCTGCCGCTGCTGCTTTTGTATCTGTGCCTGCAGCGCCAGTTCGTCGAGAGCATAGAAAAGACCGGTATCACCGGAGAATAACGAGGAAATGAACATGAAACGAACGCTATTTCACATGATTGGAGTGTTTGCTATGGCACTGGCGATCCTGACCTCCGCAGCTGCGCCCGCCAAGGCCGCAGAGGAATTCGGCAACGGTAACGCGCAGCCCTCGCAGATCGAGGTCACATGGGAAACGCCGGGGAAGCTCCTGCACATAGAGCAGGGACAGACCGAGTGCGTGCTCACGGTCGCGCTTGCGGGCGGGCAGACGGCGCTGAGCCTCTCCTTCCCGGATTGCGGCGGCATCCGCCTGCATACGGATAAGCCCGGCTATTTTGAACCCGAGACGCTGCTGCCCATTGCCTATGAGCAGACCGGGCAGACCCTTGCGCTCACGCAGGAGACGGCGCGCGCCGTCATCTCCACGGAGGGAGACTGGTCAGTTGCTCTGCAAAACGCGGCTGGCGAGACAATCCATACGCTGGATGCGGACAAGCTTCGCTTCGGTTATCAGGACGGGGAATTGAAGAAGGTCATGCTGCTCGGTGCGATCTCCGAGGAGGAACGCCTTTTTGGCCTCGGAGAGCGTTTCAATGCCTTCGATCAGGTCGGGCAGGAGGTGCTTTTGTGGAATCAGGACAGCTATCAGGGCCTGATGCGCTATGACGGCAACAAAACATGGGGCTATAAAAACGTTCCGCTGCTTTACAGCAGCAAGGGCTACAGCCTGTTCTTCAACTCCACCTATGCGGCGAACGCCGACATCGGCAGCACGGACAGCGCGGTCTATTCACTGGATTTCAACGGGCCGAAATTCGACGTTTACTTCTGGCTCGGCACGCCGCAGGAGAATCTGGTCTCCTACACCGCGCTGACCGGCCGCACGGTTGTCCCGCCCAAGTGGGCGCTGGAATTCTCCGTCGGTGCGGGCGGGCAGGTTTGGGACGCGCTCGGCAAGGGTAAGCACATCGACGTGATGACCAATGTTCTCGAGCAGTACGACCGCCTCGGCACGCCGGTCGTGTCGCTGTTCGGCGAGCAGTCGCCGCAGTATGACGCGCAGGCCTATCAGCTTTTGAAAAACCGGGGCACGCGGATGATCGCGTGGTACTGGTCGGCCATGGGCGTCGGGGACATGTATCAATATGATTACAGCCTGACCGCGGATACCGTGCCGACGGTCGTCCTCAAGTCCGACCCGACGAAGATCATGCAGGGCGAGTACATCGACTTCAGCAATCCTACCAGCGTGGACGTCATCAGCGGCTTTTTCTCCAAGCTCTGGGGCTGGGGCCTACGCGGCTGCATGGTCGATTTTGGCGACAATATTTTTGAGGACAGTTTTTTTCACAACGGCATGACAGGGGATGAAATGCACAATTTCTACGCCTATCTATACAACAAGGGCTATTACGAGGCGTGGTCAAAGGCGCTGGGCGAGGATTACATTCTCTTTTCCCGCAGTGGCTGCGCGGGCAGCCAGCGCTGGATGGGGCAGTTTGCGGGCGACCACCCGAGTACCTTTCAGGGCCTCCAGCAGGCAATCCGCGGCGGCCTGAGCGCCTCGACGGCGGGCTTCTCCCTCTGGGGAAGCGACATCGGCGGCTATGGCTACGATGAATATCCGCCTACACCGGACTGCTACATGCGCTGGATGCAATTCGGAACCTTCAGCCCGCTCATGCGCACGCACGGCACCTCTGACCGCAACCCCTGGAGCTACGGCGAGCAGGCGGAGAAGGTCTATCAGGAGCACTATTGGCTGCGCGAAAACCTGCTCGATCTGATTTACAGCGGCGCAATCTCCGCGAGCAGGAGCGGCGTTTCCATGATCCAGCCGCTCTATCTGGCCTACCACGATCAGCCGGAGCTGATCGACATTGAGGACCAGTATCTGTTCTGCGGCGTGTTCCTTGCCTGCCCGGTGGTGCGCGAGGAGGCTTATTGCCGCGAAGTGACCTTCCCGGCGGGCAACGACTGGATCGACCTGTGGACGGGCGAGGTCGTTTCCGGTGGGCAGACCCTGACTGTGGCCGCGCCGCAGGAGAGAATGCCGGTCTATGTTAAGGCGGGCGCAGCCTTCCCGGTGAAGGTCTCCCAAAAAACGCTTGCTTTGACGGACTCCATGTCGGAAGGCGCTGCCGACGCGCTGCTTGTCGCAGCGGGCACGGGCAGTACGCCCTTCTTTGCCGACAAGGAAACGCAGACGCAGTTTGACACCGCGTTGGACAGCGGCCTTCTCACGGTGCAGAACCCCGGAGACTGCGCGCAGCGCGTGCTTCTGGCCTACGGCCTGCGTGCCGACGCCGTGCGCGTGGACGGAAAGACTCTGGACAAGCTGGACGCGCCTTCTGCGCAGACGGCGGGTTATTATAACGACGTTACGCGGGATGTCACGGTCGTGACACTCCCCGAGGGCGCATGGCAGACCGTGACGCTCGAGGCAGGAGACCATACGGAAAACCTTGCCGCAGGGAAAACAGCCACGGCCAGCAGCCAGCGCAACGACAAGGTCGCGGCGGAAAAGGCGACGGACGGTCTGGTCAAGACCGCGTGGGAGCCGAAGCATGCCAAGGACGAATGGCTTGCAGTTGATCTTGGACAGACACAGGAGATCAGCAACGTCACCGTCCGCTGGACGCAGGAATTTGCGAGCGACTATGCTGTGGAGCTTTCCACAGACGGCGAGCACTGGCAGGCGGCTGCGGCCGTTTCCGGCGGGCATGGCGGCGCGGAGGCGCTGGCCTTCAATCCGGCGCAGGCGCGCTATGTCCGCGTGCGCATCACGGCCGAGCCGGAGGGCAAGCGCGTCGGCATTTATGAGGTGCAGGTCTATGCGGGCGGTACCTATCTGGGCGACGCGGAAATGCCCGATGTTGCGCCCCTGAAGGCGCACACGCCGTGGGGCTGGATTGCAGGCGGTGCTGCCGCGGTTTTGGCGGCGGGCGCGGCGCTCCTGTTCCTTCGTAAAAAGAAAAAAACGCCGCAGCAGTGAGCAGAAAGGGAAAAACTATGATTTCCAACGAACGGATTTTGCACAGACTCCGCTGGCCGGAGAAGCCGGTTGATGTCGTTTTGGACACGGACACCTATAATGAAGTGGACGATCAGTTTGCGCTGGCCTATATGATCGCCTCGGACGATAAGCTGAATGTCAAGGGCATTTATGCCGCGCCCTTCCAAAACGAACGTGCCCAGACGCCCGCGCTCGGCATGGAGCGCAGCTATCGGGAAATTGAGAATATTCTGAACCTCTGCGGCAGACCCGAGCTGATGCAGCTTGCACGCCGCGGCGCCGCGCGTTTCCTGCCGGATGAGAAAACACCGGTCGATTCCGAGGCTGCGCAGGATCTGATCCGGCTTGCCATGCAGCGCCCGGACGATTCGCCGCTGTATGTGCTGGCCATCGCCGCAATCACCAATGTGGCCTCCGCGCTTTTGATGCAGCCGGAGATCGCGGACAAGATCGTCGTCGTCTGGCTGGGCGGAAACGCACACCATTGGCCGGATACCCGCGAATTCAACATGTTTGAGGACATTGCCGCCGCGCGCGTCGTGATGAATTCCGGCGTGCCGCTGGTGCAGCTTCCGTGCATGGGCGTTGTGACCCATCTGGCTACGACCGGACCGGAGCTGAAAAAGTGGCTGGAGGGAAAGAATCGCCTGTGCGACTATCTCTATCAAATCGTCCGCCACGACGAGGAGGATGTGCGCGGGTGCGTGGTCTGGAACCGTGTGATCTGGGACATTTCCACCGTCGCATGGCTGCTGCACCCGGGCTTTTATGAGGATCAGATCGTCCATACGCCGCTGCCGACCTATGACGGCTTTTACAGCTTCAGCAACAGCCGCCATCTGATGAAATATGTCTATATGGTTCACCGCGACGGCATTTTTGAGGATCTGTTCCGCAAATTGGCCGCGATGGACTGTGGAGAATATCCAAAACAGGAGGCCGCGTCATGAAAAAAGTCTAAAGCGCATCTTTACGATTTTACTTTCAGGAATGTGATCCCTATGCTGCTGGTTCCCGCGTCGGCTGCTGAGCCGTTGACGGTCACAGGCCTGACCTGCGAACACAAGACCGATCCTCTCGGCATCGATACGCAGACTCCGGTTTTCGGCTGGAAGCTGGAGTCCACGCAGCGCGGTGTGCTGCAAAAGAGCTATCGCATTCTCGTTGCCTCCGACCGTGAAAGGCTGGCGGCGGGGGAGGGCGACCTCTGGGACAGCGGCGAGGTGGAAAGCGGCGACAGCACCGCCGTTTCCTATGGGGGCAGGCAATTTGCACCCGCCACGGCATACTACTGGTGCGTGACGGTCACGGACAATCACGGTAACAGCGCACAGAGCGCTCCGGCCGTCTTTGAGACTGCGCTGCTCAGCGAGAACGACTGGCAGGGGGCGCAGTGGATCAACGGCAAGCCTGCCGATGCCGCTGCACACGACGGCGTGTATTACGTCTATGAAGCGGATTTTCAGATTGTAAACGGCGGCGCGAGCTTTGTTTTTGGCTATCAGGACGGACAGAACTTCTATATGTGGCAGGTCGGCACCTCCGGCGGCCATCCCGCGCTTCGCCCGCACCTGTGGTGGAAGGGCAACATCTGGCTGCGTGCGCCCGAGGTCGATATTTCCGAGATCATGCGCGACTGGAACGGACGCCACCACATGAAGATCGAATTTGACAACGGGCTTATCACGACCGCCATCGACGGTGTGCAGGTGGACTCGCGCAATATGAACAACGACTTCGGCCTGCAAGGCGAGCCGCTGGTTCTGCCCGCAGGCAAGGTCGGCTTCCGCGCGGGCGACGCCGTGGAGGAAGCCTATTACGATAATGTCAGCCTCTATGACGGCGATGGCGCGATCTCTTTCCGGGACGATTTCAACGATGCCGCCGTGCAGAATTTTGACGGTGCGGTCATCGAGGACGGACGCCTGCATGTCCGTCAAAACGGCGGACAGCAGATCTTCGTGCCGGCAACGCCGGATACGAGCCGCTACACGCTCTCCGGCGATTTCAGGATCGACCGGCAGGCTGCCAGCTTTGTTTTCGGCGCGACCGACAGCGGAAACAACTACACATGGCAGATCAACACCGTGCTGGACGGCAAGATCCAGCTCCGTCCGCATCGCTGGAAAAACGGCGGCGCAGCGACCCTTGCCGATGTGGACATTTCCGGCATTCTGACGCAGGAAACGCTGCACGACTGGCATCATATCGAAATTCGCGTGGACGGACGGAATGTCACGACGCTTCTGGATGGAAAGCAGGCGGACAGCCGCACGCTCGACGAAGCGGTTCCCTTTGGGCTGATTGGATTCCGTCAAGTCAGGGATGCCGAGTGGAACGAGCAGGCAAGCTATGACAATGTCACGCTGACCGATGCCAATGGCCGCGTGATCTTCCACGATAATTTTGAAAATCCTGCCCGCGTCTCCTTTGACGACGGCAAAATTTCGGACGGCTGTCTGGTGTTCGACGGCTCGCAGGAAAAGACCTTCATTTTCCGTCAGGCCGAGACGCTTACGGACGAATATACCGTCAGCCTTGATTTTGCCATTGAGGAGGCCTCTGCCGGTATCATCTTCGGCGCACAGGATCGCAAGAACTATTATATGTGGCAGGTCAATGCGAACATGGGCGACGGAAAGGTCTGGCTCCGCCCGCATGTCTGTATAAACGGGAACTATGTCATTCTTCCAAACGTGGATGTCAGCGCACAGATGCCGTGGGAAAGTGTCATCGGCGCGGTGCACACCATGCAGCTCCGCGTCAGCGGCGGCACGATCGAGACTTACCTTGACGGCGTGCGCGTCTCTGTCGTTACCGATGCGGAGTTCCGCACGCCCGGCTGGGTCGGCTTCCGCCTTTACAAGGAGCAGGGGCTGAACGAGCGCATGAGCTGCGGCTATATCCGAGTGGAGGATCGCGGCGGAAATGTTCTGTTCTGCGAGGAATTTGACGACGCTTCGACCATGCAGTTTGAGTCCGGCAGCGTAAAGGACGGCCGGGGCTACTTTGAAATGACCGATGCCGAGGCGATCTTCCCGCGCGGCATTGACGAGGAGGTCAACGCGCCGCTCCTGCGCAGGAACTTCACGGTCGAGCGGGAAATTGTTTCCGCGCGTTTGTATGCCGCTGCGCTCGGCCTGTACGAGACTTATCTCAACGGACAGAAGGTCGGCGAGGACTATCTCGCACCCGGCTGGACGGATTACAATGACCGCGTGCAGTATCAGACCTATGACGTGACCTCGCTGCTGCGGCAGGGAGAAAACGTCTGGGGCGCGATCCTCGGAAACGGCTGGTACAGCGGTAATGTGCACAACTGGGGCAACCATCTTTGGGGCGACACGCCTGCCTTTATCGGTCAGCTCCGCATCACCTATACCGACGGCAGCGTGCAGACGCTCGTCACGGATGACAGCTTCCGACTGCACACAGGCTCGCCCATCGTTGCAAACGACATTCTCGACGGTGAGACCTACGACGCCACCAAGGAGCTGGGCGGCTCGCCAAACGCGTGGGCAACGGCAGAGGTCAGCAGCGACGGCTGGGCGCACGCCGGAATTGCCGATGAAAACCGCCGCCTGATTGCGCAGGTCGATCCCGCAATCCATAACACCATGGAATTGACGACCCAAAAGGTCACAAAGACCGACAGGGACGCGACCGGCGCGGCGCAGCAGGCATATATCTTTGATCTGGGGCAGAACTTTGCGGGCGTCATCCGTCTGACGCTGCATAACCTGACGCCGGGGCAGAAGCTCACCCTTCGCTATGGCGAGATGCTCAATCAGGACGGTACGCTTTACATCGCAAACCTCCGCACGGCAGAGGCAACGGATGTCTACATCGCCAGAGGCGGAGAAACGGAGGTTTATGTCCCGCGCTTTACCTATCACGGCTTCCAATATGTGGAGATTACGGGCCTGAAGGCGGCACCTGAGGCGGACATGGTCACGGGTCTTGTGCTCAACAGCGATACGCCGGAGCTGAGCACCTTTGAGACCAGCAGCGCCATGCTCAACCAGCTCCAGTCCAACATCCTGTGGGGACTGCGCAGCAACTATGTCTCCGTTCCCACCGACTGCCCACAGCGCGATGAGCGGCTGGGCTGGACGGATCACCACGAGGTTGCCAAGACCGCGCTCTATAACTATGATTCCTATGCCTTCTACCGCAAGTGGCTGGCCGATATTCGTCAGGCGCAGAATCCCGACGGCGAGATCATCATCATTGCTCCGGCCAACCCGAATCTGCATTTTGACGGTCACGCGGGCTGGCAGGACACTGCCGTCATCCTCCCGTGGACGCTCTACAAGACCTACGGCGACACCGCGATCATCACGGAAAACTATGAAATGATGACGCGCTATGTGGATTACTGCATTACCGACTGCGTGGAGGGCAAGCCGCTCATCCGCCGCCCGTGCTACTTTGGCGACTGGCTGCAGGTAGATGCCGACACGCCGAAGGATGTCCTGTCCACCGCCTTCTTTGCCTATTCGGCGCAGCTCCTTTCCGAAATGGCAGAGGTCATCGGCAGTACCGCTGATGCTGCAAAATATGCCAAGCTGCATGACGACATTGCGCAGGCCTTCTGTGATGAATTCGTTTCCGCAGACGGCGCGGTCGGCAACGGCACGCAGGCGTGCTATATCTTTGCACTGAAAATGGGACTTCTGCCCGAGGCACAGAGGGCGGAGGCGGCAGGCCGCCTCGCTGCGGACATCAAAGCCAGAGGACACCTGACCACGGGATTTGTTTCCACCGGCTATCTCTGCCCGATGCTCAGCGAATACGGCTACACCGACGTTGCGTATTCTCTGCTGCTCAGCGAAAGCTACCCCTCCTGGGGCTACACCATCAAAAACGGTGCAAATACCATGTGGGAGCGCTGGGATTCCTACACCATTGAAAACGGCTTCGGCGATGTGAGCATGAATTCCTTCAACCACATCAACTTCGGCTCCATCGGAGAATGGATGTACCAGTACATGGGCGGCATCCGCATGACGGACGGCGACGTGGGCTATGACCACTTTCTCATTGCGCCCGAGCTTGGCTCCGGGGTCACCTTCTGCCGCACCTCGACGGATACCGTGCGCGGCACGATCCGCAGTGATTGGAGCAGCGGCGAGGACGGCAGCTTCCGCCTGTCGCTTTCTGTACCGGCGGGCAGCACCGCCACAATGCGCCTGCCCTTCGGCAATCTGAAGGATCTGCGCGAAGGCGGCAAGGATGTCGCTACGGAAACAATCGACGGCATCCGATCCGCGGCGGTCGAGGACGGCAGGATTGTTGTGGAGCTTGGCTCCGGAGACTATGAATTCCTGCTGGCTGCCGAGACGCAGAAGCCGAGTGGCGGCAGCGGCGCGTCCGAGCCGTCCGAACCAAGCGAACCCTCCGGCGGGGAACCCGACGAGCCAAAGCCTGCCGAGGACGGCAAGCCTCGCACGGGCGACAGCGGCAAGCCCGCACTGTGGCTGGCAGCCGCCGGTCTGACCCTTGCGGCCTGCGGCATGCTGCTTGCATGCACAAAACGCAGAAAGAAAGACTGAGTTCTATCGAAATAAGCAGCGCCCTGCCGGAAATCCGGCAGGGCGCTTGCTTGGTCATACTGCTTTATTTTTGATCCAGTGCGGAGACGTACATTGCCTTGCAGATGGAAACGCGGTGGTTTTTAATGTCATCCACCAGCTTGGGAAGCTCGGCCAGCGGTACCTCGTGCGAGATCAGATCGCGGCAACGGAATTTGCCTGCGTCCATCATCTCGACGGTGTAGTGCCATTCGTTGATGGGATAATTGCCGAAATGCGAGTTCCAGGTGCCCGTGACGGTGGCCTCCTTGCGCAGCAGCAGACTGTGCGATTCCAGGGAGATCTGCGTGTTGCCCGCAGGATTGCCCAGCAGGACGATGCGGCCAAAGGCGCGGATGCAGTGGATTGCATTTTCCAGCGCGGAGCCGAAGCCGCTGCCCTCAATGGCGATGTCGGCCAGATGCCCGCCGAAGGCCGCGCGAACCTTGTCCAAGAAGTCCGGGACTGTGGAATTGACGGCGTCAAAGCCGCACTGATGTGCAAATTCAACCTTCTGATCGACCACGTCCACGAGCAGCACGTTTGCGCCCGACAGCCGTGCCCAGCGGCCCGCCATGATGCCGATGGGGCCGGAGCCGAAGATCACAACGTTCGCGCCGGCAAACACCTCACCCTTGCGCACGGCGTGCTGCGCGACGCAGGCCGGCTCGACCATGGCCAGCTCTTCAAAATGGATTTCCGGATTGTGCGATTCGATAAAATGCCACGCGCTGGGGACAAGGCAGTATTCCGCAAAGCCGCCGTCGCAGCGTGAGCCCATGTAGTTATAGTGCTCGCACATGGCATAGTTGCCGGTCAGACAGGGGTCGCAGGTGCGGCAGGGGATAAGAGGATAGAAGCAGCCGCGTTTGCCGAGCAGCAACGGATCAGCGTCCTCGCCGAGGGCGACAATGGTGCCGGAGAACTCGTGCCCGATGGTCAAGGGATAGATGTGGCTGCTGGTGCCGTGCTGGTAGATGCGCGGGAGGTCGGAGCCGCAGATGCCGCATGCGCCGATTTTGACGAGCAGCTCCTGCCCGTGCGGGACGGGAACGGGAATCTCGTCCGTGCGGAAGTCACCGATCGCGTGCAGGCGCGCGGCCTGCATTGTCATTATTTCCATCCTAAATTCCTCGCTTCCCGACAGATTCGTTTAATTTTTGAATATTTTCGCACAAGGTGCCGCCCTTGTGGAAAACGCTCGAGCTGCCGCCGACAAACATCGTCGCACCGGCCGTGCGCATTTTTTTCGCATTCTCAAAGCTGACGTTGCCGTCCACCTCGATCTCGAGATCGGGATAGCCGCTGTCGTCCAAAAACGTGCGCAGGTCGCGGATCTTTTCCAGCGTGGCCGGAACGAGCGGCTGCCCGGCAAAGCCCGGATCGACCGTCATGACCAGAATTCCGGCCAGATCGGGCAGAAGATAACGGATCACGTCATAGGGCGTGGCGGGGTTGATGGCAAGCATGGGCTTGCCGCCGCGCGCTTTGATCGCGCAGAGCGTGCGGTGGACGTGCGGCGTGCTCTCCCAGTGGATGGAGACGTACTCGCCCGGCTGAATGTCGAAGCAGTCGAGCTTGCTGTCCGGTCGTGTGATCATCAGGTGGATGTCCAGCGGGATGCGCGTGAGCTTGCGGAGCTGTGCGCAGAAGTTCGTGCCGAGCGCGTAGTTGGGGACAAATTCGCCGTCCATAATGTCAATATGCAGCGCGTCGATGCCGCATTGTTCAAAGATTCGCAGGGTCTCCTCCGTGTGCGCAAAGTCGATGCACATCAAAGAAGGCGAGAGCTTGGGCACATTCATGGGTCGTACCTCATCTTTCGTGTGTTTGCTTTGTATATAACACACTTTGCGGCGGAGCGTCAACGACTCTCGGGAGAATGGCGGTCAAATTGGGAAAAATGTGCGCAGGCGGCGGCAAAAACGAGCATAAACGAGCATAAACGGCAAAATTTCAGAGGCCTCTTTCACACCGGTTAATAGATCAGCCGGTCACCCAGCAGCTCAATATAGAGGGAGTTGGCCGGCTTGCGATCGGTGACGACATAGTCCAGCTCGCTGATATTAAAGGAGTTGAAAAAGAATTCGCGGTCGAATTTGGAGCTGTCGCAAAGTAATATGTGCTGCTTCGACTTTTTAAAAAACGCGCGTTTGACCGCAACGTTTTCGTCACTCAGCTCCATCGCACCCTGCGAGGCCGAGAAGCCGGCGCAGGAGAAAAAGAAGGTGTCGGCGTTCATATTAGAGATACACTGGACGGCGAGATTTCCGGTGAATTCATCGTAGGGCGAGCGGAGATAACCACCCGAGGAAAGTACCACAAGATTCTCTGAACTGGATAAACTTGAGAGAATTCCGAGGCCATTTGTTGCAATTCTGACGTCAAGATAGTCGCGCAGCTTTAGGGCGAGAAAGGAAACGGTCGAGCTGGAATCAAAGAAATAATTGCTCGAATTGGACAGAAACCGCGAGGCAAGATCGGCAATGCGCTGCTTTTCCTCCTGCTGCTGGGTGCGGCGGATGCTCGCGGGCGTGTCGAAATTGCTGCCTGTGGTGAGCACCGCGCCGCCGTGTACGCGCTGGAGAAAGCCCATGGATTCCAGCTCGGAGAGGTCGCGGCGGATGGTGCTGGGACTGGCGTAGAGGCTTTTGGAAAGCTCCTGCACGGTGACGCTGCTGTGGGTCTCGAGATAGCGAAGAATCTGGTGGTGCCGTTCGGTATACAGCATGATTTTTCCTCCTTGTTTGATTGAAAATGAGCAAATATGATCGAATTTTCTCGCAATATTCTATCACATACCAAACGGATTGTCAAACTCTCATAAAATATTGACGAAAGCACCGCGAAAATGTTATAAAAAAGTTGTTCAAATTGATGACGGAGATCGGGCTTTACGCCTGCTGCCGTCCAAGCCGGGACTGCGTGCCCGCGCAAAATGCTCTGTCTGCGCGAACAGAACGCGCAAACGCGCAAATCTGAAACGGTGAAATGCTCTGCTGCCATTGACGGGAACAGACAAAAACGGAGGAACAAAATGAGTGTAAGCATCAACATTGAAAATGCGGTCAAGAAATTCGGAGAAAACACCATCATTCCGGATCTGACCCTCCATGTGCGCGAGGGCGAGTTCTTTACGCTGCTCGGGCCGTCCGGCTGCGGCAAAACGACGCTGCTGCGCATGATCGCAGGCTTCAACACGATCGAGGGCGGCGACTTCCGCTTCAATGACAAGCGCATCAACGACATTGATCCGGCTAAGCGCAATATCGGCATGGTCTTTCAGAACTACGCCATCTTCCCGCATTTGAGCGTGCGCAAGAACGTGGAATTCGGTCTGCAGAACCGCAAGCTGCCCAAGGCCGAGGTGGCAAAGCGCGCCGACAAGTTCATGAAGCTCGTCCATGTGGACGAATATGCCGACCGCATGCCCGACCGCCTTTCCGGCGGCCAGCAGCAGCGTGTCGCGCTGGCGCGTGCGCTTTGCATCCAGCCGGACGTGCTGCTGATGGACGAGCCGCTGAGCAACCTCGATGCCAAGCTGCGCGTGGAGATGCGCAGTGTCATCAAGCAGATTCAGCACGAGGTCGGCATCACGACCGTCTATGTCACGCACGATCAGGAGGAGGCCATGGCCGTCTCCGATCGTATCGCGGTCATGAGTCAGGGCGTCATCCAGCACATCGGCACGCCGAAGGACATCTACCAGCGCCCGGCCAACACCTTCGTTGCGACCTTCATCGGCCGGACGAACCTCTTTACCGGCACGCTGCTCACGGACGGCGAGACCTGCCGCATTCGCTTCGAGAACGGCCACACCGTCGAGATGAAGAACATCCGCCCGGAGATGCGGCACGAGCAGAAGGTTATCATTTCTATCCGTCCGGAGGAATTTGCCGTCTGCGACGCGGGCGAAGAGGGCATGAAAGCCGAGGTCACCGATCACATCTTCCTCGGCCTGAACACGCACTACACCGTGAAGATCGGGGAGCAGGAGGCCGACATCATTCAGGAATCCTCCATTGACTCCATCATTCCCAAGGGCAGCATCGTCTCCCTGAAGATCAAGACCGACAAGATCAACGTTTTCACCGAGGACGGCAGCGAGAATCTGCTCACGGGCGTCCACGACGACAAGGTAACGGAGGCTGCGAAATGAGACAGCGGCGTAAATTTGAGATCTGGTCTGTGATCTCCATTCTCCTGCTGGCCTGCTTCCTGCTGTTCTTTGTCTATCCCATCTGCACGCTGCTGCGGCAGGCGTTTGTCAACGAGGGCGGCAAGTTCACCATGGAGAATTTTGTCAAGTTCTTCAGCAAAAAGTATTATTACGGAACGATCCTGAACAGCTTCAAGGTGTCCATCTGCGTCACGATCGTTTCGCTCATCATCGGTATCGTTTTTTCCTATTTCTATTCCTTCTTCCGCCTCAAGGGCGCAAAGTTCCTGCTCGTGGCGAGCATTCTGTGCTGCATGTCTGCGCCCTTCATCGGCGCTTATGCGTGGATTCTGCTGCTCGGCCGCTCGGGCGTCATCACGAACTTCCTGAAGCTGCTGGGCATCAACATCGGCAGCATCTACGGCTTCTGGGGAATCCTGCTCGTGCAGGCCACAAAGCTCTATCCGCTCGTGCTGATCTACATGAACGGCATGTTCCGCAATCTGGACAACAGCCTCATGGAAGCCTCGGCAAACCTTGGCTGCAAGGGCATCAAGCGCTTTTTCAAGGTCGTGCTGCGGCTGTCCATGCCGACGGTGCTGGCTGCGGCGCTGCTGGTGTTCATGCGCGCCTTTGCCGACTTCGGCACGCCGCTCATGATGGGCGAGGGCTACCGCACCTTCACCGTGGAGATCTACAACCAGTTCCTCAGTGAGACCGGCTCGAACTACAACTTTGCTTCGGCCATCAGTGTCATTGCGGTGCTGCTGACGGCAGTCATTTTCCTGATCCAAAAATTTGCGACCAAGAAATTCAGCTTCACCATGAACGCGCTGCATCCAGTTGAGAAAAAGGATGCCAAGGGGCTGGGCGGCGTGCTGATGCACATTTTCTGCTACGGTATCGTGGCGATTTCTGCGCTGCCGCAGCTGTACATCATCTACGTCTCCTTCCGCAACTCCGTCAACGGCGTGTTCCAGGAGGGCTATTCGCTGGCAAACTACCGCGAGGCCATCGACAAGCTTCTGCTGCGCGCCACGGGCAACACGGTCATCGTGGGCGTGCTGGCGCTGGCAGGTATCATTCTGCTGGCCATCATGATTTCCTATCTGACGGTACGCCGCCCGAGCATCCTCAACCACACGATCGACACCGTCTCCATGCTGCCCTACATCATGCCCGGCTCGGTCATCGCCATTGCGCTGCTGTCCACCTTCAGCCGCAAGCCGCTCGTTCTGACCGGCACGCTTGCGATCATGATCATCGCGGTTATCATCCGCCGCCTGCCTTATACCACGCGTTCGGCTACGGCCACGCTCATTCAGATCCCCATGAGCATTGAGGAAGCGTCCATTTCTCTCGGTGCGTCGAAGATGAAAACCTTCTTCCGCATCACGGTGCCGATGATGTCCAGCGGCATTGTCTCCGGCGCGATCCTGAGCTGGGTCTCCATCGTCACAGAGGTCTCCAGCGCGGTCATTCTGTACAACAACCGCTCCATCACGCTTACGGTCGGCACCTATTCGGCCATCTCGCGCGGCAACTTCGGCGCGGCTGCGGCCTTTGCAACAGTCACGACGGTTCTGACGGCGCTGTCTCTCGTTGTCTATATGCGCGTGACGAAGTCCGAAAACATCGAGCTGTGACGCGCTGCGGAGATTTTCCACCCAATCCAGTGTATATAGCATCGTAAGATGTTGTATAAATCCGGCGCCGTGAGAAGGACGGCGCCAATCAAAAATCCGAAAAGGAGAAGAACGAAAATGAAAAAACTGCTCGCAATCCTTCTGTCCCTGGCAATGCTGGCCTGCCTGTTTGCAGGCTGCGCAGGACAGGAAGAACCCACCCCTTCCAGCGAAGCTCCTTCCAGCGAAGCTCCCTCCTCTGAGGCTCCCTCCGAGGACAAGCCCGAAGATCTGTCCGGCACCCTGGTCGTCTATTCCACCCAGACCGATGCCGACCACGAAGTGTTCCTGAAGATCTTCAACGAGAAGTATCCGAATGTCAAGGTCGAATTCACCAACGACTCTCTCGGCGCTCTGATTGCCCGTGTCAAGGCCGAGAAGGAAAACCCGCAGGCTGACGTCATCTTCGGCGGTCTGTCCCAGTCCGACGGCGATGCCTATGCCGATCTGCTCGAGCCGTACAAGGCTGCCTATGCTGCCGACTGCGGCATTCAGGACGGCAACGACCGTTACACCTACTTCACCTATCAGTATGTCTGCCTGATCGTCAACAACGACCTGCTCAAGGAGCTGGGCGTTGAGGTCAAGGGCTACGAAGATCTGCTCCAGCCCGAGCTGGCCGGCAAGATCATGCTCGCCGATCCGGGCGCTTCCTCCTCCGCATGGCGTCAGCTCCAGACCATGCTGGCCGTCACCGGCGACAAGTTCGGCGACGAGAAGTCTTGGGAATACTGCAAGAAGCTCATGGAGAACTGTCAGGGCGTCAGCACCAACAGCTCCTCCACCGTTTACAAGAGCGTTTACAACGGCGAGTATGCCGTCGGTCTGACCTATGATAACGGCGCGATCTCCCTGCTCATGAGCGGCGCGGACAATTGCAGCATCGTTTGGCCGAAGGAAGGCAACACCGTCTGCGGCTTTGCCTCTGCCATGATCAAGAACTGCCCGCATCCGGAGCTTGCCAAGGCTTTCCTTGATGTTCTGTCCTCTGCGGAGTTCCAGCTTGCCCGTGAAAAGGTCGCCGGCTCCCGCGGCTCCAACACCACCTACACCAACGATGAATCCTTCTTCCCGGCTGACATCGACAAGAGCGTTGTCGCGCTCGACTTTGCCGAGCTGGCCAACGAGAAGGAAGGCCTCATCAACCACTGGGTTGACCTGTGGGCCGAGGTCAACAGCTAAGTTCCTAAGGAAACTCCGAATCAACCGTCAGCTCTTGTCGATTGAATCAGAGCTTCCCTCATAAAACAAATCCGGCTTGCCCCCGAAGGGCGGTGGGCGTCCTGTCCACCGCCCTTCTTTTCTACGCGATGCACATTTTCTTGAATTTTTGAAAGGAGAAAATCCATGAAACACACCGCGAAACGCCTTTTGAGCCTGCTTTTGGCCGTGGCACTGTGCGCCGGACTGATTTTTGTGACCGCTGCGCCCGCCTCCGCCGAGGAGTTGCCTGCCGAGGGCACACTGGCTCGTAATGTGCTGGACAACTGCGAATATACCCTTGATCTCGGAAGCTGGTCGAGCGTCGCCTCCGAAGGCGGCGCGGGGCATTTGCAGGGCATCTGCACCGATGACGAGGGCAATTATCTCTATGCCTCGTTTACCAATATGCTCGTCAAGGTCGATATGAGGACCGGAAAAATCGCCGGTACTGTGACCGGCCTTGCCGCCGGCTCCATTTCCAGCGGCGCACATATCGGCGACATCTGCTACTACGACGGCAAGATCTACGGCTCTCTGGAATACAAGGCCTCGGAGCGCTGGTATATCTGCGTTTTCGACGGCGACAAGATCACCGAAATGGACATGCCCTACACGACGCCCGGCGTGATGTACGGCCTGTACGTCCCGCAGGTCGGTGACGACTTCAAAAACGAGCTGACTGCGGGCGAGCACAACAACAATGCTGACTCCATGGGCCACCGCTACGGCACCGGCGGCATCGACGGCATCACCTTCGGCACCCTTCCCGGCCGCGGCTACGATACCGACGGCGACGGCGTGCGCGACATTTCCACCGGCGACAAGCGCTATATGATCGTCACCTACGGCCCCTACGGCAATGCCAAGCGCTATGACAATGAAAACTTCGTGTTCCTGGTTTTCGATCCGGAGGATATTACCGCAGACAATCTGCGCCCCTTCACCGAGGGTCTGCTCACGCAGGATTATACCGAAAATCAAAAGCTCTTTTATAAGCACAAGCTGTTCTGCTATGCGGGTAACCAGACCTACGGTGTGCAGCAGCTCGAATATGACGAGGACACGGGCGACCTGTGGATGGAATGCTACGACCGTCCCTCCGGTACGGAATTCCCCAACCTGAGCCGCTATGTCATTGACGGTTCCGTGCCGCTTTATATGGATACCGTTGAGGTCGGCCAAAGCGTGACCGCCGACGCGAACGGTTTTGTCACCAAGGAGGCCGCGCATGCCACGGCGGCCTGCTATACTGACTACGAGGATGCCGACGGCGACGGCAACACCGCCGAGCAGGAGACCGGCTGGCACATGACGCTCAAGTGCCTGTGCGGCAACGGCAAGACTCTGCAAAACGATCACACGGCCACGGTCTATGGCGCGACCGGCTACGCCTGCAAGGTCTGCGGCGGCGGCTCGCAATTCTCCACCGGTCTGCGCTCTTTGGGCAACGGCTACTTCTATGGCGCGGCCAGCGGCTCCGAGCAGAAGAACGGCAGGACCTATCAGTGGGGCACGGCCAGCCTTTACAAGCTCGACCGCAGGACTTACAGCTTCAATAAGGTTACTGCGGCTGCCCGCCTGCTCATGAGCTACACCATGGACGCTGCCGACACCTATGAAAAGGACGGAAAGGTCTATCTGAAGGACGTCAGCGGACACGGCTATGACGCGCTCGTCGAGGGCACCTATGCCGCGACCGGCCAGAGCGGGAAGGAAAACACCGCGCTCGGCTTCCGCGGCGACCAGTATGGCGCGGTGCTCGACCGTGTGGCCGTCACGGCCGAGGGCATGCAGTACATCAACGAAAAGGTCGGCGACACCTACTCTTACAGCTTCTGGCTGCACAACGACGGCGAGATGGATCGCTTCACACCCGTCATCGGCATGTACCGCGACGAGGCGCTGCAAAAAGATCTCTATGATGCCGTGTTTGAGTGGCGTTACCGCACCTCTCCGGCAGTTACCTCACACATCAACACGAGCAGCCCGTGGTACGGCAAGCTCGTCAATGGCGAGACCTACATCGTCAAGCCCGGCACGAACGGCGGCGATGGCTCGACCTATGCCATCGGCAACAGCACTGCCTCGCCCGACGAGGCAGGTATCGGCAAATGGACGCACTGGGTCGTGGTCAAGAGCGGCACGAGCGTCGCAATCTATCAGAACGGCGTGCGGGTAAGCTCCGGAAACGGCGCCAACAACACCAGAGACGACATCCTCAGCGCCTTTGAGATCGGCGGCTATCGCCATCGCAACTGGATCGACAGCAATGTCCGCACCCGCCTAACCGGTCTGGTGGACGATGTGCGTATCTACGCAGGCGGCCTGACCGCAGACGAGGTCACGGCGCTCTATCAGGGCGGCGCGGCTGACGGTGATGCGACCGGCACCGGCGCAGTCGCGACCAGCGGCGAGCGCACATTTGCGGATTATACCGGCAAGACACTCGCGGAGCAGAAGGCGCCTATCGTCTATCTGCGCATGGACGAGACCGGCATCGTCAAGGATTACAGCGGAAACGGCATCGATGCGGAAGCAACGGATTATGTGACCAAGACCGCCAACAAATCCGCGCAGGAAAACCGCGCGCTCTACTTCGACGGCCGCAGCCATGTCGAGCAGACCAAGCTCTCGCTCTCCAAGGAAAACACCGCGTGGCTCTCTGCACAGATCAATGCCACGGGCAAAATGACCGTCAGCTTCTGGATGAATGCGGATTTTGAAAACAGCCACAGAATGTCCATTCTGGGCATTTACGACAAGTCCGGCCGCCCGATGGGCACATTTGAGACGCGCGGCACGCTGGGGCAGGACGTCTGGATGGACGGCCGCTTTGCCATCGCCTTCACCGCGGCCAAGCCTTACGGCGGCAGCGGCGTGATCGACGAAAAGACCTATGAGCAGCTTGCCGTTACGGCCACAACGCCCACCTACGACAACGAGTTTGACAACCGCAACGATAAGCACTACGGCGACAAGCAGATCGACACGTGGTATCACATTGTTGGAGAGCTGGACAGCACCACGAACAAGCTGCGTCTATATCTCAACGGCGCACTGGTGCAGGAGATCGATATTGCAGCGGGTACGCTGGGCGAGATCGGTTATTTCCTGGTCGGCCAGCCCGCCGGGCGCTACTATCAGTATGAGAACGCCTCCAACGGCTCCGAAAATGGCGACAAGAATGGCCGTCAGGGTTGGGCGATGCGCGACGGCTTCGTCGGCACTGTCGATGAGATCAAGGTTTACAACACCATTCTCTCCGCGGACGAGGTCAAGGCTCTTTATGACACTTCCGTTGAGGGGCACACTCTGAGCGCTGTGGCAGAAAAGCCTGCGACCTGCACCGAGACCGGCGTAAAGGCGCACTGGAAGTGCGACGAGTGCGGCAAGCTGTTCACGGATGCAAATGCTCTGCATGAGACGACCGAGGCTAAACTCGTCATTGAGGCCAAGGGTCATAAGCTGACCGAGGTCAAGGGAGCTCCCGCGACCTGCACCGAGGCCGGCAAGAAAGCCTATTGGAAGTGCTCCGTCTGCCAGAAGATTTTCTCCGATGCCGAGGGCAAAAACGAGACGACCGAGGCCGAACTCGTGATTCCCGCCAACGGTCACAAGCTGACCGAGGTCAAGGAGGTTCCTGCAACCTGCACCGAGACCGGTAAGAAGGCCTATTGGAAGTGCTCCGTCTGCCAGAGGATTTTCTCCGATGCCGAGGGCAAGAACGAGACGACC
The DNA here is from genome assembly GCA_934667815.1 of uncultured Oscillospiraceae bacterium. GTDB lineage: Bacteria > Bacillota > Clostridia > Oscillospirales > Oscillospiraceae > JAZOXB01. Next base: position 34,084 of record CAKUMO010000013.1, read on the forward strand.
GAGGCTGAACTCATCATCCCGGCTGCCGGCCACGACTTCACCGTCAAGACCGTCAGCGAAAAGACCCTGCGCTCCGCTGCGACCTATGCGGAAAAGGCGACCTACTGGTACACCTGCTCCGTCTGTGGCGCGCTGAGCGACACGCTGCACTTCGAGGACGGTGAGGTGCTCAAGCACGAGATCAAGGGCGACGAAAGCTGGATGAAGGGCACAAAGACCGGCGTGACGATCACCGTGGACGACGAGTCCGTCACCGGCGTACAGATCGACGGAAAGGCGCTCTCTGACGCGGACTACACGCTCAAGGGCAAGAAGCTCACAATCAAGGCCGAAGTGCTCGAGAAGCTGTCCGTCGGCAAGCACACCGTGACCGTTACGTTTGAGGCCGGTTCCGCCGACTGCAACCTCACGGTCAAGGTCAAGCCTGCCACGCCCACGACCGGCGACAGCGGCAATCTGCTTGCGTTCGTGATTCTGGGCTTCAGTGCTGCCGGTGCGGCTGCTCTGACGCTCCTTGCACAGAAACGCAGAAAGACCAACTAAGCTCCCAATATACACAGCGCCCTGCCGGGTATCCGGCAGGGCGCTATACATTATAATATAATATATAAGCTTATTCTATCACGACGGTGCTTACATACTCCGCCGTTTTCTCGTGCAGCAGGCGCAAACCGCGAAGCTGCGAAAACAGGCCGCCGGCGTTTGCTGTCTCGATGCGGCGCAAATCGGTGGCGATGCCTTCGCCGGTGTATTTCAGGTAGGCCTCCTTTGCCGTCCAGAGCGAAAGAAAACGTTCGCTGTCAAACACGCCCTGCGGGCAGACATACTCCAGTTCGGCCGGGCTGCAAACCCGCGTGGCCAGCGCCGGACGGATTGTGCGCAGCGCCTCCAGATCGGCGCCCACTTCACGCTCTGCAACAGCGCAGAGAACGAAATTCCCGGAATGCGAAAGGCTGAAATACAGACCGCTGTCCGGGCACAGGGGTTTCCCGAGCGGTGTATGGGAAAAGTGAAGCTGCTCCGGCCGCGCACCTGCCTGCATCAAAAGCGTGCGCGCCAGATGGTCGGCACAGATCGTCTGCTTCTGCGATTCCGCGCGGCGCAGACGTTCCACACGCGCACGTTTTTCCGCATCAAGCTGCATACGCCAGAGAGCAAGCTCTTCCGCCGTGACGGTTCGCAGATCAAGAACGGTGCGAAGCACGGTACTCATACCACAGCGCCATCAGACGCAAAAAAGCGTATTCTACCGGCACGGTCAGTACGCAGGCGATCAACCAAGCGGGAAAGAACGGCATGCCGGGGATCATATTGAATAGGCTGCAAATCATAAAGCGCAGACTCGTGCGCACAGCGGTGATGACAAAGGTGCGCGGGCCGCAGGCATAGGGCAGGCCGCGAAATACCAAGAAGCGGTTGCCGAGATAGCCGAGCGCGGCGATCAGCAGCGCCGCCAGGGGAATGGTCAGGGCACTGTACTGCCAGCCGAGAACGCACGATACCAGCGCCATGAGGACAAAATGCAGCGCCGCCATGACCACGGATACGCGTGCGGTACACAAAACGCGAAAATAGATGCGCACGGTATCGCGTACCGGGTCAAAATGGGAGCTTTGATTGTCGTTGAGATAGATGGCCTCGATGGGCAGGCAGCGGATGGGAAGCTCCTGCCGCTCGGCGTATAAAAGGACGTTCATTTCATAGTCATATTTATTGCCGCTGATCTTGCACAGCCATGGGAGATACTCTGCCGTGAAGCCGCGCAGGCCGGACTGATTATCGGGAAGATAATAGCCGCCCGACAGTGCGCAGATAAAGCGCGACATATTGTTGCCCAGACGGGAACGGAAGGGCACGTCCTTACCCTTCAGCTCGCGCGTCGTGAGCACGAAGGGATAACCCTTTTCCAGCTCGTCGCGCACGCGGCAAATGTCGCGCACGCTGTGCTGGCCGTCGGCATCGGCGGTAATGAAAGCGTCGCAGCGCGGCGTTTCCTCCGCCAGAAAGTGCAGCCCGTGCTTGAGTGCGAAGCCCTTGCCGCCGTTTTTCGGGTATGAGAGCACGCGCGCAAACGGCGCGACCTGTGCAAACACCGGAATATACTCCGGCCCGCTGCCGTCGTCCACCACGACGATGCGGAAGCCCTCGCGGTGCAGCGCCTCGGTCAGCGTGACCAGCTCGCCTGCCGGCTGATAGGCCGGAATCAGTACGGTAACATTCATAGTTTCTCCCCCTCTACGCCGCAAAATACGGCGGGAAGCACATGTTTTTGTCGGAATTTGACGAAAACACGGCGTTCTCGTTCATTATATTGCCCGCCGCGGGCTTTGTCAACTCATTTGCCGCAGGATGCGCGGAAACAGGTGAAAAAGCGCAGATTTCGCGGCACAATGGTTGACGTTCGGCCGTGGCTGTGTTATGATTATTTCAATAAGCCAACGGAGGCAGAGCTATGGTTTTTTGGAAGCGGGAGCTGCGCGACCTTGCGGCATCGCAGCGCCGGTTTGAAGATATTTTCCGCATTTTTACGGCAGAATTTACGGACACGCCCTTTTCCGAGCAGTACCGCGCCGGCCGCACGCTGCGCATGAGCTACGGTGAGCTGGCCGCGCTGTCGCAGCGCATCGCGCGCGTGCTGCACGCACGGTTTTTCGGGAAAGAGGGCGCTTTTCTTGCGCTCAAAATGGAAAATTCTCCGCTTTGGGTCGCGGCATTTTTCGGAACACTGCAGGCGGGCTTTAAGCCGCTGCTGCTGAATCTGCGTCTGGACGAGCAGACGCTGCGCGAGGTCATTTCCGAGGCACAGGCCGTCGGTGTGCTGACCGACCATGCGGAGGACGGCTGCTTTGACCTGTCAAGCTGCGAGGACGCGCCGGACTTCTCACCCTGCTGGGCAGATGAGATCGCCCTGATGACCTCGGGCACGACCGGTCGGTCAAAGCTGATCGTCTACACGGGCGCGGCCATTTGCGAACAGCTCTTGCAGACGAGCGAGATCGTCCGCCTCAGCCCGGAGATCAAACACGACCGCCTCGCACGCGGCATCCGCATTCTGGCATTCCTGCCGTTTTACCACATTTTCGGCCTGTGCGCCACGCTGCTTTGGTTCATTTTCTTCGGCACGACCTTTATTTTTCTGGAATCTATGGATGCCAAAAACATCCAGTTTACCTGTAAATACGGGCGCGTTACGCACTTTTTTGCAATCCCGACCGTCTGGGACATGACTGCGCATCAGATCGTTAAAACGGCGCAGAAGCAGGGGCAGCTCGACAAGCTGCGCCGTGCGGTGCGCTTGTCCAACGGGCTGCAAAGCGTCCTGCCGCGCTTCGGCGCTTGGGCAGCGCGGAACGTCCTGTTCAAAAAGGTTCGTGCGCAGGCGCTCGGCACCGAGGTGATGTACTGCATCAGCGGCGGCGGCTTTATCCGCCCGGAAACGCTGGAGCTGATGAACGGCCTCGGCTATGGCCTGCGCAACGGCTACGGCATGACGGAAACGGGCATTTTGTCCGTAGAGCTGTCGCGCCGCGCCAAGATCCGCAATTCCGGCACCGTCGGCAAGCCTCTGAGCGCGGTCGGCGGCGGTGGCTACCGTATCTCTCCGGAGGGACTTTTGGAGGTGCGTGCACCGCTGCTCTATGCCGCTCAGATTGTCAACGGAGAGCGCATTGAGCGCGACCGCGACGCGTGGTTTGCTACGGGCGACTGCTTCCGCGTGGACAGCTCCGGCCGCTGGTTCATCACCGGCCGCCGCAGCGACCTCATCATCGGCGCCAACGGCGAAAACCTCAGCCCCGATCTCATTGAGCAGAGACTCGATCTGCATGCGGGCTTGGCCTCGTGCGTGCTCGGCATGGAGCTGGACGGCGACGAGCGCCCGGTTCTTTTGGTGCAGATGCCTGCACTGTCCGACGGTTACGCCTGCGCGAGTGCCTCGCAGGCCGCGTTCAAGGCTGTTGATTCTCTCCCTCTGACGCTGCGCCCCGCACGCGTTTTCCTGACCGAACAGGAAATTCCGCAAAATCTCGGCAAAACGCGCCGCGCCGTTTTAAAACAGCGCCTCGCCGCGGGCGAGGTCACGCTCATTCCCGCGCTCAAAACGGATGCCGCGCAGCTCGCGGCCTTGCAGGACGAAGCGCTGGTTACACTGACAAAGGAGCTTTGTGCCGTCATCGCGGAGGTTACGAATGCCGAAGCCGTCACGCCGGAAACCCACGTTCTGAACGATCTCGGCGTGGACAGCATGACTTATTACGCAATTTTCTCCACCGTTTCCGAGCACTGCGGCGTCGAGCTGACGATGGACGCTGCGCATCCTCTGTTTACGCCGCGCGACTTCGCCGCCGAGGTGCTGCGCGAGAAAGGCGGCAAAGCATGAAAGCGGTGTTTCGTTGGCTGAACAAATTTCTTCTTGGCTGGTCGGTGCTGCTGTATTTCCGCCCGCAGGTGCGCTGGGAGGAAAAGGGCAGCATGCCAAAGGGGCCGGTCATTCTGGCCGCCAATCACAAGAACCACATGGACTTTTTGCTCCTGATGGCTGTGTTTTACTTCCGCTATCTGCGTTGCCTCGTCGGCAAGACGTTCTATGAGAGCAGCGGCATTATCAATTTCCTGCTGCGCATGCTCGGTGCGATTAAGGTCGACCGCTTCTCCTTCGACATGGCGTTCTTTTACGAGTGCATGGGCGCACTGAAAAAGGGGCAGACGCTGCTGATCTTCCCGGAGGGCAAGTTCTCCGTGGACGGCAAGCTGTCCGAGTTTCACGACACCGCTGCGCTGCTGGCCGTGCAGTCGGGCGTGCCGATCGTGCCGGTCTATCACGGATATACCTATAAATTCTTCCATAAAACGCCTGTTGTTATCGGGAAACCTCTGGATTTTTCTGCGGAATGTTCGACGCAGAATCCAAGCCCCGAGCAACTCAAGCGCATGACCGCGCAGCTCCGCGAGAAGATCGTCGCACTGCGCGCGCTGGCGGGGGAGGACGCATGAAAGACTTTTTCCGGAATTTCTCCGCAAATTTTGCCAACGCCCTCGGCCGCTTCCTTGCCTGCCTCCTGTGGGCGCCGAAATTTCACTATCAAAAGGGCGCGGAAGCTGTCCGCAAGCCCGACGGCGGTACACTCTTTGTTCTGAACCACACATGGTGGTTCGACGCCGCTATTTTATGCGTCTTTTGCATGCGCCGCCATGTGCACGCCGTCGTTGCCATGGACGTGGCCAAAAAGGGCCACGCCACCGCCGCGCTGCACGGCCTGCGCTGCATCTGCGTTGACCGCGCACGCCCCGACCTTGCTTTCCTGCACGAGGCGCTTGGCATCCTCCGCGCGGGCGGCAGTGTGGCCATCTTCCCGGAGGGCCGGCTGAATCCCACGGACACGCTCCTGCCCTTCAAGCAAGGCGCTGCCATGCTCGCGCTGCAAGCGGGCGTGCAGGTCGTCCCGGTGTACTCCCTCGGGAACTATCAGCCCTTCCAGCGCTTGCAAATTATGCTCGGCACGCCCCTTCGCCTGCCGCAGAAGCCCAGCACTTCCGGCGTGCAGGAGGCCACTGCGCAGCTCCAGACCGCGATGCAGCAGCTTCAGGCCGAGCTGGAACAAACCGTTGCACCGAAATATCTTGCCCGCAGCCGGCGCTTCCGCGCACGCTTTGCCGCGAAGCTCCTGCGCAGGCAGCAGAAGAAAGGATGAATTTCATGATTCTGGAACGTTTGCTTCACGTCGCACAGGGCGTGCTCGAAGGCTCGGATGCCGATCTGACCGCCGTCACGCCGGAGACCACGCTTGAAAGTCTCGGTCTGAACAGCATCACCATGCTCATGCTGATGGTCGGCATCGAGGACGAATTTGCCATTACCTTCCCCTCCGAGCGCATCGGAGAGATCAAGACCGTGGGCGACCTCGTGCGCATCGTCGAGGAGTGCCAAAATGCGTAAATCACCGGCGGATTTTGAGGAACACTGGGACTACCGCGAGCCGCAGCCCGGCGATCAGCTCCGCGTGGAGCGCACGGGCTATTATCACCACGGCATCTACGCCGGTGACGGCCGCGTCATCCACTTCAACGGCGGGCCGGACGCGCACGCCGCAGACGTCGAGGTGCAGGAGACGGACATTTCCGAATTTCTGCGCGGCGGTCTGCCCGAGGTACGCGTTTACAGCCGCGGGGAGCGCAAGCTCCTGCGCAAGCCGGACGAAATTCTGGCTGCGGCGCGTGCGGCGCTCGGCCGCCACGGCTACCATGTGCTGCGCAACAACTGCGAGCATTTTTCCAACGAATGCGCCTTCGGCGTGCACTATTCCAAGCAGACCGACTCTATCCCCGACGGTGAAAAGCTGGATATGCACCGCGGCGAAAGCAAAAGCGGATAGATAATTCTATATAAAAAATCAAAATACCCGCCTTGAATTTCAAGGTGGGTATTTTGTCATAGAACAATCCGTAATGAATTTATCATCCAGAATATTTTTTATAAAAAATTATTGAAATACTATTGACATTTTCCGGCAAATCATGTATCCTGCAAGTAGAGGAATCAACGAACTGAATACGCACTCCTTTTCAAGACAACTGCATTCTTCGCGCAGAGCTGATAACAAACGCCTGATCAGCGGTTGTTATACAGGGCGATTGCAGCGATATTGGACGTCATATCGCCGCAATACCGCGCAGCGACAGCCGCAGGCCGATCGCGGCTGCGCCCACGGTGATTGGCAGCAAAAACATTGACATTAGAAAGGAGCCGCAAATGAATAAAACTGCTTCCAAATTCCTCGCAATTCTCCTGACCCTTGCAATGCTTTTCTCCCTCGCGACCCTCGCCCTCGCACATGACGAATTCGATGTGGAACCCCATGACGAATGCGTCGAAGAAGCCCTCGAGGAGGAAGTGTCCGTACAAGCCACCTGTAAGCATAACTGGGTGCAGAACGAACCTTATTACGTCCGTCACGCCGGGGACTATCTCAGCGCTACCGAGTGCCGCGCCGTTTTGAGAAAGGTTGCGGAATGCACGCTGTGTCATGCAAAGGTTCCGGCAGATTCTTATGTAGTGATGCCGCACAAAGTATACATAGACTCCGCAACCTGCACAGGCACAGTACAGACATGGCACAAAAGCTGCAACTACTGCGGCGAAGTAAAAACAACGGAGACGCACCCTTGTCCCGGAGCTTCCCACGTCGGTTCCAAGTGCCTCTGGCTGCCCATCTGAGTTATGAAAACCGTTCCGGCGTTTTAACCGCACGCCCGGCGCATATATGCCCTATGTGCGCCGGGCACCCCACAGATTGGAGGGTAACCATGAACCTGTTCTTCACACTTCTTCGGCGGCGGGCGGTGCTGTTCGGCCTGCTGGCGGTGCTGCTGGCCGCGGTGATTGCCTTTTACTGCATCGCTTTTTCCGCGCTTGACGCCGTGCAGACGCAGCGTGCCGCCGTCAGCGGACAGTACACGACGGTCGGCATCCCGAAACTCGACATCGACTGGCGGAAAGTTCTTTTTACGCGAGACGGCGGTTTTACCGCCCTCTCACAACAGGACACGACCTATCCCGGCCTGATCACCGAAGATCGACGCGTATTCATGACCGCGCACGTCCCCGGCTGTCAGGCCGTTTCTGCATATGAGCGGGGCTTTTTTTCCGAACCTGCTGCTGCCTACGACGCGTATGCCAAGTCTCTATCTGTACTGGCTGTGCGGTGCACCGCTTCCTCAGAAGCATGCTACGAGGCCAACCGATCGATTATCGACGAGGCCACAAACGAGATCATCTCTACGACCTATCAGCAGCGAATGTACTATTCCACCTTTACCCTTGAATCCGTTATCAGTCAATTCCCGGCTTATGAAGATGCGCTCCCGCCGATCACAGACCTTACCATATCTTGCAGTCTCTACCCAAACGACGGCAAGATTCCCTTTGAGGAAGGTAAGACCTATCTGGTGTTCGGCTGTGCAATCTTCGCCAATCGTGAGATTGTTGACTATGATGAAAATGGGGAAGTCATTTATGATTTGATGTCTCCCGGTCACTGCCTGATGCGCCCCGGTACTGACGAGGGAGCCAGTGACACCGGCTTATTTCAATTTGACGGCCCGGGACGTGATTTCCTGTTCACATGGCAGGGCGTGAGCTCCGAGGATGACGGTACCTATCAGCGGCTGGCCGCGGATTCGCTTCCTTTCTGCGCGGAATATGAGGGCAGTGTTGAGGCGTTTCTTGCCAGTGATGCAGGCCAAGTCTGGCGTGAGACCATTCTGCCCATGTGCCAAACAAACTACGAGAGCGCGGGCGTTATTTTAACGGATAATCTGGAGAGCATGTTCTGGTTCAACACCGGCGATGCCGCGATCATCGAGGGGCGCAGCTTTGAGGCTCCTGAATATGCCAACGGCGAGGAGGTCTGTCTCGTCAGCGCTACCTATGCCATGAAAAACGGGCTGTCCGTCGGACAGGAGCTTGAGCTGGATTTATATCGTTCCAAGCTCACAACACGCCTCGTCGCGAAAGAAGGACTATTTGCATCTTATAAGGTTGCCAATGTCCACGAGCCGTGCAAGGAGGAAAACCGACTCGGCATCAAGAAAAATTACCGCATCGTCGGCATTTATTCCGCACCGGAATTTGAAACGGGGGAGATCAGCTTCTATGCCGACACCATCTTTATCCCAAAAGCCTCCGTCCCGAATGCTGCAAATTACGAGGTGCTCGGCAACCGTCTGCTCTATTCCGTGATTCTCGAAAACGGCAAGGCCGACGAGTTTGAAGCGGCGCTCGAAGCGCGAGACTGCGGCGGCCTGTTTGCCTACTATGACCAGGATTACAACGTCCTGGCTGAGACCCTTGACGTGATGCGCGGAAACGCCCTTCGCATGCTCTGGATCGGCAGTGCGCTGTTTGCCCTCGTGGCGGCGCTGTTCCTGCTCCTGTTCTTCCGCCAGACCGCCGACCCGGCCAAAAAGCTGCGTCTGCTGGGTGTAAGCGCAAAGCGCGTAAGGCGGCAGCGCTACCTCGCGGCAGTGCTGCTCATTGCGCTGGCTTCCGTTCTGGGTGCGGCAGGCGGCGCAGGGCTTTACGGTGCGGTCTCAACGCGAATTTTATCCAGTTATGTTGCCATGCGTCCCGCAGCGCTGCTCGTCTCCACCGCAGCACAGGCTTTCCTGCTCCTTCTCGCCGCCCTCGTCTGCACCCTCGCCACCGCCAACCAGAACCTGATGCAGTGCCGAAAGCAGAGGTGAAAAACTCTACAAAGATATTTTGATTTCAAAAACATATTTTTGTGGAATTATAAGACAAACTACTTGACAATACTTCGCAAATTGTGTATCCTGCAAGTAGACAGATGAAAGCGAGGTATGGACGCATGAACCTGTTCTTCACACTTCTTCGGCGGCGGGCGGTGCTGTTCGGCCTGCTGGCGGTGCTGCTGGCCGCGGTGATTGCCTTTTACTGCATCGCTTTTTCCGCGCTCGACGCCGTGCAGACGCAGCGTGCCACCGTCAGCGGCCAGTACACGACGGTCGGCATCCCGACGTTTGATTACAAGTGGCAAAAAGCACTTACGGAAGATGACGGCGGCGAAATGAAATCGCTCTTGCTGCACAAAACAACCTATCCCGGCCTGATCACCGAAGATCGACGCGTATTCATGACCGCGCACGTCCCCAGCTGTCAGGCCGTTTCTGCATTTGAGCGTGGGTTTCTCTCCGGCCCGGCCGAGGCATATGATGCCTACACAAAATCTCTGGTCGTGCTGGCCGTGCGCTGCACTTCTTCATCGGAGGCATGCTATGAAAGCTCCAGAGCCACATTGGATGAGGAAACAGGTCAGATTACCGGCTATAAATCCTACTGGCAGCGGTTATTCTCGTCAAAGTTTGCCTTAGAATCTGTCCTCAGTCAATTTCCGGCCTATGAAGATGTTCTCCCACCAATTACGGAGCTTTCCATAAGTTCCAGTCTCTACCCGCATAACGGGGAGCTGCCCTTTGAGGAGGGCAAAACCTATCTGGTGTTCGGCTGCATTGAGCCAAGCAACCGTTCCCTCGTCGGCTTTAATGAGGATGGCAGCTTCGCCGTCGATTTCATGTTCCCCGGCAATTACTGGATTCACCCCGGCTTTATGGATGCAGTTTATGATTCGCCTTTTTTGTTTGAGGGTCCGGGGCACGATTTTCTATATTCATGGCAAGGCGTGGACTCCGAAAATAATGGCTCTTATCAGCGGCTGGATGCGGATTCGCTTCCCTACTGCGCGGAATATGAGGGCAGTGTTGAAGAGTTTCTTGCCAGTGACGCAGGCAAAGTCTGGCGCGAAACCATTCTGCCCATGTGCCAAATAAATTACGAGAGTGCAGGCGTTATTCTAACGGACAATCTGGAGAGTGTTCTCTGGTTTAACACCGGTGACGCCGCGATCATCGAGGGGCGCAGCTTTGAGGCTCCCGAGTATGCCAACGGCGAGGAGGTCTGTCTCGTCAGTGCGGCCTATGCCATGAAAAACGGGCTGTCCGTCGGACAGGAGCTTGAGCTGGATCTTTATCGTTCCCAGATCAAAACCCGTACGGTCTTTCAAAGTTCGCTTGCTGTTGAGATGGTTCCGGCCAACATTCACGAACCCTGCAAAGAGCAAAACCGCCTCGGCATCAAGAAAAATTACCGCATTGTCGGCATTTATTCCGCACCGGAATTTGAAACGGGGGAGATCAGCTTCTATGCCGACACCATCTTTATCCCCAAAGCCTCCGCCCCGAACGCTGCAAATTACGAAGTGCTCGGCAGCCGCCTGCTCTACTCTGTGATTCTCGAGAACGGCAGAATGCCTGAATTCGAAACCGCAATGGGTGCGCGAGACTGCGGCGGCCTGTTTGCCTACTACGATCAGGATTACAACGTCCTGGCCGAGACCCTTGACGTGATGCGCGGAAACGCCCTTCGCATGCTCTGGATCGGCAGCGCGCTGTTTGTCCTCGTGGCGGCGCTGTTCCTGCTCCTGTTCTTCCGCCAGACTGCCGACCCGGCCAAAAAGCTGCGTCTGCTCGGTGTAAGCGCGAAGCGCGTAAGGCGGCAGCGCTACCTCGCGGCAGTGCTGCTCATTGCGCTGGCTTCCGTTCTGGGTGCGGCAGGCGGCGCGGGGCTTTACGGCGCGGTCTCAACGCGAATTCTGTCCAGCTATGTTGCCATGCGACCCGCAGCGCTGCTCGTTTCCACCGCCGCGCAGGCTTTCCTGCTCCTTCTCGCCGCCCTCGTCTGCACCCTCGCCACCGCCAACCAGAACCTGATGCAGTGTCGAAAGCAGAGGTGAAAAACTCTACAAAGATATTTTGATTTCAAAAACATATTTTTGTGGAATTATAAGACAAACTACTTGACAATACTTCGCAAATTGTGTATCCTGCAAGTAGACAGATGAAAGCGAGGTATGGACGCATGAACCTGTTCTTCACACTTCTTCGGCGGCGGGCGGTGCTGTTCGGCCTGCTGGCGGTGCTGCTGGCCGCGGTGATTGCCTTTTACTGCATCGCTTTTTCCGCGCTTGACGCCGTGCAGACGCAGCGTGCCGCCGTCAGCGGACAGTACACGACGGTCGGCATCCCGAAACTCGACATCGACTGGCGGAAAGTTCTTTTTACGCGAGACGGCGGTTTTACCGCCCTCTCACAACAGGACACGACCTATCCCGGCCTGATCACCGAAGATCGACGCGTATTCATGACCGCGCACGTCCCCGGCTGTCAGGCCGTTTCTGCATATGAGCGGGGCTTTTTTTCCGAACCTGCTGCTGCCTACGACGCGTATGCCAAGTCTCTATCTGTATTGGCTGTGCGGTGCACATCCGTTTCAGAACAAACCCTTGAAACAACCGAAGCCATCGCGGAAAAGACTGGCGAAGACTCCTTTACGATTAAGGGATATCGAACCATTATAGCCCAGAGATTCGATGCCGCTTTTTCCTTAGAATCTATTGTTAGTCAGTTCTCGGGCTATGATAACATTTTTCCTCCAATCACGGATGTTCACATTGGTTCGGGCCTCTATCTAAATGACGGCACACTACCCTTTAAAGAAGGCAAGACGTATCTGGTTTTTGGCTGTGTCAAGCCAAGTAATCTCATCCGAGTTGACTATGACGAAAATGGTGATGCCATAGCGGACTTCATGTCTCCCGGCAATTGTTTTATTGCGCCAGCCAGTTATGAGACTTTTTCCGATAACTTTGCCATGTATAACGGAGCGGGACACGATTTTTTGTTTTCATGGCAAAGTGTCGAGGCCGATGGCATCAATTATTTGCAATTAGACGAAAGCTCGCTTCCTTTCTGCGCGGAATATGAGGGCAGTGTTGAGGCGTTTCTTGCCAGCGATGCAGGCCAAGTCTGGCGCGAAACCATTCTGCCCATGTGCCAAACAAACTACGAGAGCGCGGGCGTTATTTTAACGGATAATCTGGAGAGCATGTTCTGGTTCAACACCGGCGATGCTGCGATCATCGAGGGACGCAGCTTTGAGGCTCCTGAATATGCCAACGGCGAAGATGTCTGTCTCGTCAGCGCTACCTATGCCATGAAAAACGGGCTGTCCGTCGGGCAGGAGCTTGAGCTGGATCTTTATCGTTCCCAGCTTACTACCCGAACTGTTTTAATGGGAGAGATCACCGTAGTGCAAGCACTTGCCAATGTCCACGAGCCGTGCAAGGAGGAACACCGCCTCGGCATCAAGAAAAATTACCGCATTGTCGGCATTTATTCCGCACCGGAATTTGAAACGGGGGAGATCAGCTTCTATGCCGACACCATCTTTGTCCCCAAAGCCTCCGTCCCGAATGCTGCAAATTACGAGGTGCTCGGCAACCGTCTGCTCTATTCCGTGATTCTCGAAAACGGCAAGGCCGACGAGTTTGAAGCGGCGCTCGAAGCGCGAGACTGCGGCGGCCTGTTTGCCTACTACGACCAGGATTACAACGTCCTTGCCGAGACGCTTGACGTGATGCGCGGCAATGCCCTTCGTATGCTTTGGATCGGCAGCGTGCTGTTTGCCCTCGTGGCGGCACTGTTCCTGCTCCTGTTCTTCCGCCAGACCGCCGACCCGGCCAGAAAGCTGCGTCTGCTGGGTGTAAGCGCGAAGCGCGTAAGGCGGCAGCGCTACCTCGCGGCAGTGCTGCTCATTGCGCTGGCTTCCGTTCTGGGTGCGGCAGGCGGCGCGGGGCTTTACGGCGCGGTCTCAACGCGAATTTTATCCAGTTATGTTGCCATGCGCCCCGCAGCACTGCTCGTTTCCACCGCCGTACAGGCTTTCCTGCTCCTTCTCGCCGCCCTCGTCTGCACCCTCGCCACCGCCGACCAGAACCTGATGCAGTGCCGAAAATGAGGTGACTTATGAAACATTCCGCCTTTTCCCTGTTCCGTGTGAGCGCTGCGGCGCTCTGGCGCCGCAAGGGTGCAAGCCTGCTCCTGCTGCTTTTGTCCGCATTGGGCGTGTTCTCTGCGGCGCTGCTGCAAAATCTCGCGCTGCGGCAGCAGGAGTCCATGACAGAAATGATTGCAAACACGCTGATTCGCTGTGTCGTCACGGACGCGAACGGTGCGTCGAGCGACAATCTCGCCATGCCCGCCTCCTACGTCGACCGTCTGCTCGGCGGCTGGCATGATCGCGAGTGTTACCTTGACGAAGCTGTCAAAAACGTCCGCGCAAAAGCCTCGCTGTCTCTGACCTCGCCGCGCGACGTGACGCTTTGCCGCATCCTGAATTTGGCGTCGGACAGCGCCTTCGACGAGGTCTCCGGCGCACAGGCAGTGTTTTTCGACGGCTGGTCGGAGGATGCGCTGGCGGGCACGGAGCGCGTATGCCTGCTGCCGGAATCCATGCTGCCGCAAGCTCGGACGGACGGTGACGGCAGCCTCTGGCTGGACGTTTCCGTCGGCGAGGTGAACACGTCTCTGCGCGTCATCGGCACGGTCAGCGGGCAGACGGGGGGAACGGTCTGGTGCCCGTTATACATACAGTTACGCGACGGAATATCCGAGAGCTTCCGCATCGACCGCTGCTCCTTCGACATCCGTGACAACGCCCGTCTGGACGAAAACAAGAAAATAATTTACGACACATTTGTCTCCCCGAAGCTCGCAAACACCTCGGGCGAAACTAAATTCGGCGTGTTCATCAACGATGAGGAATTTACCGGCTCTGTGCGGGAATTTGAGTCGAATCTGAAAACACTGCGTCTGCTTTCGCCCATTTTGCTGGTGCTGTTTGCGGGGGTCGGCTTCCTCGCGGCTTATCTCACCACCCGCGGCCGTAAGCGCGAATTTGCCGTGATGCGCTGCATCGGCCGCAAGCAGTTTGGTATCACGCTGCAAGTATTTTTGGAGCAGCTTTTCCTCGCGCTGGTCGGCGCGGCGCTCGGTGTGAGCATTGCGCTGCTGATCGAGGGCGGTTATCCGCTCAGCGCGTTGACGCGCGCGGGAACGCTGCTGGGGCTTTTCCTGTTCGGTGCGGCCGCAGCCTGCCTGATGGTCACGCGAGTCAACGTTATGAAACTTATGAAAACGGAGGATTAACCATGGAACGTTTGGAAGCAAGGGACGTGCGCTACGAATACCGCACGAAATTGCAGCTTGTCCGTGCGGTCAACGGCGTGAGCTGCGTCTTTGAACCGGGTAAGGTCTATGCCGTGGTCGGCGCGTCCGGCAGCGGAAAGACGACCTTCCTCTCGCTGCTGGCCGGGCTGGACGTTCCCGCCGGCGGTGCGATCACACTGGACGGCAAGTCCACCGCCGACCTTGACCGCGATGCCTACCGGCTGGAGCACGTCTCGGTGATCTACCAGAATTACAACTTGTTTTATCATTTAACGGTACTTGAGAATGCGGCATATCCGCTCTATGTGAAAAAAATCGCAAAGAAGGACGCCGATGCTGTCGCGCGGCGGACGCTCCTGCGCGTCGGCCTGACGGAGGAGCAGCTTACGCGTCTGCCGAATATGCTCTCCGGCGGCGAACAGCAGCGCGTGGCTATCGCGCGGGCGCTGGCCTCGGGCAGTGAGCTGATTTTGGCTGACGAGCCGACCGGCAACCTCGACAGCGAGAACAGCCGCAACATCGTTGAAATTTTACAGAGCCTCGCACACGATGAGCGGCGCTGCGTGATCGTCGTCACACACGACCCCGACGTCGCCGCCTCTGCCGATGTCTGCCTGCATATGAAGGACGGAAAATTGCAGTGAATTGTTGAAATAAATGGTGCTTTGTTACTGACATGGGTCATCCTGTCAGCACAGATCCATGTCCGGCCACATTACAGACAGACAGCAAAAGCACCCTGCCGAAAACCGGCAGGGTGCTTTTGCACCGCGTTTGAAGGTTATTTCACGCGTTCACGGTTGTTTTCTGCAATGCGGTCGGCAAAGGAGGGCGTTTTTTCTTTGCGGCCGAGGCGCTCGGTGAAGCGGCGGGTGTAGGCGATGAAAATGCAGTAGACATAGGGCATGCCGAGGTTCGTCTCCAGCAGCGAATTGACGACCAGCGTGCGCAGCTTCTCGCCGAAGCTCGCAAAGCCCGCGCTGCGGATGCCGCCGAGCAGCAGCCCGGCCTCCCAGCCAAGCTGCACGCCCACGCCGATGGCAAGCAGCCATGCAAGATGCATCCGCTTTTCCGGTGCGGTCTGTCGCAGATTGTAGCAGATCGCGCCAAGATAGCCGGCAAACAGGATCGCGGCCATATAGCCGTGATACGCGCCTGTGGTGCGCTGAATGACAATGACGGCTGCGTCCGGCGCGAAGGTCTGCGTCAGCAGCGGGCAGCAGAACCACCATCCGAGAATCAGCAGCGACCATTCAAGCAGATGCTCGTCCTTGGACAGTGCCAGCCAGATCCATGTGAAATTTGTAAAGCCATAGCTCATGGACATCCAGAGCAGTACCCAGAACAGACTGTAGCCCTCGGTGATGCTGCGGCTGTGACACACGAGGTGAAAAATGCCATAATCCACCAGCAGATACACCGCGCCCATCACCAGTCCGACAAGCACGGTCATGTATTTTTTCTTCCATAGAAGTAATCCGAGATACGCGACCAGAAACACAATATCCAGCCAAATGTAAAGCGGCGAAAATTGCCGCCGCGCAATGAGTTCTGCCATAAATATCCCCTCCGACACCTATTATATAAAAACCGGCGCTGTGCGTCAAGTGCGGCGGATTTTCAAAAATCTGTCGATTTTCCAAAAAATCGCAGAATAGACCACTAGGATTCAATTGTAAAATCCGCTAAACTAAAATCGGAAAACCGCGAATAGAGCAGCGTTTTGCCAAAAACCGACAACGGAAAGGAATGGGGTATTTTATGAAGAAGCGGCTATTGTCCATCCTGCTGGTCGTGCTGCTGCTTGTGCAGCTCGTGCCGGCGACGGTCATCGCCTATCCTGTGCCGGAGCTTGGTGCGCAGGACGGCGTGACCAAGTTTGCCACCGGCGTGCCGATGGGCGTTGCGCATCGCGCAGCGTGGCGCATGGCACCGGAAAATTCTCTGCTGGCGGTCGCCGCGTCTATCAGCATGGGCATCGACGTGGCGGAGCTGGACGTGAAGATGACCAAGGACGGCGTTCTGGTCCTCTCGCATGACGGCTCGATCAATCGCTGCGCCATGGGCTCGGGGAATATCTCCGACTACAATTGGGAGCAGCTCAAGACCATTGCGGTCAAGCCCGGGCAGGGCGGCAGCAGCGCCTATCTTCTCACCGAGGACGATGCAGCGCTTCTGAACAGTCTGCCCAACTATGCCGAGCATTCCGGCACGGCCGTCGCCGGGCAGACGATTCCGCTCAGCCGCATGGACGACCTGATCGATCTTCTTAAAAAGCTCGGCCCGAACACCATGGTCAACCTCGACCATTGCTTCTCACAGGAGCTGTTCACCAGTTGCTATGTGCTGTTCCGTGAGCAGGGCATGCTGAATCACTTCTTCTTCAAGAACTCCAACGACGTGTGGACCATGAACCAGTGGTACGCCGCTGCGGCCGAGAAGTGGAACAAGAAGCATTCCGACGAACCCATCACGGCAAAGGACGTGCAGGAGAGCATCCTGTATGTCTATATCATTCGCAGCGCCGACTACGGCATTTTGCAGTCGCATCTGGACAACGGCGATAAGCTCGTCATGGTTGAGATCTGCATCTCCGACGATCCGTCGGACAAGGTTATCCATGAAAAGCTTGAGCCGTGGTGCCTGGAAAACAAGGTTGCAATGTTCGTCAACACCATGTGGTCGGGTCTTTGCAGCACAAAGCCGGACACCGAGCCAACATGGGCAGAAATGCTCAATCGCGGCTACAAGGCCATTCAGACCGACCGCCCGAGCGAGCTTGCAGGCTATCTTGCCGCATATAACCGCGACCGCAGCGCGCAGAGCGTGATCGAGGCCGAGCATTTCCACGGCTTCAACTACGGAACGCAGGGCTTCTCCGTCCCCGCTGCGGCGGATTCCCGGCTCAATAAAAAGGTCGAAAAGCTCACGGCGGGCGATGATCTTGAATATCGCCGCATTGTGTTCGACGGCACCGAGACGCTCCTGAATCTCACGATGCAGGGCCTGTCCGGCGGCACGCTGGGCGTTTACCTCGACGGCCTTGCGGAGGAAAACCGCATCGCGCAGCTCACGCTTGCGGCTTCTGAGGATTACCGCACCGTTACGGCCGTACTGGATAAGACCCCCGAGACCGGAACGCATACGGTATATCTGCGCTTTACGGGCGCGCCCAAGCAGGTGCTGGCTTCGCTTGATTCCTTCCGCTTTGTCAGCGCGGTGAGCTTTACGGACGCGCAGCTGGAGGAGCTTCAGATCACCACGACCGCCGGCACGGCGCCGGTGCTTCCCGGCAGCGTGCAGGTTACGGCCAATGGCGAGATCTACGGGCTGGAGGTTCGCTGGGAGCAGGTTGCGGCAAGCAGCTACGCCAAGGAAGGGCAGTTCCTCGTGCTCGGCTATGTTCCGGCGCTGGGCTGCTATGCCAAGGCGCTTGTGACCGTGACGGCGACGTCGGTCGTCAAGCCCGAGATCACGACCGATGGTCTTGCCCTGTGGCTGGATGCCTCCGAGGGCGTGACGGCGGAAAACGGCGCGGTCTCCGCGTGGGCCTCGAAGGTCGGCAACATCACCGCGACGGTCAAGTCCGGCAGCCCGACCGTGAAGGGCAAGGGCATCGCCTTTGACGGCGACGACAGCATGGATCTGGTTCTGCCGGAGAATTTCTGGAACGGCAAGAGCGAGTTCACGGTGCTGCTATATAATTCCTCCGAAAATATCACGGCCGGCGCGAGCAACGGCACGTCCAGCCAGTACCACAGCGTTTTGTACTTCGGTGAGACCGGGAGCTGGGGCAGCGCATACTTTAATGCCAGCCAGAATGAAGTCATCTGGCGCTTCGGCAGCGGCACGAGCGGCGACTACGGCACGACCTACACCCGTCCCTTGAACATCGGCAGCCTCTTTACCTCCACGGCCATCCGCAAAAACGGCCTGAGAGACACCCTCTTTGTCAACGGCGAGAAGGTCTACACCGGCACTGCCGCGGCAGAGCAGAGCAAGAACATCAAGTCCGAGGGCTGGATCGGCCTCGGCAAGAACGGTAATTATTTCAAGGGCACGATCAACGAGATCCTGATCTATGACCGTGCACTCGCGGATGACGAAATCACTGCGGCGCAGCTCGCGCTTGCCGAAAAGTACGCCGACAAGGTCAGCGCGGTCGAGGCTGTCGCCGTCACCTGCGAGGCGGGCACAGCGCCCGTGCTTCCCAAGACGGTCAAGATCACCTATGAGAGCGGTGCAAGCATCGATCTTGGCGTGCAGTGGGAACGCATCAATCCGAACGACTATCTTGAAGAAGGCAGCTTCCCGGTCAAGGGCACGCTGGCCGACGGCACGCCTGTGGTGGCAACCGTGACGGTCACCGCAAAGAGCGTGAAGGAACCGGTCACGACGCGCGGCCTGATGTTCTGGCTCAACGCTTCCGAGGGCGTGAGCACGGACGACAGCGGCGTGGTCACACAGTGGAAGTCCAAGGTGGGCGACGCCGTCGCCACGAAGAAGAAGGGCGACGCGAAGCTGACGCAGAACGCCGTCAACGGCAAACCCGCCGTTACCTTTGACGGCAGCGAGGACGTCTTGCAGATGGTGCTCGAAAACGGCGCGCTCAATGGCCTTGAGGGCGTGACCGTCGTGACCTACGCGGCCTCCAGAACGCCGTGGAAGCAGACGAACAACTCCTTTGACTGGAACGTGCAGCGCCACACGCTGTTCTATGCGGACGAGTCCGGTAGCTGGGGCAGCTTCTACACTGGCATTTATTCCGACGCGATCTCCGCACGCTTCGGCACCGGCACGTCGAACGACAACGGCTTCCGCGCCGAGCGCTCCGAGAGCACGGAGGGCTTCACCGCCACGAGCATCCGCTGGAACGGCAGCACCAAGACCTACGACGTGCAGGTTGGTGGTGAGCAGTTCGGCACCGGCGTCTCCCTTGGCAGCAAGACTGCCAACAATAAGAACATCTTCTATTTCGGCACCGGCAAGGGCAACACCTACTGGACGGGCGACGTCTGCGACATTCTGGTCTATGACCGCGTCCTGACCGACGAGGAGCTGGCCGACGTCAACGAATATCTCCGCGATCTCTACGAGCCGAAGGACAAGACCGTCTCCACCGATGGCCTGATCTTCTGGCTGGATGCCTCCGAGGGCGTGGAGCAGGATGCCTCCGGCAAGGTTACCAAGTGGGATTCCCGCACGGGGAGCGTCTCTGCGACCAACAAGAAGGGAACACCGACCGTTAAGGAGAACGCCTCCAACGGCAAGCCCGGCGTGTACTTCAGCGGCAACGGCGACGTGATGCAGATGGTGCTGGCTGACGGCCGCCTGAACGGCCTGACCGGCGCGACCGTCATCGCCTATGCTTCTCCGGAAACGAGCTGGAAATACAACGAGGGCAACAGCCTTGCGTGGAACGTGCAGCGCCGCTCACTGTTCTATGTGGATGAAGCGGGGAGCTGGGGCAGCTTCTTTGCCAGCGTCTACACCGACGCTGTCGCAGCGCGCTTCGGCACCGGTACGGCCAACGACTATGGCTTCAGCGCCGCGCGCGCGAGCGAAACGTCCGCCTACGGCGCGACGGCCATCCGCTGGGACGGCACGACCTATGAGGCGACGGTCGACGGCGAGGCCTTCGGCACCGGTACGTCCAAGAGCAATGTGACAAAGAACAATAAGAACATCGTCTATTTCGGCACCGGCAAGGAAAACACCTACTGGAAGGGCACGCTCTGTGAGGTGCTGGTCTACGACCGTGCGCTTACGGGTGCGGAGCTGGAAAACGTTTATAACTACTTAGACGACAAGTACACCGAAAAGACCGAACCGGAGATTCACGTTACCGGCGTGTATCTCAAGGAGGAGGGCGAGCAGCTCACGCTCCATCGCGGCGAGAGCTGGGAGCTGACGGCTGCTGCGGTTCCGGCCAACGCCGTGGATACCGGCCTGACCTTTGCGACCTCCGATCCCAAGGTCGTCACGGTTGATGAAAACGGCAAAATCACCGCGACCGGTCTCGGCTATGCGACCGTCACCGTCACGACCAAGGACGGCGATTACAGTGCATGGTGCGGCGTCAGCGTCGAACGCACCGAGGCGGAAAAGCTCTGGCAGAACATTCAGGACATCGTCACCTGGGCGGGCAAACAGGACCCGGCCGCCTATGCCAACTGGGACGAGATGCAGCGGGCGCTCGATGCGGTCAGGACCGTGTCCGAGGCCAGCAGCCTCGAGGAGCTGACACCCGTCTATCAGGCGCTGCGCGGGGCTATGCTGGGCCTGCTGGAGAAGGTTGACTATCGCTTCACCGCCGAGACCTCCGACCAGACGCTTGAGGCCGGTGCAGCGCTTGAGCTGGAGATCGTTCCCGCAAGCGAGCATTTCCTCAACGTGCAGGTGGACTCTGCACCGCTGGAGCAGTCGGCCTACACGCTCGAAACGACAAATGACGGCCTGAAGCTCACACTCAAGCCGGAGTACATGGCGACGCTCGGCCTTGGAAGCCACACCGTCAAGGCACTCTTTGCCAACGGCGAGGCCGCAACCGGCTTCACCCTGACCCGCTCGGTCAAGGGCGTGACGCTCGAGCCGCAGGCGGCGGAGCTGACCGTGGGTGAAAGCCTGACCGTAAATGCGGTCGTGCAGCCCGCGGACGCAACGAACGCGAATGTTTCCTTCACCAGCAGCGCCCCGGCGGTCGCCACGGTGGATGAAAACGGCGTTGTGACCGCTCTGAAGCCCGGCCAGGCCGTTATCACCGTCACTACGGCGGACGGCGGCTTTACCGCAAGCTGCGCCCTGACCGTCAAGGCTGCACCTTGCAGGCATGAGCACACGGCACGCGAGAACGAGCAGAAGCCGACCTGTACAAAGGACGGCTATTCCGGCGATCTCGTCTGCAAGGACTGCGGCCGGACGATTGAAAAGGGCGAGACCCTGCCCAAAACCGGACATAAGTACGTTAACGGCGTCTGCACCGTCTGCGGAAAGAAGGCTGCGGCGCCTACCACGGCCGACGGCTTCGCGCTGCCGCTGACGCTGGCTGCGGCCATCGTGAGCTTGATCGCGCTGGCAATCCTCGTGCTTGTCAGAATGCGCAAGGACACGGTTTGATAAGTGTGAAATAAGAAACGAACTACACAAGCGCCCTGCCGGAGTTTCCGGCAGGGCGCTGACAGACTGCGAAAAAGTTCGGAAGACAAGCAACTCACGCTCGTCGGCGTACATAGGTACGGTATGGCGTGAGTTGCGAAGTAAGTCAAAATCCTTGCGCAGCAAGCCGGTTTTCAGACTATAAAGTTTGAAGGACCCTACTTTTGTAAATGAAATCCAGAGAGTGAAAATCGTTGAATTGTGAATCGATTTTGACGATTACGGACTTTTTTGACAGTCTGACAAGCGCCCTGCCGGATTTCCGGCAGGGCGCTTGTATGATAGATGCGTTTACAGGATCGTGCCGAAGTGCAGATCAAGCATGGATTTATAGTCTGCGGAGGCAATGTTGCCGCTGCGTGTCACGCTGAGGCTGGCGGCAAAGTTGGCGTATTTGATCGCATAGTCAAAGTCTGCACGGTCGGAAAGACAGGTCATCAGCGCGGCAATGAAGCAGTCGCTTGCGCCCGTGGCATCCACAACCTCTACCTGCTCCGTGGGATAATAGCGGATGCGGTCGCAGCCCTCGGCCAGAAATGCACAGCCGCGCTCGGCCAGCGTGACAATGATATTGCGCACACCCTTGGCCCGATAGGCATAGATCCGCTCCTCCAGCGTTTCCAGCTCCGGCCGCAGCATGGCAATTTCGCTCTCGTTGGGAAGCAGCAGGAACAGACCGTCCAGCCATTCGGCCTCGTATTCGGCGGGCAGAAAATTGTTCGGCTTGAGGATCATATCGATCTGCTTTTCCGCGCATTGCCGGAAAACCTCGGCCAGCGCATCCTGCGGAATGGCAGTGTGGCAGGAGCAGAAGCGCGCGTCGGTGAACAGCTCTCGATGCTTGAGAATCTGCTGTGCACTGAGCGCATCGTTCGCGCCAGCATGAACCAGTACAAGATTGTCGCCATTTTGCGCGACGGAAATGTAGGCGCAGCCGGTGGCATTGGTCTTGTCCATGCGAATGCCGTCCACATCGACGCGGTGTTTGGTCAGATTTTCGTAAATCAGATGTCCCTCGCGGTCGTTGCCGACGCAGCCGAGCACGGAGATGTTGCAGCCGAGCTGGCTTGCGCAGATGGCCTGATTGGCCGCGCGGCCGCCGACGGTGATGCTTTTTTTGTTTACGACGCTTACACAGTTGACCGCCGGAAGATACGAAGCGTAGAGGGTGACGTCGATGCTCAGGTCGCCGACGATGATGCTGCGTTTGCCGCGGCTGCCGTAGGGCGTGGCGACGCTCGCTCCCTCTGCGACGGCGGTGTTGACGGTGCGGCTTTCCTCCACGTCGGAGGATTTATAAATTAAGGCGTTGAGCTGCTTTGTGATGCTTTTTGCAAACTCCTCGTAGGGATATTCCACATGCGTGAGCTGCGGCAGGAAGCCCTCCAAATGGCAGGAGTCGTCCAGCAAAAGTACCGAGCACTGCTCCGGAACGGGGCACTTGCAGCGGCTGGCATATTGATACAGCAGCGGCGCCGACCGGCTGCCGGCACAGATGACCGCCGTCGTTCCAACGTCAAAGAGCTGCGCGAGCTTTAAAAATCCCTCGTCGCGCTGCATGAAATGCACGCACAGCTTTTCGTCAAAGGGAATGGAAGCCTGATAGAGGGCCTTGCGGTAGCCGTCGAGGAAGCGGTTGTCCAGAAGATCACCGTCACAGAATAAGGCGATTTTACGGTGCATCTTATCGGTCAGATACTTGGTGGCGGCAAAGGCGGCCTGCCGGAAGTCAAAGCGCGTCTGGTATGCGCCCGGCTCGCGCATGAGGTCGGCAAAGACATAGGGCTTTTTCAGTTCGCGCAGGAGGCTGAGCGTCCGCTCCGCCACGCCGCCCTCGCACTGCGTGATGGGATAGAAAATCAGACCGTCCACCTGCTTCTGCATGACGATCAGCAGCAGATCGTATTCCTCGTCCGGGCTGCCCTTGGAGTTGAGCAGCATCAGGCAGTAGCCGAGTGCGCGCACCTCCTGCTCAATGGCCGTGATCAGACCGGAAAAAAACGGCGAGGCGACGTCCGGAACAATCAGCGCAATGGTGTGCGACGAGACACTAAGCTGGTCGCGGATATTCTTATAGGGTGTGAACTGGTACTGCCGCGCAACGTCCAGCACGCGCTTGCGCGTTTCCTCGGTAATGTTTTCATCCTTGTTGTTCAGAACCTTGGAAACGGTGGATACCGAGACCTGCGCGAGTCTGGCGATGTCCTTGATCGTCATAATGAAGCGCTCCTTCCGCACTAATTCCACATTCATTTCGACAGAATCGAATGGGAAACTTCGTTTTTTCTAAGAAAACCGTTTTTCCAAGTTCAGTATACCACGAAATAACCCGGAAGTCCAGAAAAATCCTGTGCGCAGCGAAAAACGACTACACATTGTCCCCCGCCGCGCGCTTGACGGCGGGAAAATCTCGTGATGGACGAAAACTGCCTAAAGAACGGATACCATAGATCGCACAAAGAAAAACGGAGCAAAACAATGATCGAGACCATGCAGATTTGTGGAGCACGCCGAAGCGTGCTCCACAGTGCACAAGGCGCATGGGCTTCCTGAAGCAATCAAGAGACATAGTAATGTGCTTTTCCCATCCGAAGCCTTTGGCCGGATCGTTTATTTGGCAGTCTGAGCAGCGTATTTTGCGCTGCTGCTTTTCCCGTGTGCGGGCACCGAAATTTGGCAAACGGCCGCTGCTTCACTCACCCATACAGATGCGCCGCAGGAGACGGACGGTCAGCTCCCACCACGTCAGCTTTTCTACCGTCTCCGGCGCGACGATGGGAATGCGCGCAAGGGTTTTGTCGCCCGAGGACACGGTCATCTCGCCGAGCTGCTGCCCGGCCTGTACCGGCGCTTCGACTTCCAAATCGACCGTAATTTTCTTGACAATGCCCGATTGCAGCTCTTTTTCAATCAGAATCGGCGCGGATTCCTGCAATTCCGGCTGGATCAGGCTCTTTTCCCCCAGACGGACGCGCACGGGCGAGATCGGCTCGGGCGGCTCGGCGGAGACGAGGGCGTAGTTTGCAAAGCCGTAGTTCAAAAGCGCCTTGGCCGACTCAAAACGCTCCGGCGAGCTTTTGCAGTGCAGCACGACCGCAATCAGCTCGATGCCGTCGCGCTCGGCAGAGGCCGCCAGACAGTGGCCTGCGGCGGAGGTATAGCCCGTTTTCAGGCCGGTCGTGCCCTCATAAAAGCGCACGAGCTTGTTCGTATTGGCAAGGCCGAAGCGCCCGCCGCGCACGGTGTCCATCCAGATGGTCGTGTATTTTTTGATCTCCTTGTGCTTCAGCAGCTCACGAGAGATGACGGCCAGATCGTGCGCCGTAGTCAGGTGCTCTGCCGCCTCCGGCGCGTCGTCCAGCCCGGTGCAGTTGACAAAATGCGTGTCCTTCAGCCCCAATTCGGCGGCACGCTGGTTCATGCGGTCAACAAAGGCCGATTCGCTGCCGGAGACGTGCTCTGCCAGCGCAGTAGCGCAGTCGTTTGCCGAGCTGACGACCACGGACTTGAGCATTTCGTCCATGCTCATCTGTTCGCCCGGCTCCAGATAGACCTGACTGCCGCCCTTGGCCGCGGCTGCGTCCGAGGTGATGACCATGTCGTCCCAGCCGATGCGGCCGGAGGCGAGCGCCTCCATGACCAAAAGCAGCGTCATGACCTTCGTCACCGAGGCAGGACGCAGACGCTCGTTCGCATTCTTTTCAAAAAGAACGGTGCCGGTCGCGGCATCGATCAAAATTGCGGACGGCGCATCGATCTCCGGGCCTGCTGCTGCCGCCACAGGCAGGCACACCGCGAGAAGTCCCAGCGCCAAAAGCGCTGCCAAAATTCGTTTCCACATACGATCAGCCCCTCTGATTGTTATTGTGGTACAAGCGTATGCGCGTGGGCAGGGGAGTATGCCGCGGGCCTGTTGTGAAAGTGCATAAAATCGGCATGCCGTTTTTATTCATATCTGACGAAGTTTTTGGAAACGCAAGAAAAGGACTTGCAAACTGCAAAACCGCACGCTATACTAAAGTCACAAGGTTTGGAAACGTTTCCAAATACTTTGTAAAGATCAATCATTCATGCAAATTAACTTAGGAGGAAAGAAAATGAAAAAACTGTTTGCACTGCTTCTGGCCCTGGCAATGATCACTTGCCTGTTCGCCGGCTGCAAGGGCAACGAAGAGCCCACTACGCCCAACAATTCCGGCGAGCCCTCTTCCGAGTCCACCCCGTCCGAAAACAACACCGATACCGCGAAGGGTTCCGTTTACTACCTGAACTTCAAGCCGGAATTTGACACCGCTCTGACCGAGCTGGCTGCCAAGTACACCGAAAAGACCGGCGTCGAAGTTAAGGTCGTGACCGCTGCTTCCGGCGACTACAACAATACACTGACTGCCAACATCGGCGACGTCACCGTCTTCAACATCGGCAACACCGCCGCCCTGAATGACTGGGATGAATACGCACTTGATCTGACCGACAGCGCCATCGCCAAGGAGCTCAACACCGACGGCTTCAACCTCTACAATACAGAGGGCAAGCTGAAGGCCATCGGCAACTGCTACGAGTCCTTCGGCATCATCGTCAACAAGGCTCTGCTGGAAAAGGCCGGCTACAAGGTTGAGGACATCAAGGACTTTGCTTCCCTGAAGAAGGTCGCAGAGGACATCCATGCCCGCGCCTCCAAGCTGGGCTTCGACGCCTTCTCCTCCGCAGGTCTGGAAAGCTCCTCTTCCTGGAGATTCTCCGGCCACCTCGCAACCCTGCCCCTGCACTATGAGGGCATCGTGGACAACGTTCCCACCATCACCGGCAAGTACCTGAACCTCTTTAAGAACGTTTGGGATCTGTACATCAACAACTCCACCTGCGCTCCCTCTGAGCTGTCCACCAAGACCGGCGACGAGTCCCGTGCTGAGTTCGGCACCGGCAAGGCTGTCTTCTTCCAGAACGGCACTTGGGAATTCTCCAACCTGACCAGCGCTGACGGCAACTTCAAGATGAACCCCGACGACCTGCAGATGATCCCCATCTACTGCGGCGCGGACGACGACGCCAAGGCAGCTCTGTGCTCCGGCACCGAGAACCGCTGGGCCATCAACGCCAAGGCTTCTGAAGAAGATCAGAAGGCTTCCATCGACTTCCTTGTCTGGCTGGTTACCGATCCCGACGCTTCCAAGGTTTATGTCGAGCAGCTCGGCGCTGTGCCCTTCAAGAATTGCCCCGCCTCCAGCAACAAGTTCGTCAACGACGGCAACGCTCTGCTGGCCGAAGGCAAGACCCCGATTTCTTGGGCGTTCAACTACACTCCGAACGTTGATGCTTGGAGAGCTACCGTTGTCACCGCTCTGACCTCCTACTCCATGGGTCAGGCTGACTGGAGCGAGGTCGAAAAGGCCTTCGTCGATGGCTGGGCCTACGAGTACTCCGTCGTCAACGGCTAATCGCGCAGCAAAAGCAAATAGCGAAATAGACAGAACTGGGGCGGGCGAATGCCCGCCCCTTTTTCCATAGCTTCTGCTGCGCTTTCTTGGCAACGGTCACGCGCCTTTTCCAAGAAAGCGCAGGAGCGGCATACAGCTTCCTGAAATTAGAATTTGAAAGCGAGGAGTTTCCGTGGGAAAGAAAACCATGGTCGGTGCGAGCGGGCCGCTGCTTCGCAAGCCGATCCGGCGGTGGGCGCCGCTGTTTATTCTTCCGGTGTTTGCGGCCTTCCTGATCGGCTTTGTCTGGCCGTTTGTGCAGGGTATTTATCTGTCCTTCTGCAATTTCAATGTTCCGACCGATGCCAAGTGGATCGGCATTCAGAACTACGCAAAGATCTGGAAGGATCCCGGCTTCTGGAACGCCTTTAAGAACACGGCTGCGTTCGCCGTTGTCACGATCATTCTAATCAATGTCGTCGCATTTGCCATTGCTTATGCCCTGACGCAAAAGATGCGCGGCGCGAACCTGTTCCGCACGGTGTTTTTCATGCCGAACCTGATCGGCGGCGTTGTGCTGGGCTATGTCTGGAGCATGATCTTCGATGCCATCCTGAGACGCTATGCCACCAGTCTTGCAGTCAATGCGACATGGGGCTTCTGGGGTCTCGTGGTTCTGGTTGCATGGCAGCAGATCGGCTATATGATGATTATTTATATCGCGGGCTTGCAGGCCGTCTCCGAGGATATGCTCGAGGCTGCGCGTATCGACGGCGCCAACGGCCGTCAGACGCTGTTCAAGGTCATTATCCCGAACGTTATGCCGTCCATTGCAACCTGCACATTCCTGACCCTGACCAACGGCTTCAAGCTCTTTGACCAGAACCTCGCGCTGACAGGCGGCGCGCCGAGCCACCTTGTGGCAGGCGGAAAGATCAATGCCACCGAGCTGCTCGCCCTGAACATCTATTCGACCTATAATATCAGCAAAAATTATCACGGCGTTGCGCAGGCCAAGGCGGTCATCTTCTTCCTGCTGGTCGCGGTGCTTGCGATCATCCAGCAGAAGGTTACCAGCCGAAAGGAGGTACAGCAATGAAATCGCGCGTCAGAAAACACAGAGAGTTTACCGTCGGCAGCACGGTTTTGACGATCGTTTTCATCGTCATTTGCCTTGCGTGGATGATGCCCATCATCGAGGTTGTCATAAACTCTTTCAAAACCAACAGCTCCATTTCGCTGAATCTGTTCGCTCTGCCGGATTCCGAGTCTTTCGCGGGCGCGGATAACTATGTCAAGGGCCTGACCTTCGGCAATTTTCCCTTCCTGAAATCCGCGGGCTATAGCCTCTTTATCTCCATCGTCTCTACAGCACTGATTTTGGTCTGCTGCTCCATGGCCGCGTGGTACATTGTCCGCGTGCAGAGCAAATTTGCCAAGATTTTCTATTACCTCTGCCTGTTTTCTATGATCGTTCCGTTCCAGATGGTTATGTTTACCCTGACGAATACGGCAAAGACCTTCCACCTCAACACGCCGTGGACGATCCCGGTCGTTTACCTCGGCTTTGGCGCGGGGCTTGCAATCTTTATGTTCTCGGGCTTTGTCAAGAGTCTGCCAATGGAGATCGAGGAGGCTGCCGCCATCGACGGCTGCGGCCCTGTGCGAACCTTCTTCTGTGTTGTCCTGCCCATGCTCAAGCCCAGCCTGATCTCTGTGGGCATTCTGGAGCTGATGTGGCTCTGGAACGACTATCTGCTGCCCTACCTCGTGCTCGACATCACGGAGTACCGCACCATCCCCATCCATGTGCAGTACCTCAAGGGCAGCTATGGCACGGTTGACCTCGGCGCGTTCATGGCTGTCATCATGCTGAGCATCCTACCCATCATCATCGTGTATCTGTTCTGCCAGAAGCACATCATCAAGGGCGTTGCGGCGGGCGCCGTCAAGGGCTGATATGACCATCAAGGATCTTGCCCGCGAGACGGGCTATTCCGTCGGCACGATCTCCCGCGTCCTGAATAACCACCCGAATGTCAGTGACAAGGCGCGCGCGGAGGTGCTCGAGGCCGTGGAGCGTTACGGTTTCGAGCGCAACAAAAACGCCAAGAATCTCAAGCAGGTCTATGGCGACGGCATCCTTGCCGTGGTCACCGGTACGTCCAACGAGCTGTTCGCCCGCATGATCGAGCGCGTGCAGCAGACGCTTTCGTCCACGCTCTATCCGCTCACGGTGGACTATGTGGACGAAAACGAGGATCCGGTGCTCAAGGCGCTGCATCTCAGCCGCGAGAAAAAGCCGCAGGGCATCATCTTCCTCGGCGGTGATGCGCGTATGTACGAGAAAAGCTATGGCCAGATTCCGCTGCCCGGCGTCGTCCTGACGACGGATGTCTCCGGTCTGAAGCTGCCGAATCTCTCCTCTGTGGCGACCGACGACGTCGCTGCCGCCGAGTGCGCCGTGGAGCATCTGATCGCCCTCGGGCATCGCTCGATCGGCGTAATCAGCGGCGACCGGAGCTGTTCCGGCCCGTCCCGCTCGCGTATGGCCGGCTGTATGCGTGCGCTTGCGCGTCACGGGCTGACCCTGTCGGAGGCGCGCTGCGCCACCGCACGCTACGCGCTCGACGATGGCTATGCCGCCGCGCTGCGCCTATTGGAGCCTCTTGCCCCGACAGCGATTTTTGCCATGTCGGATGTTATGGCCTTCGGCGCGATTCGTGCGCTGCGTGACCGCGGCTTCCGCGTGCCGGAGGATATCTCCGTCGTTGGCTTCGACGGCTTGGAAATGAGCGGCTACTATGTACCCAAGCTCACGACCATCCGCCAGTCCGTCCAGTCCATCGCGGATCGCGGTGTTCAGCTTTTGCTCGGCCAGATCGAAAAGCATCTGCCTGCACAACACGAGATCACCGACTTCACCCTCTGCGAGCGGGAGAGCGTTGCGCCGCCGCGGGCAGAATCATCAATCCACAAACAGAAAGAGTAACACGCAATGAGAAGTTCCGGAATTTTAATGCACATTTCTTCGCTGCCCTCGCCCTATGGCATCGGCACGCTGGGCAAAGCCGCCTACGACTTTGCCGATTTCCTGCACCGTGCCGGTCAGCGCTACTGGCAGATTCTGCCCATCGGCCCGACCAGCTACGGCGACAGCCCTTATCAGAGCTTCAGCACCTGCGCGGGCAACCCGTATTTCATCGATCTTGACCTTTTGGAGCAGGACGGCCTGCTCACTCGCGAGGAGATCGACGCCGTCGATTGGGGCACGGATGCCGGGCGCGTGGACTACGGCTTCCAGTATTCGGTGCGCTTTGATCTGCTGTACAACGCGTATCTTCGCGGCCGCGACCGCGATGCGGATGCCCTCCGCGAGTTTCGCGACGCGAACCCGTGGGTAGAGGAGTATGCGCTTTACATGGCGCTAAAGCGCAGCAATTCCATGCAGTCGTGGGAGCACTGGCCGGAGGAAATCCGTCTGCGCCGTCCGGGTGCGGCGGACACCTATGCCACGGTGTTGGCCGAGGACACGAATTTCTTTATCTATCTGCAATTTTTGTTCTTCCGGCAGTGGAACCGCCTGCGCGACTATGTCCATGGACTCGGGATCCGTATCATCGGAGACCTGCCCATCTATGTCCCCTACGATTCCTGCGACGTCTGGGCGAATCCGCAGCTGTTCCAGCTCGACGAGGGCGGCCTGCCCACGGGCGTTGCAGGCGTCCCACCAGATTATTTCAGCGAGGACGGCCAGCTCTGGGGAAATCCGCTCTACAACTGGGATGCCATGCGCGCCGACGGCTATCGCTGGTGGATGCAGCGTATCGCGGCGGCCGGAAGGCTGTTCGACGTTATCCGCATCGACCACTTCCGCGGGCTGGAGAGCTACTGGTCCGTGCCCTACGGCGACGTCAATGCGCGGCGCGGCCACTGGGTCAAGGGGCCGGGGCAGGACTTCATCGATGCCGTGCACCGCAGCTTCCCCGAGCTGCATTTGATCGCCGAGGATCTCGGCTTCCTGACGCCGGAGGTCATCGAGCTTCAGAGAAATTCAGGCTACCCCGGTATGAAGGTGCTGGAATTTGCCTTCGATCCGCGTGAGCCGAGCAACTATCTGCCGCACCGCTACACGACGAACTGCATCTGTTACAGCGGTACGCATGACAATGAGACGCTGGTGCAGTGGCTGGACGGCGCATCGCCCGAGACGGTGCAGTATGTGCAGGAATACCTCGGCCTGCGCGACCGTTCGGAGTGCGTGAGTGGCATCCTGCGCGCGGGTATGGCTAGCGTTGCGGACGTGTTCATTGCGCAGCTTCAGGATTATCTTGAGCTGGGTGCAGAGGCCAGAATGAACGAACCGGGCACGCTCAGCACCAAAAACTGGAGCTGGCGCGTCGATGCGAGCCTGCTCACGGACGAGCTGGCTGACCGTATTGCGCGCATGGTCAAGCTCTACGAGCGTTGACGGGTCATTTAGAAATCCCGACCGTTTTCCGGTCGGGATTTCAGCTTGTCAAAAAAGTCATTTTGGATTTTCTTGACAGGCTATCTGCAAAATTGCAAAATTTGAATTTGCATTATTATTTTGCAATTTTGGCCGCTGCGCGGGTTATTGAACGCGAAAGGGAACCCTAACGGTTCCCTTTCGCCCTATCCCTCCCACCGAAACCTCCGGCTGGATCGCTTTTTGACAGCCTGAAAAATCAAAAAATGCAGAAAAGAGGAAGAAAATACTTGACAATTGTGCGAAAATCAGGTATTATATAAAAGCTGATTTTGCCGCGTAGAATCAGAATTGCATATGGAGCAGTATCGAAGAGGTCATAACGGGCACGACTGGAAATCGTGTGACGGTCAAAAGCCGTCCAAGGGTTCGAATCCCTTCTGCTCCGCCATAATGCGGACACAAAAAAGATGTGTCCGCCGAAAAGCCCGATTTTATCGGGCTTTTTCGCTACCCAAACGGCGATTTGCCTCTACGCTAAAATGTAGATGTCAAATCGCCGTTTTCCCTTTGCGAATAGACTCGGACAACCGAAAAACAGAATAACGAAACTCAAGGCAGATAGAAATCAAAAATCTATCTGCCTTTTTTATTACCCTAAAAAGGAGAAATCAAATATGCTACAGAAAGAATTAGCCAAACGCCTCAAAGCTCGGTACGACACCAAGATGGACGGCAACGGATGGCTGGAGGTTTCCTCGAACGGCATCCCCCTATGCCGGATAAAATACAACGGTCAATTTCTAAGCAATGCCGACCAAAACCTCTCCGATGAGTACCGCAGTAAAATTGCAGACATTCAGGATGAGATCTCTACGGTGCGAGAATATGTCGGACTCTACGAACACGCACCGCAGATGAAAGCTGCCGATGTCTCCGATTACAGACAGCTTGCCGCCTTCGGAGATACCGTGTTGGCGGCGACCTGCAGTGAAAAGAGCGGCTTTATGTTCTGTACCTGGAAACAGAACGCAGACGGCGACTCGGTGTTCTGGGGAGATTACTCGCCGAATTATGAATATGTCAAGGACGCCTTTGCCGTGCGCTCCGGTCTTGTCAACAAGCCCCGTCTCTTCTCCGAAAAAGAATCGGCAGACCTTTATCGCTGTGTAAACTTTGCAAAAGCCAACTGCGAAA